>JANOEP010000010.1:0-231985 GCA_031441465.1 bacterium | reverse complement strand
GTCTCGCCGCCGTCACCGGCACCAACGGCAAGACCACCACCAAGGACCTGCTGGCGGCGCTGGCCGGCGCCGTCGCCCGCGTCCACGCGACCGCCGGCAATCTGAACAACGATCTCGGCCTGCCGCTGACCCTGCTCGGCTTGCGGCGCGACCACGACGTGGCGGTCGTGGAGATGGGCGCCTCCCGCGCCGGCGACATCGACCGGCTGGCGGCCCTGGCCGCTCCCCAGGTCGGGGTGATCACCAACGCCTCCGGAGCGCACCTCGAGGGATTCGGATCGCTGGCCGAGATCATCAACACCAAGGGCGCCCTGCTGGACCACCTGCCGCCCGGCGGGACGGCGGTCCTGAACGCCGACAGCCCCGGTTACGAAAGCTGGCGGGAGCGCAGCCCGTGCCCGGTGGTCAGCTGGGGGCGCGCCGCCGGGGAACACCGCTGGTCGTGGCGGGCGGACCGCGTCGGGGGTGGGGGCCTGGTGACGCTCGATGGTCGCGAGGCGGCCGTGCCCTTGCCGGGCGAGCACAACGGCGCCAACCTCGTCGCCGCGTGGCTGGCGGTGCGGGCCTTGACGGGTCGCGAACCGGACCTCGCGAGCGCGCTCGCCGGCTTCGCCGCTTCGCCTCACCGCAGCCGGCTGATCGCGGCCGGCGGCATGTGGCTGCTCGACGACTGTTACAACGCCAATCCCGCGAGCATGCTCAGCGCCGCCGCGTCGCTGGCGGGCCTGCCCGGCGACGGCCGCCGGTTCGCCGTGCTCGGCGCGATGGGCGAACTCGGCGCCGACGCGGCCGAACTGCACCGCGACACCGGGCGGCGACTGCGGGCCGCCGGCCTCGACGCGGTGTGGGCCGTGGGCGAGGCGGCGGCGGACTTGGCCGCCGGTTTCCGCGAGGCGGGCGGCGACGCCGAAGTCTGCGCCGACGCGGCGGCGGCCGCCGACGCCCTGGCGGCCGCGGTGCGGGCCGGCGACCGCATCCTGTTCAAGGGATCCCGATCCGCCGCCGTCGAGCGCGCGCTCGACGCCTTCCTGGCGCACCTCGGCGGCGCCGCGTCCGACAGGGAGACACGCTGATGTTCTACCTCCTGCTCTACCCGCTGCGCGAACACTGGTCGGCGCTGAACGTCTTCCAGTACATCACGTTCCGCGCCGCCTACGCCACGATCACCGCCCTGCTGATCTGCTTCGTGTTCGGCGGGTGGCTGATCGGCCGGCTCCAGGCCCTGCAGATCGGCGAGACGATCCGCAGCGACGGCCCCGCGCGGCACGCCGCCAAGGCGGGCACCCCGACGATGGGCGGCGTGCTGGTGATCGCGGCGATCGTGCTGCCCACCCTGCTGTGGGCGGACCTGAGCAACCGCTACGTGCAGCTCTGCCTGCTGGCCACGGTTTGGATGGGGACGCTGGGGTTCGTCGACGATTGGCTCAAGGTCGTGCGCAAGCGGCCCAAGGGCATGATCGGCCGCGTGAAGCTGGCGGGGCAGATCGGCTTCAGCCTGGTGCTGTACCTGCTGCTGAAAAGCGCGGTCGCCGACGACACCCTGGTCACCCAACTGGCCGTGCCGCTGCTGAAGGACACCTTCATCGACCTCGGCTGGTTCTACCTGCCGCTGGTGGTGGTCGTGGTGGCGGGCACCAGCAACGCCGTGAACCTGACCGACGGCCTCGACGGGCTGGCGATCGGGCTGAGCGCCTTCACCTTCCTGGGCTTCGCGGCGCTGGCCTACGTCGCGGGCAACGTGATCTTCGCGGACTACCTCAACATCGTCTACCTGCCGGGCGCCGGCGAACTCGCCGTCTACTGCGGGGCCGTGGTCGGCGCCTCGCTCGGCTTCCTGTGGTTCAACGCCCATCCCGCGCGGGTGTTCATGGGCGATACCGGCAGCCTGGCCCTGGGCGGCGCCCTGGGCACCGTCGCGATCCTGGTCAAGCGCGAGCTGTTGCTGGTGATCATGGGCGGCATGTTCGTGCTGGAGGCCGTGAGCGTCATGCTGCAGGTCGCGTCGTACCGCTGGCGCGGCGGCAAGCGGATCTTCCGCATGGCGCCCCTGCACCACCATTTCGAACTGCTCGGCTGGTCGGAGACGCAGGTCGTGGTCCGCTTCTGGATCATCGGCATCCTGCTGCTGCTGCTGAGCATGAGCACCGTCAAGTTGCAGTAGGAGGACGGGCGTGAACGTGCGGGGCGGGACCTGGTTGGTGATCGGTCTGGCGCGCAGCGGCTGTGCGGCCGGCGCTCTGCTGCGACGTCACGGCGCGCGCGTCGTGGGCGGCGACGACGCCGGCGAATCGGTGCTCGCCGAGCAGTGGCGCCGGCACGGTCTCGTGGAGGAGGCGCTCGAGGCCTTCGACGAGTTGCGGTCCGGCCCGGGCTGGGACTCGGCGCTGCCGCGCCTCGACGGCGTGGTGCTCAGCCCCGGGGTGACCGTCGAGCGGGCCGTCGCCGCGGCGCCCGGCGTGCCGGTCCTGAGCGAACTCGAACTGGCCGCACGCTTCTTCAAGGGGCGCACGGTGGCGATCACCGGCACCAACGGCAAGACGACGACCACCGAACTGGCGGCGCACCTGCTGCGCGCCGCGGGCTACACGGCGCCGGCCCTGGGCAACGTGGGCCGTCCCTGGAGCCGGGTCGCCGACACGCTGCCCGACGCCGCGGTGGCCGTCGTGGAAGTCAGCAGTTTCCAGCTCGAGGCCGTCGCGCAGTTCCGGCCCGAGGTCGCCGTGGTGCTGAACCTGGCCCCCGACCACCTGGACCGCTACCCGTCGGTCGGCGCGTACTACGCCGCCAAGCGGCGGCTCGTGGATCTGTTGCCCCCCGGGGGGCTGTTCGTCACCGGGACCGGCTGCCTGCCGGCCCGGGATTGGCCCGCACCGCGTCGCCTGCTGTTCGGCGATCCGGAAGCGGGCGCCGCGTGCTTCGCACGGGACGGCCGTCTGTGGCGACTGCGCGATGGCGGACCGCGGGCGGTGCTGGCGCTCGAGGACTTTCCCCTCCACGGCGCACCGAATGTCCTCAACGCCGGCGCCGCCCTCGCCGCCCTCGAACCCTTCGACCTGGACGACGACGTCCTGGCGGCGGGCCTGCGGAGTTTCCGCGGTTTGCCGCACCGCCAGCAGGAGGTCGCCCGGGGAGACGGGTTGGTCTTCGTCGACGATTCCAAAGCGACCAACGTCCACGCGGTGTGCGGCGGGTTGGCCGGTTACGCGGGCGACGTCGTGCTGATCCTGGGCGGCAGCGGCAAGGGCGAGGACTACGCCCCCCTGCGCGACGTGCTCGCGCCGGTGCGGGCCGCGGTGCTGATCGGCGCCGAGGCGGAGCGCATCGCGGCGGCGCTCGCCGGTGCGGTGCCGCTGGTCCGGGCCGCCGACCTCGACGAGGCCGTGGCGACGGCGGCCGGCCTGGCGTTGGGACGAGGCACGGTCCTGCTGAGCCCCGCCTGCGCGAGCTTCGACATGTTCCGCGACTACCACCACCGCGGCGAGGTGTTCGCCGCCGCCGCTCGCCGCTGGTTGGCCGGCCGGCCGGGCGCTGCCGGACCCCGGGAGGGATCATGAACCGACGCGTGCGCCGGCTGCTGGCCTGGTTCGAGCAGCTCGACGGCTGGCTGATGTTCGCGGTGCTGGTGCTGGGGATCTTCGGCGTGGTGATGGTCTACAACGCCGGTTCGTTCACCTCGTCGTCCAGCACCCATTACTTCCTGAACCAGATCATCCGCTTCGGCCTCGGCCTCGGCGCGTTGTGGTTCCTGGCCGGACTGGACTACCAGACGCTGCGTCGGCCCTGGCTGAACTGGGGGCTGCTGGGACTCGGCTTGGGCCTGGTGCTGGTGACCGTCGTGCTGCGCAAGACGGGTCTCGTCGACGAGCGCGCCGGCTCCAGCCGCTGGCTGACGTTCCTGCCCGTCCAGCCCGTGGAGATCGTGAAGGTCGCGCTGGTGCTCTTCCTCGCCCAGCAGTGCGCCGGCGGGTTCGAGCGCCTGCGCCGCGACGACCGCCGCTTCTGGACGGCGCTGGCGGTTCCCGCCGTGGCGATGGTCGCCCTGGCCCTGCAGCCGAACTACGGCAACGCCGCGATGATGGGGTTGCTGACGCTGGTCCTGTTGACGCTCAGCGGCCTGCCGCTGCGGATCCTGGGTTGGTTGGGCGCGGGGGCCGTGGCGATGGCCGCCCTGGGCTTCTTCACGATCTCCAAGATCAACCACCGCCTGGTGCTCTGGTGGCTGGGGATCAAGGACGGCACGATCGATCCGAGCGCCGACGAGAAGCTCTACCAGGTCTACCAGTCGCTGCTGGGGCTGGGGGCCGGCGGCTGGCAGGGGACGGGCATCGGGGCCAGCCAGCAGCGCTTCGCCTTCCTGCCGGATGCGCACACGGATTTCATCTTCTCGGTCGTGGGCGAGGAATTGGGCCTGGTGGGCGGTCTGGTCACGCTTTTTCTGTTTGTGCTGCTGGGCTGGCGCGGTTATAACATCGCACGCAACGCGGGCGACGAATTCGGCAGCCTGGTCGCGGCCGGACTGACCACGATGCTGCTGTCGTACGCGGCCATCAACATCGGCATGGTCACCGCGGTGCTTCCCGTCATGGGGCTGCCGCTGCCCTTCCTCAGCTACGGCGGTTCCGCACTGATCACGAACCTGGCGGCGGTGGGCATCCTGTTGAGCATCGACCGCCAGGGGCGCGCCCTGCGCGCCAGGAGGGTGCGGGTGATCGGACGCCCCTGAGGCGGCCCGGCCGGCCCTCGGAGGAGATTCATGAACCCGCGCCGCGCCCAAAGCCGAGCCGATGCGACCGCGCCGGTCAGGGTCGTCCTGGCGGGCGGCGGCACCGGTGGGCACATCTACCCCGCCCTGGCCGTCGCCGAGGCGCTGCTGCGGCTCGAACCGCAGGCCCAACTGCTCTACCTCGGAACCCGACAGGGGTTGGAGTCGCGGCTCGTCCCCGCCGCCGGCCTGGACCTGGTCCACGTGGCGGCCTCGGGCTACCGGGGACTCGGCCCCGTCGCGCGGTTGCGCTTCGCCGCCAACCTCGTCCGGGGCGTGGTCCAGAGCCTGGCGGTGTTGCGACGCTTCCGGCCGGACGTCGTGCTGGGCAGCGGCGGCTTCGTCAGCCTGCCGGTCGGCCTGGCGGCGCGCGTCCTGGGACGGCCGCTGGCCTTGCAGGAACAGAATGCGATCCCGGGCAGCACCAACCGTCTCCTGGGGCGCTGGGCGCGGCGGATCTATCTCGGGTTCACGGAAGCGGCGGCGTACTTCCCGACCGGCCGCAGCCGCGACACCGGCAACCCCGTCCGCGCCGCCTTCGCCGACGCCCTCGGCGAAGCGGCCGCCGCCGCGGACGGTGGGACCCGGCGCCCGGACGGGGCGCCCGCCTTCCACGTGCTGGTCTTCGGCGGCAGCCGGGGCGCCCGCACGCTGAACCGCGCCGTGGCCGACGCGGCGCGCGGCGCCTGGGCGTTGCGCGCCGAGCTGTCGTTGTGGGCGCAGACCGGCCCCGAAGAGCACGAGGCGGTGACCCGCGGCTGCGCCGGCCGTCTCGGCGCGACGCGCATCACCCCGTACATCGACGACATGCCCGCGGCCTTGCGCTGGGCCGACCTGGTGGTCTGCCGCGCGGGCGCGATGACCCTGGCCGAGCTGGCGGCCGCGGGCTGCGCCGCGGTGCTGGTGCCTTACCCGCACGCCACCGACCAGCACCAGCTGCGCAACGCCAAGTCGCGCGAGGACGCGGGCGCGGCGCTGCTGCTGCTGGACGAACTCTGCACGGGGGAGTCCCTGGCGGCGTGCGTGGAAGAGCTGCGGCGGGATCCCGCGCGGTTGCGCGCGATGGCGGCCGGCGCGCGGGCCGCGGCCCGGCCCGAGGCGGCGATGGAGATCGCCGCCGACCTGATGCGGCTGTCGGGGCGTCTGCCCGTCGACGCCGCCGGCACGTGCACCACAACCGGCCGGTAAAGGGGCTGCCGTGTTCCGTAACACCCGCCACGTCCATCTCGTCGCCATCGGGGGCATCGGCATGAGCGGGATCGCCGAGATCCTGCTGAACCTCGGCTTCCGCGTCAGCGGCAGCGACCTGCGCGCCTCGGAGGCGACCGAGCGTCTCGAGCGGCTCGGGGCGTCGATCGCGATCGGGCACCGCGACGAGCAGGTGCGGGGCGCCGACGTCGTGGTCTATTCGTCGGCGGTCACGCGTTTCAATCCCGAAGTCACGGCGGCGCGGCGGCTCGGCATCCCGGTCATCCGGCGCGCCGAGATGCTCGCCGAACTGATGCGCCTGAAGTACGGCATCGCCGTGGCCGGTTCCCACGGCAAGACGACCACGACCTCGCTGGTGGCCGAGGTCCTGGCCGCGGGCGGGCTGGACCCCACCGTCCTGGTGGGCGGCCGCGCGCTGGCGACCGGCGCGAACGCCGTGCTCGGCGCCGGCGATTACCTCGTGGCCGAAGCCGACGAGAGCGACGGGACCTTCCTGCACCTGGTGCCGACGGTGGCGGTGGTCACCAACATCGACCACGAGCACGTCGATTTCTATCCGGAGATGGCGGACCTGCGCGCCGCCTTCCGCGCCTTCCTGGCACGCGTCCCCTTCTACGGGGCGTGCGTCCTCTGCCAGGACGACCCCGAGGTGCGCGCGCTGATCCCCCACCTCGAACGCAAGGTCATCACCTACGGCCTCGGCGCGGACGCCGACGTTCGCGGCGTGCCCGACCCGTCCCTCCCCGGGGCCGCGACGGTGCTGGCGGGCGGCCGCGAACTCGGTCGCCTCGAACTGCGCTTGCGTGGCCGGCACAACCTGGCCAACGCGCTGGCGGCCGTGGCCGTCGGCATGGAGCTGGGCGTCCCCTTCGCGCAGGCGGCCCGGGCTCTGCAGGGGTTCGCCGGGGTCGGCCGCCGCTACCAGGAACACGGGGAACCGGGCGGCGTGCGCGTGGTGGACGACTACGGGCACCACCCCACCGAGATCGCGGCCACCCTGGCCGTGGCCTGCGACGAGGGGCGCCGCGTGGTCGTGCTGTTCCAGCCCCACCGCTACTCGCGCACCCTGCGGTTCGCCGTCGAGTTCGCCGACGCCCTGGCGGCGGCGGACGCCGTAGGCCTGCTGCCGGTGTACGCGGCGAGCGAAGAGCCGCAGCCGGGCGTGGACAGCGGCCTGATCGCCACGGCGCTCGCGCGCAAGGGGCGCGGCGAGGTCACGCTGCTCGGCGGCGCCGACGACGTCGTGCCCTGGCTCGACGCGACGGTGGGCCCGGGCGACCTGCTCGTGACCCTGGGCGCCGGCGACATCGGACGCCTGGTCGCGCCGGTCTGCGCCCACCTGGCGGGCAGGGGCGCGGCATGAGCGCGCCCGGCCGGCTGCAGCGGACCGCGGCGGGCATGGCCCGCCGCCGCGTGCGCCGCCGCGACACGCGGCGGCTGGTCGTGCGCGGCGCGGTCGCGCTGGGGATCGCCGTCGTCGTGGGCGGCGGCCTGCTCTGGCTGCTGACGGCGCCGAAGTTTGCGGTGGCGCGCGTCGAAACGGACCGTTACCGATTCACCGACCGCGCCGAACTCGAGTGGCGCCTGCGGTGGGCGCTGGGCCGGAACATCTGGCGCTTCGACACCGCCGCGTTCACCGATTCGTTGCGCACGCTGCCGTGGGTCCGCGACGCCGCGGTCACGCGCCTGCTGCCGTCGACGCTGCACGTCCGGCTGCAGGAGTGGCGGCCCCAGGTCGTGGTGGCCGGCGCGGGGGACCGCGACGTGCTGGCCGAGAACGGCCGCCGGTTGCGGTTGCCGGATCTGCTGCCGCCGCTCGATCTGCCGCTGCTGGTGGACCGCGTCGGCGCCCCCGGCCGGGGTCTGGCGCCGCGGGACGCCGACATGCTGCGCGACCTGGTGGACGCGGTGCGCGGCACGGGGTTGGAAACGGCGCACCCGGTCGACTTCGTCCTGCGCGACGAGCGAGGGCTGTCCCTCGTCCTGGCCGGCGAGGGCGGCCGTCTGATCCTGGGCCGCGAGGGCTTCACCGCGCGACTGACGCGTTATCTCGGCGTCCGGGACAGCATCCCGGACAGCTGCATCGTCGACCTGCGCTTCCAGGGACAGGTCTCCGTCGAGAAACCGGCTCCGCCCGACACCACGGAGCCGCCGCGAGAGAAGGACGACCATGGAACATGACCAGCTGATCGTCGCCTGCGACCTCGGCAGCACGGAATTCCGCGTTCTGGTGGCCACGCCGTCGCCGGAGGGAGGGTTGACCGTGCTCGGGACGGGCAGCGCCGAGGCGGCGGGCTTCCGCGACGGCGACTTCGTGGACGTCGGTTCCGGCAGCCGGGCGATCGCCAAGGCGGTGCGCGGCGCCGAAGCGGCGGCGAACGTCGACATCGCGGGCTTCTGCTACGGCATTTCGGGTTCGCACCTGCGCTCGCTCTGGGCGCGCGGCCAGCACAAGGTCGGGCCGAACCGGCGAGCCGTGGACGCGCACGACGTCGAGGCCGTCCTGGAGAAGGCCACCAGCATCGCCATCCCCTTCGACCACGCGATCCTCGCCTCGAATCCCGTGGCGTACACCGTGGACGGGATCCCGGGCGTCGTCGATCCGCTCGACCGTCCGGGTTCGCTGCTCGAAGTGGACGCCTACCTCGTCACGGGTTCCAGCAGCGTCCAGCACAACCTCGAGCACACCATCGAGAAATCCGGCTACCACGCGGCGAGCTGGCACATCGACGCGCTGGCCACGGCCTCGGCGCTGCTGACGCCGCAGGAGCGGCAGGAGGGCGTGCTGCTGATCGACATCGGCGGGCTGCACACGCAGTGGGTGATCTACCGGTCGGGGCGGATCGCCGGCAGCGGCGCCGTCCCCTGGGGCGGCGTGCACATGACCAACGACCTGGCCCACGGCCTGCGCATCAGCGCCGCCGAGGCCGAGACCATCAAGCGGCAGCGCGGGCTGGCCCTGCGCAGCCTCGCGGACGACGTCGATCCCGAGGTGCTGTTCGAGGAGAGCGAGCCCGCCGAGTCCCCGGGTCTGATCGCCGCGATCCTCGAGCCCCGCCTCGAAGAGATCGTGTCGCTCGTGAAACGCGACATGGGTCCGGACTTCCAGCAGTCCCTGCTGCACCGCGGCGTCGTGGTGACCGGTGGCGGCTCGCGCTGCGCGGGCACGGAGCAGCTGATCGAGGAAGTGCTGATGCTGCCGGCACAGCGGCGCCTGACCCCCCTCGGCCTGACCGGCGGCAAGCCCCTGCCCGAGGGTCAGTGGGCCACGGCGGTCGGTCTGGCCTTCTGGGCGCTGGGCGGCGGCCCGGAGGCGGGGGAGGCGGACGGCTCCCGGGAGCCGCCTCGCCGGCGGAAAGGGTGGCTCGGGGGGTTGTTCCCCCGGCGCTGATCGCCGCGGAAAAAACCACGACCCCTGGGAAATACCTGTTGGACACCCCCAGCATGATGTGTTAAGAAAGAGTCCAGCATTCCGTTGAGATCCACCGACGGCACACCCGATCATGGAGGAGAGGGGCTGTCATGTTCGAACTCGTTGAACCCACCGAGAGACTCGCCAGGATCCGCGTTGCCGGCGTCGGCGGCGCCGGCGGCAACGCCATCAACCGCATGATCGATTCCGGTCTGGACGGGGTCGATTTCATCGCGGTCAACACCGACCTCCAGGCCCTGCATTCCTCGCGCGCCGACGCGGTGCTGCAGATCGGTTGCGTGACCACGCGCGGTCTGGGCTCCGGAGGCGACCCCGACGTCGGCCGCCACGCCATCATCGAGGACGAGGCCCTGGTCCGCGACGCGCTCGAGGGCAGCGACATGGTCTTCGTCACCGCCGGCATGGGCGGGGGCACCGGCACCGGTGCGGCGCCGATCGTGGCCCGCATCGCGCGCGAACTCGGCGCGCTGACCGTCGGCGTGGTCACCAAGCCGTTCCGCTTCGAGGGCCGCGTCCGCCTGCGCCAGGCCGAAGCCGGCCTCGCGGAACTGCGCGAGTCGGTGGACACGCTGATCGTGATCCCCAACGAGCGCCTGCTCGAAGTCGTGCCGCCGGACACCTCCATGAGCGAGGCCTTCCGCTTCGCCGACACCGTGCTCTACGAGGCGACGCGCGGGATCCACGACATCATCATGAAGCCCCACATGGTCAACCTCGACTTCGCCGACGTGCGCTCGGTGATGCAGGGCATGGGCGTCGCGTTGATGGGGACGGGCAAGGCCGCCGGCGAGAACCGCGCCGAACTCGCGGCGCGCGCGGCCATCAGCTCGCCGCTGCTCGAGGACGTCGACATCCGCGGCGCGAAAGGCGTGCTGGTGAACCTCACCAGCGCCGAGGTCAGCCTGAAGGAAACCAACGCCGTGATGAGCCTGGTGCAGGAAGCTGCCGGCGACCAGGCCCACATCATCTTCGGTTACGGCATCGAACCCGACCTGGGCGACATGCTCCAGGTCACGGTGATCGCCACCGGTTTCGACCGCGGCGGCGTCTACGAGCCCGTGGCGCGGGTCGAGGCCGGGGCGCAAGTCGAGGCCGGGGCGCAAGTCGAGGCCGAGGCGCAAGTCGAGGCCGAGGCACAAGTCGAGGCCGAGGCCGCCGTGGATCCCGAGCCGATCTTCGTCATGGAAGCGACCGCCGAATTCGACGACGAACCATGCGAGGTTCCGCCGTCGCCGCCGCGGCTCGTGTCCTGGGACGAACCCGTCGACGAGCCCGAGCCCGCCGCGGTGGCGTTCGACGACGCGCCCGAGCAGGACGAGCCCTTCGCCGCCGCGCGCCTGGACGAGTCGCCGGCCGCGACGCCGCTGCTGCGCGTCATGGCCGCCGCGGACGGGGCCGCCGCTCCCGCCACGGACGCGCCGGCCTGGTTCGGGTCCGACGCGCCGCTGCGCTTCGACGACGAGGAAGCCGAGTCGCAGGCGCCGCCGCCGGCCGCGGCCGTGCGCTCCGCCCGCCTCGATTCCAACGTCGTGCCCCTGCGCGAGGTGAGGGAGCTTTCCGATCGTCTGGCGCCGTCCGGGCGTCGCACCGCCGTGCCGGTGGGGGAGGCTGCGCGCCGCGATCTTTCGGAGCCTGCGTACACCCGCAAATACCTGGACTGAAATGCCGCTGTGGGGCAAATGGTGGGGACGCCGGAGTGATGACACGCATCGCTCCGGCGTTGCGCTTTGTGAGCAGGGCCGATTTGCCGAAGCCCTGCCCCTGCTGCGCGAAGCCGACGCCCGCCGGGACGGGAAGGCCGCCCCCCTCACCGATTTCCACCTGCGACAGTGCCTGACCCAACTGGGGCGGCAACTGGTGAGCGCCGGCGACCCGGCCGGCGCGGTGCCGCTGTTCACCGAAGCCGCCGAGCGCTGGCCGACCTACCCGGACCTGCACTTCTGGCAAGGCGTCGCGCTCGCTTCGACGGCCCGCTGGGAGGAGGCGCTGGACGCAGCGCGGACCGCCCTGCATTACAACGCCGACTACGTCGAGGGACGGCTGCTCGAGGCGAGCGCGCTGGGCAGCCTGGGCGATGCCGACCGGGCTGCGGCCAGCCTGAACGAGTTGCTGGCCAGCGGCCGGCGTGTCGAGCACCCGCTGATCCGCCACCTCGCGGGGACCGGTCGCTTCACCGCGGCCAACCTCCCCGGCAACCTGCTCGTGTTGCTGCGGGAAGCAGCGGACGCCGCCCGCGACGGAGACCGGGTCCGCGCGGCCGTCGAGACCTGCCGATCCGGCGACTGGGACGAGGGCATCGTCTGCATGCGCGAACTCTGCGCGGCGAACCCCACCTACCCCGACCACCGTGTCCGTCTGGCGGCGGCGCTGTTCCAGACCGGCCGCAACACCGAAGCGCTCGTGGAAGTCGACCAAGCCCTGCACCTCAATCCCCGCTACCGCACGGCGGCCCATCTCAAGGCCTTGATCCTCGCCGACCAGCACCGTTTCCGGGACGCGCGCGAGGTGATCCTCGCCCAGGACGAGCTGACCGATCCCATCGTCGGCCACCCCGGGGAGGCGCTCTTCTGCGCCTACCTGAACGCGTCGCTGGCGCTGCTGACCGGACGCCGCGACGAAGCTCGTGCCGCCCTGCGCCCCTGGCACGACCTCGCGGCCTCGTTCCCCATGGCGGAACTGTTGCTGGCGGCCGCAGATGAACTCGACGGGCGCGAGGGCGAGGCCTGCCGCCGTCTCGAAGACCTCTGCGAAAAATGGTTCCTCGACGCCGACTACCACCACTTCCTGGGCTGCCACCTGCTGGCGGCGCGGCGCTGGGAACGGCTGAGCAAGCTGCTGGAGCAGTGGCCGCAACCGGACCAGACCCTGCCGGATCCGCGGCGAAACTATCTGTCGCTGCACTTGAGGCTGGCGCAGGGAGGCACGCTCACGCCGGCGGACTTCCCGGCCGCCGTCGCCGCCGAACCCGCTTGGCGCCTGCTGCAGGCGCGAGCCCGGACTTCGGCCGGTGACTGGATCACGGCCTTGCCGCTGCTGCGCGGGCTCGCCGAAGAGGGAGAGGCGGTCGAACCGCTCGCCGCCCTGCTGGTGCAGGCTTACCTGGTCCTGGACGATTCGGGCGAGGGATTCACGCCCGACGCCGTGTCCGACACCCTGCTCCAGGAGCGGCTCGGGCTGCTGCACCGGCAGGAACGGAGCACCCAGGCCATGGGTCTGCTGCGCCGTCGCCGGGAACTTGCCCCCGAGGATCTGCGTTGGACGTGGCTCGATCCTTCCTTCTGGCTCGATCCCATCCGACGTTGGATCGGCTGAACCGGCGTCACGCCGGACGGTCCCGCCGCAGTCGCCGATCGGAGTCGCGCGTGAAGCATCTCGTCCCGCTGCTGATGTTGCTGAGCGCCGCCGTCGCCGCCGCGCAACCGACGCCCCCGGGTGACCGGGCTGCGGGCGGCGGGCCCGCCGCGGCTTGCGCCGAACCGCTCGTCCTGTACCAGGCGGGCCAACGACAGGCCGCCGAGCCGGGGCTCGCCGCCTGTGCGCAGGACCCCGACGTCGACGTGGCGGTTCTCGTCGCCCTCGCGGTCCTGACCCTGGAGGACGGCCGGGTCCAGGACGCGCTGGACTGGGGCGCCCGCGCCGCCGGCGATCACCCCGATTCACCCGACGCCCGCTACTGGTACGGGCGCGCCCTGCTCGCCGCCGGCGATCTCGAAGCGGCGCGGTCGCAGTGGGAACAGGGGCTCGCCGTCGGCGCGGAGCACCCCGGCCTGCTGGAAGCCATGGCCCGCCTGCTGCTGGAACAGGGCGAGGAGCAACGGGCCTACGGGTTGTTCACGCAGCTGGTGCGCGTGACCGGCGGTACGCCGACCGTCCACAAGACCCTCTCGCGCATCGCCCAGAAGCGCGCCCTGTGGCGCCAGGCGCTGGCTCACTGGGCCGACGCGCTCTCCTACGGCTCCCCGACGCCGGTCGATCTGCGCAGCGCCGTCGAACTGAGCATCATGGCCGGCGACACGGCGTACGCCGTGACCATCGGACTCGAGACCGTCCGCCGCGACGACAGCGCCGCTTCCTGGGCCGTGCTCGGCGAGGCCTACTTCGCCGCCCGGCGTTACCAGCAGGCCGAAAGCGTGCTGCGGACCGCCCTCGCGCGGGATGCGGGCCAGGCGGCTTCGCGGTTCCATCTGGCCAACACCCTGGAACTGCTGGGACGCCACGAGGAGGCCGACGCCGAGTTCCGCCGCTACGTCGCCGGCGCTCCCGACGATCCCATCGGACACTTCAACTTCGCCCTCCATCTGGAAGGCCGCAGCCGGTTGGCCGAAGCCCTGCTCGAGGCGACGCGGGCCTGCCAGCTGGGACCGCGCGTGGTGGAGGCGCGGCTGCTGAAGGCGCGCCTGCTGGAGCGTCTCAGCGACGACGGGCGGCTGTTGAACGAACTCGTGAGCATGCTCGCCGACGGCGTCGGGAACGCGGCCAAGCTCGGGACCTGGCGCGAGGAGGTGCAGGCCCGCCGGCGGCGCGAGTCCGCCCTGGTCGCCGCGGGTCAGGTCCTGCTGCTGCACATCGCCTTGCCCGACGACGACGCGGCGAGTCTGGTGCGGGGGGAAATCGCGGCCGGCGTGGACTTCGCCGCCCTGGCGACGTCGTACAGCGTCGGCGCGGCGGCGGCGACCGGGGGGGAAATCGGCTGGCTCGACCCGCGGCAGATGGCGGAGCCCCTGCGCACGGCGGTGGCGGCGCTGACCCCGCAACAGATCAGCCCCCCCGTCGCGTCGGGAGGGCTGGTCCACATCTTCAAGCGGCTTCGCTGATCGATCGGCGGCTCAGACCACTTTGCGCACGGCGCCGGCCTTGATGCAGCGCGTGCAGACGTAGCCCCGTCGAACCGTGCCGTTCTGCTCGAACTTGATTCGCTGCAGATTGGGCAACCAGCGATGGCGCGACGTGTTGTGAGCATGGCTGACCCGGTTGCCGTACTGGGGGCCCTTGCTGCAAATCTCGCATTTCCTGCTCATGGCGCTCGTCCTCCTGGGGTACTTGCAATCGCGGACTCGGGAATTTAACATCGGCTGCGCGCCATCGCAAGGAAATTCCCCCGTCCGAAAGGCCCCCCGTGCCGACGGCGATCGTCTGGGACAGCCCGGTCCAGTTCCTCAAGGGCGTTGGCCCGGTGCGGGCGCAGGCCCTCGCCCGCCTCGGGATCGTCACCGTGGCCGACCTGCTGCGGCATTACCCGCGGACGCATCTGGACCGCAGCCGGGTCACGCCGATCCGCGACCTGCGGGCCGGCGACGAGGCCACGATCCTCGGGCGTGTGCTGACCACCGGGGAGCGACGGTCGCGGCAGGGGCGGACCGTGCAGACGGTCGCCGTCGCCGATGCCGGCGGCACGGTCTTCTGCCAGTGGTTCGGCCAGTCCTACCTGCTGCGCCAGTTCCGCCCCGGTCTGGAGATCCTCCTCGGCGGCCGGGCCCAGATCTACAACCACCGCTTGCAGATGGTCCATCCCGATTACGAGTTGCTCGAAGAAGGCGGCGAGACCCTCCACACCGGCAGGTTGGTGCCGATCTATCCCCTGACCACGGGCGTGGGCCAGCACTGGTTGCGCCGGCTGGTCCACGAAACGCTGGCGGCCGTCCAGGACCGATTCGAGGAGACCCTACCCGAGACGATCCGGGGCGAGCGCGTCCTGGTCGGTCTGCGTGAGGCCCTGTGCGGGATCCATTTCCCCGCCGATCACCGGGACCTGGAGGCGGCCCGCACCAGGTTGGTCTACGAGGAGATCTTCCTGATCCAACTGGCGCTGGCCTGCCGGCGGCGGGATTTCGGGGAGCGGCCCGGACTGCGCCTGGGGCCGCCGGGCGACCTGACCGCCCGGCTGGTCGCGCAGTTGCCGTTCCAGCTCACCCGGGCACAGCGGCGGGTCGCCGCCGAGATCCTGCGCGACCTGCGCAGCGGCCGGGTCATGCACCGGCTCCTGCAGGGCGATGTGGGCAGCGGCAAGACGCTGGTCGCGTTGCTGGGCGCGCTGTTCGTGATCGAGCAGCACCACCAGGCGCTGCTGATGGCGCCCACCGAGGTGCTGGCTCACCAGCACGGCGACGTCTGCCGTCGCCTCTGCGAGCCCTTGGGCGTGAGCACGGCGACCTTGACCGGCTCGACCCCCGCGAAGGAGCGCCGCGAGATCTTGCGGGCCGCCGGGGCGGGCGAGATCGACCTGCTCGTCGGCACGCACGCCCTGGTGCAGGACGGCGTGGAGCTGCCGCGGCTCGGCCTGGCGATCGTGGACGAACAGCACCGCTTCGGCGTGCGCCAGCGCGGGCGCGCCGGCCGCACCGGCGACGAGATCGCGCCGCACGTGCTGGTGATGAGCGCGACCCCGATCCCGCGCAGTCTGGCGCTGACCCTCTACGGCGACCTCGACCTGTCCATCCTGGACGAGATGCCCGCGGGACGCCGGCCCGTCGCGACCGGGACCGTGGCTGCCGCCGACCTGGACTCCTGCTACGCCGGGATCCGGGATCGTCTGCGCGTCGGCGAGCGGGCTTTCGTGATCTACCCGGTGATCGAGGAGACCGCCGGCCAGGACCTGCGCTCGGCCGAGGCCGAGTACGAGCTGCTCGCCGCGGGCCCCTTCCGCGACCATCGCGTCGGCCTGCTGCACGGCCGGATGCGGCCGCGCGACAAGCAGGCCGTCATGGCCGGCTTCGTGTCCGGGGAACTGGAGGTGCTCGTCGCCACGTCGGTGGTCGAGGTGGGGATCGACGTGCCCCAGGCCACCGCGATGGTCATCCACCATCCGGAGCGTTTCGGGCTGGCTCAGTTGCACCAGCTGCGCGGCCGCATCGGCCGCTCGGACCTGGCCTCGCGCTGCGACCTCGTGCTCGACCGCTGGCTGGCCCCCGACGCCGCCGAGCGCCTGCAGGTCTTCTGCGCCGTCCAGGATGGGTTCCGCCTGGCCGAGGAGGACCTGCGCCAACGCGGGCCCGGCGACGTGCTCGGCGTGCGCCAGCACGGCACGCCGGCCTTCCTGCTGGCCAACCCGCTGCGCGACCAGGCCGTGGTCGCCCTGGCCGCCGGCGACGCCGCGCGCCTGCTGACGGCCGACCCCCGACTCAGCGGTCCCGGTCTCGCGCCCCTGCGGGGGGCGCTGGCCGCCGGCTTCGGCCGCTACCTCGCCCTGACCGCGGCCGGCTGACGCGTCCGATGGTCAAGCCCGGCCGACCGCTGCCGATGAACCGGGGTGCCCCTCGTCCCCGGAGGTTTTCTTGCGCGTCACCTGCCCCAGTTGCCGAACCGACTACGCCGTGCCGGCGAACCAGGCGCCGCGCCGTCCGTTGCGCCTGATCTGCCCGACGTGCGGACGCGGGTTCCGGCTCGATCCGGACCCCCGCCGGCCCGAGGCGCCCGCGACGGACACCGTCGCGGCCGCCTGGTCCGACCGGCTGGCGCGCGCTCTGGTCTCCGACATCGTCGTGTACCATGGCGAGCGGCGGCGCGCGGCCCTGGAACGGGGCCGGCTCCTCGAGGAATTCGTGCCGGAGATCGCCGCGGCGTGGCGGCTGCTGCTGGAACTCGCCGGCGACGACCCCGCCCGCCTCGCGCCGGTTTTCCGCGAAGCGCTCGCGGCACTGCTGGGCGTGGGCGAGCCCGTCGTCCCCGGCGGATCGCCGGGAACGCGACAGGGGCCCGCAGGCCCCTGACCAAGCGTTCGGTGGGTGCCGTGCGGCCTCACTCGTCCCAGCGCTGGCTGACGTCCGACAGGATGGCGTCGATGTGCTGCCGGATGCGCTGGTTCTGGTCGGGCTCGAACAACGCCTTCTTCACGCGGCCGTCGGCGTCCTTCTTGATGTAGCGCAGCGATTTCAGATCCTCCATCGGCAGCAGGATGTCCTTGCAGACGCTCACCTCCAGGGGGCGTCCGTCGAGATCCAGCGAGGGGTTGTTGTGCGGGTGCATGCCGAGCCCCCAGCCGTGGGCGACCATCGAGCAGAGCAGGGCGCGCAGCATGTTCTGGCCCTGGACGGTGTCGGGGGCGTAGCTCCCCTGCAGGCGCTCCAGGACGCCGTCGACGACGGGCACGAGCCGCTCGACGTGCTCGTGGCCCAGCTCTTGGTGGAGCAGGCGGGTGAACATGTCCTTGAGGATGCGGTCGGTGTTGGTCACGGTCATCGCACGCTCCGGATGGGGGGGGCCTCGCGCCGGCGGACGGCCGGGTGTGTCCGGATCATCGGCATGCGCAGCCGGATCTTGATGCCCGGGGGCGAACAATTCGTTGACCCGGGTCGTGCTGGGTTCTAGTCTGCGCCCATGTCGAATCGGGACCAGGACAGCCATCGGCCGGCCGCCGCCGGTCACAACGTCGCCGGCCACCACGCCGTCGACGCCCGCGCCGTCGAGGCCTTCGCCCGCGGCCGCTCGGCCGAGCAGCAGGGCGCGTTCGGTGAGGCGCTGGCCGCCTACCGGGAGGCGCTCGCGGGTTCGCCCGGGCAGTCCGAGTGGTGCTACCGTCTCGGCTGCGTGCAGCGCAAGCTGGGAGACCTCGACGGGGCGCACGAAGCGTTCCGCAAGGCCGTCGACCTGGGTGGGGAGGACAGCCGCGCCCTGACCAACCTCGGCACCGTGCTCGACGAGCTGGGACGGCGCGCCGAGGCCATGCAGATGTACCTGCGGGCGATCGCCGCGGACCACGACAACGCCGACGCGCACCACAACCTCGGTGCCCTCTACGCCGAGGAAGGCCGTCCCCGCGACGCCGTGCGCTGTTTCGAGGCCGCCATCCGCGCCCGCCCCGACGCCGAGGGCTACCTGAATCTCGGGATGGTGCATTTCCGCGACGACGCTTACGACGAAGCCCTCGCATGTTTCGAGCAAAGTCTCAAAATGTCCCCTGAATCATCTTCAGCACAATATTTTACAGGAATCGTACTGCAGAAAAAGGGCTTGTACCGCGAAGCGGCCGACCGCTTCCGCAGGACCCTGGAGCAGGACGGTCGCCTCGTCCGCGCCCATTTCCACCTCGGTACCTGCCTGCGCAAGTTGGAGAAGCACGAGGAGTCCCTGGCCTCCCTGCTGCGGGCCCTGGACGCCTTCCCCGACGATGGGCGCCTGCACTATCAGCTGGCATTGACCTACGACGCCCTCCTGATGCGCCAAGAAGCTCGCAAGCACTACCGTCTGGCCCGCCAGGAACGCTGACGCGAGGTACCCCGTGGATTTCCTGCAAGTGATCCTGCTGGCCGTGGTGCTGGGGCTCACCGAGTTCCTGCCGGTGAGCAGTTCCGGACATCTGGTCCTGGTCCGGCACTTCCTGCCTGCTTTCGAGCCCGACCTCGCGCTGGTCGCGATCCTCCACGGCGGCACGGTCGTCGCCGTGCTCGCGGTCTACCGGCGGGAGGTCCGGCGCCTGCTGAGCTTCGACGCGGCCGCTGTCCAGTACCTCGTGGCGCTGGTCGTCGGCACCCTGCCCGTGGTCGGGGTGGGCCTGCTGCTGAGGCACCGGATCGACGCTTGGTTCACCGACCCGCGGCTCACGGCCGGCGCCATGGTGGCCACCGGCCTGATCCTGCTGTCGACCCGCGCCGCCCGCAGCGAGATCCGCCGGGTGCCGGGCGACTGGCACCCCGTGCCGCCGCCGCTCCCGAAAGCCCTGCTCATCGGCTGCGCCCAAGCGGTGGCCCTCGCACCGGGCCTCAGCCGCCCGGGCTCGGCCATCGCCGCCTCGCTCTGGCTCGGGCTGCCGCGTGACGAGGCAGCGCGCTTCAGCTTCCTGCTCGCGGCGCCGGCGCTCATCGGTTCGCTGGTCCTGAATGTTCTCGATGGGGGGCTGCGGGGCCGGGCCGGGCCGGCCGCGCTGGCGGTCGGGGCCGTCGTGGCCTGCCTGGTCGGGATGGTCGCGATCCGGGTGACGGCGTCGCTGGTCGTCCGGCGGCACTTCTGGAAGCTCTCGTGCTACTGCCTGCCCCTGGGTGTGGCGATGTACCTGTTGCTCGGCGACTAGGACGTCAGACGCCCACCGCGACGGCGGACAGGCGCTGCAGCGCGGCGTGCACGGCGTCCGGGTCGTAGGGTTTTTCCAGCACTTCGCGGGCGCCGCGGGCGCGGGCCCGGGCGGCGGCTTCGGCGTCTCCCGGCGCGACGATGGCGGCCAGGGCCAGGTCGGGATCGCGCGCCAGCAGCGCGCCCAGGAGAGCCTCGCCGACCACGGCGTCCGCGGTCAGGTCCACGGCCGCGAGGTGGGGCTCCAGTGCGGCCTGCAGATCGAGCGCCTCGGTGGCGCTGCCCGCCTCGGCGATGATGGCGATCCCGGCCTCGCGGGCCAGGTCGCCCAGGACGAAGCGCATGAAGTCCGTGTCGTCGACGATCAGCAGCGTGTGGCGCACATCAACCTCCGGCCGTCCGGGTGCTGCCGCGGGACCGGAACCGCGGCCGCGGCGAGGAGTTCAGGGAGCGCCCGACGTGGCTGACGGCGCCGTGTCGCCGCAGCATCGGCCGGCCGGCCGGCGACTTGAGGGTGAGGTATTCTGGTAGGATGAAAACCAGTTTGAAGAAACCGAGTGCAAGGGAGGATGCGATGAAGCAGACGTGGACGAGGATCGCCGGACGCCGGGTTGCCGCGGCCATGTTCGTCCTGACGGCGGCCCTGCCCGCCGTCGCGGCGGACGTCCCGGTCGTGCTCAGCGGCGCGGGCGACCGCGCCGAACTCATGCTCACGATCTACAACGAGAACCTCGCCCTGGTTCGTGAGGTGCGGCGGCTCGAACTGCCGGACGGCGCCGCCCGCCTGGAGTTCCAGGACGTGCCGTCGCAGATCGAGCCGCGCTCGCTGCTCGTCGAGACGGCGGCGGGCAAGGGGCTGCGCCTGCTGGAGCAGAATTACGAGTTCGACCTGATGTCGCGTGAGAAGATCCTCGAGAAGTACGTCGGCCGCGAGGTGACCTGGCTGCAGGAGAACGGGTCGCGCCTGACCGGCACGCTGCTGGGGATGGCGCAGGGACCGGTCTACCGCGTCGACGGCCAGGTCGTCTTCGACGTGCCGGGCCGCCTGGCCCTGCCCGAACTGCCCGGCGACCTGCGGGCGCTGCCGACGCTGGTCTGGCAGGTCCAGGCCGACGGCGCCGGCCGTCGCGACCTCGACGTGTCGTACCTGACGCGCGGCGTGTCGTGGTCGGCCGACTACGTGCTGCAGCTCGGGGAGAGCGGCACCATCGGCGACCTGCAGGCCTGGGTGTCGGTGGACAACCGCAGCGGCGCCACCTACCAGGACGCGCAGCTGATGTTCCTGGCCGGCGATGTGCACCAGGCGCCGCCGCCGGCGCGTCCGATCCTGTACAAGGCCGCGGAGATGGCGATGACCATGGACGGCGGCATGGTCGAGGAGACGGTCTCGGACTACCACCTCTACACCTACGGCGGGCGCACCACGCTCAAGGAGCAGAGCGTCAAGCAGCTCTCGCTGTTCACGGCGTCCGACATCAAGGTGAGCCGGCACTACCGCCTCGGGGGGCAGGCCATCATGCAGCGCGGCGGCTCGCCCCGGTCCGATCGCGTGGCGGTCTGGCACGTCCTGGAAAACCGCGAGCGGGACGGGCTCGGGCTGCCCTTGCCGGCCGGTGTCGTGCGCGTCTACGGCCGCTCGGCCTCCGGCGCCCGGCAGCTGCTGGGCGAGGACCGCATCGGGCACACGCCGAAGGACGAGACGGTCGAGCTGCTGACCGGTTACGCCTTCGACATCGGCGCCGAGCGGACGCAGACCGACGAGCGCGCACGCGGCGACCGTTCCCGGGAGTACGCCTACCGGATCCTGCTGAAGAACCACACGCCGGCGCCGGTGACCGTCGAGGTCGCCGAAAGTGCGGGCGGCGAGTGGTCGATCCTCGAGGAGAGCCACCCCCACACCAAGATCGACGCCGGCTCGTTCCGGTTCGACGTGCCGGTCCCGGCCAACGGCGAAACGGCGTTGACTTACCGGGTGCTCGTCACGTGGTGAACGGCGTCCCGAGGATCGGCGACGGGATTGTTGGGCGGGGGGAGAGCCCCCCGTCCTCTTGACACCCTGTCGGGCGTACACGGTCGTTCGCTGACAGAATGTCGAAATCTCGTGATCGGCCCCGGTTCCGTCGATCGTCGCCCCAGGGGCCCTCTCGCGTATCTCCTAGCGGATCATAGCGCTTAGAGATCAGGAGAGAATCAGTTGTTCTCTGCCCGCACCTGGTACGGGACTTGTATTGTCAAACACAAAATCGCGACCCCACGGATTGAGAGAAGGACGTCTGTCATGGCAGTGAAAACCGGCAAGACCCCCCGGGACCGCCGACCCGCCGCGCGCGTGAAGCGCGAGAGCGCCCGGTTGATGAGTAACCTCGACCTCTATTTCCAGGAAGTGAAGGCCTTCCCGCTGCTGAGCCGGGAAGAGGAGTGCGAACTGGCGCGGGGCATCCGCAGCAACGACGGCGTCGCCCTGCACAAGCTGGTGAACTCGAACCTGCGCTTCGTGGTGTCGATCGCCAAGGAGTACGCCCACTACGGCGTGCCCCTGGAGGATCTGATCAACGAGGGCAACCTGGGCCTGCTCAAGGCCGCCCAGCGCTTCGACGAGACGCGCGGCTACAAGTTCATCTCCTACGCCGTGTGGTGGATCCGGCAGTCGATCCTGGCCGCGTTGGCCAACCACTCGAAGATCGTGCGCATGCCGCTGAACCGCGCCCGCGTGCTCAACCAGATCAAGCGCGTCAGCAGCGAGCTGCAGCAGGACCTGCGCCGCAAGCCGCTGCCCGAGGAGATCGCGGCCCGACTCGGCCTGTCCCTCGACGAGGTCAAGGACACCCTGCCCCTGATGCAGGACAACTTCTTCCTCGACGACTACGTGGGCAACGACGAGGACTCGACCTACCTCGACTTCCTCGAGGACACGCGCAGCAAGACTCCCGACTCGCGGGTCCTCGAGGAGGACTTGATGGAGTCGATCGAGCGCATGCTGTGCGACCTCAAGCCCCGCGAGGCCCGCGTGCTGCGCATGTACTACGGCCTGGGCGCCGACAAGGAGATGACCCTCGAGGAGATCGGCCAGATCATGGGCCTGACCCGCGAGCGCATCCGCCAGATCAAGGAGGAGGCCTTCGAGAAGATCCGCAATTCGAAGACCTTCCGGTACATGCACGACTACCAGGACATGCGCGACATGACGGCCTGACCCGTTCCTGCAGGCGAGACGAGTGGACGCGGGCCCCATCTTCGGACGGGGCCCGCGTCGCGTTCCGGACCAGCAGGGGCCGGGGAGGTGCGGGGTCAGGGAGCGTCGGCGGGTCCGATCAGGATCCGCCCCTGCCCGAGTGCGGCGACCTCGCGCGCGAATTCCTCGCCGCGAGCCACGGGCAGCCAGGCGGTCCCCACGACGCCGGCGGCGAACTCGGTGGCTTCGAGGCGGCCGCCGCAGTTCCCGAGCAGGTGCTCGACCCGGCCGAGCAGATCGTAGGGGAAGGCCAGCCGCAGGCGGACGCCCAACGGCACGACCAGCCGGGGCGCCGCGGCGAGGGCCGCCGTCGCAGCTTCCCGGTAGGCCCGACCCAGGCCGCCGGTGCCCAGCTTGACGCCGCCGAACCAGCGCACGACCACGATCGCGGCGTCGGTGATCCCGGCGTGGCGCAGCACGCCGAGGATGGGTTCGCCGGCGGTGCCGGCGGGTTCGCCGGCGTCGCTGCGTTGCTGCGTCGGCTGCTCACCGTGCCCCAGACGGCAGGCCCAGCAGACGTGCCGGGCGTCGTGGTGGACCCGGGCGATCCCGGCCACGAGCGCGCGCGTCGCAGCCGCGTCCGCGACGGTTCGGGCCGTCGCCAGGAAGCGCGAGCGCTCGACCCGGATCTCGGCGTCGCCGTCGCCGGCCAGCGTCGTGTAGGCCGTGGCGGGCGTGTCGGGTCCCATGCGTCCTCCCGTGGCGGTTCGGCGGCCACCGTGGTCGCGAAACGGCCGCCCCGGCCGGGATCATAGCGCGCATCCCCAGTTCCGGCAACGCGTTGGATGATCGGGGGCGTGGCACCGTCCTTGCTTCGAACGCGGCCATGAGCGCAGGAGCCCCGACGCTGGCGGAGGTGCGATGAAGTCGATTCGACGGAGCCGGCGGACACCGGGAATCGTCGCCGCCTGCCTGGTCACGGCCGGCATGCTGCTGGCCTGTGCGGCGTCCGCGCGCGCCGACGGCGTCGTGCGTTCGTCCCTCGACCGGCCGGACGCGGCGCCGCCGCCCTTCCTCACGCTCGGCCCGAGCCTCGGGGACACGCGCAGCGACGGCGGCCTGCGCCCCGGCGTTTCGGGAGGTCTGGTCCTGAGCCCGGCGGCCGGCGCGGAGATCTTCCCGCCGCTCTACGATTGGAACCTCGGTCTGATCCTGCACGGCGAGTACCGCAGCGTGGCGCGCGGACGGGACCTCGTCGCGGCCGGGCTCGTCGCGCGCCGCTACTTCCGCGACCTGCGGCAGGAAGCCCCGGCGCGGGCGGCCTTCGTCGGCCTGGGTCTCGACATCGCCCAGATCAGCTACCCCGGCGCAGCGGCGGCGGACTCCGCCGCCACGGCCACCGCCGCCGGCGAACTGCGCAACTACTCGGGCGTGCTGGAAGGCGGCTGGGAACTGCGGCCGTCACCGCGCACGCTGATCGTGGCGCTGGTGCGCTGGCGCCGCTTCGTCGACGCGGACTTCGACTACTCCGGCTGGTCCTGCCATCTGCAGGCCGGTTTCCCCGTTCCCTGGTGACACGCGGTGGCGGCGACGCGCGGTTCCGGCGCCGCCGCGACCCGCCGACGACCGTCCGATCCGGCTGTGGACGGCACGGCGGGCTGCGGTTATCTTGAACGCCGGATATCGCCACCCCTGAGTGCTTCAGCCGGCGTCCCGCCGGACCCGGGAGTCGCGCGCGCAGCCGCCTCCGACGACCGGCATCACCAGGAGACCTGCGAGGCCGTTCATGATGACCGATTCCAAGTTGAGGCGCGGTGCGCCCGCGTTCCGGCTGACCTTGCTGGTGGTCGGCATCCTGACTTTCGCCGCCGCCGCCGCCGCCCAGCAGGAGTTCGGGCTGCTCGCCGGCGGGCCGCGGGCCCTCGGCTACCAGGACTACGTGCGGGCCATGCGCGCCGCCGAGCGCCTGGACCACGTCGCCTCGGTCGAGTCCCTGGAGGACGCCGACGGTCCCGTGATGGCCGTGGGCGACCGCTTCGGGCTGGTCCGCCTCGTGCACATCACGGGCGAGGGCGCCCGCGCGCTGTGGACCAGCAAGCAGTTGACGGGCACGGTGCAGGAAGTGCTCAGCGCCGACCTCGACGGCGACGGCGCGGACGAGGTGATCGCCTGGACGAGCGCGGCGATCCTCTACGTCTGGTCCGCGGACGACGGGCGCCTGCGCTACGAAACCCTCCAGAACGACTTCCAGGCGCTGCACAGCCTCTGTGTGGCCGACGTCGACGACGACCCCGCGCTCGAGCTGGTCGTCAACGCCGATCGCCATCTCTATTACATCGACGGCGTCAACTTCAACCGCGAGTGGACCAGCCTGAACGAGTACGAGGCGAGCCGCGTGGCGGTCGGCGACGTCGACGGGGACAAGCTGCCCGAGATCGTGTTGAACACCGGCCAGGTCCTGAACTCGCGCAGCGGCGACCTGAAGTGGGGCGACGAGGTTTTCGGCGACCGGATCGAACTGCTCGACGTCGATGGCGACGGCATCCTCGAGGTGTTGACCGAGAGCGACGGGGCGGTCATGAAGATCTACGACGTGGATGTCCGCAGGGAGAAGCACCTCCAGTGAACAGAAAACGGACGACGGAACCGCGCTCGGCAGGGCCGCATGTCGTGGGGTTGCTCCTGGCGTTGGCGCTCACCGGCATGGCGGCCTTCCCGGCGGTCGCCGAGACGCCGCCGGTGCCGACCGTGACCCTGAAGGTCCTCGGCGGCGAACCCGCCGCGGGCGGCGACTCGCGGCTGGGAGTGGTTTACCACGTCCCGGCGGGCAACCACCTGACGGCGACGTTCCAGGGCCTCGCCTTCGCGAGCGAGCCCGCCGCCGTGTTCGGTGCAGCGGTGTTCCCGAAACCGGTGGCGGCCGAGATCCCCTATTACCGCGGCGAGGTCATGGCGCTGGTGCCGGTGACGTGGCCGGACCGCGCCGGGCCGATGCGCGTCACGCTGCGGGCCGAGTACCAGCTCTGCCGCGAAGGCGACGCCGCGGTCTGCTACCAGCCGGGCGAGGCCGTCGCCGAGCTGCGCCTGGACCTGGCGGCGGGAGCCGCCGTGACGACGACGACGCCGGCGGCGGCGACGCCGGCGGCGGGCACGGGGGACGGGGCGGTCGCGGCTCCCGCCGCCGGCGGCCTGCAGGCGCGCCTGCAGCACGCGCTGGAGCAGGGCAGCTGGCTGGCCTTCCTGATGGTCTTCCTGGGCGGCGTGCTGGCGAGCTTCACGCCCTGCGTCTACCCCATGATCCCCATCACGATCAGCTACATCGGCGGCAACTCCCGCGGCAAGCCGCTCAAGGGCTTCGTGCTGTCGCTCTGGTACGTCCTGGGCATCGCCCTGGTCTATTCCACGCTCGGCGTGGCGGCGGCCGCGACCGGCGGCGCCTTCGGCCAGGCGACCCAGACCCCCGTGTTCGCCGCCATCGTCGCGGCGATCATCGGGGCGATGGCCCTGAGCATGGCGGGCCTGTTCGACCTGCAGTTGCCGAGCACGCTGACCAGCCGGGTGGGCGGCGGGCGCACCGGCTTCCTCGGGCCGCTGCTGATGGGAGCGGCGATGGGCCTGATCGCCGCGCCGTGCGTCGGTCCGGTGCTGATCGTGCTGCTGACCTGGGTCGCGACGACGGGCAACCTTGTGCTTGGCTTCTGGCTGCTGTTCACCTTCGCGCTGGGCCTGGGCGTGCTGTTCGTGGCCCTGGGCACCTTCAGCGGTTTGCTGACGGCCCTGCCGGGCGCGGGCGGTTGGATGCAGACGATCAAGCATGTCTTCGCGATCGTGCTCTTCGCCCTGGCCCTGTGGTTCCTGCGCTTGTACGCGCCGGCCTGGTTGCTGGCGGCTGTGTTCGGCCTGGCGCTGCTGCTGAGCGTGAGCGCCTGGGGCGCTTGGCGCGCGCTGCCCGAGGGCGCGGGTGCGCGGGCCGGGCTGGATCTCGGCGGGTTGCGCTTCCTGTGGCTGCTCGGCGCGACGCTGGCGATCCTCGGCGGGCTGCGCGGCCTGGCGCCCGGACTGTTGCCGGCCGGCAACGCGCCGGTCGTCGCTGCCGCGGAAGGTGAACACCGTGCCGAGCCGGCGTGGCTCTTCGACGAAGAGGCGGCCTTCGCGACCGCGCGGGAACTGGGCAAACCCGTGATGATGGACTTCTGGGCCGCCTGGTGCGCGGCCTGCGTGGAACTCGACGAGCGGACCTACAACCAACCCGCGATCCGGGCGCTCGCCGGGGACTTCGTCGCGGTCAAGATGGACCTCACCGAACGCAACGCGACCAACGACGCGCGGGCGCGTCGCTACGGCGTCGTCGGCATGCCCACGGTCCTGTTCTTCGACCAGCAGGGGCGCGAGATCGAGCGCTTCTCGGGCTTCATGAACGCCCGCGACCTGGCCGTCGTCCTCGAACGTGTGCGGCGCACCGCCGCGGGCGCAACCCGACCCGACACCGACCCCGAAAGGGAGGAACCATGAGCCACCTGATCCACGTGACCGACGCGAATTTCCAGCAAGAGGTCCTCGACAGCGCGCTGCCCGTCGTGGTGGACTTCAGCGCCACCTGGTGCGGTCCCTGCAAGCAGCTCAAGCCCATCGTCGAGGAACTCGCCACCCTGTACGAGGGCAAGGTGAAGATCGCCCACGTGGATGTCGACGAGGCCCGGCAGGCCGCGATGAAGTACGGCGTGATGTCGGTGCCGACGGTCCTCTACATCAAGGGCGGCCAGGTGCGCGACTCCCAGATCGGGGTGCTCGCGAAGGAGAAGATGGTCGCCAAGATCGACAACCTGATCTGACCGACAACTCGGAATGATCGACAACCTGATCCGATCCTGCGGGGATCGTCGGAGGGAACGAACCATGAAGCTCCTGCTGATGTCGATGATGATCCTGGCCCTGATGACCAATGTCGGCGGTTGCGGCGAGGGCAAGACGCCCCCCGCCGCGAACGCGACCCAGGCCGCGGCCGAGGCCGGCGTTCCCGACTTCACGGTCACCACGCTCGACGGCAAGACCCTGCGCCTGTCGGACCTGCGCGGCCAGGTCGTCGTGGTGGACTACTGGGCCACCTGGTGCGGCCCCTGCCGCATCGCGATGCCGCACCTGCAGAAGCTCCACGACACCTACAAGTCGCAGGGCGTGACGGTCCTCGCGCTGTCGGTCGACCAGAAGGGCCCGGCGGTGGTCAAGCCGTTCATCCAGTCGAACGGTTTCACCTTCCCGGTGGCGATGGCGGACGAGCAGGCTGCGTCGGCCTTCGGGGGATTCTCGAGCATCCCGACCACGGTGATCGTGCGGCCGGACGGGCGGGTCCACACGACATTCACGGGCGTGAGATCGTACGAGGAATACGTGACCGCCGTCCAGGCGGCGCGCGCCGCCGTTCCCGGTGCGAAGGGCTGAGCCATGTCGCCGCTGAAGAAGAAGCTCATCGTCGTCGGCGACCGCCTGCTGGTGCGGCCCGAGCAGGGCGAAGAGAAGACCAACACCGGCCTGTACCTGCCGGCGACGGCCCTCAGTTCCCGCATGGCGCAGGGGGGCTGGGTCGTCTCGGTGGGCCCGGGCATCCCGGTGCCCGACTGGTCGGAGGAGGAGGGAGAGCCCGACACCTGGGACCGTCACCCGCCGCGGGCCCGCTTCCTGCCCCTGCAGGCGCAGGAGGGGGATTACGTCCTGTTCGTGCGCAAGTCGGCGGTCGAGATCACGTTCGAGGGCATGCAGTACCTCATCGTGCCGAATTCGGCGGTGCTGGTGCTGGTGCGCGAGGACTGGATGGAAGGGCCGGAGCAGGCGGCGGACAGGGACCTGGCGAAGAACAGGGACCAGGTGGTGGACGAGGACTGAGGTTCGACGGGACCCGGCCGGAAATGCGAAGTCCCTGACCCTGGATCAACCCTGGGGCCAGGGACTTTACGCGTGTCCTTCGATCATTTCCTCAACCACCACAAGAGGTCGACGACCGAGAGTCCGATGAACACCATGATGGGATCCATGCTAGTCCTCCGATCTGGTGAAAGTGAAACTGCGGACACCGTTATCGTCGGCGGCGCCCGGTTCCCCTTTAGCCAGAAGAATGCCCGCCTGCGGTCGCAACTGCCATGCTGTTGATCCGCAACAAGATCAGGGTGCGGTCGTCGGTCTGATCCCGGCCCCCGTAGGCTTCGACATCGGCAAATATCCTGGCGAGCAGGTCGGATAGCGGGCGTTCTTGGTATCCGGCGACGAGGTCGGCCAGGCGACCTTCCCCGTAGAAGACACCGTCGGGCTGGTCGGTCTGTTCGGTGAAGCCGTCGGTGTAGAGCAGCAACAGATCGCCGGGTTCCAGGGCCACGGTGCCGCGGGCGTAGCGTTGGCCGGGGTTGATCCCCAGCAGCAGCCCGCCCTTGCGCAGGCGCTCGCGGTAGGTCTGGCCGGCGCGGTGGAGCTGGGGCGGGTTCATGCCGGCGTTGCAGTACTCCAGGCGGCGCGCGGCGGCGCGCGGCGGGGTCGACCACGCCGTAGAAGAAGCTCACCAGCTGGCCTGCGTCGCCCAGGGAACAGACGGCGTCGTTCAGGACCTCGATCACGTGGTCGGGACCGGCGCCGCGGGTCGCGGCGCTGCGGAAGGCCACGCGCAGGCTGGTCATCACCAGCGCCGCCGGCACTCCCTTGCCCGCCACGTCGGCGATGGCGAAGCCGACGCTGCCGTCCTCCAGCGTGAAGTAGTCGAAGTAGTCGCCGCCGACCTCGCGGCAGCTGTCCATGCGCCCCATGACGTGCAGGCCGGGGACGCGCAGCGGCGCCCGCGGCACGAGGTGGGACTGGATGCGGTGGGCCACCGACAGCTCCGTCTCCATCCGCTCCCGCTCGAGACGGGCCTGGTGCAGCCGGGCGACCTCGACCAGCGCGGCCGCCTGCATCGACAGGCCATGGAGGTTGGCGACATCGGCTTGCGTGTACAGGGCGCCGCCGGTCTTCGGCCCCAGGGTCAGCAGCCCCCGCAACTCGCGGCCGCTGATCAGCGGCACCACGAGCTGGACGTCCAGTTCCGTGAGCAGCTTGGCGGTGGGGGCGTCGGTTTCGTCGGCGGTGTCGAGCCCCTCGAGCTCCTCGGCGTAGACCGGGCGGTGGGCCGCCAGCACGACACGGCCCAGGGTGCAGTCTGCCGGGAGGGAGGTGAGCAACGGCCGCGGCGGGTCCGGCTCGGCGTGGATCGCCTGCATGACCAGGGCGCCGTCTTCGACCAGGAAGAGCGCGACGTGCCCGGGACGGTAAAGTTCGTGCAGACGGCCCAACATCGCGCGTGGCGCCTCGGGGTCGCCGCTGAGACCGGCCAGGTCGTGCACCAGCAACTGGATGGCTTCGCGGGTCGCCCGCCGCGACGGGTAGAAGGCGCGTTCGAGTCCGGCGTGCAGGCGGCGGCGCAGGGGATTCAGCACGAGGGTCAACCCCACGACCGTCAGCAGCACGACCGGCAGGTCGGAGCCGTGGAAACGCGCGGCGAGGTACCCGCCCCCGACCCCGACCAGCAGCGCGTAGGTCATCACCACCAGCACCGTCAGCAGGGTGTAGACCAGACCGTGACGCACGACGTAGCCGAGGTCCAGCGCCCCGTAGCGCAGGATCGCCAGGCCGAAGCAAACCGGGACGAGCACCAGGGAGAAACCGTACCAATCCTGGTAGGGGAGGCGCGTCGCGCCCTCGATGTTGTGCAGGACGGCGCCCAGGATGAACGGCACGAAGCCGAGGACCAGACCGCCGAAGGCGATCCGCAGCTTGGCGTGGCGCAATGGGCGGCCGCGGCTGAGCATCTTGCCGATGAACACCCCCACGCCGGCCGTCATGTAGGCCAGAAAATACAGGCCGGCGACCTGCTGCAGCACCGCCACGGTCCGCGATTCGGCCGGGTCGAGGCGGGCCGCCTCGGCGTAGAGGCTCAGCAGGAACAGGGGGACCGCCGGGAGCAGCAGCCAGCGGTGGCGGGCGCGGTTGCGCGGGGTCAGGTGCGTGCGGTCCGGGAAGTAGAGCGCGAAGCGCAGGAAGATCACCGGCAGCAGCATCCCCGCGAAGTCGCGGGCGATCTCCTTGAGCGTCATGTACCACGGGCTGGGCCAGTCGGGCACGTCCATCAGGAAGAAGGCGAAGGTCGAACAGAGCCCGAAGAAGTAGCGGGCCACCATGTCGGTGCGCCGCGACAGGATGAGCCAGCCCATCAGCAGGAAGGCCAGGCCGGCCAGCGACAAGCCATAGCTCCAGATGATCCGCGAGCGCGGCGGCAGCGTGGGCTCCACCCGGGCGACGAACACCTCGCCGCCGCGCCGCACCCGGAAGGCGCGCGGCGCCAGGTCGTAGCGGTCGGCCAGGGCCGTGTGGTAGTCGACCTGCGTGTCGAACACACGGCCGTCCAGCGCCAGCAGCCGGTCGCCGGGCAGCAGGCCCGCCCGGTCCGCCGGCCCGTCGGGCGTCACCGTCCGGATGGTCAGGTTGTGGATCGTCAGGCCGGTTTCCGGCCGGTTGGCGACGTGCAGGGCGACGGGCACCTCGAGGATCAGCAGCAGCGGGGCCAGGAGGTAGAGCGCCAGCAGGCGCGCCGGTCGGAACGAGCGCGGGGTGGCGGGCGGGGGCGGCGCGGCGGACGGCATGGCGGGCACCTCGGCCGCAGCATAGCAGAGGGTACCCGCCGTAGGAAGGACGCGATCGCGGCCCGGGGGCCGTCAGCCCGGGCTACGGTTCGGACTTGCGCAGCTGCACGGGACGGCCCGCCACGCGGCCGTGCAGGCGCAGGTTGAGCATCTCGACCAGGACCGAGAAACCCATCGCGAAGTAGATGTAGCCCTTGTTCAGGTGCTGACCGAAACCCTCGGCCACCAGGGACATGCCCACCAGCAGCAGGAAGCTCAGGGCCAGCATCTTGACCGTGGGGTGCGCTTCGACGAAGTGCGAGATGGGTCCCGCGGCCAACATCATGACCGCGACGGCGACGACCACGGCCGTGATCATCACCGCCAGATGCTCGGCCATGCCGATGGCGGTGATCACCGAGTCGAGCGAGAACACGAGGTCCAGGACCATGATCTGGGCGATCACCGAGGCGAAGGAGGCGGTCCGGTGGCTCCCGCCGTGCTCCGGCTCGCCTTCGAGGCTGTGGTGGATTTCGAACGTCGCCTTCGCCAGCAGGAAGAGCCCGCCTCCCACCAGCACGAGATCGCGCGCGGTGATCGCGTGCCCCGCGACCGTGAAGAGTTCCACCGTCAGGTGCGCGATCCAGGCCAGCGAGGCCAGCAGCAGGATGCGCGTCAGCATGGCCCCGGCCAGGCCGATGGTGCGTCCGCGCGCGCGCTGATGCGGCGGCAGCCGGCCCGACAGGATCGAGACGAAGATGATGTTGTCGATCCCCAGCACGATTTCCAGCACGGTCAGGGTCAGCAGGGCGATCCAGGCCTGGGGGTCGGCGAGCCATTCCATGCTTGCTCCGTTCGCGTAGGGGGCGGTGCCGCGGCGGTTCCGGCCGATCGGGTCGGGCATCCTAGCACGACCGGCCGGAGGCCGTCAGCCCCGGAATGCGCCCGGTTCCCGGCGGGAGTGGGCCGGCTGGGGCCGTCGCCGGCCACCTCGCAGGTTGACCCGCCCCGCAGCCCTGTTTACACTGCGCAGTTCCGGCCCGGCGGCGGCGCCCCGGTCCAACCCGCATCCCCGATCGCAGCCTGGAGACCACGTGAACGACATCCGCCAGCTGGCGCAGTACGCCCCCGAGGGCATCGAACAGAAGTGGGCGCGGTCCTGGGAAGAGGAGGGGCTCCACGCGCCGGTCGCCGGCGCCGCGGGCGAGCCCTTCGTGATCACGCTGCCGCCGCCGAACGTGACGGGCGTGCTGCACATGGGGCACTGCCTGAGCAACGCCATCCAGGACGTGCTGATCCGGTGGATGCGCATGCGCGGTCGGCCGACCTTGTGGATCCCGGGCACCGACCACGCCAGCATCGCCACCGAGCAGGTCGTCTCCAAGCTGCTGCGCGCCGAAGGCCTCGACAAGCACGCCATGGGTCGCGAGGCCTTCCTCGAGCGGGCCTGGGCCTGGAAGCACCAGACCCACGGCGTCATCACCAGCCAGCTGCGGCGCCTGGGCTGCTCGCTGGACTGGCCGCGCGAGGCCTTCACCATGGACGAGGCGCGCTCGCACGCCGTCGCCCACGCCTTCGTGACCCTGCGCGAGCAGGGCCTGATCGTGCGCGACCTCTACCTGGTGAACTGGTGCCCGCACTGCCTGACCGCGATCAGCGACGACGAGGTGGACCACCGCGAGGTCCAGGGCACGATGTGGCGGCTGCGCTACCCGCTGTCGGACGGCCAGGGGCACGTCACCGTGGCGACCACCCGGCCCGAGACCATGTTCGGGGACACCGCCGTGGCCGTCCATCCCGACGACCCCGAGCGCCGGCACCTGATCGGCCGGCGCGTGAAGCTGCCCCTGACCGGGCGCGAGATCCCGATCATCGGCGACCACCACGCCGACCCCGAGAAGGGCACCGGCTTCGTCAAGATCACCCCGGCCCACGACCCCAACGACTTCGAGGTCGGCCGGCGCCACGACCTGCCGCAGGTCGTCTGCATGGACGAGCGCGGCGTGATGAACGCGGCGGCCGGCGCCTTCGCCGGGATGGACCGCTTCGCGGCGCGCCGGGCCGTGCTGGCCGCCCTGCAGGAGCAGGACCTGTTCGACGGCGAAACGAAGAACGTCCACCAGGTCGGCCACCACGACCGCTGCGGCAACATCATCGAGCCCTACCTGTCGCGCCAGTGGTTCCTGCGCATGGAGCCGCTGTCCGCGGCGGCCGTGCGGGCCGTCGACGACGGCACCATCGTCCTGCTGCCCGAGCGCTGGGTCGGGGTCTACCACAACTGGCTGCGCAACATCCGCGACTGGTGCATCTCGCGGCAGCTGTGGTGGGGGCACCGCATCCCGGTCTGGAACTGCGGCGATTGCGCTCGGGAGATCTGCCAGGTCGACGCGCCGGCGGTCTGCCCGGGTTGCGGCTCCGCCGCGCTCGTGCAGGACCCCGACGTGCTGGACACCTGGTTCTCCAGCTGGCTGTGGACCTTCTCGCCGCTGGGCTGGCCGCAGGACACGTCGGACCTGCGCACCTACCACCCGACGTCGGTGCTGGTGACCGGTCCGGACATCATCTTCTTCTGGGTCGCGCGGATGATCATGGCCTCGTACCACTTCCTGGGCGAGCCGCCGTTCCGCGAGGTGCTCTTCCACGGCCTGGTGCGCGACGCCGAGGGCCGCAAGATGAGCAAGTCGCTGGGCAACAGCCCCGACCCGGTCGAACTGATGGAGAAGTACGGCGCCGACGCGCTGCGCATGTCGATGGTCATGCTGACCCCGACCGGCCAGGACGTCTTCTTCGGCGAGGAGACGCTCGAGGTCGGCCGCAACTTCTGCAACAAGATCTTCCAGGCCACCAAGCTGGTCCTGGGCGCCTGGGACGAGGCCGGGCTGGACGCCGGGAGTCCCGGTAGCCGCGGGAGCGCCGTGGGCCCCTGCGAACTGGGCGTCCTCGCGGACCGGGCCGCCGACCCCGCCGCGGCCGCGACCGCGCTGTGGGAGCAGGTGTTCGGCGCACCGCCGGCCTTCACCTTCCGCGCGGACCATCTCGAGCTCGAAGACCTCTGGATCATGAACCGCCTGGCGGCCGTCACCGCCGAGGTCGACGGGAACCTCGAGAAGCGCCGCCTGAACGACGCCGCCTACGCCGCCTACAACTTCTTCCGCCACGAGCTGTGCGACTGGTACCTCGAGGCGGCCAAGCCGCGCCTGCGCGACGCGGACCGGCGCCGCGAGGCGGCGGCGCTGGCCGTCGTCGCGCTGGGCGTCAGCTACAAGCTGCTGCACCCGGTGATGCCCTTCATCACCGAAGAGCTGTGGAGTTGGCTGCCGCCGGCCCGCGGCCGGCTCATGGTCTCGTCGTTCCCGGTCTGCGACGGCGCGCGCCTGCCCTGGGCCGAGCCGACGGCACGGTTTTCCCAAGTGGTCGAGGCGGTGGGCGTGATCCGTTCGCTGCGCACCGATCTGGACGTGCCGCCCGGCCGCCGCGGCACGGCGGTGCTGCGCGCGGCCGACCCCGTCCGCCGCGCCGAACTGGCGCAGGACGCCGGTCTGATCGCCCTGCTGGCGAAACTCGAGACCGTCGAGGTCGTCGAGGGAGGGCCCGATCCCCACCCCGCGGGCGCGGGCGTGGCCGGTGCGGTCGAGGTCTTCCTGCTCATGAAGGGTCTGGTCGATCTGGAGCGGGAGCGGGCGCGGCTCGGTAAGGAACTGGACAAGGCGGTCGCCTTCGTCGAAGCTAACCGGCGGAAGCTCACGAACGAGAGCTTCGTCGCCCGGGCGCCCGCCGACGTGGTGGCCCGGCAGCAGGAGATGCTGGCCGAGAGCGAGGCGCGCGCCGAGGCGCTGCGCCGCCGGCTCGACGCGCTGGGGGAGTGAAACCCGAGGAGCCCGCCGTGGAGAACGACCGTCCCACCTCGACGACCCCGGGCGCCATGGTGCGCGCGGCCCGCGAGGCGTCGGGGCTGTCGCTGTCCGATCTCGCGGCCGCCACGCGCATCCCGGTCAGCCAGCTGCGGGCGCTCGAGGCCGACGACCACGAACAGCTCTCGGGCCCGCTGTACGTGCGCAGCTTCCTGCGTTCGTGCGCCGAGGCCCTGGACCTGGACCCTCACGACCTGCTGGCCGCCTACGACAGCCGCCGCCCCGCGGAGGCCGTGGTTCCCGCCGCCGGGCCGATCTGGGCCCAGGAGACCGAGGTCCGCCACGCGGCCGCCTTCCCTTGGCGCCGGGTCGTCCTGCTGGCGGCGGTCGCGCTGGCGGTGGTGCTGGTCGTCGTGGCGATCGTCCGGATCGCGGGCGGCGGCGGCGGCGGCCAGGACGGCGGCGGCCAGGACGACGGCGGCGTGGCGGCTGCCGCGACGGACGCCGATCCCGGACGGCAGCGGCGGGACGTGCTCGGGGATTCCCTGCGCGAGGTCTGGAGCCCGCTGACGAGCCGGGCCGCGGCCGATACCGCGCTCGCCGACACCTCGCTCGTCGATCTCCGGGCGACGCCGTTCGCCGACGCCGACAGCGGTCTCGCTGCCTCGCCCGACAGCGTCGCCGTCGCGACGGCGGACTCCCTGGGCCCGCCGCCGCCCGTCGTGCAGGCCCGCGTGGTCGTCCCCTCGGCCGACGAATTGGCCGCCCTGGCCGACTTGCCCGCGGGCGACCGGAACCTGGCCTTCGCCGACGGCGCGCGCTGGCCTCTGGTGCTGCGCGTTGTGACGCGGGGCCGCGTCGATTACGCGGTGGGCGCCGACGGTCAGCGCAACGCCGCGAACGTGGTGTGGCTCGCCCGACCGGCGGGCCTGCCGGCGGATGGCGTGGTCGCGGGCGTCGTCTACCCGCTCGGCTGGCGCAGCGTCTCCTACTGGGGCGCGCGCGACCATTTCCTCCTGAAGCTCGCGGCCGCCGAAGACGTCACCGTCACGCTCAACGGCCGGCCCCTGCCCATCCCCACCCGCCTCGTCGGACGCGAGTGGGTCCTGGACCGCTCGTTGCTGGACCGTTAGGAACCGTGGTGAGCGTCTTCCGTCTGCAGGCCCCGTTCGAGCCCCGCGGCGACCAGCCGGCGGCGATCCGCGCCCTGACCGCCGGCGTGCTCGACGGCCGCGCGCGCCAGACCCTGCTGGGGGTGACCGGCAGCGGCAAGACCTTCACCCTGGCGAACGTGATCGCCGAGACCGGCCTGCCCACCCTCATCTTCAGCCACAACAAGACGCTCGCCGCCCAGCTCTACGGCGAGTTCAAGGGCTTCTTCCCCGACAACGCCGTCGAGTACTTCATCTCCTACTACGACTACTACCAGCCCGAGGCCTTCGTGCCGGCCACCGGCACCTACATCGAGAAGGACGTCAGCATCAACGAGGAGATCGAGCGCCTGCGCCTGCGCACGACGTCCTCGCTGCTGACGCGCAAGGACGTCATCGTCGTGGCGAGCGTGTCGGCCATCTACGGCCTCGGCAACCCCGAGACGTTCCACCGCAACATCCTGCCGCTGCGGACCGGCCAGCCCCTGGAGCGCGACGACTTCCTGCAGCGGCTCGTGGAGATCCACTACGAGCGCCGGGACGAGGGCGGCTACGGCACCTTCCGCGTGCGCGGCGACACCGTCGACGTCCGCGCCGCGTTCGACGAGCGGGTCCTGCGCGTGGAGTTCTTCGGCGGCGCGATCGAGCGTCTCGGTTTCGTCGACGGCTTGACCGGCCGGCCGCAACTGCGGGTGGCGGAGGCGCAGGTCCACCCGGCCCGGCAGTTCGTGGTGGAGAAGGACCGTCTCGAGGAGATCCTCGACGCGATCGGCCGGGACCTCGAAGCGCGGCTGGCCGAGTACGACGCCGAGGGCCGCGCCGTCGAGGCCCAGCGCCTCGCCTCGCGCACCCGCTACGACATGGAGATGATCCGCCAGGTCGGTTACTGCAACGGCGTCGAGAACTACTCGCGCTACTTCGACGACCGCCGACCCGGAGAGCGCCCCGCCTGCCTGCTCGACTACTTCCCGGACGACTACCTGCTCGTGATCGACGAGTCGCACGTGACCGTCTCGCAGCTGTCGGCCATGTGGCGCGGCGACCGCTCGCGCAAGGAGACGCTCGTCGAATACGGTTTCCGCCTGCCCAGCGCGCTGGACAACCGGCCCCTGCGTTTCGAGGAGCTGGAAGGCCTCATGCCGCGGACCATCTTCGTCTCGGCGACGCCGGGGGACTACGAGCTGGCGGCCTGCGACGGGGAGTTCGTCGAGCAGGTCATCCGGCCCACGGGGCTGATCGACCCCCCGGTGGACATCGTGCCGGTGGCGAACCAGGTGGACGACCTGATCGGCCGGGCCCGCGCCGTCGTCGCGGCCGGCGGGCGCGTCCTGGTCACCACCCTGACCAAGCGCATGGCCGAGGATCTCAGCGAGTACCTGCAACGCCTGGGCCTGCGCGTCGCCTACATGCACGCCGACATCGCGGCGCTGGACCGGGTCGAGATCGTGCGCAAGCTGCGCCTCGGCGACTGCGACGTGCTGGTGGGGGTCAACCTGCTGCGCGAGGGTCTGGACCTGCCGGAGGTGGCGCTGGTGGCCGTGCTGGACGCCGACCGCGAAGGGTTCCTGCGCTCGGAGCGCTCGCTGATCCAGACCGCCGGCCGCGCCGCGCGCAACGCCGAGGGCCGCGTCGTGATGTACGCCGACAGGATGACCGACTCGATGCGGCGGGCGATCGGGGAGATGGAGCGCCGCCGCGCCAAGCAGATCGCCTACAACACGGAACACGGCATCACGCCGCGGACGATCCTCAAGACGCGCGCGGAGATCCTGCAGGCCACGCTGGCGGCGGGGGAGGAGACGCGCGGGGGGGCGTCGCGGGCCCGGGACGCCGCCGTCCCGTCGCTCGGCGCGCTCGCCGGCGCCCTGCCGCAGAGCCCGCGCGAGATCGTCGAGATGCTGGAGGCCGGGATGGAGGCCGCCGCCGCCGCCGCGCTGGACTTCGAACTGGCCGCCGAGCTGCGCGACCGGCTCGAGGACCTGCGCGCCCAGTGGGGCCTCCCGGAACTGCGGTCGGGTTAGGAGGATCATGTCGGAGCGACACGTCGATTTCGGCTTCCCCCACGGCGCCTGGCTCGAGACGTTGCTGGACGCGAGCCTCGCCGAGGATGTGGGCGCGGGCGATGCCACCACCGCCGTCGCCGTCGCGCCGGACCTGCGCGCCGAAGGCTGGATCGTCGCTCGCCGCGACGGCGTCGTCGCCGGCCTGCCGCTGCTGCCCGGCCTCTTCCGGCGCCTGTCCCCGGCCGTGACCGTCGAGCCGCTCGCCGCCGACGGCGACCGCGTCGCGGCGGGGCGGCGCCTCGCCCGGATCAGCGGGCCGGCGGCGTCCATCCTGACCGGCGAGCGCACGGCGCTGAATTTCCTGCAGCACCTCGGCGGCGTCGCCACCCTGACCGCCCAGTACGTCGACCGGGTGGCGGGCACGCGTTGCGCGGTGCTGGACACGCGCAAGACCCTGCCCGGGTTCCGCCTGCTCGACAAGTACGCGGTCCGCTGCGGCGGCGGCGCGAACCACCGCTTCGGCCTGCACGACCGCATCCTGCTGAAGGACAACCACTGGGCGGCGCGCGCGGCGCCGCTCGCGGACCTCGTGGCCCGGGCCCGGGCGGATTTCCCCGACCTCGCCGTCGAGGTGGAGGTCGACACGCTCGTGCAGCTGGACGAGACGCTGCCGCTGGGCGTGGAGTGGATCCTCCTGGACAACTTCGACCCCGCCCTCGCGGCCGAGGCCGTGCGCCGGCGCGACGCGGGACCCGCCGCCGGTCGGGTCACGCGCCTGGAGGCCAGCGGCAACGTGGACCTCGCGACCGTCGGCGCCTTCGCCGGCGCCGGCGTGGACGCGGTGTCGGTGGGGCGCCTCACGCACTCGGCTCCCGCCTGGGATCTGGGGCTCGATTTCGCACCGCGGGGAGGGGCCGCGTGATCCCCTATGTCGGTCGCGACTGGTTCGGCCTGACGAGCTTCGATCCCGGCCCCGACCGGACCGCGGGCGGCTTCCTCTACGTGCTCGAGGAGGTGGGCTCGACCAGCGACTTCCTGCTCGGACGCGGCGCGCCGGCGACCGGCCGGCTCTGCCGCTGGGACGGCTGGGGGTGGCAGGCCGGGCAGCGCCAGTCGCTGCAACCGCCCCTCGACGCCCGGCCGGGCAGCGTGGCGGTCGCTCGCCGCCAGACCGCCGGGCGCGGCCGTCTCGGGCGCCGTTGGCACGGGCAGGGCGGGCTGCTCATGTCGTGGAACATCGACCCGGTGCCCGCGCCTCCGGTCGCCGGCCTGGCGGTCTGGACGGGCCTGACCGCGGTCCTCGCGCTGGAGGAACTGACGGGCCTGCCCGTGCGCCTGAAGTGGCCCAACGACGTGTTCCTGGGCGGCCGCAAACTCGGCGGCATCCTGCTGGACTTCATGGTCCTGACGCCGCGCCCCCGTCTGGTGGCGGGCCTCGGCCTGAACGTCGGCCGCCTGCCGCCGGATCTCCCGCCCGACGTGCGCGGGCGGGCCGCGGTCCTGCCCCCGGACCCCGCGCGCTGGGAAACGCTGGGCGATCTGGCGGGCGCCGTGCTGCGCCGTTGGGAGGCCGGGCTGGAACGCTTCCTGAGCAAGGGCTGGGACGAGGATCGCAACGACTACGACCGCGTCGACGAACTGGCCGGCCGCCGCGTCGTCCTGACCAGCGGCGGCGAACGCCGCGAAGGCCTGGCGATCGGGATCGACGACACCGGGGCGTTGCTGCTGCGCCACAGCGACGGGCGAGTCTCGACGGCGCTGGCCGGGGACGTGCACGTGCTCGGACTCGGGGCGGCGTCGTCGCCGGGACCGGGGAGGGGATGACCATGCTCGTGGTGGATGTCGGCAACACCCGCACCAGCGCGGCCGCCTGGTCGCCGGCGGGAGCTAACGCCACCGACGACATTCGTTTCGCGGAACTCCTGCACCTGCCCACGCCGCGCGACAGCGCCGGGCGGGAGCAGTTGCTCGACGGGCTCGCCGCGTTCGCGCGCCGCCACGGCCTGCGGCGCGCCGCGGTCGCTTCGGTCGTGCCCGAGGTCACCGCCGTGCTGCTGGCGGGGCTGCCGGACGCCGTCGCCGCCGACCATACCGCGCCGTTGCCCTACGCGTTGGCGCTGGTCGAGCCGGCCGCCACGGGCGCGGACCGGTTTTGCGACCTGGCGGCCGCGGCCGGCGCCGGCCAGCGCGACGCGCTGGTGGTGGACATGGGCACCGCCACCACGTTCAACGTCCTGCGGGCGGGCGTCTTCGTCGGCGGGTTGATCGCGCCCGGCGCGGCGCTCGCCGCCGGTGCGCTGGGGGAGCGGGCCGCGCGCCTGCACCCGGTCGTGCCGAAGCCTAGCCCGGCCGACCCGTGTCCCGAAACCCACGGCGCCCTGGTCGCCGGTTGCTACCTCGTCGGCGCCCACGGCGTGGTCGGGACTGCGCTCGCCCTCGTGGCGCGCCACGGCCCCCTGGACGTCGTGCTGACCGGCGGGCAGGCCGGCCTGCTCGGCGACGCCGCGACGTTCTTCCCCGGGACCGAACGCTGGCGGCGGGACCCGCTCTGGACGCTCAAGGGCGCGGCGTTGCTCGGGGCCGCGGCCGGCCGTCGCCCGCGCCCGATCCTTGCTTGACGCTCGCACGGCGATCCCCTTTGCTGACCGCGGGCGCACCGCAGGGCCGCCGCCCCGCGACCGTCGCCGTCCCCCCCTCCGGAGGTCCGTCATGAGCCGAACCCGCCGCTTCGCGCGAACCAGTTCCCTGTTGCTGCTGCTCGCGATGGGCCTGTGCGGGCCGGCGATGCGCGCCTCCGCGGCCTGGCCCGGGAAGGCGCCCGTCGATTCCCTCCACTTCCTGGTCGAAGCCGAGGGCGCCACCGCCGGTTGGATGTCCGCCGTCCGGACCGTGCACGCGGACGGGCGCGTCTCCTACCGCGGCGGTGGCACCATCCGGGGCACCACGAGCCTGAAGTGGACCCTGGAGATGACACCCGACCTGCGCAGCTTCGTGCGCGCGTCCTCCTGGGTGAAGACGCCCGAGCAGGAACTCGAGATCGTGAGCGTCCACGTGCCGGACGGGAAGCCCGAGGTGTCGGCCACGGTGAACGGCATGAAGATGCCCGTGCCGGCCGAGAAGCTGGCCGCACAGACCGTCTACCTGCCGCAGGGGGCGGCGCCGGCGCTGATGGCTCTTAGCGACCTGCTCTCGTCCCGGGACGCCGCTACGTACACGGCGACCTTCGCGGCCACCAACGGGTATCAAAAGCTGGATTTGGCCGTGCGGGGGCTGGGGAACGGGACGATCGCGCAGAAGGGGGTCGAGGTGCCCGTGCGCAGTTTCGAGCTGACGATCACGCACAAGGATCTGAAACAACCGGTCGTGATGAAGATCCACCAGCACCCGGACGGCAGTTTCTTCGGCGTCGAGACGCCCCAGGGGCGGGTCATGGCCACGGGCGGCACGCCGGGGGCCGGCGCCGTCGCCGGTCCCGGCGGCGCCGAGACGACGGTCGTCAGCGACGGCCTCGCGCTCGCCGCCACCCTGACGATGCCGCCGCCGGGCAAGGACGCGGCCGCCAAGGCGCCGGGTGCCAAGGCGCCGGGGGCCGGACCCGTCGCCGGGGTGGTGCTCGTCGCCGGTCCGGCGCAGTCGGGCCGCGACGCCGCGTCCGGCGATTTCAAATTCTACGCGCACCTGGCGGCGGAACTCGCCGCCTCCGGCATCGCCACGCTGCGTTACGAGCCGCGCCCGCCCGCCGACGGCGTGCTGGCGCTCGAAGCGATGGCCCGCGACGCGGCCGCCGCCGCCGCCGCGCTGGGCGCGGCCGCCGGGGTGGATCCCGCGAAGATCCTGCTGCTGACCCACGGCGAGGGAGGCCTGCTGGCGGGGGAGGCGGCCGCCCTCTGCGCGCAGGCCGGAGGCCCCCTGAAAGGGTTGATCCTCGTGGGGGCGGTGACCTCGCCCGGCGCGGAACTCCACGCCGCGCAGCCGCGTCCGGCGGACGCCCCCTGGCTCGCCTCGTTCCTCGCCCGCGACCCGCGCCCGCCCCTGCTGGCGGCGGGCCTGCCGGTGATGCTGCTGCACGGTGATCGCGACGACGTGGTCCCGTCCACGGAAGCGTCGGCGCTGAAGACCTGGCTCAACGAGCAGGGCCACCTGAAGGTGGCCTGCACGGTGGCGGCCGGGTTGAACCATTGCCTGCAGGAGGTGCCGGCTGCGGGTGGGACGCCGGCGCCGGAGTGCGCCAAGGGCGTGGTGAAGCGGATCGCCGGCTTCGTGGCCCAGTGCACCCGCTGACGATCGTGCACCCGCTGACGATCAGCCCGCCCCCGCGACAACCGGGTCGAGCAGGACCCGGCACTCGAAGGGGGCGAGGGTGACCCGCAGGCCCCGTTCGCGCACGGCGTCGAGCGGGATTTCCTGCGTGAAGCCGGTGCGCGGGTCGCTCAGGCGCAGCACGCCCGATCCGGCGGCGGGCAGCGCCAGCGCTTCGGCCAGGGTGCCGGTCCGCAGGTCGCCGTGGGCGTTGCGGCAGGGCGCCGAACGCACCAGGGTGCCGGTGAGCGTCGCCGGCCCGTTGTTGAACAGCACGAGGCAGCGGCGCGCGCCGAATCCGTTCACGTGGGCGAAGACGTCCTCCTGGGCGTCACCGTCGTCGTCGATCAGGTCGAAGAGACGGAACAGCTCGGCGCCCGCGAACAGCGCGCGCTCGCGTAGCAGCGGGAAGATCATCGTCGCCTGATGCTCCAGGAAGCCCTCGTCGGGCGTCTCGTCGCGGTAGGCCCGCGCGTACTCCATGCCGTACTTCTCGGTGAAGCCCTCGAACTGCCCGTGGGCGATCAAGGGCAGCCCCGGCAGCGTCGCCATGAGCGCGCACACGCCGAAGTAGTGCTCGCCCTTGCCGAACTGGCTCTCGGCGGTGGCCTCGTCGGGGTTGCTCATGAAATTGACGAAGCGCTGCAGGATGGCCGGGTCGTAGGCCAGGACGTTCTTGAGCGAACGGCGGTACTTGGCGTTGTCGCGATCGCGCAGCATGTGCATGAAGGCGCTGTTGTAGACGCGGTGCATGCCCAGCGTGCGCACGAAGTAGCCCTCCATCAGCCAGAAGGCCTCGGCCAGCAGCAGCGTGTCGGGCGCCTCCTGCGCCACGCGGTCCACGACCTCGCGCCAGAATTCCCGCGGCATGGCCGCGTCGAACGCCGCCTGCGGCAGGGCGTGCGCCGCGCGGCCGGGGATGTCGCTGCCCTCGCCCGGCGAGGGGTACCAGAGCCGGCGCACGTGGCGGCGGGCCAGGACCATGGCGGCGTCGAAGCGGATCACGGGGAAGCGCCGTGCCACGGCCAGCACTTCCTGGATCACGGCCTCGCGGGCCGCGGGGTTCAGGTAGTCGATCTGCGCGGTGTCGTTCCACGGCATGCTGGTGCCGTCGTTGCCGTGGTAGATGTAGCGGGCGCGGCCGGTCGCGCGGTCGGTCCGGCGGAAGACGATCGCGGCGTCGCTGTGGTCGGCGTAGTGGTCCTCCAGGTGGATGGCCGCGCGCGGGTCGGGCGAGAGGTCCTCGCCGGTGAAGGAGTAGGCGGGGAACGGCGAGTGGTCGAGGCCCAGGAACAGGTCGGGCCTCTCGATCACCCAGCGCCCGTCGAGGCCGGTGTGGTTGGGCACCATGTCGCCGGCGAGCCGCACGCCGCGGACGCCGGCGCGTTGCCGGAGGTCGGCCAGCGCCTCCTCGCCGCCGAGGTCGTCGGCCACGCGGTAGTCGTCCAGCGCGTAGGCGCTCGCGAGCGCTTCGGGATTGCCGCGACGCTGCTTGATCGTCCGCGAAGCCCGGCTGCGCTGCCAGATGCCGATCAACCAGAGGCCGGTGACGCCGCGCGCGGCGATCTCGTCCAGTTCCTCGTCGGGCACCTGGTCGAGGCGCACGACGGGCCGGCCGTAGCGGTTCGCCAGCTGGTGGAGCCACACGTGCGTGTTCTTGGCGAGCAGGACCAGGCTCGGCATCCATGCGCGGTCGTGGCTGTAGCGGACGGCCTCGTGCTCCTCGAGCCGGGGGGAGGGCGCGGCGCCGTCGGCCGGGGCCACCGTCTCGGCGAAGCTGATCTCGGGCGCGGAGCCGGCACCCTCGAAGCGGGCGCGGCGCTCCTCGTGCAGCACGCCCGCGGCGAGCAGCAGCGGCGGCCCCTCCTCGCCCAGCCACGGCGACCAGGCCTCGTGGGCGCGCAGCAGTTGGGCCAGCAGGTCGTCCGGCGCGAGGCGTTGCGGCAGCACGAGCAACTCGGCCAGGCTGCCGACGTGCGCATCGAAGGCCGGCAGGCGGCCGAGGTAGGCCAACAGGCTCGGCCAGGCCTGCGCGTAGCCCCGGCGGGTGCGCAGCGGGGTGTCGTCGATCAGGGCGCGGACCGGGTCCAGGGCGCGGTTCTCGCCGGCGAGGCCCAGCAGCAGCAGCGGCAGCAGCCAGGCGGCGTCGGTGTTGGCATCGGCGTCGGCGTCGGCGCGCACGGTGGCGCCGTCCACACCGGCGGTCGTCTGGCGGAAGGCCAGCGCCTGCTGCAGCGCGGCCACGGTTTCCCGGCCCAGATCGTCCTCGAGCCAGCGCCTGGCGGCCCGCCACAGGTCGGGATCCCGGGTCGCGGCGAAGCGGCGCAGCAGGACCGCCGCGGCGGCCGTGAGCAGCACCAGGGCCTGGATCTGGCCGGCGTGGACCCACGGCCCGCCGGCGTCGCGCCGGGACTCGTTGAGCCGGGCGGCGACGTCGTGCGCCGCGCCGAGGGCGCGGGCGGGGTCGGCTTGCAGCAACTCGTCGCCCGAGGCGGCGAGGCCGAAAGGGTCGCCCAGGGCGGCGGGCGGCAACAGGTCGCGCAGTCGGATCCGGTCGAGCATGCGATCTCCCGTCAGCTTCGGTGTGCGGACGCGATCAGGGTAACGAACCGTGCGCCGAGTGCAAGCGCGGTTTCAGCCCGGCGTGATCAAGGCCCTCCCAAACCCGTGCGCTCCCGCCTTTATCCGGTACCCGGACCACGGTGTTCGGCCAAACGGATGGGCGGTTCCGGCAGAGGCATGACATAATGGCATTTACTTGGCGCAGGAATTGGCAGATGCAGGATATCCGCCTTGCAGGGGTCGGTTGTCGTGCTATATTCCCGACTTGGCAATCCTAGGCCGAGAGTGCTAACGGTCGGCCTTGTTCCCCACAGGCAGAAGGAGGCGGAGAAGATGGCTCTCAGCATCAAGCCCCTTGCGGATCGAGTCATCGTCGAGCCGATGGCGGCCGAGACGATGAAGGGCGGCATCATCATTCCCGACACGGCCAAGGAAAAGCCCCAGCAGGGCAAGGTCGTGGCGGTGGGTCCCGGCCGCGTGGCCGAGGACGGCAAGCGCGTCGCTCCCGAGGTCAAGAAGGGCGACGTCGTGCTGTACGGCAAGTACTCGGGCACCGAGGTCACCGTCGGCAACCACGACTACCTGATCCTGCGCGAGGGCGACATCCTCGCCATCCTCTAGGCATACGGAAGACCGCAAAGGAGACATCGACATGGCCAAGATGATCAAGTTCGACGCCGATGCGCGCGACAAGCTGAAGAGGGGCGTCGATCAGCTCGCCAACACCGTGAAGATCACCCTCGGCCCCCGCGGCCGCAACGTGATCCTGGACAAGAAATACGGCTCGCCCATCGTCACCAACGACGGCGTGACCATCGCCAAGGAGATCGAGCTGTCCGATCCCTTCGAGAACATGGGCGCCCAGATGCTGAAGGAAGTCGCCAGCAAGACCAACGACGTCGCCGGCGACGGCACCACGACCGCGACCCTGCTGGCCCAGGTCATCATCCGCGAGGGCTTCAAGAACCTGGCCGCCGGCGCCAACCCGATGTTCATGAAAAAGGGCATCGAGGCCGCCACCAACGCCGCCGTCGAATCGCTGAAGAAGCAGTCGAAGGTCGTGCGCGACAGCGCGACGATCGCCTCGGTCGCCTCGATCTCGGCGAACAACGACGAGTCGATCGGCAAGATCATCGCCGAGGCGATGGAGAAGGTCGGCAAGGACGGCGTGATCACCGTCGAGGACGCCAAGGGCACCGAGATGGAGCTGGACGTCGTCGAGGGCATGCAGTTCGACCGCGGCTACCTCAGCCCCTACTTCATCACCAACCCCGAGACGATGAAGGTCGAGCTGGACGAACCGGTGGTCCTCGTCCACGACAAGAAGATCAGCACGATGAAGGACATCCTGCCGATCCTCGAGAAGGTCGCGCAGATGGGCCGCCCGCTGCTGATCGTCTCCGAGGACATCGACGGCGAGGCCCTGGCCACGCTGGTCGTCAACAAGCTGCGCGGGACCCTGCAGGTCGCCGCGGTCAAGGCGCCCGGCTTCGGCGACCGCCGCAAGGCCATGCTCGAAGACCTGGCCGTGCTGACCGGCGGCCGCGTCATGTGCGAAGACGCCGGCCTGAAGCTGGAGAACACCACGACCGCCGACCTGGGCCGTTGCTCGAAGGTCACCATCGACAAGGACAACACCACGATCGTGGGCGGCAAGGGCAAGTCGGCCGACGTCAAGGCCCGCATCCAGCAGATCCGCGCCCAGATCGAGGACACGACCAGCGACTACGACCGTGAGAAGCTGCAGGAGCGGTTGGCCAAGCTGGCCGGCGGCGTCGCGGTCATCCGCGTGGGCGCGATGACCGAGTCCGAGATGAAGGAGAAGAAGCACCGCGTCGAGGACGCCCTGTCGGCCACCCGCGCGGCGGTCGAGGAGGGCATCGTCGCCGGCGGCGGCGTGGCGCTGCTGCGCGCGGCCAAGGCCATCACCGACCTGAAGCTCGAGGGCGAGGCCGCCGTCGGCCGCGACATCGTGGCCCGGGCGGTCGAGGAGCCGGTGCGCATGATCGCCGAGAACGCCGGGGTCGAGGGCTCGCTGGTCGTCGCGCACCTGCGCGCCGAGAAGAAGTCGACCATCGGCTTCAACGCGGCCAAGATGATCTACGAGGACATGTTCGAGGCCGGCATCATCGACCCGGTCAAGGTGACCCGCTCGGCTCTGCAGAACGCCGCCTCGATCGCGGCGCTGCTGCTGACCACCGAGGCCTGCGTCGTCGACGAGCCCGAGAAGGACAAGTCGATGCCGGGCGGCGGCGGCGGCATGGGCGGCATGGGCGGGATGGACATGATGTAGTCCCCTTCGTTCCGCACGATGCGAGGGCGGCTTCCTCCGGGGGGCCGCCTTCCGCTTTCCAGGCGGCGGCTGCGCGCCGGCGCGGCACTTGCCGCTGGACGGCCCGCTGCCATCGGCTACTGTGGGTGGACCATGCGCATCCTCCAGATCGGCAAGTACTACCCGCCCGCCAAGGGCGGGATGGAGACGGTCCTGGCCGCGATCACCGCCGGCCTGCTCGCCCGGGGCGACGAGGTCGATGTGCTGGTCGCGGGCGCGGAGCGCGCGACGCGCCGCACAACTTGGTCGTCGCCTGCTGGCGGCGGCGAACTGGTGCGTTGCGGCGTTGCCGCGACGCTCGCCTCGCAACCCCTCATGCCCACCCTGGCGATCGAGCTGCGGCGTCTGTTGCGGCGACGCCCCGACGTCATCACCCTCCACTGGCCCAACCCGCTGGCCGCGGCGGCGATGCTGGCCCTCACGCGCGAGTTGGGTGCGGACGGCCGGCTGACCGTCTGGTACCACGCCGACATCACGCGCCAGCGGCTGGGCAAGGTGCTGCTGCAGCCGCTCGTGCGCCGCCTGCTGGCGCGCTGCGACGGCGTCGCGGTGTCGACGGCGAGCCTGCGGGATCAGTCGCCGCTGCTGGCCCCGCACGCGGGGCGCACGGCCGTCATCCCCTTCGGCATCGATCCCGGACCGTGGCGTCTGACGACCCGCCCGGGGCGCGGCCCCCTGCTCTTCGTAGGCCGGCTGGTCTACTACAAGGGTCTGGAAGTCCTGCTCGAGGCCGTCGCGCGGATCCCCGGCGCGGAACTGGAAGTCGTGGGTGACGGCCCCCTGCGAGCCCGGCTGGCGCGCCGGGCGGCGCAACCCGATCTCGCGGGCCGGGTCCGGCTTCACGGCGAGTTGGACGACGCGGCGCTGCGCTCGGTGATGTCCGGCGCCGCGGCGCTCGTGCTACCGAGCCTGCTGCGGGCCGAGACCTTCGGCCTGGTCCAACTGGAGGCGATGGCCGCCGGCCTGCCCGTGGTCGCCACGCAGTTGCCCACCGGCGTCGCCGAGGTCACCGTGCACGGCGAGACGGGTCTGCTGGTACCGCCGGGCGACGTGGCGGCGCTCGCCGCCGCGCTGTCGGGGTTGCTGGCCGATCCCGCGTCGGCCGCGCGCATGGGTGAGGCCGGACGCCGCCGGGTCGACGCCTGTTTCCACCGCGACCGGATGGTTGCCGCGCTGGCGGATTGGTACTCGGGATTGACGGCCTCGCCGCGGGGCGGCCGCGCCGGGGAGCGACCGGCATGAACTTCGCATTCCTGGTGCCCTGGCACGCCTTCCTGCCCCGCGACGGTGGCCACGTCGTGGTGTGGTACGGGCACGAAGACGCGCCGCGCCTGCGCGACGCCGCCGCCGCAGCCCTCACCGCCGACGGCGCCGCCATTCTGTCCTGCACGCTGGGACCCGACGGGCTCGCCCCCGACGAGGTCGACGCCCTGGCCGCGCAGCATCCTGATCACGTCGTGCTCGCGGTGGACGTGACGGCCGGCGCGGTCTTCCCCGCGCGGACGTCGCTGGCCGTGCCGGTCGTGTCCCTGTCCGACGCGGCGGCACGCGGCTGGGACGCAATGTTGGACGAGCTCTGCGGGCCGGACGGGCTGCTCGCGCGCCCGGCCGCGGGCACGCCCGCGGCACCTGCCCTGCTGCGCCTCGACGACTGCCTCGACAGCCTCGGCCTGTTCGCCGCACTCGACCGGCTGATGGAGGCGCGCGGCGTGCCGCTGTTCGTCCTGGGCGAGGTGCGCGGTCCCGAGCCGCGCCTGCGCGCGGCCTACCGCACCGCTGGACCGTTGACGGCGGGGAGCCCGGACCACCAACCGGGGAAGACGGGCGCATGAGCGGGAGCGAACGGCGCGACTGGGCCGTGATCCTGGCCCGCGGCGACTCGCGGCGCATGGGCGCCCCGAAGGGATGTGTCGTGCTGCGGGACGACCCGCGCCCCCTGCTGCGCCGGGTGGCCGAGCTGCACGACGCGGCGGGCAGGGCGCTCTGCATCGTGACCACGCCGGCGCTGGCCGCGCTCTACGCCCCGCTGCTGCCCCGGCGCCTGCGCCCGGTCTGGGCGCTCCACCCGCCCGGCGGCGACACCGCAGCCTCGGTCCTGGTGGCGGCCGCCCGGCTCGCCGGCCGCGCCACGCACCTCTGGTTGCACCCCGTCGATGTGCCCCTGGTCGCCGCGGCGACGTGCGAATTGCTGGCCGCAGCCTCGGCGCGGCGGCCCGACGCGGTGATCGTGCCCGTCGTCGGGGAACGGCGCGGCCACCCGGTCGTGGCGCCCCTCGCGGCGTGGCTGGACGGCGATCCCGCGGCCTGCGACGGTCCCATGCGCGACCTCATCGACGCGGCGGGGATCGCGGTGATCCGCCTGCCGGTGACGGATGCGGGCGTGGCGCGGGACTTCGACGTCCCACCCGGCCCCGACGACGATTCGCCGTGCGCCGGGGCACGTTGACACGTTCCGGCGGTTGTCCTATGTTCCCACGCTCGCCGGAGATCCTGGCGGAGCGAACCAGCGATCAACGCCCGGCGATTCACGACCCTCGACCCACGCACCACGTCCCCCGTCGCACGTCGCCCATCCGGGGCCAGGTGTTCGCGAGCGCCGGCAGCCGGCCGCCCCGTCCCTGACCGTGCCGCGATCGCCCGACTGGAGCGCCATGTCCCGACTGCAGCGCCTCGCGCCCTACCTCTTCACCGAGATCGACCGCGCGAAACGCGCGGCGATGGCGGCCGGACGCGACGTCATCGACCTGGGCATCGGCGATCCGGACCGACCGACGCCCGCACCGCTGCTCGACGCGATGGCCGCCGCGATCCGCCGCCCGGAACACCACCGCTACCCGGCGAATCGCGGCTCGCCGGCGCTGCGGCGGGCCGCGGCGGAGTGGCTGCGGCGGCGCCACGGCGTGGTGGTCGATCCCGACACCCAGGTCCTGGCCCTGATCGGCAGCAAGGAAGGTCTCGCCCACCTGCCGCTGTCGCTGCTGGAAGAGGGGGACGAGGTCCTGGTGCCGGATATCGGCTACCCGGTGTACGCTTCGGCCACGCTGCTGGCCGGGGGCGTGCCGCGCGCCTTCCCGCTGACCGCCGAGCGCGGCTTCCTGCCCGATCCCGCGGCGCTGGCCGCCGCCGCCGGCGAGCGCACGCGCCTGCTGTACCTGAATTATCCGAACAACCCCACCGGCGCGACCGCCGCGCCCGGTTTCTACGCCGACGTCGTCGCCGCCCTGCGCGGCGCGGACGTCGTGGTGGCCAGCGACGCCGCCTACCTCGAGGTCGTGCCCGAAGGCGGTCGTCCGGCGTCGCTGCTGGGAGAGACGGACCCCTCGCGCGAGCGTGTCGTGGAATTCCACAGCCTCTCGAAGATGTTCAACATGACGGGCTGGCGCATCGGTTTCGCGGCGGGTCATCCCGAGGTGATCGCCGCCCTGGACAAGGTCAAGCAGAACATCGACAGCGGGGTGTTCTCGGCGGTCCAGGACGTGGCCGCGCAGGCGCTCAGCCCGACGGGCGAGGACCTGCTGCGCGGGGTCATGGCGGTCTACCCGCCGCGCCGCCGGCGGATGACCGCCGCGCTGCGCGACGCCGGGTTCGAGGTGTTCGCGACCGAGGCGACCTTCTACGTGTGGGCGCGCGTGCCCGCCGGCGAGGACAGCGGCGGCTTCTGCCGGCGCGTGCTGGAGCGCGAGGCGGTCGTGGTGACTCCCGGCACGGGCTTCGGCGCCGGGGGCGAAGGCTGGTTCCGGCTGTCCCTGACGGCTCCGGACGAGCGGCTGGCCGAGGCCGCGGAACGATTCAGGAGGCTCTGATGGACTGCATCCGACTGACGGGCATCGACGTGTACGCCTACCACGGGGCTCACCCGGCCGAGCGCGAACTCGGCCAGCGCTTCGTCATCGACGTGGAATTGTGGACCGACGTGCAGGGCGCCGCGATCAGCGACTCCATGCAGGACGCCCTGGACTACACCCTGGTCCACCAGCGCATCATCGAGCTGACGGCGGGGGAGTCGTTCCAGCTGCTGGAGGCCCTGGCCGGCCGCATCTGCGACATGCTGCTGACCGAGTTCGCCCTGGACGCGGCGACCGTCACGGTCCACAAGCCGAACCCGCCCATCAAGAACTTCCTGGGCAGCGTCTCGGTGACCATCGACCGCACCCGCGAGGACCTGCTGTCCCGCAAGGCCCGCAAACCCCTGCACCGGCACGGTCACGGGGAGTCCATCCAATGAAGGCCGGCCCCGGATCGTCGGGGCCTCGGCCCGACGAGACGACGGTGACGCTGGGCCTGGGCAGCAACCTGGGCGACCGGTTGACCTGGCTGCGCCGGGGCTGGGACGCCGTCTCCGCACTGCCCGGCGTGCGTCCCCTGGACCGCAGCGGCATCTGGGAGACCGCCTACGTCGGTCCCGGCGATCCGCAGCCCCCCTACCTGAACGCCTGCGCCCGCTTCGCGACGGCCCTGCCGCCGCGCGAACTGCTGGCGGCGCTGCAGCGGATCGAACGGGACTGCGGCCGCCCGCCCGACACCCACCTGCAGCCGCGACGCCTCGATCTGGACATCCTGCTGTACGGCGACCTGATCTCGGTCGAGCCGGACCTGGTGATCCCCCACCCGCGCCTGCACGTGCGGGCCTTCGTGCTGGAACCGCTCGCGGAGCTGGACCCCGGTCGGATCCTGCCGGATTCGGGGCTGACAGTGGGTGCCGTTCGTGCAATCATCCGCGCCGCGGGCGGGCCCCCGGTTGGCCCCCTGCCCGGCGGAACCCTGGCCTGGGACGGGAGCGATGGCTGAGCACGGAGGCGCGGCGGCGGCGACGCTGCCCTGGCGTTACATCGTCGTGGAGGGCGTGATCGGGGCCGGCAAGACCAGCCTGACCAAGCGCCTGGCGGGTCGCCTCGGCGCCCAGGTGAACCTGGAGGTCGTGGAGGAGAACCCCTTCCTGGTGAAGTTCTACCAGGACCGTTCGGCCCTGGCCTTCCAGACCCAGCTCTTCTTCCTGCTCAGCCGCTACCGCCAGCAGCAGGGCCTGGTGCAGGGGGACCTCTTCGCCCAGAAGGTGGTCTCGGACTACCTGTTCGCGAAGGACCGCATCTTCGCCAACCTGAACCTGCGCGACGACGAACTCGTACTCTACGACCAGCTGGCCACGATCCTCGAGCAGCGCATCCTGCAGCCGGACCTGGTGATCTACCTGCAGGCCTCGACCGACGTGCTCATGGAGCGCATCGCGCAGCGCGGGCGCAGCTTCGAGCGCGACATGAACCGCGACTACATCGAGGCGCTCAACGGCGCCTACAGCTATTATTTCCACCACTACCGGCAGACGCCGCTGCTGGTGGTCAACACGAACGACTTCGACTACGTGAACGTGCCCCGGGATTTCGAGCGCCTGTACGACCAGCTGCGCGAGACGTTCCAGGGAACCCGATTCTTCGCGCCCGCCTGACCGGCCTCGCCACCCCGGGAGACGCCATGGAGCCGCAGCCGAACCTCGAGGTCTTCGCCGCCCGCAAGCGCGCGGGCGAGCGGATCGTGATGGTGACGGCCTACGACCTCGCCTCGGCGCAGATCGCCCGCGAGGCCGGCGTCGACGCGGTGCTGGTGGGCGACTCGCTGGGCATGGTCGTGCTGGGCCACGAGACCACCCTGCCGGTAACCATCGACGACATGGTGCACCACACCGCGGCGGTCGTCCGCGCGCGCCCCGGCGTGCCGGTGATCGCCGACATGCCCTACGGCAGCTTCCACGTCTCGCCCGACGACACGGTCCGCCACGCGATCCGCCTGGTGAAGGACGGCGGCGCGACGGCGGTCAAGGTCGAGGGCGGTCGCCAGCGCGGCGCGATGCTCGAGGCCCTGCTGGCGGCGGAAATCCCGGTCATGGGCCACCTCGGCCTCACGCCGCAGTCCGTGCACCGCTTCGGCGGCTTCAAGGTGCAGGGACGCGGGAAGGACGCCGCCGCCCGTCTGCTGGACGAAGCCGCGTTCCTGGAGCAGGCCGGCTGCTTCGCCATGGTGCTGGAGTGCATCCCCGCGGAACTGGCCGCGCGCGTGACCGCGCACGTGGGGATCCCGACCATCGGCATCGGCGCCGGCCCTGGTTGCGACGGCCAGATCCTGGTCTTCCACGACCTGCTGGGCCTCTACCGCGGCCGCCGTCCGCGCTTCGTCAAGCGCTACGCCGATCTGGGCGACGAAGCCGCGGCCGCCGTCCGCCGTTTCGCCGCCGAGGTGCGCGACGGAGTTTTCCCGGCACCCGAACACTGCTTCCATGACGCGCCGGACGAGAGCCCGGACCCGGCCCGCCGCGCCGGGGAGGATTGAGGGCGTGGAACTGCTGCACACCCGGGCCGACCTCGCGCGACTCGCACCCCTGAGGTCCACCGGCCGGCTGGTGCTGGTGCCCACCATGGGCGCCCTGCACGCGGGTCATCTGTCCCTGGTGGAGCGGGCGGCGGCGATCGGCCCGGTCGTCGTCTCGATCTTCGTCAACCCGACCCAATTCGCGCCGGGCGAGGACTTCGCCCGCTACCCCCGCGACCTCGAACACGACCTGGAACTGTTGCGCCCGCTGGATCCCGCCGCCGTCTTCGCGCCCGCGGTGTCGGAGATGTACCCGGGCCCGGACGGAGCGGCCGTCGAGCCCGGTCCCCGGGCGGACGCCCTGTGCGGCGCGCGCCGGCCCGGCCACTTCTGCGGCGTCGCGACGGTGGTCGTCAAGCTGCTGAACCTGGTGGGCCCCGCCGTGGCGGTGTTCGGCCGCAAGGACGCCCAGCAGTGCCTGGTGCTGGACGAGGTCGTGCGCGACCTCGCGGTGCCGGTGCGGCTCGTCGACGCGCCCACCCTGCGCGAAACCGACGGCTTGGCCATGTCGTCGCGCAACCGCTACCTGGAAGGCGACGACCGCCGGCGCGCGGCTTGCCTGTCGCGCGCCCTGCGGGCCGCACGGCGCGAACTGGAGGCCGGCGAGCGGGCCGTCGACGCGCTCGAGGAAATGCTGGCCCTGCACCTCGCCGAGGCCGACGTCGTGGAGTACGCCGAGGTCCGGCGCGTGCCCGACCTGACGCGCCCGGAGCGGGCCGACGGGCGGCTGCTGCTCGCGATCGCCGCCCGGGTCGGCCCGGCGCGGCTCATCGACAACCTGGTCCTGGACGTCGGGCCGCACGAGGTGCGCGCGGCGTCCCTGCTCGAAGGAGGACAACCGTGACCGACACCCCGCCCGTCCTGCAGGCCGTCGTCCTGGCGGCCGGCAAGGGCACCCGCATGAAATCCGAACTGCCGAAGGTGCTGCACCGCATCGGCGGGCGCACCCTGCTCGACCACGTGCTGGGCGCGGTGCGCGCCGCGGGCGTGCCCCACACCGTGGTCGTCGTGGGCCACGCGGCGGAACTGGTGGAGGAGTCCTGCCGGGCGCCCGACGTGAGCTTCGCCCTGCAGGATCCGCAGCTCGGCACGGGGCACGCCGTGCAGGTCGCCGTGCCCGGCCTCGCCGGCGACGGCTGGACCCTGGTCCTGGCCGGCGACGTCCCTCTGCTGCGGCCCGCCACCCTGCGGCGCCTGGTCGCCGCGACGGTCGACGCGCAGGCGAGCGCCTCGGTGCTGACCTGCGTGGTCGCGGACGCCGGCGCCTACGGCCGCATCGTCAAGGACCCCGCCGGGCGGCTGCTGCGCATCGTGGAGGCCCGCGACGCGACGCCGGGCGAGCTGGCGATCGGGGAGTACAACACCGGCGTCTTCTGCTTCCGGACCCCGGATCTGTTCGCGGCGCTCGCGAAGCTGCGGGCGGACAACGACCAGTCCGAGTACTACCTCACCGACACGATCGCCCACCTGGTGGCGGACGGGCGCGCGGTGCAGGCCGTGGCCATGGACGATCCCGACGAGGTGGTCGGCATCAACACGGTCGACGAGCTGGCCGCGGCCGAGACGCTGCTGCGCCGCCGCGGCTGAGCGGAGGGAGCACCGATGGACCGCCTGTTCACACCCTGGCGCCTCGACTACGTCAAGCAGGGCGACCACCGGGAGTCGGAGTGCGTGTTCTGCGCCTGCCAGGGCGGTCGCGACGAGCAGGAGTACATCCTGCACCGCTCGCGGCACTGGTTCGCGATCCTCAACCGTTACCCCTACAACGGCGGGCACCTGCTGCTGGTGTGCAACGAGCACGTCGGCGGGTTGCCGGACTGCGCCCCGGAGGCGGTGACCGACCTGGCGCGCCTGCTCGCGGCCGCGGAACGGGCGGTGCGCGAGGTCTACCAGCCCCACGGCGTCAACGCCGGCTACAACGGCGGCGCAGCGGCGGGCGCGGGCATCCCCGGGCACTTCCACGTCCACCTGCTGCCGCGCTGGCGGGCGGACACCAACTTCATGACCGTCATCGGCGACGCGCGGGTGATCCCCGAAACCCTCGACCAGACCTACGCCCAGCTGCGGCCCGCCCTGGCCGAAGCCCTGCGCGGCTCGGGGCTCTAGTCGGGGCGCCGCGGCGCGATTCCCGTTGGTTTCACGGGGTGGACGGGGTATATTGCACCGCACGCAGCGGGGATTCGTCAGGGTCAGGGGAGGGTGCGGATGCGGAAGTCCATGGGAACGGTGCTGCTCACCCTGTTCCTGGGTATCTTGATCGGCGCCATCTTCAGCGAGATCATCGGCCTGTTCCTGGAAGAGGGCTCGGTGGCCCACCAGTTGTTCGTGCGCTCGGTCGATTTCGGACCCGAGCTGAACCAGTGGGACCTGGTGATCCTGGAGATCGCCTTCGGCTTCAAGCTGCACTTCAACTTCATGAGCCTGGTCGGCGTGTTCGTGGCCTCGCAGATCCTGCGCTGGTACCGCTGACCGATCGGAGGGTGGGACATGGCACCGTTTCTCGCCGTCTTCGGCGGCGTCGGCTGGGGCGAGCTGCTGATCATCGCGTTCGTCGTCCTGATGGTCTTCGGGCCGAAACGCCTGCCCGAGATCGCCGAGGCGCTCGGTTCCTCCGTCAAGAAGTTCCGCCGCGCGACCCAGGACGCCAAGGACGAGGTCAAGCGCGAGATCGACGTCGCCCGCACCGACACCGCCCGCAGCGACCCACCGCGCGCCGACACCGGCGACGCCGGTTCGCCGCCCAAGGACAGCTGACCGGCCGTCGCCCGCGCTCCGGAGGCAACCGTCGTGATGAGGCAACCGGCAGGCGGCGCGGATCGGCGGACGCCGTGAACCTGGCGCAGCTGCTCGACCGGCTCCGCGCCGACGCGACCTTCCTGGACAACGTCACCCGGTGGGAAGTGCTGCCGCCGCGGGAAGCGCGCACCGCCGACTTCCCCGACAGCCTGCACCCGCGGCTGGTCTCCACGCTGCGGGAGCGCGGGATCTCCGAACTCTACACCCACCAGGCCGAAGCCGTCCGGGCCGCCGCCGCCGGCGAGCCCTTCGTCGTGGTCACGCCCACGGCCTCCGGCAAGACGATGTGCTACAACCTGCCGGTGCTGGACACGATCCTGCGCGACCCGCAGGCCCGGGCCCTCTACCTGTTCCCGACCAAGGCGCTCAGCCAGGACCAGATGCACGAGGTCCACGGCGTGATCACGGACCTCGGCGCGGACATCAAGACCTACACCTTCGACGGCGACACACCCGAGACGGCGCGCCGGGCGATCCGCAGCAGCGGCCACATCGTGATCACCAACCCGGACATGCTGCACCAGGGCGTCCTGCCGCACCACACCCTGTGGGTCAAGCTCTTCGAGAACCTGCGCTACGTGGTCGTGGACGAGGTCCACCACTACCGCGGCGTGTTCGGCAGCCACGTGGCGAACGTGCTGCGCCGGCTGCGGCGCATCGCCCGTTTCTACGGCGCCGACCCGCTGTTCATCGGCTGCTCGGCGACGATCGCCAACCCCGGCGAACTGGCGGCCCAGCTGGCCGGCGGCCCGGTGCGCGTCATCGACGACAACGGCGCGCCGCAGGGGGAGAAGCACGTCATCTTCTACAACCCGCCGGTGGTCAACCGCGAACTGGGGATCCGCCGCTCGGCGGTCAAGGAGACCCGCGCGCTGGCCGAGCGCTTCCTGGCCGCCGACGCCCAGATGATCGTGTTCGCGCGCTCCCGCACGCGCGTCGAGCTGCTGCTGACCTACCTGGCGCGGGCGGGCCGGCGCACCGGCATCCGCAGCGGCGAGGTGCGCGGCTACCGCGGCGGCTACCTGCCCACCGAGCGGCGCGCCATCGAGCAGGGGCTGCGCGACGGGACGGTCCGGGCGGTCGTCAGCACCAACGCGCTGGAACTCGGCATCGACATCGGCCGGCTCGACGTGTGCGTCATGTGCGGCTACGCCGGTACGGTGGCCAGCACCTGGCAGCAGGCGGGCCGCGCCGGGCGCAGCCGGAACCTCTCGGTGGCCGTGCTGGTGGCCACCAGCAGCCCCCTGGACCAGTACGTCGTGGCCAATCCCGAGTGGTTCTTCGCCCGCGCCCCCGAGAGCGCGGCGGTCGACCCCGACAACCTCGTGATCCTGGTCAGTCACCTCAAGTGCGCGGCCTTCGAGCTGCCCTTCGACGCGGGCGAGCAGTTCGGCGGGCGCGACGTCGGCGAGATCCTCGACTACCTCGCCGAGCAGGGGGTCCTGCACCGCGACGCCTCCCGTTACCACTGGATGGCCGAGACGTACCCCGCCGAGGACGTCAGCCTGCGCAGCGCCGCGCCCGAGAACGTCGTCATCATCGACACCGACCAGCCCCGCGGCCTGGTCATCGGCGAGATGGACCTGTTCGGGGCCCAGGAGATGCTCCACGACGAGGCCGTCTACATCCACGGCGGGCGCCAGTACCACGTCGACAAGCTGGACTGGGAGCGGCGCAAGGCCTACGTCAAGCCCGTCCAGGTCGACTACTACACCGACGCCCAGCGCAAGACCGAGCTGCGGACGCTCACCGACGACGAATCGCTGGACGCGCCCTACGGGCGTAAGGGGCTCGGGGAGATCGGGCTGGTGAGCAAGGTCACGGTCTACAAGAAGATCAAGCTGGGCACCCACGAGAACGTGGGTGCCGGACGGGTGCACCTGCCGGAGATGGAACTGCACACCACGAGTTTCTGGTGGGAGCTGCCCGCGGACGCGCACGCCTGGCTGGCGGCGTCCCGCCTGGACCTGGGCGACGCCCTGAAAGGGCTGGCCCACCTGCTCGGGCGCGTCGCGCCGGCGTTCATCATGGCCGACCCGTCGGACATCCACGCCCTGCCGATGGTCAAGTCGCCGTTCACCGACCGCCCGACCCTCTACCTCTACGACGCCTACCCCGGCGGCGTCGGCTACGCCCGCCGCATCTTCCTGCAGCTGGACGAGATCACGGCCGGCGCCCTGCGCCACCTCGAGCGCTGCACGTGCGGTCACGGCTGCCCGGCCTGCGTCGGCGTGCCGGCCGATGCGGGCGCCACCGCGCGCGAGGGCGCCCGCCGCCTGCTGGCCGCGGCGTCGCCGGCGGGTTGACGTGGACCTGCGCAGTCGTCTGGCCCGCTTCGAGCCCCTGAACAAGCCCCGCGACGACGGCCGCGCCCCGACCCCGCCCGACGAGGCGGCCCTGGCGGCGATGGGTTTTGTGACGGTAGCTTCGGCCGCGGGCCCCGTCTGCCTGCGTTCGGCCCTGGTCCGGATCGCGTCCCCCCGCTCCCTCGCGCCGTTGACCCGGGTCCTGACCGCGCCGGTCCCGGCGGACGTCCCCGCCGACGGCATCCTGCTGCTGGACACCGAGACCACCGGACTGGCCGGCGGCACGGGCACCTTGGCCTTCCTCGTGGGGACCGCCTGGTGGGACGGGGACGGGCTGCGCGTCCGGCAGTACCTGCTGACCTCGCCGTCGGCCGAGGATGCGCTGCTCGGGAGTCTGGCGGAACTCGCGGCCCGCTTCGCGGTGGTGGTGACCTACAACGGCCAGACCTTCGACCTGCCGCTGCTGCGCACCCGCGGCATCCTCTGCCGGCGGCGCGGGATGCTGGACGGTCTCGCCGGCCTGGATCTCCTGCCGGTCGCGCGCCGCCTCTGGGGCCGCCGGCTGCCGGATTGCCGACAGGCGACCGTCGAGAACGAGGCCGGCTGCACCCACCGCGGTGCGGACGACATCCCCGGCCATCTGATCCCGGCCGCCTGGTGGAACTTCGTGCGCCACGGCGAGACCGGGACCCTGCGCGAGGTCTGCGAGCACAACCTCTGGGACCTGCAGGGCATGGCCGCGATCCTCGATGCGGCCATCGTGCGTTCCCGCCTGCTGGACGCGCCGCTCTCCGGACCACCTTCCGGGCCGCTGCCCTGGCAGGACGCCTGGTCCCTGGCGCGGCTCTGCGAACGCCGGGCCGACGCGCCGCTGGAGGCGCGGTCCGCCGCCGCGGCCTGGATCGTCGCCGCGCTGCCCGACGCGGCGCGGCAGGAGGCGCCGCCGCGCTTCTACGCGGACGCCGTCCGGATCCTCAAGCGGGTGCGCGACTGGGAGCGCGTCGGCACGCTGCTGGCGGAGTGCGCGCAGCGGCACGGCCCCTCGCCCTGGGCCCACCTCGAGGCGGCGATCCTCTACGAACACCGGCTGCGCGACCCCCGCCGGGCGCTGGCGCACGCGCAGGAGCTGGGCGACGAGCACCGCGCGGCGCGGCTGCGCGCCCGACTCGTTGATTGAGCCCGGTTCGGCGATGGATCCCGGCCGCAGGCGACGACAGGGTTGCGCGGGGCGGGTGGCGGCGTCATCATGGCGGCGGACAAACGGACGGGAGGACGCCGTGGCTCATGTGACCCGTGACGAAGGACATCTGGTGGTGGCGGCCGTCCGCGTGCTGTCCCACCTCAACGGCGGCTCGCCGACACCGGAGCAGACCGCCGAGCTGCTGGGCTGGGCGCCGGAGGCTCTGCGCCTGAAGGTGTCGGCCCTGCACGAACTGGGCATCCTGCACCTGGTGGCCAGCGCCTACGAGAACCACCTGGAGATCAGGGACCACCTGCTGCTCGAGCAGCTCGACCAGGAGCAGGGGAGCGCCATGAGCGAGGCCCTGGCCGAGTTCGAACAGCGCAAGCGCGAAGAGGCCGAAAGGATGAGCCGCCTGTTCGCGGACGGCGACCACGACCGCAAGCAGCAGGAGAAGCTCAAGGGGATGGGCGAGGGGCTGCTGAAATTCGAACGCGGCAAGCCCCGCAACCCCTTCGACGACGGCTGATTCCTGCCGCGAACACGCAGAAGGGCCCCGGTCGCCTGGCAGCGGCGACCGGGGCCCTTCGTGTGGTCGGTTCCGGAGCGGGCGTCAGTTCAGCAGCGCCGACCGGTTGTCCTCGATCTTGGCCTTCTCCAGCCGTTCCTTGTACCAAGCGTCGATGACTTCCTGCTGCTTGCGCCCGAGCACGTTCTGCTCGAGCGTGGGGCGCTGTGACAGGAAGCCCATCTCGTCGAAGGCCGTGCGCCACAGCACGCGCAGGGCGTACAGGCCGCGGTTCGTGTCCACGCGGGGCACCAGCGACCCGATCGGGTTGGCGAAAGCCGCCTTGTTGAAGTCCGTGTTGTAGCCGATCCCGATCACGTTGCCCGAGGCGGTGAAGGTGTCGGTCACGGCGTGGGTGAGTCCGTGCTCGGCGGCGACCTGGGCGAAGGTGCGCCCGCCGTTCAGGGCGGCCACGGCCGGCGTGAGCTTCGCATCGGCCAGGATCAGCTTCTTCTCGCGGGTGACCTTGACGACGATCTGCGGCTGGACATCCGCCAGCGCCGCGGGCCCGGCCGGCAGGATCCCGACGTTCGCGACCACGTAGTAGGAATCCTCCCCGCCCAGGACGCGGCTGACCTCGCCAGGCTTCGACGAGAAGGCGAACTGCGTGCCCGACACGGTGTTCTGGTAGCCGGGGATGTCGCGGCCCTCGCGGCACGGCTGCGGCGTCTGCACGGACAGGCCGGCCGTGGTGGCGGCCGCGGAGAATCCCTTGTCGAGGGCGTTCTGACGGAAGGCTTCGGCCTTTTCGTAGAGACCGGCGGCGGTGTCGGCGCCGGGCGTGACCTTGAACAGGATGTGGCGCGCGTGGACCTGGTCCGTCGCGCCGCCGTCGCGCACGTGCGCCAGCACCTCGATCAGGTGGTAGCCGAACTGGGTCTTGACCGGCGCGCTGATCTCGCCGATGGGCAGGGCGAAGGCGGCGTTGGCGAACTCCGGGACCATGCGGCCGCGGTCGAAGTTGCCCAGGTCGCCGCCGTTGGCCTTCGAGCCTTCGTCTTCGGAGTAGAGCGCGGCCGCGCGGGCGAAATCGATCTCCCCGGAGAGGATCTCCTGGCGCACCTCGCCGGCCATGGTCAGGACTTCCGTCTCGTCCGCCTCGCTGGGCGCGATCGGCAGTTGCACGAGCTGGACGTTGACCCGCTTCGGCTCCTCGAATTCGTCGGGATGGGCGGCGTAGTAGGCCGCGATCTCCGCGTCGGTGGGCGGGACGGGCAGCGTCAGGTCGCTCAGCGTGACGCCGACGTACTCGGCGACGGCGCGGCCCGACTGGCGGGTGAATTCCTCGCGCAGCTCCGCCTCGCTGACGGTGGCGTCGGCGGCGAGGGCCGTCATCAGCCGCTGCTGGGGGATCGCCGTGCGCAGGTAGTTGCGCAGGCCGTCCAGGTTGAAGTTCGGATCCTCCAGGGCCTGCCGGTAGGCCGCCTGGTTGAACACGCCCGTGCTGTCGGTGAACTGGGCGCGCAGCTCCATCGGGGGGTCGTTCCAGATCAGGTCCTCGAGCGCCTTGTCGCTCAGACCGAGACCGCGCTCCTCGATTTCCAGGTTGGCCAGCTTGAAGCGCAGCATCGACTGCCAGACGGTCTCCGCGGCGACGGCTTCCTGGTTCGCGGTCAGCGCGGCGCCGCCGTACTGCTGGCGCATCTGGGCGAGGTACCCGCGGTACGCATCGTCCCACTCGCTGACGGAAATCTTCTCGCCGTTGATCTTACCCAGCACCTGCGGCGCGGAGCCGCCGCCCATGTTCGTGTCGTTGCACTGGGCGCCCCACACCACGAAGGTGAAGAGGATGAAGCTGATGGCGATGATCCAGTAGAAGAACTTCGCCCGGGACCGCAGAAGCTGGAACATCGTGGATCTCCTGGTATCGGAACGACGGTGTGCGGCACGCCCCGACGTCCGGCCTCGCGGAACGGGGCGGTGCGTCAGGTTGGCACGAACTGGGAAATCTAGCACGGCTGGTCCCAACGGGCCAGGAAAAAGGCGTTTGCTGGACATCGCCGCCGGCCGCTGCTACCGTTCCGGCCCGCACCCGGAGGTGGAGATGTCCCGTCCCCTGGCCCGTCGACTGTTCGCCGCTGCGCTCGCCGCGGCGCTCTGCGCCGTCGGCGGCGTCCGCCCGGCCCGGCCCGGGCGCAGGCCGGGGCGGAGGCGGGCCCCGCCTGGCCCCTGGACCTGCCGACCCGTTACCTGACCTCGAACTTCATGGAACACCGCCTCGGCCGTTTTCACGCCGGGATCGACCTCAAGACCGGCGGCCTTTGCGGGCTGCCGGTCCGCGCCGCCGAGGACGGCTGGATCAGTCGGCTGCGCGTGGCGCCCTTCGGCTACGGCTGGGTCGTCTACCTGCACGGTGATTCGGGCCGGACCTACGTCTACGCCCACCTCGAGCGCCTCGCCGACCCCTGGCGCGAATTGGTGCGCGCCGACCTGCGGCGGCGCGGCGCCAGCGAGGCCGACCTCGCGCTGACGCCGGACGGCCACCGCGTGCGGCGCGGCGAGGTGCTGGCCCTGTCCGGCCAGAGCGGCACGCTGGGGCCGCACCTGCACTTCGAGGTGCGCGACGCCGGCAACCTGCCCCTGGATCCCCTGGCTTGGGGCTTCGCGCCGCCCGACACGATCCCCCCCTCGATCCTGGCCGTGCGCTGCTTGCCCGCGGCGCCGGGCGTGCGCGTCGCCGGCTCGGCCGGGGCGCGCCTGCACGAGACGGGCGCGCCGCTGCGCGGGACGCTGCCGCCGTTGACGGTCGACGGTCCCGTCGCCTTCACGGCCCGCGTCAACGAGACGGCCGACCTCGCCGGCCACCGTCTGGAGCCCTGGCGTCTGACGGTGACCCTGGACGACACGCTGGTCCACGAGGCGCGCAACGACGTCTTCGACCTGACGACCCAGAGCTTCATGCGCTTGGAGTGGCTCCAGCTGCCGGAGGGCCGCGAGCGCTGGCTGCTGCGCCGCGACGGCAACGGCCTCGCCGGTCGCCGGGGCGGGGAGTGGTCGCGCGATCCCGAGGTCCTGACCCCCGGCGACCACGTCGTGCGCCTGCGCGTCGAGGACCGAGCCGGCAACGTGGCCGACGTCACTTGGCTGCTTGCGGTGGTCGGCGCGGGCGACGGCGCCTCGTCGGCGGTGGGCTGGCGCTCCGCGCCCGTGGAGACGCCCGGGGCCGTGCCCGGCAGCCGGCTCACGCCGTTCTGCGCGATCGGCACGGCGGGCGAAGCCGCCGTCGCGGCCGGCCCCTTCGCCGCCGTGCCCGGCCGGCTGTCGGCGGCGGAGGCGCGCAGCGCCCGGCGGGCCCAGGGCCTGGTCCATCTCGGCTGGACGCTCGACGTGTTCAGCCCCGACTGGTGCCGCCGGGAACCGGTGGTGCTGCCCCTCGCGGCGAGTCTGGCCGATACGCTGCCGGCCGGGGTCGGTCTCTATGTCCAGCGGGGCGACGCGACCTGGGGCCGCGTCGGCGACCCGCGCCGCCGAGGGGACCTCTGGACGGTCGAGATCGGGGGGCCGGGGCGCTACGCCCTGTTCGCCGACCGCACGCCGCCCTACCTCGGTCCCGGACCCGCCGAAGGGATCGTCGGACCCGGCCCGGCCGCCGTCGACCCTGCGGTCACGCCGCCGCGCTGGGAAATCCTCGCGCTGCCGCTGGACGACCGCGGCAGCGGCGTCGACCCCGCGACGATCAGCGTCGCGGTGGACGGCACGGCGCTCGTCCCCGAACCCGACCCCCTGCGCGACCGCCTGCTGCTCGAGCTGCCCGACGACCTGCCGGCGGGACCCCACCGCCTCGAGGTCGCGGCCCAGGACCGCGCCGGGCTGGCCGTCGAACGCGTCTATCTGCTGGATCTGCGGCCTTCCTCCGGCATCGGCGCCGCCCGGTAGACGCGACCCGGCGGTGCTGCTATGGTGGGCGTTCGACCGCGAGGCGTCCCCGAAAGAATCGCAACCGAGCGCATGGCAACCGAGCGCATGGCAACTGAGCGACCTGGACCGAGGCCGATGGCACCGACGACATTCGTCCACCTGCACAACCACTCCGACTACTCGCTGCTCGACGGCGCCATGAAGGCCGAGGCCCTGGCGAAGCGCGCGGCGTCCTTCGGCATGCCAGCGGTCGCCCTGACCGACCACGGCAACCTGTTCGGCGCCGTCGAGTTCTACCTGGCCTGCGGCAAGGCGGGGATCAAGCCGATCCTGGGCATGGAGGCCTACGTCGTCCATGACCATCGCGACCGCAGCGCCGAGGCCGGCGGCCGGCCCCACCACACCGTGCTGCTGGCCCGCGACCGCACGGGCTGGCGCAACCTCATGAAGCTGTCCTCGCGCGGCTACCTCGACGGCTTCTACCACAAGCCGCGCATCGACAAGCAGTTGCTCGACGCGCACCGCGAGGGGCTGGTCGCGCTGAGCGCCTGCCTGTCGGGCGAGCCGAGCCGTTACCTGCGGCAGGGGGACGTCGCGGGCGCGACGCGCGCCGCGGGCGAATACCGCGACATTCTGGGCGCCGACAACTACTTCCTGGAGATCCAGGACCATGGCATCGAGGACGAGGCGCGCGTCCGCCGCCTGATGCCCGAGGTGGCGCGCCAGACCGGCGTCGGGTTGATCTGCACCAACGACTGCCACTACCTCGAGCGCGACCACGCGCAGGCCCACGACCTCCTGCTCTGCATCGGCACCAACCGCCAGTTCGAGGACCCCGGCCGCTGGCGCTACGACACCGACCAGATCTACCTGAAGTCCGCACCGGAGATGCTGCAGCTCTTCCGGGACTGGCCCGAGGCCTGCGAGAACACGCTGAGGGTCGCCGACATGTGCGACCTGAAGCTTGAACTGGGCCAACTTCTGCTGCCCGCCTTCCCGCTGCCGCCCGGTTTCCCCGACGAGTGCGCCTACCTGGTGCACCTCGCGCGCGAGGGCCTCGCGCGCCGCTACCCCGCGATCACGCCCGAACTGGAGGCGCGCTTCGCCTACGAGCTGGGCGTGATCCGCGAGACGGGCTACGCGGGCTACTTCCTGATCGTCTGGGACTTCATCCGCGCGGCCCGCGAGATGGACATCCCGGTCGGGCCGGGCCGCGGCTCGGCCGCAGGCAGCCTCGTCTGCTACTGCCTGGGGATCACCGACATCGACCCGATCCGCAACCAGCTGCTCTTCGAGCGCTTCCTGAACCCCGAACGCGTCTCGATGCCCGACATCGACGTGGACTTCTGCTTCGAGAAGCGCCCGCGGATCATCCGCTACGTCGAGGAGAAGTACGGCCGCGAGAACGTCTCGCAGATCATCACCTTCGGGACCATGGCCGCGCGCGGCGTGCTGAAGGACGTGGGGCGCGTGCTGGGCTTCAGCTTCGCGGAGGCCGACCGGCTCAGCAAGCTCGTGCCGGAGGGGCCGGGCGTCTCACTGGCGGCGTCGCTGGAGGAGGTGCCCGGCTTCAAGGCCGTGCGGCAGGAGTCGCCGCGGCACGACATGCTCATCCGCAACGCGCTGGTGCTCGAGGGACTCTCGCGCAACCCCGGCATCCACGCCGCCGGCGTGCTCATCACGCCGTCGCCGCTGATCGAGCACATCCCGATGTACAAGTCCGCGAAGGACGACATCACCAGCCAGTTCGACATGCGCATGGTCGAGAAGATGGGCCTGCTGAAGATGGACTTCCTGGGCCTGCGCACCCTGACGGTCATCGACAAGGCGCTGGGTCTCGTGGCGCAGACGACCGGCCGGCGCCTCACGCCCGCCGAACTGCCGATGGACGACCCCGAGACCTACCGCCTGCTGCAGCAGGGGCGGACCGTGGGCGTCTTCCAGCTGGAAAGCTCGGGCATGCAGGAACTACTGCGCAAGATGAAGCCCGAGGCGTTCGAGGACATCGTCGCCGTCAACGCCCTGTTCCGGCCCGGCCCGCTGAACGCGCACATGGACCAGGTCTACGTCGACTGCAAGCACGGTCGCAAGCGGGTGGTCTTCCCGCACCGGGACCTCGAGCCCGTGCTGCGCGAGACCTACGGCGTCATCCTGTACCAGGAACAGGTGATGCAGATCGCGGCGGTCATGGGCGGCTTCTCCATGGGCCAGGCGGACACGCTGCGCAAGGCCATGGGCAAGAAGAACAAGGACATGATGGACCAGATGCGCGTGCTGTTCGTCGAGGGCGCGCGCGCGCGGGAGTACCCGCAGTCGCTGGCGGAATCCGTCTACGACACCATGGCCGAGTTCGCCGAGTACGGCTTCAACAAGTCGCACTCGGCCAGCTACGCGGTGCTGTCGGTCCAGACGGCCTGGCTCAAGGCGCACCACCCGGCCGCCTTCATGGCCGCGACCATGAGCACCGAGATGCGCAAGTCCGACCGCGTGACCCAGCTCATCGACGAGGTCAAGTCGCTGGGCCTGCGCATTGTGCCGCCCAGCGTGAACAGCCCGAGCTGCGAGTTCGGGGTGCGCGAGGGCGAGGTCCTGTTCGGCATGGGCGCCGTGAAGAACGTCGGCAGCAAGGCCATCGAGGAGATCGTGCGCGCCCGCGCGGAACTCGGGCGCGACTTCCGCGACCTCTACGACTTCTGCGAGCGCGTCGACCTCAACGCGCTCAACCGCAAGGTCGTCGAGAGCCTGATCAACGCCGGCGCGCTGGACGGCCTCCATGGGCATCGCCGCCAGATGCTCCACAACCTCGACCGCGCGCTGCATTACGGGTCGCGGGTCGCCCGCGAGCGGACGCGCGGCCAGGCCTCGCTCTTCGGCACGGCCGCCGGCGCGGAAGTCGAACCCGTCCTGGAGTCCTGCGCTCCCCACGACCCCCTGGACGAGCTGAGCCTGGAACGCCAGGCCGTCGGTTTCTACCTGTCGGGCCACCCCTTCCACGAGTACCGCGAATTCATCGACGCGCTGCCGGTCTCCGACACGCGGCGCGCGGCGGCCCTGGGCGAAGGCGCGTGGGTCGATCTGGCCGGCGTGGTCACGTCCTTCACCGAGGCCCGCGACCGCAACAAGCGCCTGTACGCCCGCACCCACTTCGAAGACCGCCGCGGCATGATCGAACTGATCGCCTACGCCGATCTCTACGAGAAGTCGGCGCCGCTGATCCAGGGCGACGGCATCCTGATCGTCGGCGGGCGCATGCGGGTCAACGACGACGGCACCCGCATCGTGATCGCCGACCGCGCCGTGACGGTCGACGAGGCGCTGCGGTCCTGGACCCACGAGGTCCTGCTGCGCCTGGACCTCGACGCGCCCGGCGCCGAAGCCGCCGCGGACGCCCTCGACGACGTCGTCCGGTCCGCCCGGGACGACGCCGGTGCGGAGGGCGCGGCCGCCCAGGCGGTGCCCCTGCTCGTGGAGGTCACGCGGGGGGGGCGGAGCTGGCTGCTGCGGTCCCGCAGCCACCGCGTCGTGCTGTCGTTGGGCGCGCTGCGCCGCCTGCGCAACCTGCCCGGCGCGGTCGGCACCGTGTTCCGCTGTTCGGTCCCCGCCGGAGCTTCCCGCCGCCCCGGCGGCGGCTTCCGCCGGCAGTCGGCCGGCGCCTGACCGGTTCGGCGGTCTTGACACCCGGCGGCCCGTACCGATAGATTCAGCGCTTCGCCGTCCGGGAATGTCCCCGGACCACGCCGGGAGCAGCACGACCCTCGATGAACCCCAAGACGACACCCTGGCTGGAGTTCGAGAAACCCATCGTGGAACTCGAGGAGCGCATCCGCACCCTCGAGGACTCGGCCAGCCTGCGCGGCCTGGACGTGACCGACGAGGTCCAGCGCCTGCGCGAGCGAGTGACGACGCTGGGGCGCGAGATCTTCGACAGCCTCGACGACTGGCAGCGCGTGCAGCTGGCCCGGCACCCGCGCCGGCCGACGACCCAGGACTACCTGCGCCTCATCTTCGACGGGTTCAACGAACTGCACGGGGACCGCGCCTTCCGGGACGACCCCTCCCTGATCACGGGCCTGGCCTTCCTGGGCCACCGGCCGGTCGTGGTGATCGGGCATCAGAAGGGCCGCGACACCAAGAGCAACATCCATCGCAATTTCGGCATGGCCCATCCCGAAGGCTACCGCAAGGCGATGCGGGTGATGGAGCTGGCGGCCCGCAACGGGCGGCCCATCGTGACCTTCATCGACACGCCCGGGGCCTACCCCGGTCTGGGAGCCGAGGAGCGCGGCCAGGGCGAGGCCATCGCCCGCAACCTGCGCGACATGGCCGCCTTGCCGGTGCCGGTGCTGGTCTTCGTCACCGGGGAGGGCGGCTCCGGCGGCGCCCTGGCCATCGGCGTGGGCAACCGCGTCTACATGCTGGAGAATTCCATCTACAGCGTCATCAGTCCGGAGGGCTGCGCCGCGATCCTGTGGCGCGACCGGGCCAAGGCCGCCGACGCCGCGCGGGCCATGAAGATCACCGCCCGGGACGCGCTGCGGCTCGGCGTGATCGACGCCGTGCTGCCGGAGCCGACCGGCGGCGCCCACCGCGACCACATCGCGACCGCGGCCGTCCTCAAGTCCCGCATCATCGCCGACCTCGACGAGCTGGCGACCGTCAGCGCGCAGGACCTCCGCCGCCAGCGCCTCGACAAGTTCCTCGCCATGGGGATCTTCCAGGAAGGCTGATCCGGGTCCGCCGCGCCCGGCCGCCCGGGCGTTGACACGCCGGCCGACTTCCTTTATCCTTGTCATGCCAACCTCTTCAAGTATCCTACCCCGGTGACGTGGAGCGGACGATCGTCCGGACGGCACTGGGGTGGACCCGCCGTTGATTCCCGTTCCCTCGGTATCGTTTCGGGTTCCGGTCTTGTCGCACCTGGAGAACGCCCCGCCGCCTGCCCGGCTCGTCCGGCCGACGGCGCGCCCCGTCCCGAGGAGGACGTCGTGCTGAGTCCGAAGCTCCTGGAGATCCTGGCCTGTCCCCGCTGCAAGGGGTCCCTGACCGTGCCGCCCGACCACGCCTGGTTGGACTGCGCCGCTTGCCGCCTGCGTTACCGGGTCGAGCAGGACATCCCGATCCTGCTGATCGACGAGGCGGCGCCCCTGCCCGCAACGCCGGAGCAGCGCCCATGAGGCGCCGGGGTATGCGCTTCGGCCGGAACGTCCCGCGGTTCGTCGCGCTGCTGGCCCTCGGCTGGGCGGGCGCGGCGCCGGTGTCCGGCGCCGTCGCGGCCGACGCCGGCGCAGCCGGTGCGCCGACGGTCGGGGCGCCGCGGGTCGAGGTGCTGTCGGCCGACGTGCAGCGGACCGTCCTGCGCTTCGTTTTTCCGTTCGAACCGGCCGCGGGGACCGACGCTCGTGTCCAGGACCTACTTTGGCGGCGGCCGGGACCGGTCGTGCGGGCGGCCGGCGGGGACTCCACGCTGGCGCCGACCGCCTCGGCGTTGCTGGCCCTGCCGACCACGCGCCCGCGCCTGCGCGTGACCGGGGCGGCCTGGTCGATCGCCCCCTCGCTGACCGCCGACCCGGCCGACGCCGTGCGCCTGGACGCCGTTCGCCTGCTGCGGGGCGTGCCGGTCGCCGCGCTCACGGTCTCCCCGCTGGTGGGGGACGGACTGCTGGCCGAGGTCACCGTCGCCGTGGACCACGCGCCCGAAGACGCGTACTCGCCTTGGCTGGCCGCCGCAGCGGTAGGCGGCGAAGCGGGCACCGCGGCCTTCGGCGCCGCCGCCGTGTGCAACCCCTCGCTGTTCGACCTGCTCGCCCGGGGCCGGGCCGCCCGAACCGCCGACGCGGCGAAGGATGACGCCTCGCACCCATTCCTGCTGACCGACCATTGGATCAAGTTGGAGATCGCCGCGACCGGCGTGCACCGCGTCACGGCTCTCAACCTGGCGCTCGACGGCGTGAGCGCGGCGGCCGTCGACGCCCGGAAGCTGCGCCTCTACCGCGCCGACACGACGCCGCTGCCCGAGGACGGCTCGTTGCCGGGGAGCTGGCAGGACGGCTGGCACGCCCTGAACGAAGTCGCCCTGAAGCTCGAGGACGCCGACGGCACGTGGGATGCCGGCGACGCCCTGCTCTTCTACGCCGTCGGGACGGATGCCTGGAGCGACCGCAGCGACGCGGGCGCCGGCCGGCTCGACTGGCGCGAGCACCCCTACGCCGGGCGCAGCGTCTACTGGCTGACCTGGGAAGGTTACACCGTCGAGTCGCCGCTGCCGGGCGCACCCCTGCGCATCGCGACCAGCGCCGCGCCGCCGGGCGCGGCCGCCGACGACACGCTGCAGCTGGCCCGCCACCATTTCGAGCAGAACATCCTGGAGGTCTACGGGCGCCTGCAGGACAACTGGGCGTGGGACACCGCGATTTTCGACCGCAAGATCGTGCCGCTGTCCCTGGCGTCGGCCCTCGCGGACAGCCTGACGTTCCTGCAGATCGACGTCCGCTCCAACCACCGCTTCGGGGAGGGCGGGTCGGAAATCAACACGGCTCGCGCCTGGCTCAACGGCGGCGATCAGGTGGGCCAGGCACTCGGCGCGACCTGGACCATCCGTCAGGAGCAGGACAGCCTCCGGATCCGCCTGGCGGGCTGGACGGATGTCGTGCGCACCGGGTTCAACAGCCTGACCCTGTCGCAGGAGAGTCCCGACGGGTCGCCGGCGCTCATCCTCGATTCCATCGACATGCTGGTCAAAGAGAGGCTCGTCAAATCGGCGGGCCAGCTCGACGTGACGCACTGGGGCGAGCAGGTCGCCGCTCCCGGTCAAGCCGTCGACCTCGTCCTGACGCACCCTGCGGGCGCCGCGCCTTCCTGCTGGGACGTGAGCGACCCCGTCGTCCCACGGGCGTTGACGGGGCAGCCGCTCGCGGCGAACCGGCTGGTGCTCGGGCTGCTGCGCGACCCCGCAACCGACGTCCACCTCGTCGCCTTCGCCGGCGCCGAGGCCCTGGCCCCGGCCGCGCACGGACGCCGCACGCCGGGCGACCTGTTGCGCATGTCGGGCGAGTACGATGACGTCGTGCTGCACGACCCGCGACTGGCCGCGCCCGCGGCCCGGCTGGCCGCCCACCGCTCGCTCCACCTGCCCGGCATCGGCCACGCGCCGGCCGCCGTCGCGGTGGACGAGGAAGCCGTGTACGACGCCTTCGGCGCCGGCATGAAGGACCCGTTCGCTCTGCGCAACTTCCTGAAGTGGCTCTGGGCGCGCGGCGGCGGCCGCCTGGCCTACGTCTGCCTGGCGGGCGACGCGTCGCGCGATTACCGCGGCTATCGCAACCAGTTCGAAGACCTGCTGCCCACCTGGACGCGGACGTTCTTCCCCGACCTCCTGACCGACTACTCCGGTTATCCCTACGCCACGGACGACGCCCTGGTGTCCTTCGACGCCCTGGTCCGGGGTCTCGACGTGCCCGATCTGGCGGTGGGCCGCCTGACCGCGCGCGATCTGGGCGAAGCCGCGGGGATGGTCGACCGGATCGTCGCCTACGAGACGGCGACGCCGCCCGGCGCCTGGCGCAACCGGGTCGTGTTCGCGGCCGACGATTTCACGCAGCCGTCGAGTCCCGGCAGCTTCGAGCGCGTGCACACGCTGCAGGCAACCGAACTGGTCGACACCTACGTGCCCTGGACCATCGACGCCGAGAAGCTGCTGATGATCGACTACGCCGCCGCCCCGAGCGGCGTCTACAAGCCGCTGGCGCGCCTGGCCGCCAAGCGCGCCCTGAACGAGGGCACCACGATCTTCCACTACATCGGCCACGGCTCGGAGCACACCCTGGCCGACGAGCAGCTCTTCCTGACCGACGACATCTACGGTCTGAACAACGGCCTGCGCCGCGGCGTGTTCCTGGCCTTCAGCTGCGACGTGGGCATCTTCGACTCGGCTGTCCGCCAGAGCATGGCCGAAGTGTTCGTGTCGCAGCCCGCCGGCGGCACGATCGCGGCGATCGCGGCCTCCCAGGTCAGCTACGTCATCTACAACGACCCGCTCTCGGACCGTTTCTACGCGAACCTCTATCCCGGCCGCGTGGTCGATCCCGGCCGTTCGCCGGGAGCGGCGCTCTGGCTGGCCAAGGTCGGTCTCGGCGACGGCAACCCCCAGATGATGCACAACAGCTACCGGTACAACCTGTTCGGCGACCCGGCGTTGGCGCTGCCGAACCCCGGCGGCGGCCCTGTCCTGCAGGCCGCGACCTCCGACAGCCTGCGCACCGGGCGCCGCGAGCGGGTCGTCTGCGTGCTCTCGGATTACGGCCTGACCGCGGGCCCCGGCACGACGTACGACCTGCTGGTGCAGGAGTCCCGCGACGACCGCCACTACCAGATCGGCACGGCCAGCCTCGACTACTGGCAGCCCGGCGCCCCCGTCTTCCGCGGCACCGGCGAGGCCGATCGCGACACGCTGAGCGTGGAGTTCAAGGTGCCGCTGCAACTGCGCACCGGCGCGCACGGCAAGGTGCGGCTGATCGTCGACGCTCCCGAGGGCTCGCGCGCGGCGTACGCCGAGTTGCCGGCGGCGCGGGTCGCGACCGGTGGCCTCGACGATGTCGCGGGCCCGACGGCCGCCCTGGCCTTCGCCGGCGGCAGCACGCGGGTCAAGGTCGGGACCGAACTGCACGCCGACCTGGCCGACAGCAGCGGCGTCAGCATCCTCGGCACGACGCCCCTGAACAGCGTGCTGCTCGAGTTCGACGGCAACGGCGAGATGAGCAACGTCACCGACCGCCTCGTCTTCGATCCCGGCAGCTACACGCGCGCCCGCGTCTCGGTGCCGCTGCCCGAGAACCTCGCCCCGGGCCCCCACGCGGCGGCGATGTTCGCCAGCGACCTGCTCGGCAACGTGGGCAGCGACACGCTGTCGTTCCACGTCGTGGCCGCGGCCGTCACCGGCCTGCAGGACGTCTCCGTCTTCCCGAACCCGACCTCCGGCCCGGCGCGCCTGCTCTTCGAGACCAGCGACCCGCTGACCGTCACCTGGACCATCTTCACGGTGGCCGGGCGGGCGGTCTGGCAGACGACGCACAGCTTCGCCGAGGCGGGGCCGCAGGTGCTCGCCTGGGACGGCCGCGATTCCCGCGGCGACGAGATCGCCAACGGCGTCTACTTGTACGTGGTCCGCGGCAGCACCGTCGACGACGCGCGGCACCCGGTGACGGTGAACGGAAAACTCGTGCTCATGAAATGAGGCAGGCCCGGCCTGCCCTGGTTGCCAACGGCGGGGGCGCCGAAGCCCCCGGAACCCAGGATGGAAGGACGTTCCGATGAAGAGGACACCCGTATTCGTGACGCTGCTCGCCGCAGCCTGCCTGACGACCGCGGCCGGGACGGCCCTGGCCATGTCCGGCGCCGGCGCCATCGCGCTGGAATTCCCCATCGGCGCCCGCTTCAACGGCATGGGGGAGGCCGGCACCGCCCTGGCGCAGGACGCCACCGCCATGTGGTGGAACCCCGGCGGCCTGGCCTTCGCCAACGACACCAGTCCGGGGCGGATGGAGTTCATGCAGTCCAAGCTGGTGCCCGACCTCGCCGACGACATCGCCCTGTACTGGGGCGGCTACGCGGCCCGCAAGTGGGGCGGCAGCTTCGGGTTCAACATGACCTACCTGTCCATGGGCGACCAGGAAGGCACCAACGACAACGGCGAGTCCACCGGCATCTTCTCCTCGAACATGTGGGCGATGGGCCTCACCTACGGCACCCGCATCTCGACGAACCTCGGCGCCGGCCTCGGCGTGAAGTACTTCCGCGACAATCTGGCTCCCGACGCGGCGCTGCAGGACGGCCGCGGCGGCTCGGGCAGCACCTTCGCCGTGGACGCCGGCCTGCTCTGGAAGATCCCGGCGCTCAAGGCCAACCTCGGCGTGGCCCTGGCCAACCTCGGCCCGAACATCACGCACGTGGACGAGGACCAGAGCGATCCCCTGCCGCGCAAGCTCACCTTCGGCGCCGCCTACGGCGTGGTCCAGGGCGAGGCGCTGTCCCTGCTGCTGGTCGCGGACTACCTCGTGCCCCTGCTGAACTGGGACGACAACAACGACGACTACGGTCTCGGCCTCGACTTCGGCGAGAACGAGTGGGGCGTCGGCACGGAGCTGGCCTACGCGCAGTCCCTCTACCTGCGCTTCGGCTTCAAGAAGGGCACCGGCGAGATCGAGGACAGCACCTGGGGCTTCGGCCTGGACCTCGGCCGCTGGGTCGGCAAGAACATCACGTTCGGCTTCGCCTCGGTGCCGCAGGCGAAGGGCCTCAAGCACGTGACCCGTATTTCGCTGGGCTACGATTTCTGAGACGGCGACTCCGCGTTCCGGAAGGCGGGATGAACGGCATGCAGACCGACGGCGCACCGCGCAGGCACGAACCGGCCCGCATCGCGAAGCGACTGCTGTCCCTGGTCCTGTGCGTGGGGCTCGGGACGTGCGCCGTCGCGGCGACGGCGGCGGTCGACGCGCGGCCGACCGTCAAGGTGCCCGTCGTGAAGGTCGCGCCGGAGCGCCTGTTCGCGGGCCCAGGCGGCGAGCGGGCGCGCGACGCGGCGCAGGGGCGGCTCGAGGTGCTCGAGGAACGCTTCCACGCCGTTCACGACCTGCTCGAGGGACGGCACGTTTCCCGGCGCCCGGGTGTGCGGGCGGCGTCGGCGTCGGCGACGAAGTCCGGGGAACCGACGACGCTGCGGGTGCTGCTGATCCGCATCGGCTTCGACACCGACCTCAGCGGTGAACTGACGAGCGTCACGTCGGACGGCAACTTCGTGCTGGCCCCCGACCCCGACGCGATTTTCGACCGACCTCCCCACGACAGGGCCTACTTCGAAGCGCACCTGAACGGTCTCGGCGAGTACTACCGTATCCAGTCCGGCGGACGTCTCGTCATCGAGGGGCGCGTGCTGCCCGCAGGCGACCAGGACTGCTACCGTCTGTCGGACCTGGCCGACTACGGCCCCGGCGCCGGCGGCGGCTGGACCCTGGAACTGCTGGAGAATTTCGTGCACGACGTCATCGGGGCGGCGGATGCCGGCACCCAGCAGGACGGCAGCGCCAACCTGGCCGACTTCGACGACGACAACGAACTCACCTACGTGATCTTCGTCCACGCCGGCGGCGACTGGCAGAGCGACATCAACCGCGACTCGCCCAACGACGTCCCAACCTTCTTCGTGACCCTGGGCGAACCCGTCGCCCTGCTCGGCGCCGACACCGAGACCGGCACACCCGGCTCGATCAGCGAGTGCTCGATCATCCCGGAATCCACTAGCCAGGACGACTGGCTGGGCAGCATCGCGGGCGCCCTCTACCACGAATTCGGCCACTCGCTGGGCCTGCCCGACATCTACGACACCACCACCGGCCTGCCGGCGGTCGGGCTCTGGGACTTGATGGACTCCGGTCCGAACCTGGTGGCCAACGTCGGTCTGAACATCCATCCCGAGTACCCGGATTCCATCGACGTCTTCAGCGTCGCCGGCCTGCTGCCGCCCTCGCTGGGCGCCTGGAACCGCTGGTACCTCGGTTGGCTCGAGACGGCGACCATCGGCGGCGGCGACCGCGAGGTCCACCTGCCGGCCGTCCAGATCCCGCGCAGCCAGTACGTGCAGCACTACAGCGGCAGTTCGGTCGCCGGCGCGCCGTACGACTTCGATCCCGCCTACCCGCAGGCGATCCTGGGCGGCGTCTCGCCGCGGGAGTTCTTCCTGGTGGAGAACCGCTGGGTGCCGCTGAGCGGCGCCGCGTTGCCGGACACGAGCGGCATCGGCTTCGTCCGCGACGCGGCGACCGGCGTCTTCCTCTACATGGGCGGCGATCTCGAGGATCCCGACGGTCCCGGCCCCCTGGAGGAGGTCTCGCGCAACACGGGCATGTACGACTTCTTCCTGCCGGACGGCGGCCTGCTGGTCTGGCACGTGAACGAGGCGCGCATCGAGGCGCAACTGGCCGACAACACGATCAACGGCGCAGGCGACGGCCTGCGGTTGCTCGAGGCCGACGGCATCCAGGACGTCGGGGTCTACGACGCCTACGTCTTCGGCTTCTACGGTTCGGCGCGCGACCCCTTCCACGCCGGCACGACGGCGGCGCTGCGGCAGGAGGGGCGGCCTTCGACCCGCACGTACGAGCGGGCCTGGACCGGCTTCGAGATGACGGGCATCTCGGCCCAGGGCGCGACGATGACCTTCACCGCCCACACCCTGCCGCTGCGCGCCGGCGAACCGGTCCGTCTGCCGGCGGCGCTCGATCCGGCCGCCGCCCGCCTTCTGGCGCCGGAATCGGTCACCCCCTGGCTGGTCGAGGGGATCGGGGGGACGGGTCCGGGTCCCGCGTTGGCCTGCGCTTCGCTGCCCGTCGACGCCGTCACCGACGGCACGCCCGACGAGCCGGCCTACCTCTTCCTCTTCGACGCCGCGGGTCGTCCCGTCGCCCAGGGATCACCGGACTGGCCGGCCGGCGCGGCCGCGGTCCTGACGGAGCCCCTGGCCGGACCGCCGGTCGTCGCGCGTTTCGCCGCCAACGGCCGCGACCAGCTGGTGGTCGGCGAGCGCGGCGGCCGCGTTTCTGCGTACTTGAGCCTCGTCTCCGGAGCGTTCTGGCCCCGCCTGTGGGGACCGTACGCCGTGGCCGACACGCTGGCGTTCGGACCGATCGTCGGGCGGTTGCCCGGCGGCGAGGCGCGCCTGCTGTGCTGCACCGAACCCGGCCGCGCCCTGCTGCTGGACGAGCAGGGTGCGCGGGTGGGCGAGCCCATCGACCTCGGCGCGCTCTCCGAAGCGGTCGTCGGCCCGGTGCTGGCCGCGCCCCGCCTCGTGAGCGCTCCCTTCGGCGTGGACCGCTTCCTGCTGCTGACCGACGACCGCTGGTTCCTGATCCCCGTCGAAGGGCTCGGCGAAGCCGGGGCGAGCACCGGCCGCCTCGGCCTGCCGCCGGCCGCCGACGGCTACCGCGTCGCCGTGCTCGAGGACGGCGTCGCGGCGCGGATGGTCGTCATCGGCCGCGACGGCGCCGCCGTGTCGGTGGAGTTCTTCCCTCACCTCGCGCCGGCGACGACCGCCTGGCCGCTGCCGCCGCGCGGCGCGCCGACGGGCGAACCCGCGGTGGCCGACCTCGACGGCGACGGGCGCGACGACCTGATCCTGACGACCGCGACCCACCTGCTCGCCTGCTCGGCTGCCGGCGTGTCGCTGGCCGGTTTCCCCCTGGAACTCGCCTCGCAGTTCCCCTTCACCACCCCGACGGCCTTCGACGGCGCCGTGGTCGTGTTCGACGTCGACGGGGACGGTCGCAACGAGGTCCTCGCCGCCACCGACGGCGGGCACCTGCTGGTCTGGGACGCGACGGGCCGCCTGTTGCCCCGTTCACCGCTGCTGTGGGGCGACGCCGGCGGCGCGTCGCTGGTCGCGGGCGACGAACCGGAACTCGGCCGCGTGCTCTGGCTCGCGGACCCGGGCGGCAGGTCGGCTCCCGGTCTCGGCGGCGCGCCGGTCACCGGTTCGGCGGTGGGTTGGCTGCCCGGCACCGCCACGCGCGACGTCACCGCGACCTCGTGCTGGCTCGGTCCCCTGGGCGGCCCCCTGCGCAACGGACGCGTCGGCGAACCGCACGACCTGGGCGACCTCTCGGCTCAGGCCGCGGAGCGGGATCGCTTCGTCGCCTACCCCAACCCTTTGCGCGGCCGCGACGTCGCGTTCCGCTACTGGAGCGCGCGGCCCGGTGAGGCCCGCCTGTCGGTCCTCAACCTCGAAGGCGAGAGCGTCGCCGAACTGCGGCACGACGGGGGCGACGGCACGCTCGAAGAGATCCGCTGGAGCCCGGACACGCTGTCCTCGGGCGTCTACCTGGTCCGCTTGACGGCGCCCGCCGCCGAGGGACGCGTCACCCGACTGCTCCGCCTCGCGGTGGAGCGCTGACCGCCATCCACACCGCGGGCCGGCCCGCGCTAGGGGAGTGAGACGATGCGCTCGAGCCTGATCCTCATCACGATGCTCATCCTGTGGTCGGCGGCCGCCGCCGCCGGCGACGCCGACCGCGGCCGCGCCGGCTGGTTGCTGGACCGCGCCGCGACGGAAACCCCCACGCTGCAGCGCGCCGCCCTGCCGCAGAGCGACATCGGCGGTTCGCGGCTGGCGCCGTCGCACGCCGGCGGCGGCGACGGCGGCGGTTCCCTGCGGCCGGTGCTGTTCTCGCTGCTGGTGCCGGGCCTCGGCGAGGCGAGCCTCGGCTACAAGCGGGGCTACGCCATGATGGCGCTGGACGTCGCCTCCTGGATCGGCGTGAAGCACTACCACGACCAGGGCAACCAGAAGCGGCAGGACTACTACGACTACCTCGACGCGCACTGGAGCGAGGCGCAGCTGGCGGCGGCCTTCGGCGACGGCGATGAGGTCGGCACCTTCTTCTACGACGTGGCCGCCTACACGGACCTGTCGCTGTGGGTCTCCCGCGAGGACGACGAGCGCGAGTACTACGAGAACGCCGGCAAGTGGGACCAGTTCGTGTTCGGTTGGGACGACTTCTCCGACCCGCGCGGCTGGTCGGTGAACTGGTGGCAGCAGACCGACCCGACCTGGGACGACTACACCGACCTGAACAGCCGCATCCTGAAGGACGTGCGCGTCACCGCCCACCGCGAGGCCTACCGCGCGCTGCGCCAGGAATCCAACGCGTCGTTCGACAATCGCGACAAGCTGGTCTACGTGAACATGTTCACCCGTGTGTTCAGCATGGTCCAGGTGGCCTACCTGCAGGGCGTCTTCTCGGGCGGCCGCTCGGCCGCCATGAACGTGGCCGGTCACGAACTGGCCCTCATCGCCGAGCCCCGCGGGCTGACCTCCAGCCGGCTGGGCGTGTCCATCTCCTACTGACGAGGCGGCAAGTCATGCACATGTCCCTGCGACGGATCGTGATCGCGTCGGCTCTGACCGCGGCGGCCTGCGCGGCGCCGGCGGCGGCCGATCCCGCTCCCGACCTGCTGGCCGCGCGGTGGGAAGCGACCGGACTGGCCGCTTCCTCGTCCCGGTGGGACGTGCAGGAACTCGGAGGCGGCGCCTCGGTCGGCGGCGTGCGCCGCGAACCGACAAGCGCCGGCCCGCGCAACTTCGGCCGCAAGTTCACCGCGGGGCTGCTCTCGCTGGCGCTGCCCGGAGCGGGGCAGTACTACAACGGCGACCGCGATCGCGCCCTGGCCTTCGCCGGGGCCGAGGCCGCGGTGTGGACCGCCTACTTCGTGTTCCACTCCCAGGCCGTGGGCTACAGCGAGGACTCCCGCGACTACGCGCAGATCTTCGCCGGCGTCCAGGATCCCGAGCACACCGAGAACTACTGGCGGGCCGTCGGCCGTTACATGGAGAGCGAAGACTTCAACACCGCCCTGATGATGGAGGCGCGCGCCGAAGGCCGGGACCCGGCCACGGCCCCCGGCCTGCTCGACCCCGCCGAAGGCTGGTTCTGGCGCAGCGGCGACCACCGGGAGAACTACCAGAGCCTGCGCGCCGACGCGAACATCGCCTACGACCGCCGCGATTTCATGATCCTGTTCGCGATCGTCAACCGCGCCGTGTCGGCCTACGACGCGGTCCGCGGCGCCGGCGCGGGCGACCACCAGCTGGAGGTCGCCGGCTTCGGGTTCGACCTCGAGTCCCGCTCGGCGGGCGGACACGGGGGCACCGCATGCGTCGTCTCGCGCTCGTTCTGAGCCTCGCCGCCGCCCTCGGCGGCTGCGCGCCGGCCCCGTCGCCGCAGGTCGGCGCCGACTTCGGCGCCGATACCGGCGCCGCGACCGACGGCGCCGAGACCGTCGCGACGGCGCGCCCCTACGCCCTGGAATTCCTGCTCGCCTACGAGAACGTGCGCTCGGCCCCCTACTACCCCCTGGAGGGGCTGGCCGGGATCTGCTGGTACGGCGACGGCAGCCTCTACATCTGCGACGAGAAGGCGGGACGCGTCCACGGCTACAGCCCCGCCGACGACCTCTGGTTCCAGTTCGACAGCCCCGGCTCGCGCTTCTTCCGGCCCGTCGACGTGCGCGTCGACCACTTCAAGGTCCTGGTGCTCGACATGGACGGCCGCAGCCTGCTGCGCTACGACCTCGGCGGCGCCTACCAGGACCAGCTGGTGAGCTTCGCGCACCTCGATCCGGGGTTCGACCGCCTGCCCTCGAGCTTCGACATCGATCTCGACGGGCGGCTGGTCTTCACCGACGCCTCCGAGAGCCAGGCCGTCCTGCTGGACTCGTTCCTGGCGATCCAGACGACGGTCGGCGGGCCCGGCTCGCACCGCGAGCAGTTCCAGGAGCCCAGCGGCGTCGCGTTCCTGAACGACGGCAGCTTCGTCGTCGCCGATCGGGCCAACCGCCGCCTGCAGCATTTCTCGCGGCTCGGCTACCTGGAGCAGATGGTCGGCGGCGAGTTCGACCGCCACAACGTGCTGCTGACGCCGCAGGGCCTGGACACCGACCCCGACGGCAACCTCTTCGTGGCCGATCCCGCGGGCCGGGCCGTGCACGTGTACGCGCCGGACCTCACGCACCTGTTCAGCACCGATTCCTCGCTGGGCCTGCTGGCGACGCCGCAGTTGCCCATCGACGTCGCCGTCGGCCCCGACGACCTGCTGGCGGTCGCCGATCGCGACCGCCAGGCGGTGCTGATCTACCGGATCCTCTACCGATAGGAGCGGCGGTGCGCGGCGTGCGGCATCCCGTGCTGCGGATCGCGTCACGGCTGCTGGCGGCCGCCGTCCTGCTGGGCGCCGGCGCGCCCGCGGCCCGGGCGGAGCCGGGCGGCCCGCGATCCGCGCTGAGCGAGACCGAGTGGCATCTGCTGCCGCCCGGAACCACGAGCCTCGCCCTGGCCCAACCCTTCGTGCTCAACCAAGGCTTCGAGGCGGTCGTCGGTGGCGTGACCTGGCGCGCCGACACGGACTACCGGCTCGACGGCACGCGCGGCATCTGGTTCCCGTTGCGCCCGCTGGGCGATCCCGGTGCGGTCGTCGTCGCCGTCCGGCTGCGGTACGACTTCGTCCCGGCCGTGGTGCCGCCCGACGAGGAGTTGCATGCGGTGCGCGGCCCGCCGCTGGCCACCGACCCGACCGCTCCCGCGACGGCGGCCGGCGTGTTGCCGCCGCCGTTGCCGTCGGCCGCCGCGGCCGGCGATCCGCTGGACGACCTGCTGGTCAGCGGCAGCAAATCCGTGCGCATGGCCTCGGGCAACCGCCGCGACCTCAGCGTGGACCAGAATCTCCGCCTGGACATCTCCGGCCGTCTCACCGAAACCATCTCGGTGAGGGCGGCGCTGTCGGACGACAACCTGCCGGTGGTCCCGGAGGGGAACACCGAGGAATTGCGCGACATCGACCGCGTGCGCGTGGAGCTGACCGCGCCGCGCTGGAACGCCGTCCTGGGCGACTTCGTCGCCGAACGCGGCGGCACCGAATTCGGGAACTACCGGCGCAAGCTGCAGGGTTTCGTGCTGGAGGCCCGGCCGGGCACCGCCGACGTCGCCGCCGGCGTCGCTGCGATGGCCGGTTCGCCGCGCGGGCTGTACCGCACGCTCCAGCTCCGCGGCGAGGAGGCGAACCAGGGCCCGTACCAGCTGGGCGCCGGCGGGTCCGGGGTCTTCCTGGTCGCCGGCAGCGAGCGCGTGCGCCTCGACGGCCAGACGATGACGCGCGGCTCCGACCGCGACTACGTCGTCGACTACGTCCGCGGCACGGTGACCTTCACCTACCGCCGCCTGATCACCGCCGACTCGGAAATCGTCGTGGAGTTCGAAGAAGGCGAGGGGCCGTACTCCCGCACCGTGTCCGGCGCGCAGGCGCAGGCCGCCGTCGACGTCGGTCTGCTCGGCGGGCGCACGGCGGCGCTGACGATGCGGCTGGTGCGCGAGCAGGACGACCCCACCCGCCTGCGGGCCGGCGAATTGTCGGAAGCCGACCGCGCGGTCCTCGCCGCGGCCGGCGATCAGCCGGCCGTGTCCCCGGGCCTGACGGTCGTCGCGGCGGGTGCGGGCGACTACCGGTTCGAATCGTTGGGCGGCATCCAGGTGGCGGTCCACGACACGCTCGCCGGCGATCACCTGGTCGAGTTCTACGACGCCGGCCCCGGGCTGGGCGACTACGGCGTCGCGTCGTTGACGGCGCTGGGCCGGACCGTCTACGCCTACCGCGGCGCCGGGGGCGGATCCTACCGCATCGGCCGCCTGCTGCCCGCCCCGACGTCGCAGCGGCTGGCGACCTTCCTGGCGACGCTCGGCGACCCGCGCCGCCCGTTGCTGTCCCTGGAGTGGGACGCGAGCAGCCTCGACGCCAACGCCCTCTCCGGCCGTGACGACGGCGACGACGCGGGCGGCGCCCTGCGCGCCGCGCTGGACCTCGGCGCACGCGCCTGGCAACCGGGCGGGCGTCGCGTCGGCGTCGTCGCGTTGCAGGCGAAGCACGAGGATCTCGGGGCCCGTTTCGCGCCGTTCCAGCTGGCGCGCGATCTCTTCCGTTACGAGCGCTGGGGTCTGGGCGACCGCGCTCGTCGCGCGGGCTTCCTGCAGGCGCGCGATGTGGAGTCGTCGGCGACGGGTTCGTTGACCTCGGGCGGCGGGACGCGACGCCTGCGCCTGGAAGGGCAGTGGGGCCGCCTGTCCCACGGGACGTCCCTGGACGCCCGGCGCGCCGGCGCCGATGCCGGCTGGGCCTGGGGCCGCCTGGACGGCGCCTCGCACTGGCAGGAGGCGCGCAGCGAGGATCTGGCCGATCCCCTGGATGTCCTGCGGCGCGAGCAGGGCCATGCGATCGGCGTCGACGCGACCTACGCGCGGCCCTCCTTCGCCTACGAGCGCGCCCAACACGCCGACGCGGCGGCGGCCGCGGGCCGGACCGCCGGTGCGAAGCGCCGCCGCTGGACCGCCGGTCTGGAGGCGCCGGCCCGCGCCGCCTGGGCCTGGGGCGCGAGCTTCGAGCGCGGGCTGTCCGACAGCCTGCGCGCCGGTCACTGGGAGCGTGATCGCGACAGCCGCACCACGCGCTGGCGGCTCGGCACGCCGGCGCTGGGCGGCGTCCGCCTGACCGCGGACGGCACGCTGCGGCGGGTCGAGGTCCCGGACGGGCCGGACCTCACCACACGCCTGGCGCGGATCGACCTGCACGGGCGCTGGGAACGCACGGGCAGCGACTGGGGCCTGGTCTACGCCGTGGACAGCAGCCGCAGCGAGGTGCTCGACCGCCAGATCCTCTTCGTCGGCCTGCGGCAGGGCGACTACGACCAGAGCGGCGCCTTCGTCGGCTACGACCTGGGCGACTTCGACGTGGTGACCGTCGGCACCGACTCGCTGATCGCCACCACCGAGGTGAGCGCGGACCTCTCCTGGCGGCAGGATTTCGCCGTGCTCGGCAAGGACCGCGTCTGGGGCGCCTGGCAGTCGGTCACCCGCGCGACCGTGCGCGGGCGCAGCCGGACCGACGACGTGGGCGGGCTGATGCGCCTGGCGCCCGCGCGGATCCTCGACGAGCAGGACACGGTGCTCGGCGAGATCTCCCTGCGGCAGGAGCTGTGGCTGCTGCGGCACCTGCGGCGCTGGGACCTGCGCGGGCGCTTCGAGTTCGACGAGGGCCTCGACCGCCAGTACGCGACCCATCCCGAGGAACGCCTGCGCCGCCTGCACCAGGGAACGCTGACCTTCAACGTCGACGAGCGCACGAGCCTGCGCCTGCGCGCCACGCGCACCGACGAGACCCGGGCCAACCGCGAGCAGGCGGTCGCCGGCAACCGCCCCTACGATTCGCTGACCACGGGCTGGGAGGTCGAAGGCAGCCGCCGGCCGTCGCCCGGCAACGAGCTGGTGATCGCGCTGGACCGCGCCGAGCGCCGCGACCTCGTCTCCGGCGTCCGGCAGCGCGACTGGGGCCTGAAGCCGCAAGCCCGGCTGCGGTTCGAGCGGCGCTGGACGGGATATTCCGAACTGCGCTGGTCGTGGGTCGAGGCCGACGAACCGCCGGGCGCGCTGCGCCCCTACTTCTACCCCTATCCGGGAGGCAACGTCGAAGCGGCGGCCCGCCTGGCCTGGACCCCGTCGGCGACCCTGACCCTGACCGCCGGCTACTTCGGCCGCCGGTTGGGGGAGAGGGGGTGGCAGCACGATGTCCGACTGGAGTCGACGGCTCGTTTCTAGCGCCTTGCTGGCCGCGTTCCTGGGTAGCAGCACGGCCGTCGCGGCCGCGCCGACCGCGGTGCGTCTCTCGGCGGCGACGGCCGGCGACCGGCGTCTGCAGAACTGGCTCCTGGAAGACGCGGACTGGTTGGCCTCCCTGCCGCCGGGTGTCGTGGCGGCGACGGGCGCGGCGGCGGATTCCCTTCCCGGTTGGCTGGCCGACCCTTCACGACCGGCCGATCCTGCGGCAACCAACGGCGCCGCACGACGGCCGTCGGCCTCCCTGCTGCGCGATCGCTGGCTCGCGCGCGGGTACCTCGCCTGCCGTGTGGCGCCGGCGAGCCGCGACAGCGGGCAGGCGCTGGTCGTGTCGCCGGGGCCGCTCCACCGTCACGGGCGGGTGGAGGTCGAGGGCGACGACTTCGCCGGTCGCGGCGCCGCCCTGGCCCGCTGGCTGCCTCGTCCCGGCGACCCCGTCGGCGCCGACGTCTGGCGGCGCGCCGTCGCGGGCCTGCTGCAGGCGGCGGGGGAGGCCGGCCATCCCTTCGCGCATTGGATCGTGCGGCGCGTCGCGATCCGCGACGATGAGCCCCTGCTGGACGTCACGGCGATCCTCGTGCCCGGTCCCGCCGTGGCCTTCGGTCCGACGACCTCCGACCTGCCCGGCGGACGCGGGTCGGCGTTCCTGGCGCGGGCCGCGCGACTGGCGCCCGGTTCACGATTCCGGGAGTCGTCACTCGGAGCGGCGCGCCGCCGCCTGCAGCTGCGGGACATCTACGCCGAGGTCGGCGCGCCGGTCGTCTACGCGACCGGGCAAGCCGACGCGGTCGGCGTGCACTGGCCGGTGCGTCTGAAGCCGCGGCCGAACCGCGCGTCGGTGATGCTCGGACTGAGCCGCACCGGCGTGGACGGGGCCTCGCGACTGAGCGGTCAGGTGGACCTGCACCTGGCCAACCTCGCCGGCAGCGGGCGGGGCCTCGATTTGCTCTGGAGCGACGACGGCCGCGAACGGTCCCGGCTCGAAATCGGCTGGCGCGAACCGCTCATCGGCGGCACGCCGCTTGATGCGGACCTGACCGTCGGCCACGAGGTCCAACGGAACGTCTCCACGCGTTTCCATCTCGACGGCCGCCTGCGCCTGCCGGTGTCCGGTCCCTGGGGTGTGGAGTTCGGTCTGGGCCGCGACCGCAGCACCTACGCCACCGGCGCCTGGTCGAGCACGTCCCGCTGGCGCACCCGGGCGGGAATCCTGCGCCGGCGCGGCGATCCGGCGAGCAACGGTTGGTCGGGGGCGTTCGCCCTGGAATCGGCCCGCCGGGGCGCCGGATTGCGCACCGGCGACGGGGCGGTTCCCGGCGCGTCGGCCGGCGAGGTGCGGCAGACCCTGGTCGAGGCCGATCTGGGCGTCGAACGCTGGTGGGGACCGCGCACGAGCACGGCGGTGACGGGTCTGTTCCGCGATCTGCGCGGCGACGCGGCCGGCGCCCCCCTCACCGAGCAGTACCGGCTCGGCGGCGCCCGCAGCCTGCGCGGCTACCTGGAGGACCAGTTCCACGGCGAGCGGGTGGCCTCGGCGGCGTTCGAACTGCGCTGGGGACGTCCGGACCGCTCGCGTGTTTACACCTTCTTGGACCTGGGGTACGTTCGCACCACCACCGCCGACCCGGCGGATGCGACGAGACGGATCACGGCCACCAGCCATCTGCGCGGCTACGGGCTCGGTTTGATGACGACCTCGGCCGCCGGCGAGATCTCCCTGGCGATCGGCTTTCCGGGTGCGTTCCGTTTCGAGGACGCCAAGCTGCACGTCGCTCTGCTGCAGTCCTTCTAACCGCCGCTGGAGTGAGGCATGGACATCCGCGAGGCGCGCAAGGCGGCGGCGACACTGCGGGCGGAACTCGCGCGCCACGACGAGCTTTACTACCGCCGCGCCGCGCCCGAGATCGAAGACGCCGAGTACGACGCCCTGGCCCGCCGCCTCGCGGACATCGAGGCCGCGTTCCCCGCCCTGGTCGCCGCCGGCAGCCCGACCGGCCGCGTGGGCGACGACAGCGACGCCCGCTTCCCCTCGCTGCCGCACAGCCGGCCGATGATCAGTCTGCAGAACAGCTACGATCTGGCCGAGGTCGCGGCCTTCGACGAGCGTGTCCGCAAGGAGACGGGTCGCGCCGGCGTGCGCTACACCGTCGAGCCCAAGATCGACGGCGTGGCCCTGGCCCTGCGCTACCAGGACGGCGAGTTGTCGGTGGCCCTCACCCGGGGCGACGGGAAGTCGGGCGACGTGGTCACGGCCAACGCGCTGACCATCGCCGGCGTGCCGACGCGACTGCCGCCGCGGTGGCGCGACCGGTTGCCCGGCCGCCCCCGCTCCATCGAGGTGCGCGGCGAGGCTTACCTGTCGTTGCCCCGCTTCCGCGAACTCAACCGGCAGCGCGAGGAGGCGGGCCAGCCGCTGCTCGCCAATCCCCGCAACGCCACCGCCGGCACGCTCAAGACGCTCGACGCCGCGGCGGTGGCCGCCCGCGGCCTCTCGCTGTTCTGCTACCAGATCATCGGCCTGGACGGCGACGAGACGGGCCTGGCCACCCACCACGACGAGATGGCGGCGCTGCGCGAACTCGGCCTGCCGGTCCACGATTTCTTGCGTCTGGCCGCCGGCGCCGCGCAGATCGCCGCGTACCTCGCCGAGCTGGAAGGCCGGCGCGACGGGCTCGACCACGTCATCGACGGCGCCGTCATCAAGGTCGACGAACTCGCCCTGCACCCGTCGCTGGGGGCCACGGCGAAGGCCCCGCGCTGGGGACTGGCCTTCAAGTACGCGGCGCAGGAGGCCACGACCCGCGTGCGCGACGTGGTCCTGCAGGTCGGGCGCACCGGAGTGATCACCCCGGTGGCCGAGTTGGAGCCGGTCCTGCTCGGGGGCACGACGGTCCAGCGGGCGACGCTGCACAACTGGGACGAGATCGCGCGCAAGGATCTGCGCGTGGGAGACACCGTGGTGGTGGCGAAGGGCGGCGAGATCATCCCGAAGGTCGTGCGGGTCCTGCTCGAGGCGCGGCCCGCCGGCGCCCGGTCGGTGCCGCCGCCGGACCGCTGCCCCGTCTGCGCGACGCCGGCGGTGCGGCCCGAGGGCGAAGTCGCGGTGCGCTGCCCCAATCCCCTCTGCCCGGCGCAGGTCGCCCGGCGACTGCGCCACTTCGCGGGCCGGGACGCCGCCGACATCGAAGGGCTCGGCGAACGCGGCGTGGCGCAACTGCTCGAGTCCGGTCTGGTGCGCGACCTGCCCGACCTCTTCCGCCTGGACGCCGGTGCGGTGGCCGCGCTGCCGGGCTGGGCCGAGAAGTCGGCGGCGGGGCTCGTGCAGGGGATCGCGCGCGCGTCCCAGAGGCCCTGGGCGGCCAAGCTGTTCGCCCTGGGCATCCCCGAGGTAGGCGTTACCACGGCCGCCGCGCTGGCGGCCGCCTACCCCGGCATCGCCGCCCTGCGCGCGGCGGACCCGGCCGGCATGATCGCCCTCTACGGGGTGGGCGAGGAGATGACGCGCAAGATCACGGCGTTCCTGGCGCGTGACGACGTGGGCCGCCTGCTGGACGAACTCGCCACGCTCGGCTTCCTGCTGCCGGTCGAGGCCGCGACGGCGGCCGTCACCCCGGCCGAAACCTGGTTCCGCGATCGCACCTTCGTGCTCACGGGCACGTTGTCCACCCGTCCGCGCAGCGAGGCCAAGGCCCTGCTGCTGCGGTTGGGCGCCAAGGTCGCCGCCGACGTCAGCCGCAAGACCGACGCCGTGATCGCCGGCACGGATCCCGGCAGCAAGCTCGACCGGGCGCGGGAACTCGGCGTCGAGGTGCTCGACGAGGCGGCCTGGCTGCAGCGCCTGCGCCGGGAAGGCGTCGACGATGGCGCCTGATACCGGCGACGGCCGCCTGTTCCTCGCGCTGAGAAACGACGACGATGGCGCGCCGGTGCTGCTGCAGGACGCGCGGGATCCCGGCCGGTTGTTCGAGATCGCCTCGCTGGAGCGGCCGGGCGGCGATCTGCGCGGCGCCTGGATCCTGGTGGACGGTCCCGGGCTGGAACTCACGGTGCGCGACGGCTGCCTGCTGGCGCCCCGCGGTCTCGTCTGGTCCCTGCTCGACCCCCTCGCGGCGGGGCAGGGCAACCGCCTGCTGCTGCAGGACCCGCTCGCCGGCCAGCAGGCCCTGCGCCGCGAGGGCGGCCGACTCTGGGCCGGGCTCGCTCGATGGCAGGTTCTGCCGGCGGACCTGAAGCGGAACGTGCGCCGCCTGCTCACGCCGTTGCCCCACGCCGCGGAACTGCTGAACCTCTTCGACGCCCTGGCCGCGGGTGGCGCGACCGATCCCTTCGGCGGCCAGGTGCTCCCGCCCGCCGCGTCGGCGCGCGGGACGCGCGCGGTGAGCGCATCGCCGACGACCCCCCTACCCGACGATCCCGAAGCGCTGGTCGCCTGGCTCGAGGACCCCGAGGGATTCGGCGTGCTCTACGGCCCGGCGTTCACCCCGCGCGCCGCGCAGGGCGTCATGGCCCGCGACGTGGCCGAAGCCTTGCGCACCGCGACCCCCCTGCTGATCGAGGCGGGGACGGGCGTGGGCAAGACGCTGGCCTACCTCGCGCCCTTGCTGGCCCACCTGCGGCGCACGGGGTTGCGCGGCGTGGTGTCGACCCAGACGCGCACGCTGCAGTCGCAGTTGCTGGAACAGGACCTGCCGCTGCTCGCCGGGACCGTCTCCGAGCTGGAACACCGCCTGCTGATGGGGCGCAGCAACTACCTCTGCCGCACGGGCGAACTGCGTTTCCTGGAACGGCCGGCGGTCACGCCCGCCGAGTCGTGGGCCCAGGCGTCGCTGCGGCTCTGGCTGGCGGCCACGACCGACGGTCTGCGCGAGGAGGTCCAGGACCATCCGGTGCTGCGCCGCTACGTGCCGGAGATCTTCGACACGCCGGAACCGTGTTCGCCCTCGGTCTGCTACGGCCCGTGCGAGTGCCACGTGCAACGGGCCCGGCGGCTGGCGCGCGAGGCCCGCCTCGTGATCGTCAACCACGCCCTGCTCATGGTCGATTTCGCGGCCGGCCACACGCTGATCGGCGAGTACGACACGGTGGTCGTCGACGAGGCGCACCGCTTGCCGCAGGCGGCGCTCGACGCCTTCGAGGTCCGCTGCGACGCCTCGCGTTCGGTGATCATCGAAGATCTGCTCGGCGAGCCCGCCCGCGCGCCGGGTGGGTTCCCGTCCGTCCCGCGCCGGCTGATCGCGGACCTGGCCCGCGGCGGCGAAGTCGGGGAAACGGCGGCCGCCCGGCTGGCCGACTTCGTGCACGCGTTGCAGGGATCGCTCACCACCTACCGCGCCTGGTTCGCGGCCCTGGAAGCCCAGTTCGTCGCCCGGCGCGGGCAACAGCGGCTGCACGGCAAGGTGCGGGTCCACGACCGCGACGAGACCTTCGGCCCCCAGTCGGTGCAGACGACCGCGTTCCTGGACGCCGCCGCCGCGGTCGAGCGGGCCTACGCCGATTTCACCGCCGGGCTGGAGGACGCGCCGTCGGTCGGCGAGGAGATGGCCGACGAGCTGGGCACGCTCACCCGCGCCGCCGAGATGGCGGCGCGCCTGCAGCAGGACGTCGCCTTCCTGACCACCGAGGACGATCCGGACTGGGTCGTCTGGCTGGAGCCGGGGCGGGAGCAGGGCCTGGTCGCCGCGGGTGCGACCCGCCTGGAGTCGGGCCCGCTGCTGGGCGACCTCTGGCGCCGCTCCGATCTCGCGCCGGTCTTCACCAGCGCGACGCTGGGCGTGGGGGAGGACTTCAGTTACATGGAACGGGAACTCGGCGTCGGGCGTCTGGGCCGCCGCGCGGTGACGTCGCTGGTGCCCAGCCCGTTCGACTACCGCGAGCAGGCGCGGTTCATGACCACGCCGTCCTTCCCCGTGCCCGACACGCCGCCCTGGCAGGCGGCGGTGGCCGATCTCGTGGAGCGCCTGGTGCGCGTGGCGCCCCGCAAGACCATGGTCCTGTTCACCTCGTACGCCGCGTTGCAGGGCGTCGCGGGCCGGCTGCGCGAGGCGCTCGACCGGGCGGGTCCGACGGGCTGGCCCGCTCCGCGTCCCGTCCTGCTGGTCCAGGGCTCGGGAGCCGGCGCCGGCGAGCTGATGAGCCGTTTCCGCCAGGAGCGCCACTCCCTGCTGCTCGGCACCAGCACGTTCTGGGAAGGGGTCGATCTGCCCGGGGCCGACCTCGAGATCCTGGTGGTGACGAAGCTCCCGTTCGCGGTGCCGACCGACCCCTGGGTCGAGGCCAAGTGCGAACGCATCGCGGCCAACGGCGACAACGCCTTCATCGACTTCGTGGTCCGCGACGCCGTCCTGCGGTTGCGCCAGGGCGTCGGCCGCCTGATCCGTTCGCGGCAGGACCGGGGCGTGGTGGTCCTGCTCGACAGCCGCTTGCATGGCAAGCCCTACGGGATGACCTTCCTGAAGGCGTTGCCGTCGGCGGTCACCTACTGCGCCGACACGGACGAGATCGTCCGTCAGACCGGCGCCTTCTTCGATGCCGACCGGCCCGTTCCCTCGGGAGACGGACCGGGCATCGCCGCACAGGAGTGACGATGACCACGATCGACCGCGTCGTGACGGAAAACGACGCCGCCCTGGCGGCGGGGCCGGACCTGCTGGTGCAGAACATCGGCCAGCTGTGCACGCTGGATGCGCCGGGCCGACCAGGCCCGGGAGCGGCGAGCGCCGGTCCCCGACGCGGCGCCGACCTCGACGATCCCGGCCTGGTCGCCGGGGCGGCGCTCGCCGTGGCCGGCGGGCGCGTGCTGGCCTACGGACCGCAAGCGGCGTTGCTGGCCCGATGCGGCGCACCGCGCGCCGTCCACGACGCCGGCGGCCGCTGCGTCGTGCCCGGCTGGGTCGATCCCCACACCCACGCCGTGTTCGGCCGGACCCGGCAGGACGAGTACGAGCGGCGCCTACGCGGCGAGACCTACCTGCAGATCGCCGCAGCGGGAGGCGGCATCCAGTCCTCGGTGCGGGACCTACGAGCGCGCAGCGATGACGACTTGTTGGATCTGACCGTGGCGCGACTTCGTGAAGTACTTGAACATGGAACAACAACCATAGAAATTAAAAGCGGATATGGTTTGTCATATCATGATGAAGCCCGCATGCTCCGCATCGCCGGGGAAGCGGCCGGCACGGTCGGCCTGAGGGTGGTCCGCACCTGCCTCGCCGCCCATGAGGTGCCTCCCGAGTACCGGGACCGCCGTGGGGATTACGTCAAGCTCGTCTGCGACGAGATCCTGCCGCGGATCGTCGGCGAGGGCTTGGCCGAGCGGCTGGACGTCTTCTGCGAGCCGACGGTCTTCGACCTCGAACAGACCGCGACGATCTTGCGACGGGGGCAGGAACTCGGCCTGCGCGCGACCGTCCACGCCGACGAACTGGAGCCGTTCGGGGGCGCGGCGCTGGCCGCGCGGCTGGGAGCGGACTCGGCGGACCACCTCATCCGCATCGACGCCGCGGGCATCGCCGCCCTGGCGGGCGCGCCGACCGTGGCGGTGCTGTTGCCCGGGACGGTCTTCTCGCTGGGCCTGCGCAGCTACGCGCCGGCGCGGGCGATGATCGAGGCGGGCGTGGCCGTGGCCCTGGCCACCGATTTCAACCCCGGCAGCTGCCCGATCGCGTCGGTGCCCCTGATCCAGTCCATCGCCTGCACCCAGATGCGCCTGACGCCGGCCGAGGCGCTGGCCGCCTGCACGATCAACGCCGCCTGGGCGCTCGGTCTCCAGGACGAAGTCGGTTCGCTGGCGCCGGGCCGCGCCGCCGACTTCCTGGTGCTAGACGTCGACGACCACCGCCTGGTGCCCTACCACGCCGGGCGCAATCCCGTGCGCGAGGTGTGGCGCGACGGCCGCCGGTTGGTGTCGCGATGACGCGCGGCCGTTTGAGCCTGCTGCTGCGGTACGGCGCGGCGGCGCTCGCGTGGAACGCCATCGCCGCCTCGTGCGCCTTCACGCAGGCCGTCGCGCCGGCCGGCGTCCGCTCGGCGGCGCTGGCCGAGTCGCCGCCCGGTTCGCGCACGCCGTGGGTGCCCTTCGCCGGCGATGTCATGGACCTGCTGGGGCGCAGTTCGCCGCTGGTCGCGGTGCGCGACGGCGCGCCGGGCGCGCCCCTGCTGCTGTTGCACCTGCCCGGGGACGACGGCGTCCCGTCGGCCGTCCGGGACGGATTGCCGCTGGGTCTCGGCCATCGCTGGGCCGACGATCCCTGGACGTGGTCGCTGGCCGGCGCGGACCTCGCGCGGGTCGGGTTCGCCCAGGACCCGGGCGGCGGCGGCTCGCCTCGGCTCGCCTGGGAATCCTGCCCGGCGGATACCGGCGGCAGCCTGCTGGACAGCGCCTTCTTCAAGGGGGCCGGCGACACTTATTTGAGACGGCTCTCCCTGCGCACCCAGCAGGCGCCTTGGGAGGGGCGTTTCGATTTCGAGGAACTGCTCGACGAGTTGCCCGAAGACGGGAGCACGCGCACCGGCGCCGCCGAGAGCAGATCGCGCCTGACCCGCACGACCCTGGTCCGCCGCTTCCCCGACACGTCGACCCTGGTCGTGGGCTACGCCCGCGACCGTCGTCATCTGACCGACCTGCCCCGGTACGGCGCGCAGCGTCAGGAGACGTGGGGGGACCGGACCACCGCGCACTGGCGCCAACCGTGGGGCGGTGGCGAATGGAGCGCCGGCCTGTGGTCCTCGCGCGTGGACGTGGTGCGGGAGATCGGGGACGACGACCGCAAGGTGGAGACGGCCCGCGACGGCGCCCGACTGGAACTCGGCCGCGCCGCCTGGCGGTTGGGCGCCCAGGTGGCGTCCTGGCGACTGGCCGACGATGCGTCCGGGACCGCGGCCTGGGCGGGGGCGGACACCTCGCGCGTCGGTAAGAGCGGCCGCGACGGGGTCTGCGACTTCTCCTGGGAGTCGCCGCGCGACGGCGGCCTGCCGCCCGACTGGCGGCTCGAGTGTGCCGGCCGCTGGCACGAACACGTTGGCTGGTCGCCGCACGCCGGCGCGACCTGGCGCCCCACCGCCTGGCCGTTGTGGCTCGGGCTGAGCCGCGGCGGCCGGGCACCGCGCCTGGACGAGCTGTACACCTCCGAGCGCGTGTTCTCCGGGAGCCGCACCGTCGTCATGCTGCCCGCGCGCAGCCTGGGTTGGGAGGACCTCACCGAGGCGACGCTCGCCACCGACGGCCGCTTCGCCGGGCACGCCGTCCGCTTCGACGCGACGTGGCGGCGGCTCCGCGACGGCATCGGTTGGCGCGCCGCCGCTCCGGGCGCGGGCAGCGGTCGCTGGGCCAACGAAGTGGAACTCGAGGGCTGGGCCGCGACCGTCGCCGTCGCGCGGGCCGTCCGGCTGGCCGGCCTGCTGCGCTGGGAGGCGACGGCGAGTTGGCGCGGGACCGACGTCGGCGCCGGATCGCCGCTGGCCCTGCCGCCGGAGCGGTCCGCCGTGCTGAATGTGTTCTGGGAGCGCCACGCCTTCCACGAGGACGGCATCCTCGAACTGGGCTACGTCCTGGAGCACCGCGGCGCGATGTCGGATCCCTGGCTCCCCGGCGGCGGGACCGACGTACCCGCCCGCACCCTGCACCACCTGCTGGGCTCGTTCCGCCTGGTCGGCGCGGACCTGGGCCTCGAACTGCGCAATCTCACCGGCGACACCACGGCCGTCACCCCGCTGGCGCCTGCCCCGGGGCGCGAGATGCGCTGGCGTCTGCAGTGGACCCTGCGGCGCTGACCGTCGCCCTCTGATCCCACCCGGGCGACTCCCGCGCCCCGGCCCGCCTCCCCGCCGCCGGCGCGCGCCGGCCGGAGCCCCCATGACCCGACGCGAAGCCCTGGGCCTGCTGTTGCTGTTCGCCGCGGTGCTGGCCGGCCGCTGGGTCCGCCACGCCCTGCTCGTGGATGCCGACGGCGCCTGGCGCGATCCCGGCTTCCTGGACGGGCTGCTGCCGGCCCTGGCTGTCGAGGAGGTCGCGCCCGAGCCGCCGGCGCCGCCCTTCCACGTCAACCGCACGACCGCCGACACCCTGACCTACCTGCCGGGCGTCGGCGCCGTGCTCGCCGGTCGCATCGTGGCCGAACGGGAGCGCGGCGGGCCGTTCCGCAACCAGGCGGACCTGCGGCGGGTCAAGGGCATCGGGCCGAAGCTGACGGAGCGGCTCGGCCCGCTGCTGCTCTACGACGCGGCGCCGGTCGTCGCCCGCCCTGGCGGGTCAAGTTCCGGCACGCCCGGCCGATAATCCGGTGGCTGCCGCGTGCGGGGCGCGGCGCCGCGGGGAGGCCGTTCATGTCGTGGGTGCTGTCGGGGACGTTGCTGGTCGTGTGCGCGGTGCTCCTGCGCCGCCTGTCGCGCGCGCGCGCCGAGGCACGCACGGCCCTGACCCGGGAGCGGGAGTTGCGCACGGACCTGCGCCACGTCCTGACCAACCTCGGCAGCGGCTTGGTGATTTCCGACCGGCACGGCGTCATCCAGCGGGCCAACCCCGCCGCGGCGCGCATCCTGGGCGTGAGCGAGGAGGCGCTGACCGGCCAGACCGTGGCCGACGCCTTCGACGAGGGGCGCCGGGAGTTCGCGCGCGCCGTGGTCCAGGTGCTGGCCGGCGGCGAGACGGTGGCGCGCCGCGAGATCCTGCTCACCCTGCCCGACGGCCGCCGGCTGCCGGCCGGGATCAGCGTCCACCCCGTCCGCGACGACGCGGGCAACCCCGCCGGCGCCGTCGCCATCTTCCAGGATCTGAGCGAGGTCAACGCCCTGCGCGAACGCATGCGCGAGAACGACCGGCTGGCCGCGATCGGCGAGCTGTCCGCCAGCATCGCCCACGAGATCCGCAACCCCCTGGGCAGCATCCGCGGCAGCGCGGAACTGCTGGCCGCGGAACTGAAGGTCGGCGGGCAGGAACAGCGTCTGCTGGCGCTGATCCTGAAGGAGAGCGAGCGGGTCAACCGCATCGTCAGCGATTTCCTCGCCTACGCGCGGCTGCGCCCGACGGTGCGCCAGCTGTCGGAACTGAAGCCCTTCCTCGAGGAATTCGCCTTCCAGGTCCGCATGCACCAGCAGGGGCGCGAGGGCCTGCGCATCGTGGCCGAGATCCAACCTGACGACCTGCTGGTGCTCATGGACCCCGAGCAGATGCAGCAGGTGCTGCTGAACCTCTCGCTCAACGCGTGCGAGGCGATGGGCGGCCGCGGCACCCTGACCCTGAGCGCGACGCTGGACGACGACAACACCGTCTGCCGGCTCGTCGTCGCGGACACCGGGCCGGGCATCGCACCGGAGGTGCGGGACACGCTGTTCCGGCCCTTCGTCACCACCAAGACGGGCGGCACCGGCCTCGGGCTGCCCGTCGTCCAGCGCATCGTCCAGGCGCACGGGGGCGTCATCCAGGTCGGGGCCGGGCCGGACGGCGGCGCCGAGTTCCGCATCGACTTGCCGCTGGTCCTGGACACGGCCGGGACTCCCGTCGCCGAACTCCTCACCGTGTAGCCGCCGTTGCATTCTGCCCCGGCCGGATGCCGGCTGGTGCGGAATCCTGCACCTTCGTGCTCAAGTGTCTTGCAATCTGACCGATATCCAGTGGGACGGACGGGAGACGCACGGCCGCCCGCGCGGCACGACCCAAGGAGCGATGCATGACGGAAAACCGGATCCTGGTCGTCGACGACGAAGAGTCGATGCGCCAGTACCTTTCGATCCTGCTGGAGAAGGAGGGCTACGAAGTGGTCGCCGCCGGCTCGGGCGCCGAGGCCCTCCAGCTGATGGAGGCCGACCCCTTCGCGGTCGTGCTGAGCGACATCCAGATGCCCAAGGTGGACGGGATCCAGCTGCTGAAGGGGATCAAGGCCATCGATCCCACGACGCCGGTGATCATGCTCACGGCCTACGCCAGCGAGCAGTCGGCCATCGACGCCGTCAACCTCGGCGCCTACTCGTACCTGCAGAAGCACTGCAAGAACGACGAGATCAAGGTCGCGGTGCGCAACGCGCTCCAGCTGCGGCAGACGCGCCGCGAGAACGTGCACCTCAAGCGCGAGCTGACGCGCTCGCGGGGCCAGACGAAGATCATCGGCCAGAGCACGCGCATGCAGGACGTCTACCGGCTCATCGGCAAGATCAGCGCCACGCCGGCGACCGTCATGATCAACGGCGAGAGCGGCACCGGCAAGGAACTCATCGCCCGCTCGATCCACGAGCGCAGCGAACGGGCCGACAAGCCGTTCGTGCCCATCAACTGCGGCGCGATCCCCGAGACCCTGCTCGAGAGCCAGCTGTTCGGCCACGTCAAGGGCTCGTTCACCGGCGCGGACCGCGACCACGACGGTTTCTGCCGCCAGGCCCAGGGCGGCACGATCTTCCTGGACGAGATCGGCGAGACGCCCCACGCCATCCAGGTCAAGCTGCTGCGGATGCTGCAGGAACGGGAGATCTACCCCGTGGGCTCGAGCAAGCCGGTCAAGGTGGACCTGCGCGTCATCGCCGCCACCAACCGCGACCTCGACCAGGAGGTGGCCGCGGGCCGCTTCCGCACCGACCTGTTCTACCGCCTGAACGTCATCCCGATCGACCTGCCGCCGCTGCGCGCGCGGCGCGACGACATCCCGCTGCTCTGCGATCACTTCCTGCGCAAGACGTGGCCAGACTACCCGGGCAAGCTCGGCGCGGCGCTCGATGACGACGCCCTGCGGGCGCTGTCGGCCTACGACTGGCCCGGCAACGTGCGCGAGCTGGAAAACGTCCTGGAGCGGGCCAGCATCATCCGCGAGGGCGAGCGCATCATGCGCCACGACCTGCCCCCGGCGGTCGCGACGCCGCTGCCCTGCGCGGCCACGGCGTCCGAGGCGATCGGCACCCACGTGCCCCTCGAGCAGATCGAACGCCTGCACATCGAGCAGGTGCTCGCGAGCGTCTCGGGCCACAAGAAGCGGGCCGCGGACATCCTGGAGATCAACCCCTCGACCCTCTACCGCAAGCTATTGCGCTACGAGACGGGGGAGACGGCGCCCTACGGCGAGGACGAGGCCGCGGACCTGGAGGCCCGCGACACGACCGACGCCATCGCGGCGGCCGTGCTGGCCGGGATGCAGGAGACGGCGGACGAGCCGCAGCCCGCGGGCGTCGGCGAATTCGTCTGAGCGGCCGGTTCGCCGGAGCGATTCCGGGCCGTCGAGCCGAACGGGCGTCGGGCAAGGCTTGCCCGACGCCCGTGTTTTGTCTATGCTCGCCGCCGGCATCCCAGCGGGTTGGAGGCGGCACGTGTGGATCTCCCTGATCGGCTTCATGGGCAGCGGCAAGAGCACGGCGGCGCGACTGCTCGGCGAGCGGGCGCTGCTGCCGGTGATCGATCTCGACCGCGAGGTGGTGCGGCGCGAGGGCGCCACCATCGGCGAGCTGTTCCGGGCGCGGGGGGAGGCGGGCTTCCGCGCCGCCGAATTCGCGGCGCTGGACGCCCTGCCGCCGGAGGCCGATCTGGTGATCGCCTGCGGCGGCGGGCTCGTCACGACGCCCGCGGCGGTGGCGCTGCTGCGCGACCGGGGCAGCGTGATCTGGTTGGACGCGCCCTGGGAGACGCTGCAGGCCCGCCTGGCCGCCGCGGCGGACGCCGGCGACGACCGCCCCCTGCTGGCCGCGGGGGACTGGGCCGCGGCCAGGGCGCTCGATGGCGTGCGTCGGCCTCTCTACGCCCGCGCCGCCGACTTTCGGGTGCGCACGGACCAGTCGGCGCCGGAGGTCACGGCCCGCCGCGCCCTGACGCGCCACGTCACCTGGCAACGCCAGCGCGCGACGGTGGGCGCATGAGGGTCGTCGCCGGACAGTGGCGCGGGCGGCGCCTCGTCGCGCCGGAGGGGCTGGCCACGCGGCCGACGACGGACCGGGTCAAGGAGGCGCTGTTCTCCATCCTGGGCCGCCGCATCCACGGCGCGCCGGTGGCCGACCTCTGCTGCGGCGCGGGCGGGTTGGGTCTCGAGGCGCTGAGCCGGGGCGCCGCGTCCTGCGACTTCGTCGACCACTCGCCGCGGGCGCTGGCCGCGGTGCGGAGCAACCTGGCGGCCTGTCGCGCCGCACCCGCGACGGCGCGCCTGCACCGCCGCGACGCCGTCGCCTGGCTGGAGGCGGCGGCCCCGACCTTGGCCGGCGGGACCATCCTGCTGGCGGACCCGCCCTACGCCGACCGGACGGGCGCGGCGCTCTGGGAACTCTTCCTCGCGCTGTCCGCGCAGGGGCGCCTGGCCGTGGCCGTGCTCGAGCACGGCGCTGGTTGCGCGCTGCGCGCCGCCCCGGAGGGTTGGCGGCGCGACGACCGGCGTTACGGCGCCGCCACCCTCAGCCTGCTGGAGCCATCGTCATGAACGAGCGCCACTTCCTGTACCCCGGCACCTTCGACCCGTTCACGCGCGGTCACCTCGACCTCCTCGAGCGGGGGCTCGCCCTCTGCGACCGGGTGACCGTGGCGGTGGCGGCCGGCGGCAAGGCGACGCTCCTGGAGCGGGAGGAGCGCGTCGAACTGGTGCGCGGCGCGCTGGTCGGCCTGGCCGGCGCCGATCGCTGCCGTGTGATCGGGTTCGACGGCCTGCTCGTCGACACCGCCCGCGAACTCGGCGCGACCGCCGTGCTGCGGGGCGTGCGTTCCCAGGCGGACCTCGATCATGAGCAGGCCATGGCGGCCCTCAACCGCGTCCTGAGTCCGGGTTTCGAAGTCGTGGTCCTGTTCCCGCGGCCCGAACTGGCGATGGTGTCGAGCACGCTGGTGCGCGACATCGCCCGCTGCGGCGGCGCCCTGGACGCCTTCGTCACCCCGGGCGTCGCCGAGGCCCTGCGGCGGCGCTTCGCCCGCGCCTGACCGGCCCGCCGGCGGAGGCGCCAGCGGCCGGCGACGGTTCGTCCTTGCCCCGACCCCGCGGGGAGCCACATTAATGGGGAAATCGCGCCATGGAGCGCGGCGACGGTCCTGACGCTGGGGGGATATCATGGAAATGCGGCTCGGTTGGCTGGCGGATGTGATCGATGATTCCCCGACCCTGAAGCTGGATGGGCAGGCCAAGCAACTGCTCGCCCGCGGCGAACCGGTGATCAACCTGACGGTCGGTGAACCGGATTTCGACACGCCCCTGCGGATCCGCGAGGCCGCGCACCGCGCCCTGGACGAGGGCGGCAACGGCTACACCGCGAGCGCCGGATTGCCGGCCCTGCGCCGCAAGGTCGCCGACTTCTATGCCGCCCGACTCGGCGTCGCCATCACTCCCGGCGAAGTCATCGTCTCCAACGGCGCCAAGCAGATCCTGTACAACGCGCTGTCGATCCTGCTCAACCAGGGCGACGAGGTCGCCGTGCCGGTGCCCTACTGGGTGACCTACCCCGCGCAGATCGCGGCCCTGCGGGCCCGCATGATCCCGGTCGTGCCCTCGCGTTCGGGCTGGAAGATCACGCCGGAGGACCTCGACCGGGCCGGCGCCGGCCGCGCCAAGGCCCTGATCCTCAACACGCCCTCGAACCCTTCCGGCGCCGTCTACACGCGTTCCGAGTTGGAGGCCCTGGCCGAGTACTGCCGCAAGACCAGTTTCTTCATCCTCACCGACGAGATCTACGAGGACCTGGTCTACACCGACGAGGGCCACGTCCCGTTGATGACCGTGGCCCCGGACCTGCGGCACCGCATCGTGACCGTGACCGGACTGTCCAAGAGTTACGCGATGACGGGTTGGCGCATCGGTTTCGGCATCGCGGACGAGAAGGCCATCGGCGCGATGACGCGCCTGCAGAGCCACTCCACCAGCAACGTCAACACGATCGCGCAAAAGGCTTCCCTGGTGGCCTTCGACTGCCGCGACGAGGTCGAGGCGATGGCCCGCGCCTTCCGCGCCCGCCGCGACGTGCTGGTCGCCGAGATGGCGACGGTCCCCGGCTTGCGCTTCCTTGTGCCCGACGGGGCCTTCTACTTGCTGGCGGACGTGAGTGGCCTGGTCGATCCCGAGCGACCGGTCGGCGGCTGCTGGCGTCTGGCCGAGCACTTGTTGAAGACCGAGATGCTGGCCGTCGTGCCCGGCGAACCCTTCGGCGTCCCCAACCACCTGCGCCTGAGCTATGCCGCAGGGGAGCCGACGCTCCGCGAAGCCGCGGCGCGCTTCCGCCGCGCAGCGGCCACCTTCGGAGGCTGACGTGCATTTCATCGACGTCGCGGAGATCACCGCGATTGCGGGCCAGGGAGGCGACGGGGCCGTGGCCTTCCGCCGCGAGGCGGGCGTGCCGCGCGGCGGCCCCAACGGCGGCAACGGGGGGCGCGGCGGTTCGATCTGGCTGGTCGCCTCGTCGTTGAGTTCCACCCTCCAGGACTTCCGCTACCGCCGCAGCTACAAAGCCACGTCCGGCCAGAAGGGCGGCGGTTGGAACAAGACCGGCAGCGACGGCGTGAGCCAGGACGTGCCCGTGCCCTGCGGGACGCTCGTCTACGACGCGGAGTCCAACGACGTGATCTGCGACCTGACGACGCCGGGCCAGCGCTTCTGCGTCGCCGCCGGCGGCAAGGGCGGCCGCGGCAACTACGAGTTCCGCTCGCCCCACCGCCAGACGCCGTTCGTCTCCTCGCCCGGCCGGCCGGGGGAGACCCGCCACCTGCGTCTCGAACTGAAGCTGCTGGCCGACATCGGCCTGATCGGCCTGCCCAACGCCGGCAAGTCCACGCTGCTGAGCCGGCTCACGGCGGCCCGCCCCAAGATCGCCGATTACCCGTTCACCACCCTGGTGCCCAACCTCGGCATCATCGACCTGGGCGATTTCGTGAGCTGCACCCTGGCCGACATCCCCGGTCTGATCGAGGGCGCCAGCGAGGGCAAGGGGCTCGGCCATGAGTTCCTGCGCCACGTCGAGCGCACGCGGGCGCTGGTCTACCTGATCGACGTCAGCGACCCCGCGCCCGTGGCGACCCTGGCGGTCCTGCGCCAGGAGCTGCTGGCCTACGGGCAGCGCCTGAGCGAACTGCCCGCGACCGTGGTGCTGAACAAGCTCGACCTGATCGATCCCGAAGCCATCGAGGAACTGCGCGACGAGGTCGGCGAGTGGACCGCCGACAACGGCGCCGGCGGGCCGCACTGCATCTCGGCGGTGACCGGCCAGGGGATCGAAGCCCTGCGGCACGTCCTGCGCGACCTCTACCGCGCCGCTCTGGCCGCGACCGACTGACGCAGCTCCGCCTCCCTCGGTTCCCTCCCGGGAAGGACGTGCCATGCGCGTGGAACGGGCGCCCTCGTGCGCCGAATCCGACGCCGTCTGGACGCTGACGCCCCACGATCCCCGCTGGCCCGAGCTCTGGCGAAACATCGACGTGCCGCCGGTGCGCGTGCGCGGCACCGGCGACCCGTCCGTGCTGGCGACCCCGGCGATCGCCGTGGTCGGGACGCGCCGCCCCTCGCCACGCGGCAGGGCGGTGGCGCAGCGGCTGGCCCGGGACCTGGCCGCCGCCGGCTGGACCATCGTGAGCGGGATGGCGCTGGGCATCGACGCCGCGGCGCACGAGGGCGCGCTCGCGGGCGGCGGGCGCACCGTGGCGGTCATGGCCACCGGCGCGGACCGCACCTACCCGGCGCGCCACGTGGACCTGCGGCGTCGCATCGAGGCGGACGGCTGCGCCGTCACCGAGGCCGAGGACGGCGTCGCCCCGTTGCCCTTCGTCTTTCCCCGGCGCAACCGCCTGATCTCGGGGCTGGCGCTGGGCGTCGTCGTGGTCGAGGCTCCCTTGCGCAGCGGCGCCCTGCAGACCGCCTTCCACGGGCTGAACCAGGGACGGGAAGTGTTCGCCGTCCCCGGCCCGGTGGACGACGACGGCTGCCGCGGTTGCCACCACCTGCTGCGGCAGGGCGCCCACCTCGCCGAGGGAGCGCGCGACGTGTTCGACGTGCTGGGCCGGCCGCGGCCTCTCGAGCTGGGAGCGCAGGACCCGGCCGGTTGCGGGAACGGGACGCCGCTGCCGCTGGCCGGTTCGTCGGCCCGCTGGATCTGGGACCGGCTCGACCTGACCGGGTTGCGCTTGTCGGAACTGCGCCGCAGCTGGGCGGGCAAGGAGGTGGTCTGGCTGGAGGGTCTGCTGGCGCTGGAGATGGCCGGGCTGATCGTGAGGTTGCCCGGAGGACGGGTGGCGCGTAGGATCTGGATTCCTTGAGGGCGGGCTCGGCGCCCTCCCTGTCCCGCAACGGGAGGAACCGTGGCCTCGCCGCTGAAGCGCGTGAGTTGGCTGCTGGAATTCGCCGTGCTGGGCGCCGTGCGGGCGGTCGTGCGGCGGCTGTCGTCCGGCGGGAGGTCCGCCGCGGGACGCCGTCTGGGCGCGGCGGCGTTCCGTTTCTGGGGCTACCGGCGCGCGGTGGCCTTGACGCAGCTGCGCCAGGCCTTCCCCGACTGGGACGAAGCCGAGCGCCGCGACGTGGCCGTGCGCGCCTACCAGCAGATCGCGACCTCCCTGTTCGAGTTCATGGCGATGGACGACCTCACCCCGGAGCGGATCCGAGAACTGGTGGACCTGGACGACCCCGGCGTCCTGGCGCCGCTGCGCGCCGCCGGCCGCGGCTTCATCTTCACCACGGGGCATTTCGGCAACTTCGAACTGCTCGGCGCGGCGCTGACGGCCTACGGCCACCCGTTGCACGTCGTGGTGCGGCAGCAGAGCAACCCCCACGTGGACCGCCTCCAGAATGCGATCCGCGCCCGTTCCGGCGTCCAGGCGATCCGCGCCGACGGCTCGGTGCGCCAGCTGGTCAAGCTCCTGCGCAGCGGCGGCACGGCGGCGATGCTGCCGGACGTCAACGCCGGACTGGAGGGCGTGTTCGTGGAATTTCTCGGTTCGCTCGCATCAACACCCCCCGGTCTGGCGTACTTCGCCTGGAAACTCGACTGCCCCATCGTCCCGGTGTTCCTGGTGCGGCAGCCGGACGGGCGTCACGTGGCGCACGTCACCGCCGCCATCGAACCCGATCCCGCGCTGGACGAGCCGCAGGCCGTGCTCGCCCTGACCCAGGCGCACACCGACCGCCTGGCGGAATTCGTCCGCCGCTACCCCGACCACTGGTTCTGGGTGCATCGGCGCTGGAAGACGCGCCCGCCCCGAAAGGACGACTCATGATCCGAGTCAGCAACCTGGTGAAATCGTTCGGCGATCTGCGCGCCGTCGACGACCTGAGCTTCGCGGTCGGCCAAGGCGAGATTTTCGGCCTGCTGGGGCCCAACGGCGCCGGCAAGACCACGACGATCTCGGTGCTGGCCACGCTGCTGCCCGCCGACGCCGGCTCGGCCACGGTCTGCGGCCACGACGTCGCGGTCGATCCCGCCGCCGTCCGCCGTCGCATCGGCGTCGTGCCGCAGGAGTTGGCCCTGTACGAGGAACTCACCGCCGAGCAGAACCTCAACACCTTCGGGCGGCTGTACGGCCTGGAAGGCCCGCGCCTCAAATCCCGCGTCGGGGAACTGCTCGAGTTGGCCGAACTCGCCGAGCACGCCCGCCGCCCGGTCAAGGGCTTCAGCGGCGGCATGAAGCGGCGCCTGAACATCATGCTCGGACTGGTCCACGCCCCGGACGTCCTGTTCCTCGACGAGCCCACCGTGGGGATCGACGCCCAGGCGCGCACGCGCATCCTGGACCTGATCCGCAGCATGAACGCCCGCGGGCTCACCGTCCTCTACACGACGCATTACCTCGAGGAGGCCGAGCACCTCTGCGACCGCATCGGGGTCATCGACCACGGCCGGCTGGCGGCGCTCGGCAACAAGGAAGAACTCATCCGGCAGATCGGCGAGAGCGACGTCGTGCGGGTCCAACTGCCGACGGCGGCTCTGGAACGGGCCGCGGCGACGGCCGGCGCGTGGCCGGACGTCTCCCTCGCGGAACTGCGCAAGGGCAAGCTCGAGATCCACTGCCGCGACGGCGCCGCGCTGCTGCCGCGCCTGCAGGCCGAGCTGTCCGCCGGCGGCCTCGGCCTCGACCAGCTCGAAGTGATCCGTCCCAACCTGGAATCGCTCTACCTGAAGATCACCGGCCGCGCCCTGCGCGAATAGGAGTCTGCCATGTTGCGCGTGCTGGTGCTCAAGGACATCCGCCGCTGGTGGTCGGACCGCCAGGCGGTGGTCGTGACGCTCCTGCTGCCTCTGTTGTTGACGGGCGTGCTCGGGATTTCGTTCGGTGGCTTCGGCGGCGGCGGCGGCCCCGAGATGGAGGCCATCCCGCTGGCTCTGGTCGGCGATCCGCCCACGCTGCTCAAGGAACCCCTCGAACGCGCACTGCGGGAGAGCGGACTCTTCACGCCGGTCTGGTGCGACTCGGCCGAGGCCGAACGCCTGGTCCGCAAGGGGGAGGCCCGCGCCGCGGTGCTGCTGCCCGGCGATCTGCAGGATCTGCTGTCGGGCGAACGCGTGGCGATCGGCGTCTGGAAGGACCCGGTCAGCGTCTTCCAAGCCGACATCGTCGAGCAGATCCTGCGCCGGATGCTGTTGCGGGTGCAGGGCGGCGAGGCCGTCTACGTCACGGCCTGGCCCGCGGACGGGTTCCCCGCCGAGGGCGAGCCCGATCCCTTCGGCGACCTTTTCGAGGGCGACTCCCTGGTCGGGATCTGGCGGCGCATCCGCGACAGCTCCCCTGAAGCGGATGCCGCGCGCGCGAAGTTCGAGGCGATCCTCGACCACCAGGCGGCGCTGTCGGACGCGTTCGACCCGCCGGCCGTTTCGCTGCAAGTGGTCGACCGCACCGGGAAGGTGGCCGAGGAGTTCGGCCCCTCGCGCAACATGTTCGACTACATCCTGCCGGGGATGGGCGTGTTCTTCCTGATGTTCGCCGCCGCCGCCGCCGCGGGCGACCTGCACCGCGAGCGCGCCGCCGGCACGCTGCGGCGCCTACTCGTCGCCCCGCTGGGGAACTCCGACCTCCTGGTCGGCAAGTGGCTCTTCGCCATGCTCAACGGCCTGCTGCAGCTGACCGTGCTCTTCACGGCCGGTCGGCTCCTGTTCAAGATGAGCCTCGGTCCGGATCCCCTGGCGCTGGTCATGGCCGCGGTCGCCACCAGCGCCATGTTGGCTTCCCTGTTCCTGCCCCTGGCCCTGCTGACCGCGAACGAGAAGCAGATGGGCACCATCTCCACCGGCGTCACCCTGTTCATGGCGTTGGTCGGCGGCAACTTCATCAACGTCGACCAGATGCCGCCCGTGCTGCAGGCGGTGGGGCGCTTCACGCCCAACTACTGGGCCAACTTGACGTTCAACGACATCATCGTCCACGGCCGGGGTGCGGCCGACATCCTGCCCCGCATCGCGGTCCTGTTCGGGATCGCGGCGGCGTTGCTGGCGGTCGCCGTGGCGATCTACCGGCGACGGGGCGGAAAGGTGGGCCTGCTGTGAACACTGGGGTGATCCGGGCCCTGGTGGCCCTGCACGTGCGGCAGGTCGCGGCCGATCGGGCCAGCCTCTTCTGGCTGTTCGGCATGCCGCTGATGTTCACCGTGCTGATGGGGATGATGTTCGGCGACATGGGGGGCGGTACCCGCGAGGCGCCCGAGGTGACGGTCTTCGATGAGTCGCGGAGCCCGGCGTCGAGCGATCTGGTCACGGCACTTGGCGGGCGCGAACAGTACCGGATCGTCGTGGCCGATAGTGCGGGTTCCTGGGACCTTGCACGCTCCCTGGTCGACGAGGGGCGCCGCACCGCGGTGCTGCACATCCCGGCCGGATTCGACGATGATCTGGCCGCCGGCCGGACGGCTTCGCTCTCGCTGGCCTACGACCCCGACCGCTCCTCGGCTCAGACGGCGCGCACCGCCCTGGAAGAGGCCGTGTTGCGCCTGCAGTTCCTGACCGCGGGCCGGCGCGCCGAGCCCGGGTTCGACGCGGCCCGCTTCGATTCGGTGTGGCGCGACCCGCGCCTCACTCTCGAGGCCCGCACCCTCGGCCGTCTCGGCGGCGAGCCGCCGACGAGCGCGCTGGTGGGGTTCTCCAGCGGCTTCCAGCACACCGGTCCCAGCTACACGCTCATGTTCGTGATGATGTTCATGCTGATGAGCGTGCGGGACGTCGTGATGGAGCGGCGCAACGGCACGCTGCGGCGCCTGCGCCTGGCGGCCGCGTCGCCGTGGCTGCTGGCGGTGGGCCTGTTCCTGGGGCCGCTGGCCGTGGGACTGGTTCAAGCGGCGGTTCTGCTGGGCCTGAACCTGCTGTTGCCGGGCATGGACTACGGGGGCAGTCCCGGCGCCCTGATCCTGACGATGGTCCTGTTCACCGCCATCAGTTCGGCGCTGGCGCTGTGCGTGGCGACGTTCTGCCGCACGCCGGGCCAGGCCGACGGCCTCGGCATGACTGCCTCGATGATGATGGCCGCCCTGGGCGGCCTCTGGTGGCCGCTGGAAGTGGTGCCGGGCTTCATGCAGAAGGTGGCCCTGGCCCTGCCTACGGGTCAGGCGGTGACGGTCTTCCACAACATGATCGGGCGCGGCTGGGGCCTCGCCGGGAACGCCGGCCACCTCACCGTTCTGGCGGTGATGCTCGCCGGGTTGCTCGCGCTGGCGGCGGCGCGGTTTCGGCGACTGGTGGACTGAGCCTCACCTTCCGGGGATCGTCAGGGTCCGGCTTCAGTTCCGGCTGTCGGTGGAGTGGAAGCCGAGGTCCTTGCCGGGCAGGCCGGGCAGCTTGATCTCGCCGTGGGTCTCCTCGTAACGGCGGATGTTCGCTTCCAGCGTCTTGAGCAGCCCCTTGGCGTTTTGCGGGGTCATGATCATGCGGGCGTGGATCTTGGCCTTGGGCAGTCCGGGCATCATGCGGGCGAAGTCCACGACGAACTCGCTCGGGCTGTGGGTGATCAGGGCCAGGTTGGTGTAGGTGCCGTGGGCGACCTCGGGATCGAGTTCCACGCTGAGTTGCTGCGTCGGCGCCGGCTGATTCTTTTCCAAGGTCGTGCCTCCGGTTCGGTGGTGTCGATGACCGTCGCATGATAGCGCACGGCCGCGCGGGGAGCCAGTCCCGTTGACGCCGCCGGCCCGGGATGGTAGCTTTCCGGGCGCGCACGCACCTCACCCCCTCCCTGGAGCCACCATGCTCGCCCGCAGCCTCGCCATCCTCGACCGGCTCGCCGGGTTGCGCCTGGCGGTCGTCGGCGACGCCATGCTCGACCGCTTCCTCTGGGGCGAGGTCGACCGCATCAGCCCCGAGGCGCCGGTGCCGGTGGTGCGTTTGCGCCGGGAGACCGACAAGCTCGGCGGGGCGGCCAACGTCGCCGCCAACATCCGCGCCCTCGGCGCCGAGGTGACCCTGGTCGCGGTCGCCGGCACCGGTGCGACGGCGCATCGCCTCGCCGCGCTGCTGGCCGAAGCGGGCATCCCCGACGACGGCCTGCTGCGCCAGCCGGGCCGCCGCACCACGCTCAAGACCCGCATCATCGCCCACAACCAGCAGGTCGTGCGCGCCGACGTCGAGTCGGACGAGCCGCTGGGGGAGGAGGCGCTCGCCGATCTGGCCGGGCGCGTCCGCCGCCTGGGCCCGTTCGACGGGGTCGTCCTGTCGGACTACGGCAAAGGCGTGCTGGCCGACGCGCTGTTGCGGGAACTCATCGACGCCGGCGCGGCGGCCGGCATCCCCGTGGTGGTCGACCCCAAGCGCGGCGACTACACCCAGTACCGCGGCTGCGCCTCCCTCACGCCGAACCAGAAGGAGGCCGGCCAGGCCACGGGCCTCGCGATCGCCGACCTCGCCGGCCTGCGCCTCGCCGGCGCCGAGCTGCTCGCGCGCACCGGGGCCGCCTGCGTGCTGATCACCCGGGGCGAGCACGGCATGGCCCTGTTCGAGCGCGGCGGCGTCGAGCACCACCTGCCGACCGAGGCCCGCGACGTCTACGACGTCACCGGCGCCGGCGACACGGTCATCGCCGTGTACACGGCGGCGCTGGCCGCGGGCGCCACCTACCTGGAAGCCGCCAACCTCGCCAACCACGCCGCCGGCCTGGCCGTGCGCGAACTGGGCACCGCGACGATCACCGCGGCCCAGATCCGCGAAGCGGTGGGCAAGTGACCGCCCCGACGCCAGCGACCGCCCCGGCGCCGGTGGTGCCCCGCGCGGAGCTGGCCGCCTGGGCCCGGGACCTGCGGCGCGACGGCCGCCGGCTCGTCTTCACCAACGGCTGCTTCGACCTGCTGCACCGCGGCCACGTGGAGTACCTGGCCGAGGCGGCCGGGCTGGGGGACGTCCTGCTGGTGGCGGTCAATGACGACGCCTCGGTCAGCACCCTGAAAGGGCCCGCACGCCCCCTCACGCCCCTCGCCGACCGCCTGGCCGTCCTGGCCCACTTGCGCCCCGTCGGCGCGCTGACCATCTTTGGCGAGCCGACGCCCCTGGACACCATCCTGCTGGCGCGGCCCGACGTCCTGGTCAAGGGCGCCGAGTACGCCGAGACCGACATCGTCGGCGCCGCTGAGGTTCGCGGCTGGGGGGGCGAGGTCGTGCGCGTTGCCATGCGCGCGGGCCGTTCCACGACCGCCATCATCGTCGCCTTGAAGCGTCTTCCCTGAGCCGGAAACGGCCGCCGCCTTGCGCAGCGGCAGGGGAAGTTTCGTGGCACGCGCACACGTTTACATAAAGAGGCTGACATGAGCAGGGAGAAGATCGTCATCATCGGCGCCGCCGGACGCGACTTCCACAACTTCAACTGCGTCTTCCGCGACGACGAGAAATACGAGGTGGTGGCGTTCACCGCCGCCCAGATCCCGGACATCGACGGGCGCCGCTACCCCGCCGCGCTGGCGGGCCGCCTCTACCCGAAGGGCATCCCCATCCACGCCGAGGAGGAGCTGCCGGACCTGATCGCCGAGCACGGCGTCGAGTGCTGCGTGTTCTCCTACAGCGACGTGGCCCACGAGGACGTCATGCACAAGGCGGCGCTGGTGAACGCCTGCGGCGCCGATTTCAAGCTCCTCGGCGAGCGCCTCACGCAGCTCAAGAGCACCAAGCCCGTGATCGCCATCTGCGCGGTGCGGACCGGTTGCGGCAAGAGCCAGACCACGCGCCGGATCGCCGAGATCCTGGAGGCCGCCGGCAAGAAGGTCGTCGCGGTGCGCCACCCGATGCCCTACGGCGACCTCGAGAAGCAGGCCGTCCAGCGCTTCGCGACCGTGGAGGACCTCAAGAAGCACGACTGCACCATCGAGGAGATGGAGGAGTACGAGCCCCACGTCGCGCGCGGCAGCGTGATCTACGCCGGCGTGGACTACGAGAAGATCCTGCGCGCGGCCGAGAAGGAGGCGGACGTCATCCTCTGGGACGGCGGCAACAACGACACGCCCTTCTACAAGCCCGACCTGCTGGTGGTGGTCGCCGACCCGCACCGCCCCGGCCACGAGCTGTCGTACTACCCGGGCGAGACCAACGTCCGACTGGCCGACGTCGTGATCATCAACAAGGTCGTCGAGGCGGAATTCGAGAACATCGAGACCGTGCGCCAGAACGTCCGCAGCATCAATCCGGATTGCCTGATCATCGAGGCGGCGTCGCCGCTGACGATCGACCACCCGGAGCTGATCCGCGACAAGCGCGTGCTGGTGGTCGAGGACGGGCCGACCCTGACCCACGGCGGCATGACCTACGGCGCGGGCGTGATCGCGGCCATGCGCGCCGGCGCGGCCGACCTCGTGGACCCGCGCCCCTGGGTGAAGGGCAGGCTCGCCGAGACCTTCGCGATCTATCCCGAGATCGGCGCCCTGCTGCCGGCCATGGGCTACGGCGAGGAGCAGGTCCGCGACCTCGAGGCGACGATCAACGCGGTGGAGTGTGACGCGGTGGTCATCGGCACGCCCATCGACCTGAACCGCATCGTGAAGATCCGCAAGCCGACGGTTCGCGTCGGCTATGATTTGCAGGAAATCGGCAAGCCCGACCTGACCGACGTCCTGCGCAAGTTCACCGCGTAACGCGGCGGCGGGGGAGGGCCGGCGTCCTCCCCCGTTTTGCGTCCCGCACGCTGTTCCCGTTTCACAGCCGGAGGTCGATCAGTGAACATCCACGAGTATCAGGCGAAGGACATCTTCCGCGCCGCGGGTCTGCCGGTGCCGCCGGGCGGAGTCGCCACGACCGTCGAGGCGGCCCTGGCGCTCGCACGCCAGCACGGGCTGCCCGTGATGGTCAAGGCCCAGGTCCTGGCCGGCGGCCGCGGCAAGGCGGGCGGGGTCAAGTTCTGCAAGACCGAGGACGACGTCCGCACGCACGCGGGCAACATCCTGGGCATGGACATCAAGGGTCACACGGTGCGCAAGGTGCTGGTGACCCCGGCCGAGACCATCGCGGCGGAGTTCTACCTGGGGATGCTCGTGGACCGCGCCAGCCGGCGCGTCCTGCTGATGGCCAGCGCCGAGGGCGGCGTCGAGATCGAGAAGGTGGCCGTCGAGAAGCCCGAGGCCATCCTCAAGCACGCCATCGACCCGCGCTTCGGCCTGCTCGACCACGAGGCGATGGCCGTCGCCCTGCGCCTCGACCCGGACGTGAAGCGCGCGCGCCAGCTCGCCGACGCCATGCAGAAGCTCTACAAGGCCTTCCTGGCCGCCGACGCCAGCCTGGCCGAGATCAACCCCTTCATCTTCACCGACCAGGGCGCGGGCAAGGCGATCGACGCCAAGATCAACCTGGACGACAACGCCCTGTTCCGTCACCCGGACTTCGCCGCGCTGCGAGACCTGGACGAGGAGAACCCCAGCGAGCGGCTGGCCCGCGAAGCCGACCTCTCCTTCGTGAAGCTCGACGGCAACGTGGGCTGCCTGGTCAACGGCGCCGGCCTGGCGATGGCGACGATGGACCTGGTGCAGTACTACGGCGGTCGCCCCGCCAACTTCCTGGACATCGGCGGCAGTTCCAACCCGGACAAGGTCGTCAACGCGCTGCGCATCATCCTGGGCGACCCGAACGTCGAGGTGATCCTGTTCAACATCTTCGGCGGCATCACGCGCTGCGACGACGTCGCCCGCGGGATCATCGCCGCCACCGAACGCATGACCATCGGCGTGCCCATCGTGGTGCGCCTGACCGGAACGAACGAGGCGGAGGCCCGCGAACTGCTGAAGAAGACCGACTTGGTCCCGGCCGCCACCATGGACGAAGCCGTGCAGAAGGCCCTCGAACTCGCCGGCAAGTAGGACAAACCGACCCGCGGTCGGCGTTACGAACAGGAGCGAACCATGGCGATTTTCTGCACGCGCGAGACGAAGATCCTGATCCAGGGCATCACCGGCCGCGACGGGAGCTTCCACGCGAAGTCCATGCTCGGCTACGGCACCAACATCGTGGCGGGCGTGACGCCGGGCCGCGGCGGCCAGACCTTCGAGGGGAAGGTGCCGGTCTTCGACACGGTCAAGGACGCGGTCGCCGCCACGGGAGCCGAGGCCTCGGTCATCTTCGTGCCGCCGGCCGGCGCCGCCGGCGCCGTGTTCGAGGCGGCCGACGCCGGCTGCAAGCTGGTGGTCTGCATCACCGAAGGCGTGCCGACCCTGGACATGGTCAAGGTCATGCCCTACCTGGCCGAGCGCGGCGTGCGCCTGATCGGGCCGAACTGCCCCGGCTTCATCAATCCCGGGCAGCAGGCAAAACTGGGCATCATGCCCACCAACATCGTCGCCCCCGGACCGGTCGGCCTGATCTCCCGCAGCGGGACGCTGACCTACGAGGTCGTCGACGCCCTGACCCGCGCGGGCCTAGGCCAGACGACGTGCCTGGGCATCGGCGGCGATCCGGTCATCGGCACCAACTTCATGGACGCCCTGCAGGCGTTCCACGCCGATCCCGAGACGCAGGCCCTGGTCATGATCGGCGAGATCGGCGGCGATGCGGAGGAGCGGGCCGCCGACTTCGTGAAGGCGAACATGAAGATCCCCGTCGTCTCGTTCATCGCCGGCCGCACCGCGCCCCCCGGCAAGCGGATGGGCCACGCCGGCGCGATCGTGTCCGGCGGCGCCGGCACGGCGGCCGAGAAGAAGAAGGCCCTCGAGTCGGCCGGCATCCCGGTCGCCGACCGCCCCGCGGACGTGGTGCCGCTGCTGCAGCAGATCTGGAAGCGTTGATTCGGACCCCGAAAGGACGACATGCTGGAACAGACCTACATGATGATCAAGCCGGAGATCGTCGCCGCCGAGACCCAGCGGATCGGCGCGATCCTGGCCTTCGTGCAGCGGGCGGGCTTCCGCATCCGCAACCTGAAGCTCACCAGCCTGAGCCGCGACACGGTCGAGGAATTCTACGCGGTCCACCGCGAGCGGCCGTTCTTTCCCGAGCTGGTGGACTACATCGCCTCCGGTCCGGTGGTGGCGATCCACCTCGAGCGCGACCAGGCCGTGGTCAAACTGCGGGAACTGGTCGGGGCGACCAACCCGCGCGACGCCGCCTGCGGCACCCTGCGCGACCTGTTCGGGACGTCCTTGTCCCAGAACGCCGTCCACGCCTCGGATTCGCCCGAGAACGCCCTGCGCGAGATCGGCCTCGTCTTCGGTGTGGGCCTGGGCCGGGACCGCGCGTCTTGACAGACGACGGTCGCGCTCGTAACGTGGTGCGCTTGCACGGCGCCGGGACGGGACGGGCCCGGACGGGACCAGGCCGTGCGCCCGGAATGAAGCTGAATCTGGACAACCTGCCCTTCGGCCGCTCCACCCTGGAGGTGGAGGCGACCTTCCTCGTCGAGGACGAGGAGGAGGGAGGTGGCGGTCTGTCCGTCCGCGGCGAACTGGCGGTGGACAACGTCGACAGCCGGATCCTGGTCACCGGCGCCCTAGCTGTGTCCTGCCAGTCGGTTTGCGACCGCTGCCTGGAGGCCTTCGGGCTGGTCTACGAGGCGGGGGTCGACATCCAGATCGTGCGGACCAAGGCGGGGACTCCCGACGAAGACCAGCCCGACACCTGGACCCTGCACCAGGCGCGCGGCGAGGTCGATCTGGACGGTCCCCTGCGCGAAGCCGCGCTGCTGGACCTGCCGTTCAAGCGGGTCTGCCGCGAGGATTGCCTGGGGTACTGCCCCACCTGCGGGGCCGACCGAAACCAGAAGGACTGCGTCTGCCCCCGGGAGCCCACCGATCCCCGTTGGGACGGGCTGGACTCCTGAACACAGGAAACGAGGCATCGAGATGGCTGTTCCCAAGAAAAAGACGAGCCACATGCGCAAGGGCACCCGTCGCGCGCACTGGCACCTGGCCACCCCGAGCGCGTCGAAGTGCTCGCACTGCGGGGCGCCCTGCCGCCCCCACCGCGTCTGCCGCGCGTGCGGCCACTACGGCGCCCGCGAAGTGATGGTGGTGGAGAAGAGCTAGCGGGCGGCGCGAACCGGCAAGGAGGTCGGGCATGGACGGCAACGCGACGCGCAGGGTGGTCGTGGCCGTGGACGCCATGGGCGGGGACTTCGGACCGACCGCGGTCGTCCCCGGCGCCGTGTCGGCCGCGCGTGCCGATTCCGGCTTGGCCCTGGCGCTCTACGGCGACCCCGAGATCCTGAACACCCAGCTCGACGACCTCGGCGCGCGCGATCTGCCCGTCGAGGTCGTGGCGTGCCGGGACCGGATCGAGATGGGCGAATCGCCCGCCGCGGCGGTCAAGGGCCGCCCCGACGCCCCGATCGTCCGGGCCACCCGGGACCACCGCGATGGCCGCGTGCAGGCGGTGGTCAGCGCCGGCAGCACCGGTGCCCAGGTCGCCGCCAGCCTGATGATCCTCGGACGCCTCGAGGGCGTCGACCGACCCGCGATCGCGACGGGGATCCCCACCCTGAACGGCCGCTTCCTGCTGCTGGACGTCGGCGCCAACGTGCAGTGCACCTCCGAGCACCTGCTGGTCTTCGCGCTCCTGGGCGACGAGTTCGCGCGCCGTTTGCTGGACGTCGCCGTGCCGCGCGTCGGCCTGCTGAACATCGGCGAAGAGCCGACCAAGGGCACCGAACTCTGCATCCAGGCCCACGCCCTGCTTCGCGCCGCCCCGCTGAACTTCGTCGGCAACGTCGAGAGCCGCCACCTCCTGGACGGCGCGGCCGACGTCGTGGTCACCGACGGTTTCACCGGCAACATGGTGTTGAAGCTCATCGAGGGCTTCGGCGGCTTCCTGCAGACGGCGGCCCGGCAGTTCCTCGCCGGCGGCGCCACCGGCGCGGGGGAGGGCCTGCGTGACCTGCTGCACCGGCTCGACTACACGTCCACCGGCGGCGCCCTGCTGCTGGGGGTGCGCGGCTCCTCCATCATCTGTCACGGTGCCAGCCCCGAGCGCGCGATCCAGAGCGCGGTGTTGGCCGCAGGTCGCATGGCCCGACTCGACCTGCCGGCGCTGCTGCAGGAGCGCCTGGCCGCGCGCGCCTGACCCGACCCCCAGAAAGGCACCGCGATGTTCAAGGTCCCCATGTTGTTCCCGGGGCAGGCCTCCCAGACCGTCGGCATGGCCCGCGACCTCGCCGAACGGGGTGGCCCCGGCGCCGCTTTCCTGGCGACCGTCGACGGGACGCTGGGCTTCGACCTCACGCGCGTGATGTTCGAGGGGCCCGAGGCCACGCTGACCGAGACCTGGAACGCGCAGCCCGCCATCCTCGCCCATTCGGTGGCGGTGGTGCTGGAGCTCCGGGAACTGGGGATCACGCCGAGCATCGTCGCCGGCCACTCGCTCGGCGAGTTCTCGGCGGCGGTGGCGGTCGGCGCGCTGTCGCCGCGCGACGGCTTGCAGCTGGTGCGCCGCCGCGGCGAGCTGATGTTCGCCGCCGGGCAGGAACGGCCCGGGACGATGGCGGCCGTCATGGGGCTCGACGCCGATGCGGTGAGACGGGTCTGCGCCGAGGTCGCCAGCAGCGCCGGCGTGGTCGTGGTCGCCAACCACAACTCGTCCAACCAGGTCGCCATCTCCGGCGAGATCGCCGCCGTCGAAGCCGCCTGCGAGGCCCTCAAGGCCGCCGGCGCCAAGCGGGCGCTGCGGCTCAACGTCAGCGGCGCCTTCCATTCCCCGCTCCTGGCGGGCGCGGCGGCGAGCTTCGTGGACCACCTCGCCGCCGTCGAACTGGCCGATCCCGCGGCGCCCCTGGTGGCCAACGTGACGGCCGCCCCGTCGACGACCGCCGCGGCCCTGCGCGACGGGTTCGCTCGGCAGCTCGTCTCGCCGGTCCGCTGGCACGAGAGCTTGGCGGCGCTGGTGGGCGGTGCCGCGGGTGGGGAGCGGCCGCGCGTCGTGCTGGAGGTCGGGCCCGGCAAGGTCCTGAGCAACCTGGCGAAGCGGGAGCATCCCGATGTGACGTTCCTGGCGGTGGGCACGGCAGGGGAGCTGGACAACGCGCTGGACACCATCCGTGGCCTGTTGGCATAATCCCGCCTCGCACCGTCGGCAGCGGAAGGAAGGCCCTTGAGCAACCGAATCGTGATCGTCACCGGCGCCAGCCGGGGCATCGGCGCGGCGATCGCCCGCCGCTTGTCGGCGGACGGCTTCGATCTGGCCCTGGTGGCCCGCAACGCCGATGCGCTGGCCGAGGTCGCCGCCTCGCTGCCCGGCGCCGGCCGCCACCTGGTGCTGCCGGGCGACGTGGCGAGCCTCGCGGCGGTGGAGGCGGCGGTCGCCCGCGTGCAGCAGGAACTCGGGCCGGTCTACGGGCTGGTCAACAACGCCGGCATCACCCGCGACGCGCTGCTCGTGCGCATGTCCGAGGCCGCCTGGCGCGAAGTCCTCGACGTCAACCTGACGGGGACCTTCTACTTTACAAAGGCCGTGACCCCGCTTATGATGCGCCAGAAAATCGGCCGGATCGTCAACATCACCTCGGTGATCGGCATGACCGGCAACGCGGGCCAGGCCAACTACGCCGCGAGCAAGGCGGCCGTCATCGCCTTCACCAAGTCCGTGGCCCGCGAGCTGGGCGGACGCGCCATCACCTGCAACGCGGTGGCGCCCGGCTTCATCGAGACGGACATGACGGCGGGCCTGCCCGAAGCGGTGCGCGCCGGCATGCTCGGGAGCATCCCACTGAAGCGCTTCGGCCAGGGCGAAGACGTCGCCGGCGCCGTCGCCTACCTGTTGTCGCAGGACGCCGCCTACGTCACCGGGCAGACGCTCGTGGTCGACGGCGGCATGGTCACGTGAAACCTTCCCAAGGAGGGAACGGCTGACATGAGCTCCATTCAGGAAAAGGTCTACGAGATCATCGAGCGCAAGCTTTCGGTGAATCCGGAACAGATCACACCCGAAGCTTCGTTCACCGACGATCTGGGGGCCGACTCCCTGGACACCGTCGAGCTGGTGATGGACCTCGAAGAGGTCTTCAACATCACGATTCCGGAAGAGGACCAGGAGAAGCTGCGGACCGTGCAGGATGCGATCGACTACCTCGAAGCGCATCTGGACGCGTAGCCGCGCCCTTTCCGTGAGCGAACCGTCCCCGGTCCTGCGGTCCCGCCGTGTTGGACCGGGGCGATCCGTATGTGCAGGGAGGATGGCATGGAACGCCGCAGGGTAGCGATCACGGGCCTCGGGCTGATCACCTCCGTGGGGTTGACGCGCGACGAGACGTGGCGCGCGATCCTGGCCGGGACCAACGGCATCGCCGCGATCACGTCGTTCGACACCACCGACTTCCGCGTGACCATCGCCGGCGAGGTGAAGGGGTTCGACCCGACCGTCGCGATGGATCTCAAGGACGCCCGCAAGGCCGACCGCTACTCCCAGTTCGCGGTCTGCGCCGCGGCCGAGGCGATGGCCCAGTCCGCGCCCGGCGACGTCGATCCCGAACGGGCGGGCGTGCTGATCGGCTCGGGCATCGGCGGCTTCCAGACCTTCGAAGAGCAGCACGCCAAGCTGCTCGACAAGGGCCCGTCGCGCGTGTCGCCGATGTTCATCCCGATGATGATCGCCGACATGGCCTCGGGGCTCGTGTCGATCGCCCACGGGTTCCGCGGACCCAACTACGCCACGGTCTCGGCCTGCGCCTCGGCCGGGCACGCCATCGGCCTCGCGTACGAGCACATCGCCAACGGCACCGCCGACCTGATGATCACCGGCGGCAGCGAGGCCAGCGTCTGTCCCATGGCCATGGCCGGCTTCAGCGCCATGAAGGCGCTGTCGACCCGCAACGACGACCCGGCCCACGCCAGCCGCCCCTTCGACGCCGAGCGCGACGGGTTCGTGCTGGGCGAGGGCGCCGGCATCCTCGTGCTCGAGGAACTCGAGCGGGCCCGCGCCCGGGGCGCCGTGATCCTGGCCGAGGTGGCCGGCTACGGCATGACCGCCGACGCGTTCCACATGACCCAGCCCGACAACGAGGGCAAGGGCGCCCGCAACGCCATGCGCCTGGCGGTGGCCGGCGCCGGTCTGGAACTGACCGACATCGGCTACATCAACGCGCATGGCACCAGCACGCCCTTCAACGACAAGATCGAGACGCTGGCCATCCGCGATCTCTTCGGCGACCACGCCCGCAAGTTGGCGGTCTCCTCGACCAAGTCCATGACCGGCCACCTGCTCGGTGCCGCCGGCGGCGTCGAGGCCGCCTTCACCGCCCTGGCGCTGCGCGACGGACGGCTGCCGCCGACGATCAACTACCGGACCCCCGATCCCGAGTGCGATCTGGACTATTGTCCCAACGAGGCGGTCACGCGCCCGATCGGGGCGGCGCTGTCGACCTCGCTCGGCTTCGGGGGGCACAACGTGTCCCTGTGCCTGAAGCGCTGGCCGGATTGACCCCCACCGGCCGGGGAGGCGCCATGGCCGCGTGGCGAGGGTTTTTTTCCAGGTTGATCGCGGGCGCGCGGCGCGGCCGTGCGCCGCGCCGCGACGCGGGCGAGGCCCCGGCGCGCGCGGACGCCGAATCGCGCCGGCTGGCCGCCGCCGCCGTCGAGACCATGCTGTCGTACCGTTTCCATGATCCCTGCCTGCTGGGCCAGGCCCTGGTCCACCGCTCCCACCTCCACGCCTACGGCGACGAGCGCATCGAGGCCAACGAACGCCTCGAATTTCTCGGCGACGCCGTTCTCGGCCTTGTCACCAACGCCTACCTCTACCTGGAATACACGGACCTCGAGGAAGGCGACCTGACGCGCCTGAAGTCGAAACTCGTCTGCGGGGCGAGCCTGGCCCGGGTGGCGCAGCGCCTCGAACTGGGCGACCATATCCTGATGAGCCGCGGCGAGGCCGCCACCGGCGGCCGCGACCGCGACAGCATCCTGGCCGACGCCGTCGAGGCGATCATCGGCGCGGTCTACCTCGACGGCGGTCTCGAAGCGGCCCAGGGCGTCATCGAGCGCTGGCTGTTCGACCACGCCGACGAGATCCTGGAGCACCGCGCGCTGGCCAACGACAAGAGCCGCCTGCAGGAGATCGTCCAGGCCCGCCACCGCGTGCCGCCGCGCTACCGGGTCCTGGAGACGACGGGCCCCGACCATGAGCGCGTCTTCACGGTGGAAGTCCTGTTCGGTGACCGGGTGCTGGGTGTCGGCCGGGGCGCGAACAAGAAGAGCGCCGAACAGCAGGCGGCCGGTTGCGCGCTGCAGCGTCTGGCGCAGGAACCGTCGTTGCTCACCGCGGTGCCGGGTCCCGGATCCTGAAGCAAAGGAGCGCTCTTGTCGCGACGCGCGCCGATTTTCGCCGCCCTGTTCCTCACCGTGGCTGCCTGGCCCTTCGTCGCCGGCGCCGTGGTGCCCAAGTCTTCGCTCCCGGCCGCCGCCGCTGCGGACAGCACGGGCGCCGAACCGGGCGGGGCGGAACTCGATCCCATCCCCCAGGGCGCGGCCACGGGTTACATGGTCGGCTCGACGCTGCTGGCCGAGGGCGATCTGGCTGGGGCGCTGCCCTTCCTGGCGCAGGCGTACCGGATGAGCCCGGACGAGCTGACCTTCGCCCGCACTTACCGCGACGTGCTGCAGGAGATCGGCTACCTGCGCGACGCGACGGACGTCGCGCGGCGGATCGTGCGCGATCATCCCGATTCCTACGAGGGCTGGGAGCGGTTCATCGGTCTGAACGTGGCCCAGGAGCGCTTCGCTGACGCACGCGAGGCCCTGGACGGCTGCCGTCTCGCTCATCCCGACTCGACCCGCCTGGATCTGGTCGAGGCGGAAATCCTGCTGCGCACGCACGCCTGGGCGGAGGCCATGGCGGCGTACCGGCAGGCGCTGCCGCGCCATCCCGCCCACCAGGAACGGATCTACGGGGCGATGGCCGAACTCGCGTCCCTGCTCAACCGGCCCGAGGAGGCCGCGGCGCTGTGGACCGAGGGACTCGCCGCCAAACCGGGGTCGCGGTCGCTGCGGCTGGGCCGGATCCAGCACCTCGTGGACAACGCTCGCGACGACGACGCCATGTCCGTCGCGGTCGCCGGCGACAGCCTCTTGTCCGCGGCGGGAACGACCCGGATCTGGGTGGAACTCACCGCGGGCATGATCGCCCAGGCCGGTCGCGAAGCGGCGGCCATCGCCCTGTTGCAGCCCATGTGGGAGCGGGACGCCCTGGACCTCGGTGCGGCGCTGCAGCTGAGCCGGCTGCGCGCGCGCGCCGACGACTGGGATCGCGCGATCGCCCTCGCGCGCGAGATCGCGGCGCGCTGGCCCGAGGCCGCGCGGCCGCACCTGTTCCTCGGCGAATTCCTCGCCGGCCGCGACGACCTCGCGGCGGGGGAGGTCGAGATCCGACGCGCGGTGGCGCTCGGCGCCGACGATCCCGACAACCTGCTGGCGCTCATCTCCATCCTCAGCCGCCGCCACCCGGAGCTGTTCACCGGTCACGTCGCCGACGGCGACGGCGAGGCGCCGGTGCGCGAGGTGAAGGAACTGGCCGACCGGGCGGCGGCGATGCTGGACGAGAGCGCGCCGCTCACCGTCCGGATGATGCTCGGCGCGACCTACCAGGGACTCGGCGACCACGAGACGGCGATCCCCTACTACGAGCGCGCCGCCGAGGATCCCGACCTGCGGCGCAACGCGCTGCTGAACCTGTCGCTGGCCTGCGAGGAAACGAACCGCCCCGAAGCGGCGGTGGCGGCCCTGGAATCCCTGCTCACCGACCACCCCGACGACCACGTCATCCAGAACGCCCTGGGCTACACGCTCGCCGACCACGGCCAGGAGCTGCCGCGCGCGGAGGGCCTGATCCGCGCCGCCCTGAAGAGCGAGCCCGACAACCCCGCCTACCTGGATTCCCTGGGCTGGCTCCTGCACCGCCAGGGGCAACCCGTGGACGCCTTCGACTACCTCGTCCGCGCCACCAACGCGCTGCCGGAGGATCCGGTGATCCTCGAGCACCTCGGCATGGTGCTGCTGTCCCTGGGCCGTCACGACCGCGCCTACGAAGTGTTCCTGCGCGCGAAGGCGGTCGGCGGCGACAGCGAGAACCTGGAAAAGGTCCTGAAGGACCTCCAGCCGGCCGACGGCGCCGGCGGCGAGCGGTGAGGCGGCGCCGGCAGCCGCTCCTCGTCGGCCTGGCGGTCGGGTTGGCCGGCGCGTCCTGGTCGGCGGTGACCCTCGCCGCAGAGCCGGAACCGGCGGCCTGCGCCCTGCAATCCTATGTCGCGCCGTGGCGGGTCGAGGCCCTGCTCGGCGATGCCGCCGGGACCGCGGCCTGGGTGCGCTGCCCCGACGGCGCCTGGCGCCTCGACGTGGCGCTGGCGGCGCCCGACGACCCCGACACCGGCACGGCAGCGGCGGCCCTCGGGCGTCTGGGGGAGGGCTGGACGGCGGTCGCGCCCGGCGACGGATCGGTCGTGATGCAGGCCTGGGACGGCCCCCTGCGCACGCTCGAGCCGGCTCAGGCCGACCGGCTCACCGTGCTGCTCGCGCTGGCAGTCAACGGCGGCGATCCGACACGCGCGGCGGTCGCGCCGGCGGTGTGGCGGCAACGAGCCGGAGATCGCGACCTTGGCCGGCGTGTTCCCTGGGAAACCCGCGCACCTGCTGCGGCGCCGCTCCTGCTCGTCTGGCCGGCGGACGACGACGGTGCGGCACCGCTCGCGCACGACCTCGCCTGCCGGGGACTCGGGCGCGGCGGCGCCGGCGAAGGCTGGCGCGTGGGCGCTGGTCCTGACGGCGGCGCCCGCCTGGAGGCGTCACGGCTCGCGGCGACCCTCGAACTGGGCCCGCCGCAAGGCGCGGTCCGTTGGGGGGATCCCCTCGAAGTGGTGCTGCCCCTGTGGCCCCTGGGCGAAGTCCTGGCTGAAAGCGACGACCGATGAGCCGCCCCGACGATCCCGACGGGAACCTGCGCCCCAGTCCCGGTGTTGACCCCGCCGCAGACGACACCACCCCCGCTGCCAGGAGCGATCAGGTGTTCTTGAACGACAAACATCCCGATCCCGGCCGTCACGGTCCGCTCGCCTGGACCGCGCAGCGCGACGAGGACCTGATCGCGCTCGTGCAGCAGGGTCAGAAGCGGGCCTACGACGAGCTGGTCCGCCGCTATCGGGGTCGCCTGTACAGCTTCATCCTGCGGATGGTGGGGGACCCCGTCGAGGCGGAAGAACTCGCCCAGGACACGCTGATCCGCGCCTACATCCACGCGGACAAGTACCGCGAGATCGCACGCTTCTCCACCTGGCTGTTCACCATCGCCACCAACCTGGTGCGCAACCGGGTCCGCAAGCAGAAGCGGCAGCCGAAGATGCTCGTGCTCGATCCCGCGCCCGAGAGCGACGACGACATCCCGCTGGACCCGGCCGATCCCCTGGCCGACCCCACGCGCGAACTCGAGGGACGGGAATTGGGCCAGTTGATCGCCGAAGCGACCAGCCGCATCCCGGAGCGTTACCGGGTCCCGTTCCTGCTGCGCGAAGTGGAACAGCTGTCCTACGAGGAGATCCAGCAGGTCACCGGCCTGAAGCTCGGCACCGTGCGCTCGCGCATCAACCGCGCGCGGACCCGTTTCCGGCAGAACATCAAGCCCTTGTTGCGCAACGAGGATCTGCTCGCCGAACTCGAGCTCCTCGAGGCCCGGATGGAACAGGACGAACAGGACGCGTGACGACGTCGAGGAGGACATCCCCATGTTTTGCTACACGGCACGACGGTTGATCAGTCAGGAAATGGACGGGAGGCTGCCCGCCGAAAAGACGCCGGCGATCGAGGAGCACCTCGGCCGCTGCGGCGCCTGCCGCGAACACCGGGCCGAACTCGGCCTCGGCCGGCGCCTGCTGCGGGCGACCGCCGACGTGCCCACCGATTCCTTCGAGTGGAAACTCCAGCTGCGGCTCAACCGCGCCCTGCAGGAGGCCGCCGCGACCAGGACCGTGCCCTGGGAGGACGCGCCCCGCAACGCCGTCGGTTGGTGGCGGGGCTTCGCGGCCTCCTCGCTGGCGGGCGTGGCCGTGACCGCGCTGGTGGCCGTGCTGATCTGGCCCGATGGTCCGCGCGCCGTGTCGCCGGCCGCCGGCCCGGCGGCGACCGTGGCCGCGGCCACGGCGACGACCGTCACGCCGACCTCGTCCGCGCGCCTGGTGACCGACCTCTCGGACCGCCTGCCCTTGACCGGCAACCGCACCCGCAACGTGCAGCTCGGCGGCGGCTTCCTCGGCCGTCCGGTCAGCCAGGGCCTCCTGTCCGAACGCACGCGCACGGGTGAGCGCCTGCAGCCGGTCTCCCTGGCGCCCGGCATGCTGGCCGGCTTCGACGACGTCGCCGCCCTGCGCGCCGAGAACGCCCGCCTGCGCAGCGGCATCATCGGCCTGCGGGGAGAGAACACGACACTAAAGGCGTTGCTCGCCGCCCGCGGTATCGCGTACCTTGATGCGGACAGCCAAGGCCGCAGCCCGGGGCGCTGACCGTCCGTCGCGAAGTTCGCGGCGAAGTTCGCCGCGATCCCGACTCGCCCTGCCGCCGCGGTCCTCGAGGCGGCAGGCTTGTGTCCGGGCCTGCCGCTCGCGGCCCGCCGGCCGGGCTGGAGGCCGATTCGTTCCGAGATCCCGCCTGAATCCGGAGGCTCCCGATGCAGTACCTGACCATCTCCTTCGTGCCCGTCCTGCTGCTGCTGGTCTTCGTGCTGGCCAACTCGCTGCGCGTGCTGCGCGAGTACGAGCGGGGAGTGATCTTCCGGCTGGGCCGCCTGCAGCGCGTCAAGGGCCCGGGCCTCATCCTGCTGATCCCGCTGGTCGACCGGATGGTAAAGGTCAGCCTGCGCATCGTGCCCATGGACGTGCCGCCGCAGGACGTGATCACCAAGGACAACGTCTCGGTCAAGGTGAACGCCGTCATCTACTTCAAGGTGGTCTCGCCGGAGAAGGCCATCATCGGCGTCGAGGACTACCTGTACGCCACCTCGCAGGTCGCCCAGACGACCCTGCGCAGCGTCATGGGCCAGGTCGAGATGGACGACCTGCTGTCCGAGCGCAACAAGCTCAACCTGCAGATCCGGGAGATCATCGACCACGCGACCGAGCCCTGGGGCATCGAGGTCGGCACCGTCGAGATCAAGGACGTCGACCTGCCCCAGGAGATGCGGCGCGCCATGGCCCGCCAGGCGGAAGCCGAGCGCGAGCGCCGGTCGAAGGTCATCCACGCCGACGGCGAGTTCCAGGCCAGCAAGAAGCTCGCCGAGGCCGCCGTCGTCATCTCGAGCGACCCCTCGGCGATCATCCTGCGCTACTTGCAGACCCTGAGCGAGATCGCCCGCGAGAACAACTCGACGACGATCTTCCCGGTGCCGATCGACCTCTTCCGGCACTTCGCGCCCAAGATCGAGGAGCCCAAATCGTGACCGGGGTCCGCGTCATGACCGGGACCCACCGCCACCGCCTGACCGCCTCCATCCTGGTGCTGGCCCTGTCGGCGGCCGGCGTCGCGACGGCGCAGGACCAGCCCCGGCGCGCCGTCAGCGGTCGGACCGCCGCGGTCGCGGACGAAGAGGCGGCGGCGACCGGGGAGACCGGCTGGTGCTTCGGCATCGCTTCGGGCGTGCTGGCGGGCGGGGACCTGTTCCAGGTGGCGAACAGCTTGACGGTACCCTGGACGCCGCCGGCCGGCGGCGCCGACTTCAACGCCAAACGATTCACCGTGACCCTGGACGAGGCGGCGGCCTTCGGCCTCGCGGCCGCCAAGCGCGTGACCCCGCGGGGCTGGCTGCGCCTCGACCTGACGGCCGGGCGGATGGACGCCGCCGCCCTGGCCAATGACTCCCAGTTCGTCACGCCGGTGCTGTACGACCGCTGGAACGTGGTGCAGCTGGACCTCGCCTGGGAACAGCGCCTGACCGACACCCGGCTGCAGCCCATGGTCCGAGCCGGCCTGTCCTACACGGGGATCGGGGCCACAGCCGCCGCGGCCGACCAGAGCGTGCCGGGCGCGCTGCTCGGGGCGGGGTTCGTGTACCGCGGGGGCCCCCGCTGGTCCCTCGGCCTCGACCTCGCCGACCACATCCAGCAGTTCACCCTGGACGATCTACCGGCGGAGCAGGGCTTCCCGCCCAGCGCCGAATACCGCGAGTTCGGTCCCCAGCACCTGGTGACGATGACCGCCAGGTTGATGGCGCATTTTTGAAATTGAGATGATAGCGCAAGTAATCGCGGATCGCCCCGCACCCGCGGGAGTGGAACGAATTCGTGAAACTCATCATGTAATGCGCTGCGGTGCATTCAGTTAAGAGTCGATTACCGGTTGGGGCGGCAGGGGCCGATCCGAATACAGGTTGCTTCATGAGCGTGGATCATTATCTTTGACGGTTCACTCCGGATTCCCGGAGCTTCGATGCCCCGACCTGTTGGGAGATTCCATGGGAAACGTCATCGCGGTCGTGAACCACAAGGGCGGCACCGGCAAGACCACCACGGCGCTGAACCTGGCCGCGGGCCTGACCCGCTACAGCGACATCACGTCGAGTTGCCTGGTCATCGACATGGACCCCCACGGCTGCGCCTCCTCGGCGCTGCTGGGCAAGATGAACGGGGAGCCGCCGGCGCGCTCGATCTTCGATGTCCTGCGGCGCGCGATCACGCCCCAGGACGGCATCACTTCGACGGTGTTCGACGAGAACATCGACGTGATCCCGTCCCACCCCTCCCTGGAGAGCATGGCCCGCACCCAGCTCACCGACCGGCTGATCAAGGTCACCCAGGCGCTGTCCACGTCCTACGGCTGGATCATCATCGACACGCCGCCGAACCTCGGCATCCTGACCCAGAACGCCCTGGTCGCCTCCGACTACGCGCTGATCCCGACGCCCTGCACCGGCTTGGCCGTCTCGACGATGCACCAGCTCAGCGCCCTGATCAGTCGCGTCCAGGAGCGCCAGAACATCTGGCTGCAGGTGCTCGGCGTGCTGGTGACCATGAAGGACGGGCGCACGGACCTCCACAAGGAGGCGCAGAAGGAGCTGAAGAACCACTTCAAGGGCGACCTGTTCAAGACCATGATCACCAACAACATCAAGATCGAGGAGGCGCCCTCGGCCTTCAACAGCATCTTCTCCTACGACTCCGGCTGCCTGGGGGCCTCCCTCTACCGCGACTGGATCAAGGGCGAGCTGATGCGCCGCCACAAGACGCTGGAGAAGAAGCGCAGCGACCGGCTCGAGCAGATCAACCTGCTGAACGCCCAGCCGCCGCAGCCCTAGATCGGCGCCACCTCAGCGGCCGGCGTCGTTCACGAAGGGGTTCGAACGGCGTTCGCGACCGACCGTGGTATCGGGACCGTGCCCCGGATGGAGCACGGTCTCGTCGTCGAGGGTGTACACTTCGCGCCGGATGCTGCGCTCGAGCGTGGCGAAATCGCCGCCCGGCAGATCCGTCCGTCCCACCGAGCCCGCGAAGATCACGTCGCCGACCAAGGCATTCCCCTCCCAGATGAACAGGACGTGGCCGCGGCTGTGGCCCGGCGCGTGGGCGATCCGCAGGCGGTCGCCGGCGAACGGCAGCGCGCCGCCGGGCAGCAGGGCGGTGCGCGGCGCCGGCACGGTGGAGAACCCGTAGGCGGCACGGCTGGCCGCGAGGCCGGCGAGCAGCGCCCCCTCGTCGGGGTGGTGCAGCAGGGGCAGGTCCCAGACCTTCTGGATCGCGGCGGCGGCGGACACGTGGTCGAAGTGCCCGTGCGTGCAGATCAGGGCGACCAGCCGGCAGCCGCTGTCCGTCACGGCGTCCAAGAGGAGTTCGGGATCGTCGCCCGGATCGACCAGGATCGCCTCGGCGGTCGCGGGCGCGCACAGCAGCTGGGCGTTCATCTGCAGGGGGCCGACCACCAGCGTCTGCAGGCGCCAGGCGGGCGGCGAGCCGTCGGGGTGGGTCATGTCGGGGGTCCTTCCGGATGAGGGAAGGGCCGGCCCCTTGGCCGGCCCTCGTTGAGTGTCGTCGTCGGCCGACCGGTTCAGCGGTCGTCCTGCGAAACGTCCTCGTAGTACTCGCGGCCGAGATGGGTGATGAGTTCCTCGCCCATCATCCAGCGCAGCGTGTTCTTCATCTTCTTCTGCTGGATGAACAGGTCGTGCTCGGGGTAGAGACCCTGCGGCGTGACCGGGCTCTTCAGGTAGAAGGACAGCCACTCCTGGATCCCATTGAAGCCCGCCCGCTTGGAGAGGTCCAGGAACAGCGCGAGGTCCAGCACGATCGGGGCCGCCAGGATCGAGTCGCGGCAGAGGAAATCGACCTTGATCTGCATGGGCATGCCCATCCAGCCGAAGATGTCGATGTTGTCCCAGCCCTCTTTGTTGTCGCCGCGGGGCGGGTAGTAGTTGATCCGCACCTTGTGGAAGAGGTTGCCGTAGAGGTCCGGGTACAGCTCGGGCTGCAGGATCGTGTCCAGCACGCTGAGCTTGGACTCCTCCTTGGACTTGAAGCTGCCGGGATCTTCCAGGACCTCGCCGTCGCGGTTGCCCAGGATGTTGGTCGAGAACCAGCCGCTGACGCCCAGCAGGCGGGCCTTGAAGCCGGGGGCGAGGATGGTCTTGATCAGGGTCTGGCCCGTCTTGAAGTCCTTGCCGCAGGTCGGCGATCCCGTCTGCTTGGACAGCGTCTCGAGGGCGGGGATGTCCGCGCTGAGGTTGGGCGCGCCGTTGGCGTAGGGGATCCCCTGCTTGATCGCGGCGTACGCGTAGATCATGCTCGGCGCGATGTCGGGGTGGTTGCTGCGCAGGCCGGCCTCGAAGGACTCGACCGTCTGGTGGACGTCCGTGGGCTTCAGGAAGATCTCCGTCGAACCGCACCAGACGATGACCAGACGGGAGCAGCCGTTGTTCTTCTTGAAGTCCTGCATGTCCTTCATGAGCTGCTCGGCGAGGTCCATCTTGGTGGCGCCCTTTTTGACGTGGGTGCCGTGGAGTTTCTTGACGTAGAAGTTGTCGAACACCGCGGGCATCGGCTTGATCGCGTGGAGTTCGTCCTTCAGCTCGTTCAGCAGGTCCATGGGCAGGACACCGCACTTGACGGCGGCCTCGTAGATCGAGTCCTCGAAGATGTCCCAGCCACCGAAGACGATGTCGTCCAGGCCGGCCAAAGGCACGAAGTCCTTGACCATGGGCTGGCGGTTCTCGGTGCGTTTTCCCAGACGGATATGGCCCATCTGCGTGATGCTGCCGATGGGCAGGCGGATGCCTCGCCGCACCGCGATCACGCCGGCCATGAAGGTCGATGACACGGCCCCCATGCCTGGCGTCAGGATCCCCAGTTTCCCGTCCGCAGGCGTGATCTTCAGGCCTGTTGTCATGGAATCGCTCCTCTCATTGCACGCGGTCGTTCCGCAGTCAGGGCGCCCGATCTTAGGAGCAGGGGGCGCGGAAAGCAACGTGGAACCTCGCTGCGGCATCATCCTTGCCAAGGACACGGCAGCGGGCTCGTAACTCCGCTGGAAATAGCCCGTATCTGCCGCCCATGCAAGGTCTTTCTCCAGCCGGGTTTGGCAGGAACGTCCTAGGAGAATGCGCGACTGGTGGCTATCATCTTGGCACTGGTTGTGGGACAAAGTATGTGATATAATTAACATCCGTGGCTCAAACCCATGGATCCACACCCGGTGCGAGACGCGCCCTGGAACGCGGCCAACATCAAGGAGCCTCTCATGACGACCCCGACGCCCGTCCCTTACCTCGATCTCAAGGCCCAGATCGCCCCCCTTCGCCGTGAACTCGATGCGGCGATCGCCGATGTGGTCGACAACACGGCGTTCATCCTCGGGGATCGTCTCGAGCGCTTCGAACAGCACTTTGCCGCCTACTGCGGCGCCCCCCACGCCATCGGTGTGGATTCCGGCACGCAGGCGCTGCACCTGGTCCTGCGCGCCCTGGGCATCGGACCCGGCGACGAGGTCATCACCGTCCCGAACACCTTCATCGCCACTGTGGAGGCGATCGTCTACACCGGCGCGACGCCCGTCTTCGTGGACGTCGATCCCGAGACCTGGATGATGGACCCCGCGAAGCTCGAGCGCGCGATCACGCGCCGCACCAAGGCCATCATGCCGGTCCACCTCTTCGGCCACCTGGCGCCGTTGGACGAGATCCGGGCCGTCGCCGGTGACCTGCCCATCATCGAGGACGCCTGTCAGGCCCACGGCGCTCTCTATAAGGGCAAGCGCGCGGGCACCCTGGGGATCGCGGCGGGCTTCAGCTTCTACCCGGGCAAGAACCTGGGCGGCTTCGGGGACGGTGGGGCGACCGTCACCGCCGACGAGCGGATCGACGCCGTCCTGCGCAGCCTGCGCCACCACGGGCAGGGCACCAAGAACCTGCACGACTCCGTGGGCTACACGGGCCGCCTCGACACCCTGCAGGCGGTCATCCTGGACACCAAACTGCCCCACCTCGACGGCTGGAACGCCCGTCGCCGGGAAGTCGCCGGCTGGTACCGCGCCCGCCTGAAGGGGCAGTTCCGCATGCCCGAGCCGCTGCCCGGCACCACGCCGGTGCACCACATCTTCCCGATCCAGAGCCAGGATCCCGAGGGCCTGATCGCCCGCCTGCGCGAGGGCAAGGTCTTCTGCGGGCGGCATTACCCGGTTCCGTGCCACCTTCAGCCCGCTTTGGCCGGTTTCGTGCCGGTCGACGCCTCCTTCCCGGTGGCCGAGGACCTCTGCGAGCACATCGTGTCCCTGCCGATGTATGCGGAAATGTCAAAAGAGATGGTGGACAGGGTCTGCGACCTTCTGCTATAATGCTTGCAGGTTCGTACGCTCCTGGGGGACAGAAAGGGGTTCCATGGCCCGAAGCTAACGCGTTTCCGAGATTCGCACCTTGCTTGCCCTGCATGGGGAGAAGACACCATGAAGGAAGACGCGGTGGCTTATTCGGCTGTGGTCGAGGATGTCCTCCCTGCCGCACCGACACTTTACCTCGTCGCGGATACTTCCCGCCTGAACGGCTGGGGGGGATCCGCCAAAAGACTTTTCGACATCGTCCTGGCCGGCGGGGCCGTCCTGTTGCTGTCCCCGCTGTTGCTGGTGCTCGCTTTCCTGGTCCGACGTTCGAGCCCCGGTCCCGTGTTCTTCGTCCAGGAGCGGATCGGCAAGAACAGCCAGCCCTTCCCGTTCTACAAATTCCGCACCATGGTCCACAAGAGCGACGACGCCATCCACCGGCAGTTCGCGGCGATGTTCATCAACGGCGGTTCCCAGCACACGTCCACGGACAAGGTCTACAAGCTGACCGAGGATCCCCGCGTGACCGGGATCGGCCGCTGGCTGCGCAAGACCTCGCTGGACGAGCTGCCGCAGCTGTTCAACATCCTGCGCGGGGAGATGTCGCTGGTCGGCCCGCGGCCGCCGATCGCCTACGAGCTGGACCACTACCAGCCCTGGCACCACGAGCGCCTGCGCATCACCCCGGGCCTGACCGGCCTCTGGCAGGTGAGCGGCCGCAGCAACGTCCCCTTCGAGGAGATGGTCCGGCTCGACATCCACTACATCAACACCTGGTCGCTGGGCCACGATCTGCGGATCATGTTCAAGACCGTGCCGGTGGTGCTGCGAGGCACCGGGGGCTACTGATACGGCGGTTCGCAGGCCGGCGTCTTTGGCCTCAAGTTCCGCGGACGCAGAACGATGCATTCCCTGGGCCGGCTCGTGCAACAGCACCGGCCGGCCTTCTCTTGCCCGTTTGTCCATTTGCCCGATCGTGCTCTCGTCTGATCGCCCGGTAAGGAGTCGACGTCACCAAAGGAGTCTGGTCATGTTGAAGATGGCAGCCATCGGCTGCGGCTACTGGGGCCCCAACCTCATCCGGAACTTCCACAACCATCCGGACGTCGAGCTGACGCATATCTGCGACCTCGACGAGAAGCGCCGGGCGCACATGGCCCAGCTCTACCCCGCGGCCGACGTCAGCGCCGACATGGGCCGGATGCTCGGCGACCCCTCGGTGGGCGCCGTGGTGGTGGCGACCCCGGTCAGCACCCACTTCCCCCTGGGCAAGGCCGTGCTGGAGAGCGGGAAGCACCTGTTCATCGAGAAGCCGATGGCCGCCAGCGCCGACGAGTGCCGCAAGCTCTGCGCCATCGCCGCGGCCCGCGGCCTGCAGATCATGGTCGGCCACACCTTCCTGTTCGTGCCCGCGGTGCGCATGATCAAGCAGCTGATCGAGTCCGGCGAGCTGGGCGACATCTACTACGTCAAGATCCGCCGCCTGAACCTGGGCATCTTCCAGAAGGACGCCAACGTCGTCTGGGACCTGGTGCCCCACGACGTGGCCATGCTCAACTACCTGTTCGACGCCGTCCCGGAGCGGGTCAGCGCCACCGGCCACTGCTACGTCCAGACGGACAAGCAGCTCGAGGACGTGGCCTTCGTCTCGCTGTGGTACCCCGGCGGCCGGGTCGCCCACCTGCACGTCAGCTGGCTGGACCCGAACAAGGTGCGCGAAGCGACCTTCGTTGGCAGCCGCAAGATGGTGGTCTATGATGACGTCGCGATGACGGACAAGATCCGCATCTACGACAAGGGCGTCGACGTGATGCCGCACTACGACGGGTTCGACGAGTTCCACCTGGCGTACCGGCACGGGGACATCCTGATCCCCAAGATCGACCAGGCCGAGCCGCTGAAGGTCGAGACGTCGCACTTCGTGGACTGCGTGCTGGGCCGCGCCAAGCCGGTCAGCGACGGGGCCCTGGGTCTGCAGGTGGTCGAGGTGCTGGAGAAGGCCTGCCTCTCCATCCGGGAACACGGCGCGCCGCAGGACCTGACCTTCCAGAACGCGTAGGCTCCAGCCGCGCGGGGGAGAGCCGTGAGCGAAGCGCCCATCTGCGTGGCGATGATCGGCCAGAAGGGTTATCCCCCCGTCCACGGCGGGATCGAGAAGCACGTCGCGGAGCTGGCCGCCAGGCTGGCTCCGCGCGGCGTCGAGATCACCATCTACAGCCGCCCCCACTACAGCGACGCCGACGGCCCCACCGCCATGCCCGGCGTCACGGTGCGCCAACTTCCCAGCGTGCCGACCAAGCACCTCGACGCCATCACCCACACGCTGGCGGCCACCGCGGACGCGGTGCGCCATGGCTACGACATCGTCCACTACCACGCCCTCGGCCCCGCGCTGCTGTCCGGCGTGCCACGTTGGCTACGGCGCGGCCGCACGGTCGTCACCGTCCACGGACTGGACTGGCAGCGGGACAAGTGGGGGCCGCTGGCGGCGGCCGTCCTGCGGGGCGGGGAGGGGGCTTCGGCACGGTTCCCGGACGGGCTGATCGTCGTCTCGCAGGCCCTGCGGCAGCATTACGCAACGCGGTACGGCGTGGCGGCGGTCTGCATCCCCAACGGGATCGGGGAGCCGGTGCAGCGGCCGCGGCAGGAGTTAGACCAGCTCGGCCTGGCCGACGGGTTCGTGCTGTTCGTGGGGCGTTTCGTGCCCGAGAAGGGGTGCCACCTCTTGCTGGAGGCCTACGGGAAGCTGCCCGCCGAGCTGCGGGCCCGGCACCGTCTGGTCATGGCGGGGGGGTCGGGGTTCAGCGACGCCTACGCGGCTGGCCTGCGGGTGGCCGCACCGCCGGAGGTCCTGTTCCCGGGTTATGTCCACGGACGGGTGCTGGAAGAGCTGTACAGCCACGCGGCGCTGGTGGTGCTGCCGTCGACGCTCGAGGGGCTGTCGATCGCCCTGCTGGAGGGGATGAGCTACGGGCGTTGCTGCCTGGTGAGCGACATCGCGCCCAATCTGGAGGTGTCCGGGGGGTGCGCGCCGTCGTTCGCGAGTGGCGACGTCGGGGCGCTCGAGGCGGCCCTGGCGGCGCTGCTGAACGATCCCGCGGCCCGTGAGCGCCACGGCGTGGCATCGCGCCGGCGGGTGCTGGCGACGTACTCCTGGGAGAACGCCGCAGTGGACACGCTGGCCCTATACCGGCGGGTCCTGGGGCGTGAAAAATCGGTTTGACATCCGGGGGGATCGCCGTCATATTGAGCGGCACTTCGCGGGAATAGCTCAGTTGGTAGAGCACTACCTTGCCAAGGTAGATGTCGCGGGTTCGAGTCCCGTTTCCCGCTCCAGCATCTGCAAAGAAGAGAGCGACTTACGAAAGTGGGTCGCTCTCTTCTTTGATGCTCCCAGACCTCGTGCCAACTCCATGCCAACGTCCGCGGTCGAGGGCTGTATGTACCGGTGTCGCTTGCGCGGCAGTTGTCCATGCCCGCATCCGCTACGGCCCCACCCGCTTCCCCGGCACGTCCCGCCCTCCCTGGTGCAACACCATCGCTGACATCCGCCCGTCGGGTCCGGGCTGGAACTCGATCTGCGCGTCCACGACCGTGAGGAAGAACGACGTGGGTGATTCGGGGAAGATCTCGAACTTGGGCTGGCCCGTGGCCTGGGCCATGAGGCGCTCGTCCTCGTGAGTGACGGTGATCAGGAAACCCGGCGCGAGTTCGTAGATGCCGACGCAGGCCTCGAGGGCAGCCCGGTCCAAGGTGATCGCGGTGCGGGGCGGGGGGAGCGGCTTGTCGGTCCGCCGCGAGACCTGCTCGATGCCGGACTGGTTCATGATCATGCGGTCCGCGCGGCCCGCGGTGTCGAAGCGGAATGTCACGCGCGTGATCCGTCCCACGTAGGCGAACGTCGAGTCGGAGGTGGGGAACATCTCCAGGCGCGCGCCGCCGCCGCGCTGCGAGAAGAGTTGCCCGCCCTCGCGGCTGATCGCCCGCGTCGTGGTCGGGTCGACCTCGTAGACGCCGACGAAGCGGTCGAGCTTCTCCGGCGACATCGTGTAGTCGCCAGGCTCGGGCAGCGGCCGGCCCACCGCGGCGGCGGCGATCTTGAGCGCCAGGAACGAGCCGTCCACCGCCGGCGATCCGCAGTTGAAGAGCAGCGCCACGTAGAGGCGGTCGTCGGGCAGGCGCATCACGTGGGCGAAGAAGCCGTTGATGCCGCCCGAGTGCTCCTGAATCCGGTGTCCCTCGTACTGCGTGAGGCCCCAGCCGTAGCCGTAGCCGGTGTCGTGACCGTCCTTCAGCACGTAGGGCGTGAAGACGCGTTCCCGCGAAGCCGGCTGCAGGACGCGGCCGGCTTCGAGGCCTTTGTTCCAGCGCTGCAAGTCATCCACCGAGGAGACGATGACCCCGGCGGCGAACGGCGAGGTCATGCTGAGCGGCTCGGCGGGGACGACCTGGTCGTCCCGCCTCTCGTAGCCGCTCGCTTCGCCCGGGAAGGAGGGCGTGCTGCGGCCGCAGCCGGAGTGCTGCATTCCCAGGGGCGTGAAGATCTCGTCGGCGAGGCACTGCGCGTAGCTCTTCCCGGTGACCTTCTCGATGACGACACCCAGCAGGAAGTAGCCCGAGTTGGAGTAGGCCCATTGCGTGCCCGGGTCGAAGCCGCGCGGCTCGTTCTTGAAGAGGTCGATGATCTGCGCCTGCGTCAGGTCCTCGGCCATGCGGGCGGCCCACGCCAGCTGGTCGGTGTAGCTGGCGATGCCCGAGGTGTGAGTGAGCAGGTGCTCGATCGTGATCGCCTGGCCGCCGGTGGGGTAGTCGGGCAGGTACTTCGTGAGGTCGTCCTGCAGGCTGAGCCGGCCCTGCTCCGCCAGGCGCATGACGATCGCCGCAGTGAACTGCTTCGTCACCGAGCCGATGCGGAAGACCGTCTCCGGCGTGATGGGAATCCCGCGTTCCAGATCGGCCAGGCCGAAGCCGCGACGGTAGACCGGCAGGCCGTCGCGGGCCACCAGGACCGCCACTCCCGGCTGGTCCGCGGGGAAGATCGGCGACAGCAGCGCGTTGATGCGCGCGGCCAGTTCGGAGTTGCCGGGCACGGCCGGCGCCGCGGGTGTCTCCGCGATGGCGGGGGGGGCGGCCGCAGTGAGCGCGACGGTGGCGAGCAGGAGCAGCAGCGACGCGTGGAGCGGATGTGGGCGAGGCATGATCCCTCCCGGATGGTGGTCGGCGGTGCGGGTAACGGGCATGCTACGCGCGGTGGTCCGTCGAGGTTGCGCCGACGGCCGTTGCGCGGGCCGAGACAGACATGATCTGCCCAATTCCCCTTCGCTAGTCGGCGACAAGATCCCTCTGCCCAACCAAATAAAACCGCAACCGCGATTCCCCCCCCGGCGCCGTCCCCATCTCCTGCTTCACGTAGAACACCTGCAACGAGTCGATCCCGTACGTGTTGTCGTCCACGGTATCCAGCGTCATGACGGCGGTCACGGCGTACATCGCCTTCAGCCCCCCCGGAAATCCCGGCTCGTCCTGCGACACCTCGCTCCATCCCGTCAGATTCTCGAACTGCAGGAACGCGATGTCCCGCACCGCCGGCAGCGGGCGCGCATGGACCCGGTCGTACCCCGCTTCGCCGTTCAGCAGGCGCGTCGTGTGCAGCAGGTCGTCCGTGCGTGAATAGGCGCCGCCGACGGGGCCGATCTCGCATTCCGACGAGAACAAGAAGACGAAATCCTCGTGCAGCGTGAACGCGTACTCGGCGATGTCCATGCTGTCGTAGGCGGCCTGGAAGTTCGCCATCAGCTTCTCGGCGGTGTCGGGGAACGGGAACGTCGAGACTGCGGGGTCAGGATCGACGGGGGAGTCCTCCGGGTCGAAGCAGCCGCCGGCCAGCGCAGTCAGGAACGCCAGGACCGTCAGGAGCTGCAGGGAACGCTTCATGGGAAACCGCCTCCGCGTTTTCAGTGGGGGGGGGCGAGATCGATGCCGCCATCCTAGCACGGACGCGCTCTGCACGGATCCCCCAAGATTGCGGATATGAGTGCCATTCTCGCCTTTCCCCGGTTTCCGGGTCCTGCCTTTTCCCTACTAATAATTCTTGATCAACAAACGATTGTTATCATATTGACAGTGTGCCAATTTCGCCGGGACGCGGCCGTCCCCGCGGGGATATCGGCCGCCTCCGTTTCACAGCAGAAAGGGACCGGCATGGATCGCAGGGACTTCCTCAAGACAGTGGGGGCCGTCGGTGTGGGCATCGCCGCCGCCGACGCCTCGGCCAGCACGGCCGTCCACGCCCCGCCGGACGCCCTTGGCGTCCTGGTCGACACCACGGCCTGCATCGGCTGCCGCAAGTGCGAGTGGGCTTGCAACCAGGTCAACAAGTTACCGGTGCAGCCGCTGGAGGAGTTCGAGAACAAAGCCGTCTTCGCCGGGATGCGCCGCCCCGACGCCGGCAACTTCACCGTCGTCAACCAGTGGCCACGCCAAGAGCACGAAGGCAACGTCTGGGCGATGGTGCTGTGCCTGCACTGCAACGACCCCGCCTGCGCCTCGGCCTGCCTCGTTTCCGCCCTGGAGAAGCAGCCCAACGGGGCCGTGAAGTACGACCCCTGGCGCTGCATGGGCTGCCGCTACTGCATGGTGGCCTGCCCCTTCCAGATCCCCGCCTACCAGTACGCGGACGCGCTCTCGCCCGAGGTGCGCAAGTGCACCTTCTGCATCGAGCGCATCTCGGCCGGCGAGCGGCCGGGCTGCGTCGAGATCTGCCCGGTGGAGTGCCTGATCTACGGCAAGCGGGAAGAATTGCTGACGCTGGCCCACGAGCGGATCGGCGCCTACCCGGGCCGCTATGTGGACCACGTCTACGGCGAGCACGAGGTCGGCGGCACATCCTGGCTCTACATCGCCGGACAGCCGTTCCCCTCGCTGGGCTTCCCCGAACTGGGCGAGCAGTCGCCCGCCCGCATCACCGAGAACATCCAGCACGGCATCTTCCGCCGCTTCATCGCGCCCGTCGCCCTGTACGCCACGCTGGCCCAGGTGATGTGGCTCGGCAGCCGCAAGGACGAGGTCGCCGCTGCGGCGGAACGGGAGGACCACCATGAGTAGCCACCTCCACGCGGCGCCGATCCGCGTGCCGTTCTTCAGCCGTGGCACCTGGGTCCTGGTGGCCCTGATGGCCGTGGGTTTCTGCTTCGCCGTGGTGCGCTTCACGAAGGGGATCGGCTCGGTGACCAACCTCGACGACCAGTGGCCCTGGGGCATCTGGATCGCGATCGACATCGCGTGCGGCGTGGCCCTGGCCGCCGGCGGCTTCACCACCGCGGCGCTCGCCCACATCTTCCACCGCGAGAAGTTCGAGCCCATCGTCAGGCCGGCCCTGATCACGGCCATGCTGGGCTACACCGTCGTGGTGATCGGGCTGCTCGCGGACCTCGGCCGCTACTACAACGTCTGGCACCCGATGATGCCGTCGATGTGGTCGGGGCACTCGGTCCTGTTCGAGGTCGGCATCTGCGTCATGTTCTACCTGACGGTGCTGTACATCGAGTTCCTGCCGATGGTGACCGAGCGCTTCCGCGGTTGCGTCGCCCTGCCCGGGGCCCTGCGCCCGCTGAACGGGTTCGTCGAGGGGCTGCTGCGCCTGTTCGACCGCACGCTGGGGCGGATCATGTCCGTGTTCATCATCGCGGGCGTGGTGCTGTCCTGCATGCACCAGTCCTCGCTGGGCGCCCTGATGGTCATCGCCCCCTACAAGATGCACCCGCTGTGGTGGACGCAGGTGCTGCCGCTGCTGTTCCTGCTGTCGGCGTTCTGCGTGGGGCCGTGCATGGTGATCTTCGAGTCCATCCTGGCCTCGCGCGCCTTCGGCCGCCGCCCCGAGATGGAGGTCCTGGGTCCGCTGTCGAAGATCCTGCCGGTGCTGCTCTTCTTCTTCATCAGCACCAAGGCGATGGACCTGGCGGTGCGCGGGCAGCTGTACCGCCTCGCCGACGGCAGCTGGCAGTCGGTCGTGTTCCTGGTCGAGATGGGCGTCGGCTTCGTGCTGCCGTTTTTGATGTTCTTCAGCTCGCGCGTGCGCCGCTCGCCCCGGCTGCTGTTCACCGCCGCCTCGCTGGTGATCGGCGGCGTGGTCATGAACCGCATCGACGTGTTCCTGGTCGCGTTCCGGCCCGTCTACGCGGAAAAGCACTACTTCCCGGCCGTCGGCGAGCTGGCCATCACCACGGGCTTGATCGCGTTCCTGATCTTCGCCTACCGCTTCGTCGTCCTGAACTTCCCGGTGATGCACGTCGAAGGCGCGGCGTCGCGGCAGGGGAAAGAGGCTCATCATGCGTAACGCGTTGCTCGTGCTGGCCACCCTGGCGGCGCTGACGGCGCCGGCCTGGGCGCGCCAGGACCAGGGACTCGACTGCTCGAAGTGCCACGTCTGCGCGCAGCCGAGCAAGGCCGATCCCTGCCTGAAGCAGGCGCAGTGCCCGCGGCACGTCGAGAGCACCAAGCTGCAGGCCGACGAGGGACCCGACGTCGTCATCCTGGACGACCTCGAGGATCTCTACGTCCCGGTCCGCTTCCAGCACCGCGCCCACGCGCGGATGGTGGCCATGGACGGCGGCTGCGAGACCTGCCACCACTACACGCCGCCCAACTCGGACCACCCGTCGTGCCGCGAGTGCCACGCGGCCGCGGGCCAGGCGGAATCCGTGAAGCAGACGGGGCTGAAGGGCGCCTACCACCGCCAGTGCCTCGGCTGCCACAACGACTGGGACGGCGAGACCAAGTGCGCGAACTGCCACGAGAAGAAGCAGGGCGGCCGCCTGGGCGGCGAGGCGACGGGCGTCTGCGAGCACAGCAACTACGAGCCCATCGAGATGAAGGAGTTGATCGTCTTCTCGACCTCGTACGCCGCCGGCGACGTCGTGCCCTTCCACCACCGCAACCACGCCGAGAAGTACGAGCTGAACTGCTCCAACTGCCACAAGGAGCAGAGCTGCGCCCGCTGCCACACCCACGGCGCCGAATCGCACCCCATGGGCGAACTGCAGAAGGTCAACCTCCACGACACCTGCTACCAGTGCCACGGCAAGCAGAACTGCACCGAATGCCACGGCCGCAAGGCGACGGACCTGTTCGACCACGCGTCGACGGGCTGGCCCCTGCAGTCGTACCACGGCAAGCTCCAGTGCCGGGCCTGCCACGGCGACGCCAATATCTACGTGGCCCAGGACCGCACCTGCTCGTCCTGCCACGCGCAGGGCTGGGGCGCCGGCTTCGACCACGCGAAGGTGGGCGCGCCCCTGGACGACACCCACGGCGAGCTGTCCTGCGAGGATTGCCACACGGCGGGGATGGGCCAGAAGCCCGACTGCGCCGGCTGCCACGACGACGGCCGCGTCTACGACCGCCGCCGCGGGTTCGGCCAGGGATAAAGGGGCCAGGGCCGCCGTTGAGTCAGGGGCCGCCCCCTTGACAGGGGGCGGTCCACCGCTCATTCTGTGAGGCAGCCTTGCGGGGCGGCATAGCCAAGTGGTAAGGCAACGGTCTGCAAAACCGTTATTCCCCGGTTCAAGTCCGGGTGCCGCCTCCAGCGTCGACGACCGGCCTTCGGGCCGGTCGTTCTTTTTCCGTCCAGTCGCCCCCCGTCCCGCCGATCACAACCGCCGGGCGGCTCGCGTTGACAGGCGACACGTCTTGCCCGATGATCCGCGACGGCGCCGGGGTGGCGAAATTGGTAGACGCAAGGGACTTAAAATCCCTCGGAGCGTTGCTCCGTGCCGGTTCGAGCCCGGCCCTCGGCACCAGAATTACCGGCACTAAGCCTGTCGCGCGAGCGGGCTGATCAGGGAGGATCGACGTGCGCCTGGCCTTCCTGTCCATCGGCCGCCACATCCACACCGAGCGCTGGATCACCTGGTTCGCCGAACGCGGCCACGACTGCCACCTGCTGACGGTCCAGCCGGGGGAGGTGCCCGGCGTCACGGTCCACGACATCCGCGCCGGCGCCGGACCGAAGCCCCTGCGCTACGCCGCCTCGCTGCGTCTCGTGCGCCGCCTGCTGGCCGACCTGCGCCCCGACCTGCTGAACACGCACTTCCTGACGGGCTACGGCTACTGGGGGCACTTCAGCGGCTGCCACCCGAACCTGCTGACAGTCTGGGGCGACGACGTCTACGTGACGCCGCACGAGTCGCCCCTGAAACGCTGGCTGGCCTCGGCCGCGCTGCGTTCCTGCGACGCCCTGACCGGAGACTCCCGGGACATCCTGGAAGCCGCCGTGCAACTCGGCGCCCGCCCGGACCGCTCCTTCCGGGTCCTGTGGGGCGTGGACTTCACGCGCTTCCGGCCGCAGGCGGCGCCGGCGTGGCGGCGCGAGCACGGCTTCGACGACGGGGACTTCCTGGTTTTCTCGCCGCGCTCGTTCACCCAGCCCTACTACAACATCGACGTGGTGATCGAGGCCGCGGCGGCCGTGATGCGCCGCGAGCCGCGGGCCCGATTCCTCTTCTCGGGCTACGAAGGCGACCCGGCCCCGTTCTGGGCGCTCGCCGAACGGGCGGGCATCGGCGGCGTCACCCGGTTCCTCGGGCGCATCCCGCACGACGAGTTCGCGACCGCGTTGAACGCCTGCGACGCCTTCGTCTCGGTGCCCTCGGTCGACGCCACGGCGGTCAGCTTGCTGGAAGCCATGAGCTGCGGCCGGGCCATCGTGGTCTCGAGCCTGCCATCCTCCACCGAGTGGATCCGCGACGGGGTCACCGGTCTGGTGGTCCCGCCCCGCAGCGCCGACGCCCTGACCGCCGCGCTGCTGCGTTTCGCCGCCGAACCGGAGCTGCGCGGGCGGTGCGGCGACGCGGCACTGGCGCTGGCGCACCGCGAGGCCGGCTTCTCCCAGAACATGTCGTATGCCGAGGCGATCGTGCTCTCCCTGGTCCACGGGCGGGACGCCTGGCCCCGCGAGGTCGGCCTGCCGGCGCTGCAGGGACAGGCGAGCCGGCCATGAGGCTGACCGTGGTCATCCCCAGTCGCGACAAGCTCCCGCTGCTGCAACGGACGTTGCAGGCGCTGGCGCGCCAGGACCTGGCCGCCGACGCCTGGGACGTCGTCGTGGTCGACGACGACTCCCACGACGGCACCGGGGCCTGGCTGCAGGCCGCCCGCGACGGCTGGGGGGGGCGGCTGTCCGTCGTCGCTCCCGCGCGCAACGTCGGCCGGGCCGCCGCGCGCAACCTGGGCGCGCGCGCGGCGACCGGCGAGGCGGTGCTGTTCCTGGACGACGACATCGTCGCGACGCCGGACCTGCTCAGCGCCCATCGCGCGCTGTTGGAGAGCCACCCCGGCGACGGGGTCATCGGGCTGGTCCGCACCGCCGGCGACGTGATCGACGCGCCGCATTTCCACTACCTCGACACGCGGGGCGTCGCCAAGACGAGCGGGGACACGGTGCCGGCACGCTACCTCGTCACCCAGAACACCTCCGTGCCGCGGGCCGCTTTCCTGGAGGTTGGCGGCTTCGACGAATCGTTCCGGGCCTACGGGTTCGAGGACATGGACCTGGGATTCCGGCTCGAGGACGCCGGGGTCCGCTTCCGGCCGTTGCGCGCGCCGGTGCCCGAACACGCCCACCACCACACGCTCGACCAGTGGCTGGCCAAGAAGCGGGAATGCGGCCACGGCCCCCTGCAGCACCTGGCGCGCCGCCACCCGCACCGGCTGCGGGAGATGCGCCTCGACCTCTTGTTCGCCGCAGGGGGCGGGGAGCCCCGGCCGCGCTGCCGTGGCGGGCGCCTGCCTGCATTGGCCCTCGCCGGCGTCCTGCGAGGCCTGACCGCGAACTGGCCCTGCGGAGCCGGCCACCGTCCCCTGGCCTTCCGCGCCTACGCCCGTTGCATGGATTTGTTGGTCCTGACAGCGTACTGCCAGGGACTGACAGATCCCATGTCAGATTCCCCCAGCCGTGACGGCACCTGACGCAATCATGTCATGATGGCAGACGTCCGGCGCGGTCCCGACGGCCGCCCTGCGCTCGGATTTCATAACTTCAATAATGACAATAATATAAACAGCGGGTTGCCGGGCGCCGCGTGGCACGCCCCTTGATGGGGTTCCCGGGGATTCCCACATTTCTCGCTCCGGAAGGAAGGCGATCATGGGCAAGATCATCGGCATCGACCTGGGCACGACCAACAGCGTCGTGAGCGTCATGGAAGGCGGGGAACCCAAGGTCATCCCGAACAAAGAGGGTAACCGCACCACCCCGTCGGTGGTCGCGTGGAACAAGACCGGGGAGCGGCTGGTCGGCCTGCTGGCCAAGCGCCAGGCCGTGACCAATCCCGAGAACACCGTCTACTCGATCAAGCGTTTCATGGGCCGCAAGCACGCCGAAGTCGCGCAGGAGATGGGCGAGGTGCCCTACAAGGTCGTCGCCGGCCCTAACGGCGACGCCCGGGTCCGCACCACCGCCGGCGAGTTCGCGCCGCCGGAGATCTCCGCGATCGTCCTGCAGGCCCTCAAGCAGACGGCCGAGGAATACCTGGGCGAACCCGTGACCGCGGCGGTCATCACCGTGCCCGCTTACTTCAACGACAGCCAGCGCCAGGCCACCAAGGACGCCGGCAAGGTCGCCGGTCTCGAGGTCAAGCGCATCATCAACGAGCCGACCGCGGCCGCCCTGGCCTACGGCCTGGACAAGAAGAAGGAGGAGACGGTCGCCGTCTTCGACCTCGGCGGCGGCACGTTCGACATCTCGATCCTGGAGATCGGTGACGACGTCTTCAGCGTGCTGGCGACCAACGGCGACACCCACCTGGGCGGCGACGACTTCGACCAGGCCGTCGTCGACCACCTGGTCGCGACGTTCCGCAAGGACGAGGGGATCGACCTGAGCAAGGACCCCATGGCCCTGCAGCGCCTGAAGGAAGCCTCCGAGCGCGCCAAGTGCGAGCTGAGCACCTCGGGCCAGACCGAGATCAACCTGCCGTTCATCACGGCCGACCAGAACGGCCCCAAGCACCTGGCCCTGACCCTGACGCGGGCCAAGTTCGAGTCGTTGGTCGACGGTCTGATCGAGCGCACCGTCCAGCCCTGCAAGTCGTGCCTGAAGGACGCCGGTCTATCGCCGGCGGACATCGACGAGGTCATCCTGGTCGGCGGTTCCTCGCGGATCCCGGCCGTGCAGGCCCGGGTGAAGGAGCTGTTCGGGCGCGAGCCGAACCGATCGGTCAACCCGGACGAGGTCGTGGCGATGGGCGCCGCGATCCAGGGCGGCGTGCTGGGCGGCGACGACCTGGGCGTGGTGCTGCTGGACGTCACCCCGCTGACCCTCGGCATCGAGACGCTCGGCGGCGTGCGCACCGCGCTCATCGAGCGCAACACCACGATCCCGACCAAGAAGAGCCAGGTCTTCTCCACCGCGGCCGACAGCCAGGACACCGTGGAGATCCACGTGCTGCAGGGCGAGCGCGAGATGGCTGTCGACAACAAGACGATCGGCCGCTTCCAGCTCACGGGCATCCCGCCGGCGCCCCGGGGGATCCCCCAGATCGAGGTGGCCTTCGACATCGACGCCAACGGCATCCTGTCGGTCAGCGCCGTCGACAAGGCGACCGGCAAGCAGCAATCCATCCGGATCCAGGCCTCCAGCGGTCTGAACGAGAGCGAGATCAAGCGCATGGTCCAGGACGCGGAAGTCCACGTAGGGGAGGACAAGCGCAAGCGCGAGCTGATCGACGCCCGCAACGCCGCCGACGGGGCCTGCCACCAGGTCACCAAGAGCCTCCAGGAACTCCAGGACGACGTCGACGACGACCTCAAGCAGGAGGTCGAGACCCGGATCAAGGCCGTCCAGGAGACCGTCAAGGGGGAAGACGCCGAGCTGATCACGACGGCCACCGACGCCCTGATGCAGTCGATGCAGAAACTCGCGGAGAAAGCCTACGAAAAGGCGTCGGCCAAGCAGCAGGCCCAGGACAGTCCCGTCCAGGACGACGGGGCCCAGCCCGACGGTGCGCGCGCCAAGAAGGGCGCGAGCGAATCGGTCGACGCCGACTACGAGGTTGTCGACGACTGAACCCCGCCGGCAGATGCTATCTGATGACTGGGCTGGCGGTTAGCCAGCCCAGTCATGCGCGGGGTTAAAAGTGGATTAAAAAGGGAAGATTAATCTTGACACCCAACTCCCGGTCATCTAGAATTCTTGCGTCGCGATATTGAATACAATATTCAAAGTCACGAAAGTGGGAACCTGGATCACCGGGATGCGTTCTCAGGACCACAAGATCGGCGGCAGCCGGTCGGTGGGACGGACCGGGAAACCGGCAGGGCGGGCGGAGCGAGGAGGACAGCCGTGTACGAGATCGAGCTGAGCAGCGACCGACGCGAGGATTCCAGCCTGCAGCACTACCTGCAGACCATCGGCCAGTACAAGCTGCTGACCAAGGAAGAGGAATTCGAGCTGGCCCGCCGGATCCGGGTCGGCAGCAAGGAAGCCCTCGACCATCTGGTCAACGCCAACCTCAGGTTCGTGGTGAGCGTGGCCAAGAAGTTCCTCAACCAGGGCCTCAGCTACATGGACCTGATCGCCGAGGGCAACATCGGCTTGATCACGGCCGCGAAGCGCTTCGACGAGCGCCGCGACTTCCGGTTCATCTCCTACGCCGTCTGGTGGATCCGCCAGGCCATCCAGAAGGCCATCGCCGAGCAGACCAACACCGTGCGCCTGCCCATCAACCGCACGCAGCAGGCCCAGCGCATGAAGAAGGCGGCCCAGCGCCTCGAGCAGAAGCACCACCGCAAGGCGGACGAGCAGGAGATCGCCTCCGAGCTGGGCCTCACGACGCGCAAGATGAACCAGATCCGCAACGCGAGCCGTCCGCTGGCCAGCCTCGACGAGAGCGTCTACGAGGAGGAGGGCGTGACCCTCGCCGACACGCTCACCGACCCGGACGCCATGTCGCCCGAGTCGAACTTCGTCGAGGGCGAGATGCTCAAGGAGATGGAGGCGGCCCTGGGGCTGCTTTCGCCGCGCGAGCGCAGCATCATCGTGCGCTACTACGGGATCGGTGAGGACGAGCCGCAGTCCCTCGAGGTCATCGGTCAGGACATCGACCTCAGCCGTGAGCGGGTCCGCCAGATCCGCAACCAGGCGCTCGGCAGGATCCGGCAGGCCGTCGCCGGCGGCCGGCTGGTCGACTATCTGTCCTAAAGGGGTTGACAGGCCCGTCGCCGGGGCCTAGTTTCGGCGGCGCGCAGGTTCGACCTGCTCGAAAGTGGGCGATTAGCTCAGTTGGCTAGAGTACTTGCTCGACACGCAAGGGGTCACTGGTTCGAATCCAGTATCGCCCACCAATCAGTTGCCAAGGATGAGGTGGCCCCCGGGATCACCTCATCTTTTTAAGTACCGCGGACGATGGGATCGACTTACCGGGCGCCGTCGCGACGGCGCCGCCTCAGGAGCGCAGTCATGGCCCAGTTCTCCCTGACCCTGCCCGACGGTTCCGTCCAGCGCGCCGAGGCCGGCGCATCGTTCCGCGACGTGGTGGGCGGCATCGGCGCGGGCCTGCTGCGCAACGCGCTGGCCGTGACCCACGCGGGGCGCCACTACGCGCTCGAGGACGCGGTCCCGGGCGACGGGTCCCTCGCCGTCATCACGCGCGAATCGCCCGCGGGCCTGGACGCCCTGCGCCACTCGGCCGCGCACCTGCTGGCCTGGGCGGTGCAGGACCTGTTCCCGGAGACGAAGTTCGCCTTCGGCCCGCCCGTGGAGAACGGCTTCTACTACGACTTCGACCGCGAGCAGCCCTTCACCGACGAGGACCTGGCCCGCATCGAGGCGCGGATGATCGAACTCGCCGCGACGAAGGCGCCGGTGCTGCGCCGCGAGATCGACGCGGGGGAGGCGCGCGCCCTGTTCGCCGCCCAGCCCTACAAGCTCGAGCAGATCGAAAGCCTCGGCGACGTCCGGCTGTCGGCCTACGCCATGGGCGCCTTCACGGACCTGTGCGAGGGCCCGCACGTCCCGGACACCTCCGAGCTGAAGGCGGTCAAGCTGCTGAACATGGCCGGCGCCTACTGGCGCGGCGACAGCGCGAACCGCCAGCTGCAGCGGATCTACGGCACGGCCTTCTTCAAGAAGAAGGACCTCGATGCCCACCTGCTGATGCTCGAGGAGGCCCGCCGCCGGGACCACCGCAAGCTCGGCCGCGAACTCGATCTCTACGGCATCATGGACGAGGCCGGGCCCGGCCTCTCGTTCTGGTTCCCCCGCGGCGACATCCTGCGCGACGAGATCATCACCTACTGGAAGCAGGTCCACCGGCGCGACGGCTACGTCACGGTGACGACCCCCCACATCTCGCAGGCCGACCTCTGGGACACGTCGGGCCACATGCAGTTCTACCGCGAGAACATGTACGTGTTCGAGCAGGACGGCCGGCCGCACGTCGTGAAGCCGATGAACTGCCCCGGCCACATCCTGATCTACAAGCGCAAGAAGCGCAGCTACCGGAACCTGCCGGTGCGCTACGCCGAGCTGGGCACCGTCTACCGCGCCGAGCTGAAGGGGACCCTGCACGGGCTGATGCGCGTGCGCGGCTTCACCCAGGACGACGCCCACATCTTCTGCACCCCCGACCAGCTCGAGCGCGAGGTGAACAACGTCCTGGTGCTGACCCGGGAGATCCTTGGGGCCTTCGGCTTCCACGAGTTCAAGGTCGAGCTGTCGGTCCGCGACCCGCTGAACAAGGACAAGTACGCCGGCACGGACGAGGAGTGGGAGATGGCGGAGCGGGCGCTGCTGCGCGCCATCGAGGCGCACGGGTTCGCCTACACGCGCGAGGAGGGCGAGGCCGTCTTCTACGGGCCCAAGATCGACATCAAGCTGATCGACGCCCTGGGCCGCAAGTGGCAGGCCACGACCGTCCAGTTCGACTTCAACCTGCCGCGGCGTTTCGAAGTGAACTACGTCGACCAGGACGGGCAGGAGAAGTACGTCTACATGGTGCACCGGGCGATCATGGGCTCGCTGGAGCGCTTCATCGGCATCCTGACCGAGCACTACGCGGGCGATTTCCCCCTCTGGCTGGCGCCGGAGCAGTGCCGGATCCTGTCCGTCAGCCGCGACCAGCACGCCTACGCCGGCGAGGTCGCCGCCCAGCTGACCGCTGCCGGCCTGCGGGCCCAGGCGGACGTCCGCGAGGAGAAGATCGGGCACAAGATCCGCGACGCCGAGACCATGCGCGTGCCCTACATGCTGGTGGTGGGGGGCAAGGAGCAGGGGGCCGGGACCGTGTCCGTCCGCGCCCGGCGCGGCGGGGACCTGGGGGTCCAGACGGTGGCGGAGTTCGCCGCCTCCCGGCTTGACGAAGTGGCCCGCAAGCTGTAGATTGGTCCGGTGCCCGGATCGCCGGGCGCGACATCACGAGCCAAGTAGAGGCCGGTCCTCTCACCGTTTTGCCCCCTTCGCGGCGGGAACGGTTGCGCGTTCATCGTAGCGGACCGTCATGTCCGCTTTTTTTGTGTGGCGCCGCGCCGCACGGTCTTTTCAGGAGGTTGGGCGATCAAAGAGGACAAGACGCTCCGGATCAACCGCATGATCCGCATCCCCCGGGTGCTCGTGGTCGATGAGAACGGCGAGCAGCTGGGCGTGCTGGACACCCGCGAGGCCCAGACCCTGGCCGAGGAGCGGGGTCTCGATCTGGTGGAGGTGGCGCCGACCGCGAGGCCGCCGGTCTGCCGCATCATGGACTACGGCAAGTTCAAGTACGAGCAGAGCAAGAAGGCCAAGAAGGCGCGCCAGTCGTCGCACGTCACGAAGGTCAAGACGATCAAGTTCCGTCCCAAGACCGACGACCACGACTACGACTTCAAGAAGGACCACATCGTCGAGTTCCTTCAGAAGGGCAACAAGGTCAAGGTCATCATGCAGTACCGGGGGCGCGAGATGTCCCACATGGACCTCGGCATCGAGTTCCTGAAGGAACTGGTCGAGGACGTCGCGGAATTCGGCAAGCCCGAGAGCCGGCCGACCCAGGAGGGTCGCACGGTCAGCCTGATCCTGATGCCGCTGAAGAGCGAGTAGGGATCGCCAACGCAGCGACGGGAGCGGCACGGCGCGGCCCCTCCGGTCATGGTCACGCGCCGCGTGTGAAAGGTGAGACATCATGAAGGGTCCGAAGATGAAGACCAACCGCTCCGCCGCGAAGCGCTTCAAGCGCACCGGCTCCGGCGGCGTCAAGCGCAGCCACGCCTACCACGGGCACCTGTTCACGGCCAAGAGCCCCAAGCGCAAGCGCAGCCTGCGCAAGACGGCCATGCTCGACCGCGCCGATCTGGGCCGCGTCGACCGGATGCTGGCCGGCAAGTAGAATTGCCGTCGCCGGGAAGGCGACAGGCAGGACCTCCCAACCCGAGCAGGAGATAGAGACATGTCGAGAGCGAGGAACAACCCCGCGGCGCACGCGAAGCGCAACAAGGTGATGAAGGCGGCCAGCGGGAACGTGGCCGGCCGCGGCAACCAGTTCCGGATGGCCCGCCAGCAGGTCGAGCGCGGGCTGGTGTCCGAGTACCGCGACCGCAAGCGGCGCAAGCGGGACTTCCGCCGCCTCTGGATCATCCGCATCAACGCCGCGGCCCGCATCCACGGTCTGAGCTACAGCCACCTCATCAGCGGCCTGAAGAAGGCCAGCATCGAGATCGACCGCAAGCAGCTGGCCGACCTCGCCGTCCGCGACATGGACAGCTTCGCCAAGCTGGCCGAAGCGGCACGCGCCGCACTGTAGCCGCGCACGACGAGGAGGAGCGATGCGGGAGACGCTGGACCGCCTGCGTGCCGAAGGCCTCGCCCTGATCGAGGGCGCGGATACGGAACCGGCCATCGAGCAGGTGCGGATCGCGCTGTTCGGGCGCAAGGGTTCCTTGACCGGGCTGCTGCGCGGTTTGCGCGAGGTGCCCGACGCGGAGCGGCCCGCCGCGGGTGCGGCCCTCAACGTGCTGAAGCAGGAACTCGAGGACGCCCTGCTGCACAAGACGGAGGGCCTGCTGACGGCCGGCGACCGCATCGTCGGCGCCGGCGCGGACCTGAGCCTGCCCGGCACGCCGCCCGCCCCCGCGGGCTCGCTGCACCCCCTGCCCGCGATCGTGCGCGAAGTCTGCGACATCTTCCACGGCATGGGTTTCAGCGTGGCCGGCGGCCCGGATGTCGAACTCGACTGGTACAACTTCACGGCCCTGAACTTCCCCGACGACCACCCGGCCCGCGACAGCCAGGACACGTTCTACATCGACGACCAGCTGCTGCTGCGCACGCAGACGTCGCCGGTGCAGGTGCGCTTCATGGAGCGGCACCGCCCCCCGCTGGCGATCGTCGCGCCCGGCCGCGTGTACCGCAACGAGGCGATCGACGCCTCGCACGCCGCCGAGTTCTTCCAGATCGAGGGCCTCTGCGTGGACAAGGACGTCACGCTGGCCGACCTCAAGACGACCGTGCGCGAGTTCCTGCGCCTGCTGTACGGCTCCGAATGCACCATCCGTTTCCGGCCGCACTTCTTCCCCTTCACCGAGCCGTCGGTCGAGGTGGACATGCGCTGCTTCGCCTGCGCCGGCGCCGGCTGCAACGTCTGCGGGCGCACGGGCTGGATCGAGATCATGGGAGCCGGCATGGTGCACCCCAACGTGTTCGCCGCCGCCGGCTACGAGCGGGACGCCTACACGGGGTTCGCCTTCGGGCTGGGGATCGACCGCATCGCCATGCTGCGCTACGGCATCGACGACATCCGCCTGCTGTACGAGAACGACCTGCGCTTCCTCCATCAGTTCCGGGGTGTGCGGTGAAGATCAGTCTGAACTGGCTGCGCGACTTCGTGACGTGGGAATGGGCCCCCGAGGAGTTGGCCCACCGCCTGACCATGGCCGGTCTCAACGTCGAGTCCGTGACCCCGTACGTGCGCGAGTTTCCCGGCGTCGTCACGGCCCGGGTGACCGACTGCCGCCGCCATCCCGACGCCGACAAGCTCAGCCTCTGCACGGTCGACGATGGCACGGGGGAGCCGCTGCAGGTCGTCTGCGGCGCCGCCAACGTGCAGGCGGGGCAGGACGTGTTCCTGGCCCGCGTCGGGTCCGTCCTGCCGGGCGACCTGCGCATCCGCAAGTCCAAGATCCGCGGCGTGGAATCCCACGGCATGATCTGTTCGGCCGTCGAACTGCAACTCGCCCCGCAGAGCGACGGCATCCTGGTTTTGGAGGGGACTCCGGTTCCCGGCACGCCCGCCGACGAGCTGATCGGCTGCCGCGACACCGTGCTGGACATCGAGGTGACCCCCAACCGCCCCGACTGGCTCAGCCACTTCGGCGTCGCCCGCGAGGTGGCGGCCATCTCCGGCCACCTGCTGGACGGGCCCGCGCTCTGGTCGCCGCCCAAGACGGGCGGGGACCGCCCCGACTTCCCGGTCGAGATCGCCGACTTCGCCGACTGCCCGCGGTACACCGCCCACGTGGCGCGCGGGGTGAAGATCGGCCCGTCGCCCCGCTGGCTCCAGGACCGGTTGCTCGCGGTGGGCGCGCGGCCCATCAACAACGTGGTGGACGTGACCAACTACGTCCTGCTGGAGCTGGGGCAGCCCCTGCACGCCTTCGACCTGAAGAAGCTCTCCGGCAACCGCCTGTACGTGCGGCGCGGCAAGGCCGGCACCAGGCTCACCACCCTCGACGGCGTGGTGCGGGAACTGTCGCCCGACGACCTCGTGATCGCCGACGCCGCGGGGCCGGTCGCGCTGGCCGGCGTGATCGGCGGCGGGGACTCCCAGGTCGACGTCAACACGGTGGAGATCCTGCTCGAGAGCGCCTACTTCGACCCCGGCGCCGTGCGCCGCGGCGCCAAGCGTCACCAGCTGTCCACCGAGGCTTCCTACCGTTTCGAGCGGGGCGCCGATTGGGAAGCGGTCGAGGATGCCGCCCACCGAGCCCTGCACCTGTTGCAGGAACTGGCGAGCGCGCGCATCGATCCCACCGTGGTGGATCGGCAGAACCCGGACCGGCGCGAGCCGGCGCCGCTGACCATGCGCGTCGCCCAGGCCAACCGCCTGCTCGGCACGGAACTCTCGATGTCCGAGATGCTCGCGTACCTGCAGTCGATCGGCCTCAAGTCGCAACCCGTGGGCCGCAGCGGCGGCCGGCAAGGGGGCGACGGCAAGTTCATGGTCACCATCCCCAGCTTCCGGCGCGACCTGCACGAGGAAGTCGATCTCATCGAGGAGATCGCCCGCATGCACGGCTTCGACAACATCGCCGACGGCGCGGCCTTCCGCGGCGGTGCCGGAGTGCGGCGGCGCCAGCAGGACGAGCTGGCCGAGACCGTGCGCGGCTACCTGGCCGCGGTCGGTTACAGCGAGGTCGTCACCAGTTCGTTCATGGAGCGCGCCGACCTGGACCGCCTCGGGCTGCCGGCCGACGATCTGCGGCGCGAGATGCTGGCCGTCCGCAACCCCCACTCCGGGGCCGAGACCCTGCTGCGCACGACCCTCGTGCCGTCCCTGCTGCGCATCGCCCGCCACAACGTGAACGCGGACCATGACCTGCCCTTCCGTCTGTTCCAGCTGAACAAGGCCTACCTGCCGGGCGGCGAACGATCGGCGGATGTGCGCCACGAGGACGAGCGACGCCTCCCGCAGGAGACCTGGACGCTCCAGGCCGCCGTGATCGGCCGCACCGACCGGGCCCTGGGCGACGCCGACGCCGGGATGCTGGAGATCAAGGGCCTGGTCGAAGCGCTCGCTTCCCAGATGCGGCTCGTGCTGACCCTGTCGCCGTCCGACGCGGAGCCCTACCTGCAGTCCGGTTGCCAGTGGGCGATCAGCGACGGCCAGGGCCGGCTCGCCGGCAGCGCCGGTCTCCTGGCGCGCAAGACGCTGCGGGAAATGGAATTGGACGCTCCGGTGGCTCTGTGCGAGCTGGAACTCGGGCGCTTGGACCTGGCGTCGGCGGCGCCGCGCTTTGCGGCCTTCTCACGCTTCCCGGCCGCCAAACGGGACCTGTCGCTGCTGGTGCCCGACGGGGTGGGTTACGACCGGGTGGAAGAGGTCGTGCGGTCCGCGGCGGGGCCGCTGCTGCAGTCCTGTGTCCTGTTCGACATCTACCGGGGGCCCAGCCTGGGCGAGGGGCGCGCCGCCTGTGGAATTCGCTTGAAGTTCCAGAGCGCCAAGGGTAGCTTGCAGGGGAAAGCCGTCGATGCGGCCGTCGAGGCCGTCACGAGGGCGCTCGCCCAGACCTTGAATGTTGAGTTGAGGGGATAGCCGCATCTTCGGGTGGTCGGCGAATCAGATCCCCTAACTGGAAAGCGATTCAAGAGATGCAGGATAACAGCTTCGAGCTGTTGGAAGCGAAAGTCATGACCGCCATTCGGCGGATCCAGGAACTCAAGGTTGAGAACGAGGACCTGATCAGCCGGCGGGACGCACTTGAGCGGCAGGTTGAAGCCCTCAAGGACCAGGTGAGCCGGGCGGAGGGGGAGCTCTCCGAAACTCGGCAACAGGCTGCGGTTGTCGCCCGTTGGGAGGACAAGCGCAGGCTCATCGAGGAGAAGGTGGGAGGCCTCCTGGAGACGCTCGAGTCCATCGACTGAGCATCGCGTCGGCTGCGCCCCGGGCGCGGGCCGCGATCGAGCGCCAGGATGCCGGAGCCGTCGGAAAGTGCACAGGATGACCGATCCCCGAAGCGTGACGGTGTCCATCTACGGCCGCGACTACACCCTCAAGGGTGAGGCCGAACCGGCTTATGTCCAGAAGGTCGCGGCCCTGGTCGACCAGAAGATGCGCGAGATCGCGGACCAATCCGACCTGGCCTCCACCAGCAAGGTGGCGATCCTGGTCGCGGTGAATCTGGCCGACGAGTTGCTGCGGGAACGTCAGAAGCATCAGCAGGCCCTCTCTTTGCTCGACGAGCGGACAGGGCAGATCACCGCGTTCCTGGACAAGGAGATGGAAAAGCTCTGAGGATCGACCGGAAAGGATTCCCTGCCTGGCCCGTGATGTGTCGCGTTCATTGAGCCAACAATTTCGTGATGGGATTCCGGTGTCCCGTCCCCGAGGCCGGGCCCGCAAGGGTTGGCCGGAGAGGCGGGCAGGAGACCCGACCTGAAGCAATGGTTCAATTGCTTCCGGCCACACGACCCGGCGGGGAATCTCGATTCAGACCGCACTGCCGACGACCTCCGGCCCCCCTCTTTTTCCTTCCGTTCCCGGAAGGAGATACATCATGACGACGACCATCGTCGCGGTCGGGGGAGCGCTCTTCGCGGGCGCCTGCCTCGTCCTCGGCTGGTTCCTCCACAAATCGCGCTACGACCGCCTCAACGGCGACGCCGAGCAGCGCAGCGCGCGGGTCCTCGACGAGGCCAAGCGCGAGGCGCAGAGCCTCCTGAAATCCGCCGAATTGAGCGCCCGCGAAGAACTGTTCCAGTCCCGCCGGCGCTTCGAGACCGAAACCGAGGACACCCGGCGCGAACTGGCCAAACGCACGGAATTCCTGGACCAGCGCGACGGTGGCCTCGACAAGAAGGTCGCCTACATCGACCAGAAGGAAGCCAAGCTCGAAAAGCGCGACCTGGAACTCAAGGCCGCCCTCGACGACGTGGCCGCGATGCGCGAGGACGGGGTCCGCCTGCAGCACGAGCAGCGGCAGCGCCTCGAGCAGATCGCCGGCCTGAGCGCCGAGAAGGCGCGTCAGCAGCTCGAGGAGAAGATGATCGCCGAGGCCAGGATGAACGCGGCCCGGACGGTCAAGGAAGTCCGCGAGGAGGCGGAGCGCAAATCCCGCCGCGAATCGCAGCAGATCATCGGCTTGGCGGTCCAGCGCTACGCATCCGAGCACATCGCCGAGATGTCGGTCTCGGTCGTCGACCTGCCCAACGACGACATGAAGGGGCGGATCATCGGGCGCGAGGGGCGCAACATCCGCGCCTTCGAGCTGGCCACCGGCGTCGATGTGATCATCGACGACACCCCCGAAGCGGTGATCATCTCCGGCTTCGACCCGGTCCGCCGGGAGATCGCCTGCCAGTCGCTGCAGCAGCTCATCCGCGACGGCCGCATCCATCCGGGCCGCATCGAAGAGGTCGTCCAGAAGGCCACGGCCGAGATGCAGGAGCGTGTCCGCGACATCGGCGAGCAGGCCTGCCTCGAACTCGGCCTGACCAGCGTCAACCCGCAGCTGCACCCCTACATCGGGCGCCTGCACTACCGGACCAGCTACGGCCAGAACCTGCTGCTGCACTGCAAGGAGGTGGCCGCGATCTCGGCGATGATCGCCGGGGAACTCGGCCTCGACCCCAAGATCGCCCGCCGCTGCGGCTTCCTGCACGACATCGGCAAGGCCGCCGATCACGAGGTCGACGGACCCCACGCCCTGATCGGCGGCAAGCTGCTGCGCAAGCTGGGGGAGAGCACCGTGGTGATCAACGCCGTCGAGGGCCACCACCAGGACGTCGACGCCGAGTCGGTCTACACCTTCCTCACTTCGGCGGCCGACGCGGTGTCGGCGTCGCGCCCGGGCGCCCGCCGCGAGAGCCTCGACAACTACGTCAAGCGCCTCGAAAGCCTCGAACGGATCGCCGACAGCTTCGAAGGCGTGGAAAAGTCCTACGCCATCCAGGCCGGGCGCGAGGTGCGCATCCTGGTCAACCACAGCCTGGTCTCGGACGCCGAAGCGGTCGTCCTGGCCGAGGAGATCAGCCGGCGGGTCGAGGGCGAGCTGGAGTACCCCGGACAGATCAAGATCATGGTGCTGCGGGAGACGCGCGCCGTGGCGTTCGCCCGCTGACGGAGGTCCACCGATGTCGAGCCTGTGCCTCGCCGGCGCCGCGGTTCGCGACGCGGTGTTCGACGACCTGCGCGCCCGGACCGCCGCGACCGGGCTGCGGCCGGGGCTGGCCGTGGTCCTGGTCGGCGACGATCCCGCCTCGCAGGTCTACGTGCGCAGCAAGGGCAAGGCCTGCGAGGCGCTGGGCTTCCACCACGTGACCCACCGCCTGCCGGCCGACACGTCCGAGCCGGAGTTGCTCGATCTCGTCGCGCACCTCAACCGCGATCCGGAGATCCACGGCATCCTGGTGCAGGTCCCCCTGCCGCCGCCGCTGTCGGCCGCCCGGATCCAGGGCGCCGTCGCGCCCGAAAAGGACGTCGACGGCTTCCACCCGGAAAACCTGGGCCGCCTGCTGGCCGGGACGCCGGGGATCGTGCCCTGCACGCCGCTGGGCGTGACGGTGCTGCTCGCGCACTACGGGATCGGCGTGGCCGGTCGCCACGTGGCGATCGTCGGGCGGAGCGTGATCGTGGGCCGGCCGCTGTCGATGCTCCTGTCGCGCAAGGGTGAGGGGGGCGACGCGACCGTCACCCTCTGCCATTCGCGCACCCCGGAGCTGGCCCGGCTCACCTCCGGCTGCGAGATCGTCGTCGCGGCCCTGGGCGTGCCGGCTTTCCTCGACCGCCGCCATGTCGCGCGCGGCGCCGTGGTCGTCGACGTCGGCATCAACCGGGTGGCCGACCCGGCGTCCGACAAGGGGCACCGCCTCGCGGGCGACGTCGCGCCCGAGGCCATGGACGGCTGGGCCTCCGCCTACACCCCGGTGCCGGGCGGGATCGGCCTGATGACCATCGCCATGCTGATGCGCAACACCTTCGAGGCGGCGGCCCGCCGGGCGGCGATCGCATGAGCAAGGTCGCAACCGCCGGCTCGACCACCGATGGGCTGTCCGCGGCCCTGGCCGCCGACCGGCGCCTGATCAGGGCGGCCCTGCGGCGGGGACTGGCGCCGCGCCCGGGGTTCCCGCCGCGGCTGCGCCGGGCCATGGCGCACTCGCTGCTCGGCGGCGGCAAGTGCCTGCGCCCCCTGCTGCTGCTGTGGACCTACGACGCCCTGCGCACGCCGCGGGCGGCGCCGCGCGACGAAGCCCTGGCGGCGGCCGTCGCCCTCGAGATGATCCACACGTACTCGCTCATCCACGACGACCTGCCGGCGATGGACGACGACGACCTGCGCCGCGGCCGGCCGACCTGCCACGTCGCCTTCGACGAAGCGACCGCCATCCTGGCCGGCGACGCGCTGCAGGCCCTGGCCTTCGAGATCCTGGCCGGCATCCCGCGCCGCGGCGCCGACCTGGTGCGGATCGCCGCCGCGGCGGCCGGCCCGGCGGGCATGGTGGGAGGACAGCAGGAAGACCTCGATGCGGCGGGCCGACCCTTGACGGCTGGGTTGGTGCGGCGCATCCACGCAGGAAAAACGGCAAGGCTCATCGGCGCCCCGCTGGCCATGGGCGCCCTGCTGGCCGGTCGCGACGCCGCCGCGGCGGCGGCCGCCGACCGCGCCGGGCGTGTACTGGGGCTGGCCTTCCAGGCGGCCGACGACCTGCTCGACGTCGAGGGGTCGACGGCGTCCCTCGGCAAGACCCCCGGCAAGGACGCGGCCCAGGACAAAGCCACGTGGGTCCGTTGGGAAGGCGCCGCCGCGGCGCGGGACCGCACCGCCCGGCTCGGACGCCGCGGCACCCGCCTGCTGCGGCAGATCCTGCCGCCGAATCCGGAAAGCGCCCGACTGCTGGCGCTGGTGGGCCTGCTCTGGGAGCGTGACCGTTGACCAAGCTTCGGTTGCGGCCCGCACCCGGGCCGGGCTATGTTCTGTCCCTGTTCACGCCCGGGCTCCGGCCCGGACGACGCCACACCAATCAGGGCCGGTCCGCCGGCCGGCGGGGCCGATGACGCGCATCCTCGACAGCCTCGAACTTCCCGACGCCCTGGCCGGTCTGGCGCCCGCCGAACTGGAAAAGGTGTGCGCCGAACTGCGCGACGAGATCATCACCACCGTGGCTTCGACGGGCGGCCACCTCGGGGCCAGCCTCGGCGTGGTCGAACTGACCGTGGCGCTGCACCACGTCTTCCGTTCGCCGCGCGACAAGATCATCTGGGACGTCGGCCATCAGGCCTACGGGCACAAGCTGCTGACGGGCCGGCGGACCGCCTTCGGGACGTTGCGCCAGGAGGCGGGGATCAGCGGCTTCCCCAAGCGCTGCGAGAGCCTCCACGACCACTTCGGCGTCGGCCACGCCAGCACCTCGATCAGCGCCGCCCTGGGATTCGCCAAGGCCAGGGACCTGCACGGCGGCGACGAATCCGTCATCGCCGTCATCGGCGACGGCGCCCTGACCGGCGGCCTGGCCTACGAGGGCCTCAACAACGCCGGCCAGCTGCAGTCGGACCTCATCGTGATCCTGAACGACAACGAGATGAGCATCTCGCCCAACGTCGGGGCCATCGCCAAGTACCTGACCAAGATCACGTCCGGCCAGGTCTACACACGCTTCGAGGCCGACCTCTGGAACATGCTGGGCAAGTTCCCCCGCGGGCAGCTCGCCCAGAAGCTGGCGAGCCGGATCAAGGAGGGCCTGAAGCAGGTCGTCGTCCCGACGATCCTGTTCGAGGAGCTGGGTTTCAGCTACTTCGGCCCCATCGACGGGCACGACCTGCCGCTGCTGGTGCAGACCCTGCAGGCGGTGCGCAAGCTCAAGGGCCCCGTGCTGATCCACGTCGTCACCCAGAAGGGCAAGGGCTACGCCTTCGCGGAAGAGGACCGCGCCCGCTACCACGGCGTCGGAAAATTCGACAAGGCCGAGGGACTCAAGCCGTCGTCGACGCCGGTGCCCAGCTACACGGACATCTTCAGCCGCGCGATGCTGGAAGCGGCGGCGGCCGACCCGCGGGTCGTGGCCATCACCGCGGCCATGCCCGAAGGCACGGGTCTCAAGGCGTTCCGCGATCGCTACCCCGACCGCTTCTTCGACGTGGGCATCGCCGAGCAGCACGCCGTCACCTTCGCCGCCGGCCTGGCCTGCGCGGGCATGCGCCCCGTGGTCGCGGTCTACTCGACGTTTCTGCAACGGGCCTACGACCAGGTCATCCACGACGTGGCGCTGCAAAAGCTGCCGGTGGTGTTCGCCGTCGACCGCGGCGGGGTGGTGGGGGAGGACGGTCCGACCCACCACGGCGCCTTCGACCTCAGCTACCTGCGGGCGGTGCCGAACCTCGTGCTCATGGCGCCGCGCGACGAGCAGGAACTGCGGCGCATGCTCGCCACGGGTTTGGCCCGCGACGACGGGCCGAGCGCCTTGCGCTACCCCCGCGGCGCGGGTCCCGGACACCCCTTGCCGGCAGAGGCCCCGCCCCTGGAGATCGGCCGCGCCGAGGTCCTGCGCGAGGGGCGCGACGTGTGGCTGCTCGCCGCCGGCAGCATGGTGGCGCCCAGCCTCGAAGCGGCCGCGCTCCTGGAGGCCGGCGGCCTGTCCGTCGGCGTGGTCAACATGCGGTTCATCAAGCCGCTGGACGCCGAACTGCTGCAGCGGGTCATGGTCTCCGGCACCCTCGCGGTCACCGTGGAGGAGAACACCATCGTCGGCGGCCTGGGCGCCGCCGTGCTCGAGTGGGCGGCCGCGCGGGGCGGCGACGCCCTGCCCGACGTGCTGACCCTCGGTCTGCCCGACCGTTTCCTCGACCAGGCCGCGCGGGACGTGATCCTGCACAGCGTCGGTCTCGACGCGGCAGCCATCGCGGACCGGGTCCGCCTGCGCTGCCGCGCGGGACGGGCCCGCGCGGCCACTTGACACGACAGGCGGCCACCATGCCGATCCAGAGACTGGGACTGTTCGGCAACCCCGCGAAGCCGGAAATCGCGGCCGCCGTGGCCGAGGCCGCCGCGTGCTGCCGGCGCGCCGGCGTGTCGCTGCTGGCCGCCTCCGACCTCGCGGAGTTCGCGCCGGGGGTCACGGTTGTCAGCGACGACGAGCTGCCCGACCGTTGCGACGTCGTCGTCGCCATCGGCGGCGACGGCACCATGCTGCGCGCGGCCCGCACCATCGGCCGGCGCGCGACGCCGTTGCTGGGGATCAACCTGGGTTCCTTGGGTTACCTCACCGATGTCCCGCTGGCCGAACTCACCGAGAGCCTGGACCACCTGTTCGCGGGCGACTACACAGTCACCGAGCGCACGCGCATCCGCGGCCGGGTCGTGCGCGCCGACCGGGACGACATCGAACTGGAAGCCCTCAACGACCTGGTCGTCAACATGGGACCGTCGCCGCGCGCCCTCCAGATGGAGGTCCGCATCGACCAGGTGACCCTCGGCCGCTTCCTCGGCGACGGCCTGATCGTCAGCACCCCGACGGGCTCGACGGCCTACAACCTGTCCGCCGGCGGTCCGATCGTGCACCCCAGCGTGCGCGGGTTCGTCGTGACGCCCATCTGTCCCCACAGCCTGGCGATCCGGCCCCTGCTCATCCCCGAGGACAAGACCGTCGAACTGCGGTTCGCGGACACGCGGCAGGGGGCGACCCTGACCGCGGACGGCCAAGTGGCCTGCTCGGTGGCCGGCGGCGACCGCATCGTCTACAGCCGCAGCGAGTATCCGGTGCGGCTGGTCAAGTTCCCCCGCAGCGACTTCTTCCGCGCCATGCGCCACAAACTCCAGTGGGGAGCCATCAAGCGCCGACGAGCCAGGGATTGAGATGCTCGTTTCCCTGCGCATCTCCCAGTTCGGTCTGGTCGACGACCTTGTCTTGGCGGTCGGACCGGGTCTGACCATGCTGACCGGCGAGACGGGCGCCGGCAAATCGATGATCGCCGGCGCGTTGTCCGTGCTGGCCGGCGCCCCGGTGCCCAAGGATCTCGTGCGCGACGGTGAGGACGAGGCCTATGTCGAAGGCGTCTTCGACCTTGTCGAGCGTCCCCGAACCCTGGCCCGTCTGCGCGAGGCCGGTGTGATGCCGGGCGCCGACGGGGTCCTGGTCATCCGCCGGGAGCTGCGCCGCGCCGGACGCAACCGTGTGCTGATCAACGGTATTCTGTCTTCCCTTCAAGTGCTGGATCAAGTCGGACCGTGGCTGATCACGGTGCAAAGCCAGGATCAGCAGCGGGAACTGGAACGGGCCGGCCACGCCCGCGACCTGCTGGACGAACTCGGCGGCGGCCTGGCCCAGCGCACCGCCGTCAGGACGGCCTGGTCGGCCTGGCAGCAAGCCGCAGCGGAACTCGCCGAGCGGCGTCGCGACGTGGCGTCGGGCCGCGAGCAGCTCGCGCTCTGGAGTTATCAGCGCGACGAGTTGGCGGCGGCGGGTCTGCGGGAAGGCGAGGAGGCGGAGATCGCCGAATCCCTGGCCGTCGCCCGGCATGCGGCGGAGTTGCAGGCGGCGGCCGCGGCCGCCCTCGAAGCCGTGACCGACGAGGACCGGGGGGCCGTCGCCCGCCTGTCCCGCGCCGCTCACGAACTCGAACGTCAGTCCGGCCGCAGCAGCCGGCTGGCCGGCGCCTTGGAGAATCTGCACGCCGCCATGGATCTGGCCGGCGAGTCGGCGAGGACCCTCGAGCGCTTCCTGGACGGTTTCGACGCCGGTCCGGAGGATCTCGAGGAACTCGAGCGGCGGGCCCAGCTCTACCACGATCTCCAGCGCAAGTACCGTTGCGACGTGGCGGAGCTGACCGACCTCCTGGTGCGGCTGCGCGATCGGGTGGCCCGCCAAGAGGCCGCCGACGACGATCTGGCCGGACTCGAACACGTCCTGGAAACCGCCGTCCTCTCGCTGACGAGCGCCTGTTCCGAACTGCGGCGCCTGCGTCGGGAGGCCGCGCCGGGGCTCGCCCGGGCCGCCGAGGATCTGATCCGTCCTCTGGCGTTGCCGGACCTCGCGCTCGAGTTCCGCGTGACGCCGCGCCTGGACCCCGAGGGCCAGCTGCCGATCGACGGCGCGGCCTGCCGCCTGCAGACCGACGGGGCCGACGACGTGGACCTGTTCGTGCGAACCAACCCCGGCGAGAAGGCAGCGCCAGTGGCGGCGATCGCCTCCGGGGGTGAGAAATCGCGCATCCACCTCGGCCTGACGGTCCTGCGCCGGCGGGACGAGGAGCCGCCGCTGCTGCTCTTCGATGAGATCGACGCCGGCCTGGGTATGGACAACGCCCTGCCGGTGGCGGGCCTGCTGCGGCGGCTGTCGGCCGGCGCCCAGGTGCTCTGCATCACGCACCTGCCGACGATGGCGGTCCACGGCGTCACCCACTGGCAGGCGAGGAAGTGCCTGGTCGGCGGGCGCACCCTGCTGGAGGTCGCGTGCCTGGACCCCGCCCACCGCGTGGACGAGATCGCCCGCTTGCTCGGCGGCGCCGGGGTCAAGGGAGGCGCTGAGACCCAGCGGTCCTACGCCCGCGACCTGCTGCGCGAGGCTGGACGTGAGGTGCCCGCCGACGGCCGAAGTGGCCGGGTAAAAGCCGGTTGACCCCTGCACCCTCAGCGGCGATACTAGCTGCCGCTCCACGTGCGCCCGTAGCTCAGCTGGATAGAGCGCTTGCCTCCGGAGCAAGAGGTCGTGGGTTCGAATCCCGCCGGGCGTACCAGAACTCGAAGAAAAACGGAGGGTTTCTGGACTGGCCGGAGACCCTTCTTCTATGAGCGGCGCCGCTGCTGGTCAGTTTCAAGCTCGGGGCACACCACCTTTTTGTTCATCACCGCACCGGGCGGGGCCGCCGCGGCGGGATTCCGGCGCCGGGCCCGGCACGGTCCAGGCTGGTCTTGACAGTACGCCGCACCGTTCTTAACATGTTTGAAATCAAATAGTTGGTAGGGGGGTGGCGCCGGCGGCGCACCCGGGTGGGGACGGCCTGAAACCGGTCCCAGGTTCCCAGGGTTTGTGGCACTCCCCTTGCTTTTCGCGGTCCGGTCGCGTCGGTACGCCTGCCGCGGACGCCGTCCGCCGCCGACCGGCGCCAGAACAAAAGAGGATGGGGATGATGATCCAGGAGAAGTTCCAGAACCGCACCGCGCACCTCGCCGTCATCGGTCTCGGCTATGTGGGCCTGCCCCTGGCGATCGAGTACTGCAAGGCGGGCTTCAAGGTCACGGGCATCGAGCTGGATGAAGGCAAGGTCGCGGCCCTGAACCGGGGCGACAGCTACATCATCGACGTGCCGGCCGCCGAGGTGAAGGCCGCCGTCGACGCCGGCCTGTTGCGCGCGACGACCGAGCCCGAGGTCCTGTCCCTGTGCGACAGCGTGAACATCTGCGTGCCGACGCCCCTGAGCAAGACGCACGATCCCGACATGAGCTTCATCCAGTCGGCCGTCGACGTCATCGCGCCGCGCCTGCATCCCGGGATGCTGGTGATCCTGGAGAGCACCACCTACCCCGGCACCTGCGAAGAGGTCATCCTGCCGCGCCTGCACGAGGGCGGCCTGGTCGTCGGCAAGGACTTCCACCTCGCGTTCTCCCCGGAGCGCGTCGACCCGGGCAACCCGGTCTACCAGACCCGCAACATCCCCAAGGTCGTCGGCGGCGTGACGCCGGCCTGCACCGCGGCGGCCGCGGCCCTCTACGGCCAGGTCATGGAGAAGGTGGTTCCGGTCAGCAACGCCCGCGTCGCCGAGACGGTCAAGCTGCTCGAGAACACGTTCCGCAGCGTGAACATCGGCATGGTCAACGAGATCGCCCTGATGTGCGACTCGATGGGCATCGACGTCTGGGAGGTCATCGACGCCGCTTCCACGAAACCCTTCGGTTTCATGCCGTTCTACCCGGGCCCGGGACTGGGCGGCCACTGCATCCCCATCGATCCGTTCTACTTCTCGTGGAAGGCGCGCCAGTTCGGCATGGAGGCCCGCTTCATCGAGCTGGCCGGCCAGGTCAACGGCGGCATGCCCCGGCACGTGGCCGGGCTGGTCGCCGAGGCGCTCAACAGCGTCGAGCGCTCCGTCAAGGGCAGCCGCGTGCTCTGCGTCGGCGTGGCCTACAAGCCGAACATCGACGACGTGCGGGAATCTCCGGCCCTGGATATCATGGAACTCCTGCACAAGCGCGGCGCGCTGGTGTCCTGGTACGATCCGCACGTGGCGTCGCTGCACGGGTTCGAGTCCACGCCCCGCTTGCAGGACTGGAACCTCGAGGCCCTGAAGGCGTTCGATGCGGCGGTGATCGTCACCCCGCACCGCAACGTCGACCACGCGCTGCTGCTGAAGACCGGCAAGCCGGTCGTCGACACGCGCAACGCGCTGAAGGGTCACCGCAGCGAGCATCTGTTCAAGCTCTAGACGGGAACACGGAGGGAACATGAAGACATGCCTGGTGACCGGCGGCGCCGGCTTCATCGGTTCACACCTCACGGCGGCCCTGGTCGCGCGCGGCGATCGGGTGACGGTCCTGGACAATCTGTCCACCGGCAAGCTCGCGAACCTGGCGGCCGTGCGCGACGGGATCACGTTCGTGGAGGGTTCGATCACCGACCCCGAAACCGCCCGGCGCTGCTGCCAGGATGTCGACGTCGTCTTCCACGAGGCCGCCCTGGCCTCGGTGCCGCGGAGCGTCGACGACCCGGTCACTTCGCACCTGCACAACGTCGACGGCACGCTGAACATGCTGGTCGCCGCGCGCGACGCCGGCGTCAAGCGGCTGGTCTACGCGGCCAGCAGCTCCGCCTACGGCGATTCGCCCAGCCTGCCCAAGCGCGAGGACATGCGGTACGACCCGATGTCCCCGTACGCGGTTCAGAAGTACGTGGGCGAGCTGTACCTGTCGGTGTTCTCGCAGCTGTACGGCCTGAGCTGCGTCGGGCTGCGCTACTTCAACGTGTTCGGCCCGCGGCAGGACCCGAAGAGCCAGTACGCGGCCGTCGTGCCCATCTTCATCACCAAGCTGCTGGCGGGGGAGGCCCCCGTCATCAACGGCGACGGCAGCTTCTCGCGCGACTTCACGTACATCGACAACGTCGTGCATGCGAACCTGTGCGCGGCCGAGGCGCCCGACCCGGGCGGACGCACCGTGAACGTGGCCTGCGGGGACCGCTTCTCGCTCAACGAACTGTACGCGCTGATCCAGCGCCACGCCGGTTCGGACCTGCCGGCCATCCACGGTCCCGCGCGCGCGGGCGACGTGCCGCACTCGCAGGCCGACATCTCGCTGGCCCGGGAAGTGATCGGCTACGAACCCCAGATCGACTTCGCCACCGGCCTGGCGCGCACCGTGGCCTGGTATCGGGAACAGAGAGTCTGAGACGTCCGACCACGCTGGCTCCGGAGGGAACCGATGAATCGTCGCACCGTCTGCCTGCTCGCCGCGCTGCTGCTCGCCGCCGCGACCGTCGCGCCGGCGCAGTCGCCCACCGACCCGGCGCCGTCGCCGACCATCCCGGCGCAGCCGCCCGCCGCCTACCGTCTCGGCAGCGGCGATGTGGTGCAGTTGAACGTCCTGCAGCAGCCGACGCTCGACCGCAGCCTCACCGTCCGTCCCGACGGCACCGCCGTGGTGCCGTTGGTCGGCGAAGTGTCGATGTCGGGGCTGACCCTCCGCGAAGCCGAGCAGCTCGTGCTGGAGAAGCTGCGCCTCTTCAACCGCGAGATCTCCGACGTTTCGCTGACCGTCATGCAGTACAACGCCCTGCGCGTCTACATCCTGGGGTCGGTTGCGAACCCCGGCAGTTACACCTTCGAAGCGGAACCGTCGCTCTGGGACGTGGTGCGTGCCGCGGGCGGGCCCGCTCCCGACGCCAACCTCACGCAGGTGCGCGTGGTGGCCGAAGGGACGGGGGCGACCATGTCGGCGGTCCACGACATCAGCGGCATCCTGACCGGCAGCGGCCCCGCGGACCCGGTCTTCCTGAAGACCGGCGACACCGTCATCGTGCCCGGCAACGCGGCGGCGCTGGTGGCGCCGGCGCGCGGCGTCCAGGTGTTCGGCGGCGTGGCCGCCCCCGGGACGTACCTCATCAACGAACCGACGCGGCTGCTGAGCGTGCTGATGCTCGCCGGCGCGCCGGTCGAGACCGGCGACCTCAAGAAAGTCTGGTGGGTCCATGCCGACCAGCAGGGCCGCCACACCTCGCAACCGGTGGACCTCGTCTCCTTTCTGCAGCGGGGCGATCTCGTGGGCAACCCCTTGGTGCACCCCGGGGATACGGTCCAGGTGCCCCAGCACGCGGCGGGTTTTTTCCGGACGATCTACCCGATCCTCCTGGGCACGATCTCGACGGCGGCCGCCGTGTCGCTCGCGGTGACCCGCCTCAACTGACGCCGGCCCGGAAGCCCGCATCTCGCAATGAGATGCGGGCTTCGTCCTTCCCCCGGTTCCACGCTCAAGTAATTCCCGCACCAACCGATAATCTTGAAAGACCGCGCCAATTCCTGTATAATCGGTGCATCCTCGCCCGAGGGATGTGTGACGTCGCGGAGTCCGGCCATCAGGCGCCGCCACGGGGTCGGCAGCGCGTCACCAGTAGGGAAGCGAGGCTCCTCTCGTGAGAGTCGAGAACGATCCGTTTCGGGCTGAAGCCCGGCACGACCGGCAACCGCTGCGGACCTCTCTGGTCGGCGACGGTCTGCTCGAGCCGTTGCACGGCGTCGACGACCAGCTCGTCGCCGAGCGAGCGGTGGCGTACGCCCAAGGGATCAAGCGCGGCCTCGACGTGGGACTCGCGATCGGGGCCCTGGCGGTGTTCGTGGCGTTCCTGCCCGCGATCGCGCTGGCCATCAAGCTCGATTCCCGCGGTCCGATCTTCTTCCTGCAGTCCCGCATCGGCATCGACCGCCGCCAACGGCGCTCGCCGTGCCCGTCCTACCCCGAGCGGCGCCGCGTCGTCTATCCCGGCCGCCCTTTCCGGATCTACAAGCTGCGCACCATGCGGCAGGACGCCGAGGCGCAGGGACCGCAGTGGGCCACGAAGCAGGACGTCCGGGTGACCCGCATCGGCCGCATCCTGCGCAAGTCCCGACTGGACGAGTTCCCCCAGTTCGTCAACGTCCTGCGCGGCGAGATGAGCGTCATCGGGCCGCGACCCGAGCGCCTCTGCTTCATCCGCCAGCTGGAGAACGACGTGCCCTGCTACCACGACCGGCTGATCGTGCTGCCCGGCATCACCGGCCTCGCCCAGGTGATCAACGGCTACGACACCGACGTCGAGTCGGTCCGCCGCAAGGTCGCCCTCGACCGCCAGTACATCAGCAGCCTCAGCCTGAGGACCGACCTGCGGATCCTGGCCATGACCTTCCGGGTCCTGCTCGAGGGCGAAGGCGCCCACTGAGCGTGCCCCTGCGTTCCCGCCGCGACAACTCGGTCTTGCCAGGAGCGCCCCGCCCCTCGATAATCGCGCCGAAGTCCGCCGCACTCCGCCGGAGGTGAGATGTCCGCCCAGCTGCTCGTGGTCGACGACCAGGCCTCCATCCTGCAGTTCCTGCGACAGACCCTCGCCCACGAGGGCCACACCGTCAGCACGGCCGCCGACGGCGAGACGGCCCTGGCGGCCGTCCACGAGCTGATCCCCGACCTGGTCCTGCTGGATCTGGTCCTGCCCGACCGCCACGGCCTGGAGGTCCTGCGGGAGATCCGCGCCCAGTTTCCGCGCATGTGCGTGATCCTCATGAGCGCCCACGTCGACCTCGAGACGGCGGTCGACGCCATGCGCGCCGGGGCCTTCGACGTGATCCGCAAGCCCTTCAAGATCGAGCAGCTGCACCTGGCCATCCGGCGCGGCCTCGAGGCGACGCGGGACGCCGCCGAACTCGCCGCCCTGCGACGCCGGAACCGGGGTTTCGCCCGGACGCCGGGGATGGTGATGAGCGTGGCCCCCGCGATGCAGGAAATCTACGCCACGGTCCGCAAGATCGCGCAGGGGGAGAAGACTTCGATCCTGATCGAGGGCGAGTCCGGCGTCGGCAAGGACGTGCTGGCCAACCTGATCCACGCCAGCTCCCAGCGCAGCGACAAGGCGTTCCTGGAGATCAACTGCGCCGCCCTGCCCGAAAAGCTGCTCGAGAGCGAGCTGTTCGGTCACGAGCAGGGCGCCTTCACCGACGCCGTGCAGCAGAAGCAGGGGCTGCTGGAACTCGCGCACCACGGCACGGTGTTCCTGGACGAAATCGGCGAGATGGCACCGGCCCTGCAGGTGAAACTGCTGCGCGTCCTCGAGCGCCAGGTCTTTCGCCGGGTGGGCGGGCTCAAGGACATCACGGTGGACGTGCGCCTCATCTCCGCGACGAACCGCGACTTGGCGGCCATGGTGCGCGCCGGGACGTTCCGCGATGACCTTTACTACCGGCTCAAGGTGGTCCCCCTGAGGGTGCCGTCGTTGCGGGAGCGACCCGAGGATATCCTGCCGCTCGCGGATCATTTTCTGCGGATCTATGCGCTGCAGTTCCACAAGCGCCTGACCGGTCTGGCGCCGGACGCTCCGGGCGCCCTGCTGGCCTACGCCTGGCCGGGGAACATCCGCGAGCTGCGCAACGTCATCGAGCGCGCCGTGCTGCTGGGGGAGGGGGAGGCCCTCGACGCCGCCCAGCTCAACCTGCCCGACGCGCCGCGTGGATCGCCTCCCCCGGACGAGGACTTCACGGCCCTGATGGGCGGGACGTTGCCCCCGGCGGGTCTGCATCTCGAAGAGACGCTCGCCCGGGCCGAGGAACGTTGCGTGCGGCAGGCGCTGGCCCAGGCGGGCGGCAACCAGACCCGCGCGGCGGAACTCCTGGGTATGAATCGCGATAAGTTGCGATATAGATTGAAGATGTACAAAATCAGCGAGGAAGTACGTGAACCTGCGGAATGGTGATCTGCGACGTCGAGGCGCCGGGATCCTGGCTGGGGCGGGCCTGATGGCCCTGTCTGTCTTGGCGGGCGGTTGCGGCGCTTATTCCACGAGCAGCGGCCGTGTCGATGATTCCCTGCGTTGGGTCAACGTGCCGTACCTCGAGAACGCCACCGCCGAACCCAACATCGAGATCGAACTGACCGAGGCCATCATCACCGCCCTGCAGGACGACAACACCCTGCGCGTGGTCGGCCCCGAAGCCGCCCGCACCGAATTGTCCGGCCGTGTGGTCGGCTACAAGCTCCGCGAAGCCTTTTCCTCGGCCACCGGCGGCAACATGCAGGTCGACGAATACCAGGTGCAGATCTCCGTCGAGTTGACCATGCGCCGCCTGGACGGCGGCGAGAATGTGTTCACCCGCAAGCGGCTCAACGGCAGCGGCAACTTCATCCTGGGCGACGGCGCCACCAGCGAGCTGACGGCCCGCAGCGAGGCGGCGGCCGAGATCGTGCGCGAGGTTCTGGGTTCGATCGTGGAGGACTGGTGATGGCGAATTGGGGCGGCCGCAGCGACGGCCCCGACTTCGCGGCCCTGCGCCGGGAACTGGCGGCCGGCACGTTCCGGTGTGTCTACTTGCTGGCGGGCGAGGACACGCACCGTGCGGCGAGCGTCGTCGAGTACCTCGTGAACAAGCTGCTCGGCGCTTCGGGCTCCGCCTTCAATTCCCACGTATTCGACGGTGACCAGGCGGGTTGCGACCGTATCCTCCAGCAAGCCCGCAGCTACCCGATGTTCGGCGACCGCCAGGTGATCTGGGTCAAGCGGGCCGAACAGATGGTCGGGGACGCGGCCTCCGAACTGGCCTTGCAGCGCTACCTGGCCGACCCGGTCGCGGCCACGACCCTCGTCCTGATGTCCGAAAAGGTGGACGGCCGGAAATCCTGGGTCAAGGCCTGCAAGACCGCCGGGTATTTTTACGAAATGGCGCCGCCGAGCGGGCGTGATCTCGTGGATTGGACTGTCCGTCGCGCCAAGGACAAGAAACTGCCTCTGGCTCTGGATCTGGCCGAAATGCTGGTCGAGCTCGTCGGCGACGACCTGCACGCCCTGGACGGCGAACTCGACAAGTTGGCCCTGATCGCCGGTGAAGCGAAAGACGGTCTGGACGAGGCGGCGTTGAGGGCCGTGATCCTGGAGCAGCGGGCGATTGATCCCTTCGAACTGGTCAAGCAGCTCGGTCCTGGGCGCGAGCGCGAAGGACTGGCGGCGTTCCACCGGTTCCTGTCCGAGGGACGGTCGGCGTTCGAACTGGCGCCGTTGCTCATCTGGCGGATCAAGCAAGTGGTCCAGGTGGCTGCGTTGCATGCCGATGGGCAACCGGAGAAATCGGTGCCGGGTCTGTTGGGCATCACGCCGTTCGCCGCCCGCCAATCCGGCGAGACGGCGCGTCTGTGGGGCGACGCCACGGTGGAACGGGCGTTGCGGGCTTGCCATCGCTGTGAGGCTGCCATGAAGAGCAGTCCGTTGGAGCCTGAGATGATCCTTGAGAGGGCGATCCTGGAGATCTGCGCTTCTTGATCACGCCAAGTGCTGACTTAACATAATATACATTATGCGCAATCAATGAAGTCGGCGTTATGAGAGACGCCGGTTCAGCGTGACGTCGCTCCCCTCGTAGCAATGGGTTTCTATTCAGTGGATCGGGACCTGCTGGGCGAAGTCCTCGAGGAACGGCAGGTTCCAGGACTCGCCGGCCAGGGCGCGGGCGAATCCGAGCGCGGAGATGCCCAGGCAGGTCAGCAGGCCGACCAGGTGCAGGACGATGGACAGCAGCATGCCGAGCAGTGGGATGCGCCCGAGGCTGGCGTCGATGATCCCGAGCACCAACAACAGGACGACTTCGGCCGCGAGCAAGGTGAATCCCTGGCGGCAGTGCCGGGCCAGGTACTCCCCCTTGTGCTCCACCATCAGGATGGGCAGCACGACCAGAGCACTGACGTAGCAGGAGGCGGCCCACCAGCGTTCCGTGGCGGTCGGCTCGTTCATGGCGGTCCTTTCCTCTGCGCGGCGGCGGTTCGGGGTCGTGCCGATGATCGGCGACAACGGCAGTGTAACGGATCGCCGAGAAGTTGGAAAGCGCAGAACGGATCGTGCGCGGCTGAGGCGGCGCCTGCCGACGACCGAGCTTGTCCGTTGGCGTCGGCGGTGTTAGCGTCGCGGCGGCGGCGTGGATGACGGTGGAAAATGGCATGACACCGGAGGCGGGAACGCATGTGGGATCGGGTCCGGACCTGGGCGCGCGGCGGCGCGCGACGATCCTGGGACGAAGGTGCCCGGATCCTGGAATTGGTGCCGCAGCCACTGGTCGCCTCCCGCGAGGATCCGGCCACCGATGGCGACGGCTCGAGGCTCGTGCTGCTGGTGCCCCGATTCCGCAGCGGGCCCGCGGCGCGCTGGCTCCAGGCGCGGTTGCCGGCCCGGCGGGCGCACGTCGAGGTGCGTCTCGAGGTTTTCGGCAGCACGATCTGGCGACAGCTGGATGGCCGCCGCAACGTCGCCGATCTCATGCGCGGGTTCGTGGCTGCGCACCCGGATCAAGCCGATCAGGCGAGCGAGCGCGTCTGGCTATTCCTGATGGAACTGGAAAGGCACGGTTTCGTGCGGCTGCGGGATCCGCACCCGACCGCGGCGGCGATGGGGATCAACAGGTAAAAAAACCCCGAGACGTCCCGGGGTTTCTGACGCGCGAGGAAGCGCCGAGCGATTGGTACCCCAGACAGGGCTCGAACCTGCGACCCCCGGTTTAGGAAACCGGTGCTCTATCCAGCTGAGCTACTGGGGCACCCGGGCTGATCCAGGGCGAGTGCATCTGATCTGGAACCGGTCCCGGGCGGGCGAGACCGTTCCATCGCACCGGTGAAGGCCGGAAACGGCAAACTAGCCGTGCTCCGGAAATTTGACAAGCGAAAACACCTGATCGCCGGCCAACCGCGCGCGACCGCCCAGCCCCTCCAGTTCGACCAGGAACAGGTGACCAGCCACAGCGCCGCCCAAACGCCGCACCAGCGCGGCGGCCGCCGCGGCGGTGCCGCCGGTCGCCAGCAGATCGTCGACGATCAGCACGCGCTCGCCCGGCTGGATCGCGTCGCGGTGGACCTCCAGGGTGGCGGTGCCGTATTCCAGCGCGTAGCACTCGGAGATCGTGTCTGCGGGCAGCTTGCCGGGTTTGCGCATCGCGACCAGGCCCTTCCCCCACTGCCGGGCCAGAGGCGCGGCGAAGAGGAAGCCGCGGGATTCCAAAGCGGCCAGGCGGTCGCTGGGCACGTCGCGCACCAGGGCGGCCATCCCGTCCAGCGCGGCGCGAAAGGCCGCAGGATCGTTCAGGACCGGCGTGATGTCGCGGAACAGGATGCCCGGCTTGGGGAAGTCGGGCACGGCGCGGATGACGTTGCTGAGGTCCACGGGAGGTCTCCGATCCGGCCGTCGTGGGTTGGGACTCCAGGTCAGCGCAGCAGGCGCGACGGGTCGACCGCCTCGCTCTTGACCCTCAACTCGACGTGCAGGTAGGGCTCCCGGCCCTCGACCGGCGAGCCGCAACGTCCCAGGGACTCCCCCTTCAGGACGATCCGGCCCGTCTCGATCTCGAGCCCTGCGGGATCCAGGGGCGCGAAGACCGTCGTGAAGCCGCCGCCGTGGTCGATGATGGCCAGGGTGCCGTACCCGGCCTGCTCACCCACGTAGCGCACGAGTCCGTTGGCGGGGGCCAGGACCGCTCCCCCGGCGGGGTACGCGATGTCGGTGCCGGTACGGCGCGCCACGATCGCACCCGCCTGGGCGCCGAAGGAACGCAGGACGCGCCCGAGCCGGCCTTCGTACGGGTGGCGCCAAGAAATCTTGTCCGGGTGAATCTGCTGGAAGGGGGCGGTGATCCGCAGGATCTGGCCGACGTGGACGATGTCGCCGGAAAGATCGTTGTGGCGGCTGATCTCGGCCACCGAGGTGCCGCAGCGCGTCGCGATCCGGCCCAGCGAATCGCCGTCGCGCACGACGTAGCAGCCATCGGTCGCCGCCGCCAGGGAGCCGGCCGACAGCAGGATGATCAGGAGCGCGAACGGGATGCGCCGGGTCAGGAGGCATCGGGATAAGCGGCATGACGGCGCCGCGCGCGACGTGGGCAGGTGCATGGGCGGCAGTCCTCCGTGGCTGGTCGTCCTGAGCGGATGATGGCCGTGAACACCTCAGGGGGCAAGAGGTTTCCGCAGGCGGCGGGGCGGGAACGATCACGCATGAGACCGGCGAGCACGAAAACGGCCGCCTCCCCCGGGGAAGGCGGCCGCACAGACCGGCACGGGATCTACCGGTAGGTGCCCTTGATCGTGCCCCAGTCCGCATTCTCGGACGCGACGGGATCCACGAGCTCGATGCAGACGTTGTCGATGCGACCCCAGGAGACGTGGTCGCCGTGGTTCAGCGACTCGTCGTTCTCCGGATTGATGGTGAGCCAGGAAGCATTGTTCGGCGCCGTCCAGATCGGGAACGTGTAGGTCGTCCAGTTGGCCGACGACGTGTTCGGCGTGGAGCCGATCAGGTCGTAGCCGGAAGTGGGCGGGTAAGTGGTCGGCGTGGCGCCGGCGACCGTCAACCGGAACCGCACGTACGCGGGGATGATCGTGTTGCCGGTGTCGAGCCAGCGGTAGCAGACCGTGACCCGGTACTGCTTGCCGGCCTCGATGCCGACACCGGGCAGGTTCTGCTTGACCGACTCGCCGACGACCAGGTTGCCCCACATCTGGATCGAACCGAGGTCGTTGCAGCCGTCGTCGGTGACCTGCGGGGATTGGGTCAGCAGCGACCAGCCGGTCACGGACGCTGACGGCATCGACCCGTAGACCAGCCCGGCGGTGTAGTCGCCGTTGGTGACGAGGTTGTTGAGGCAGGTCCCGTTCTGGGCCTGGGCGCCGCCGGCCAGGACGGTGACGACGGCACAGCAACACAAGATCGAGTGTAGTTTGTTCATCGAGGTACTCCTTCATCGTGCGGATACAGGATCGCAGGACCGGGCTTCGCAGAGCCCTCCCGGCCGATGTGCGGTTGAAGCGGGTGGATCACGCCTAGACATCGGATGGCCCGTCATTGGAGCACGTCACTGACGATATAACAAGACTAAATTAGTCTTTGTATACCGATCTCGGTATTGTCACCTCTGTTCACTGATCCGGTCGGATACGTTCTTGCGTCGAATTCATTGTGTATATTTTCACAGCATGTTAGGTTTCCGCGAATTGCGCACCGAAGGGTGGCGCCCGGCGGCATCCGGCGCCCCCTCCCCTGCCTTCCGCTATCACCCTAGGAGGGAAGATGCTCCACGGACCAGCCCGCTCTTCCGGACCGGATCCCGCCAGCGGTTACAAGACCCGGCTGGGCGTCGTGATGTTCATCATCTACTGCGTCGTCTACGCCGGGTTCGTCCTGACGAGCGTCGTCGCCGAAGGCCGCGCGATGCAGACCATCGTGTTCGCCGGGCTCAACCTCGCCGTGGTCTACGGTCTCGGGCTGATCGTCTTCGCCCTGGCCCAGGCCCTCCTCTACAACCACCTCTGCACCCGCAAGGAACGTGAAATGTCCGGCGGGCACGGCGGGAAGGGGGCCGGAGCATGAACCTGCACGGCACTCCCCTGTCCATCGTCATCTTCGCGCTGTTCGTCGCGGCGGTGCTGTTCCTGAGCTTCTTCTTCGCGCGCAAGGCGAAGTCGGCCGCCGGCTACTACGCCGCCGGCGGGCAGATCCACTGGGCGGTCAACGGCATCAGCTTCGCCGGCGACTACCTGTCGGCCGCGTCGTTCCTGGGCATCTGCGGCATGATCGCCACCCTCGGCTACGACGGTTTCCTCTATTCCATCGGCTACCTGGCCGGCTGGGTCGTGGCGCTGTTCGTGGTGGCCGAACCCATGAAGCGCATGGGCAAGTTCACCTTCACCGACGCCCTGGACGCCAAGTTCGACAGCCGCGGCATCAAGCTGGCCGCGGCCATCTCCACGCTGGTGGTGTCGATCTGCTACCTCATCCCGCAGATGAACGGCGCCGGCTCGCTTGTGGAACCGCTGCTCGGCCTGCCCCACTGGGTGGGCGTGATCCTGGTGGGCGTCATCGTGATCGTCATCGTGTCGGCCGCCGGCATGACCTCCACGACGTACGTGCAGTTCCTCAAGGGCGGCCTGCTGCTGATCTTCTCGACCATCCTGGTCGGTTTCGTGCTCGTGCGCGGGCTGAGCACCGAGCCTGTGGGGCTCGACGGCGGCGCCCCCGGCGGCGACGCGACCATGCAGACCACCGAAAGCCAGCTCCTGGAGCAGGGGTTCGCGCTGATGCACACCGCCGGCAGCCTGCAGAAGTACGGCCGCGACGGATCAGCCAGCTGGTGGAAGCGCGAGGCCGACGGCACGCTCTGGCAGGCGCAGTGGACGGGCGTGGGGCAGGTCAACGGCGTGGCGGGCGGGGTCCTGGCACCCGTCGGCCGCCTGCGGCAGATCGGCGGGTTGAGCGCCGCGGAAGCCGCCGCCGGCACGGGACCGGTGGGTCCCCTGGCGTTCCTCGCCCACCTGACCCATCCCGACACCCGCATCGAGCAGTGGCAGAAGCAGGCCGTGACCGACGAGACCGGCGCCAAGTTCGCGGTCTACTACCCGAAGACCGTCTCGGGTACCGACGAGATGAAACCGGGCGTGAAGTTCAAGGTGCACACCACGACCGAGAAGCTGAACTTCGTGTCGCTGATGCTGGCCCTGTTCTTCGGGACCGCGGCCCTGCCGCACATCCTGATCCGCTACTACACCGTGCCGAGCCCGGCGTGCGCCCGCAAGTCGACCATCGTGGCCATCGCCGCCATCGGTTTCTTCTACGTCCTGACCCTGTTCCTGGGGCTCGGCGCGGCGACCAACGGCACGGTGAACCCGGCGGACAACAACATGTCGGCGCCGCTGCTGGCGATGTCCTTCGGCGGCGTGCTGTTCGCGATCATCTCGGCCATCGCGTTCGCGACCGTGCTGGGCACCGTGGCCGGTCTGATCGTGGCCGCCTCGGGTGCGGTGGCCCACGACCTGATGGACCGCTACGGCGGCATGCACCTGAGCGACGAGAAGAAGGTGCGCGCCGGCAAGGTGGCCGCGTTCGCGGTGGGCATCGTGGCGATCGTGCTGGGCATCGTGTTCCGCGGGGTCAACGTGAGCTTCCTGGTCGGCTGGGCCTTCGCCGTGGCGGCGTCGGCCAACCTGCCGGCGATCCTCATGCTGCTGTTCTGGAAGCGGACGACCGCGGCGGGCATCGTCGCCTCGATCACCGTGGGCATCGTCTCCTCGCTCGGGATCATCCTGACCGGGCCCGAGATGTTCGCGGGCCCGTACGGACTGACCGCCGAACAGGCGTGGCACCCCCTGGGCCAGCCGGGGATCATCTCGATCCCGCTGAGCTTCCTGGCGCTGATCGTGGTGTCGCTGACGACGAAGAACCGGCGGGTCGCCGTCGAAGCTTGATGGCGCGGGCCGGTTCGCCGGCCCGCGTTCCCCCTTCCTTCCTGAATAAGGAGTGCGCGATGACCAGGACGGACTTCCTGCTGCGGGCGATGCTGGTGCTGCTGACGGTCGCGGCGGCGCCCGCGCTCGCCGGCCCCCGCTGGGACTTCGACGACGGGGCCAACCTGCAGTTCAGCCTGCTGGGGCAGTTCCACGCCGTGACGGTGGCGGGCGCCGAGGTCGACCACGACATGTACCTGCGCCGGGGACGGTTGATCTTCAGCGGCCAGATCGCCGACGGCGTGAAGGTCTTCGCCGAGACGGACAACGACAACGCCGGACGCTCCAGCGCCGGCGGCGTGTCCACCGACCTGCAGGACATCTTCGTCGACCTGCGCCTGCGGGGGGACCACTGGCTGGAGGCGGGGCTGATCCTGCTGCCGCTGTCCTTCGAGAGCACATCCTCGGCCGCGAGTCTGCTGGGGCTGGACTACAACGCCGAGGTGATCAAGCTGGCCAACACCTTCGTCTGGCGCGACCAGGGCCTGATGCTGCACGGCTCGTGCAGCCCGCGGTTCGCCTACCGTGCGGGCGTGTTCGACGGGTATGAGGTCGGGACGACGAAGAATCCCGAGGCCGCGCCGCGCTTCACCGGACATCTGGAATTCGCGGCCGTGGGCACCGCGCCCACGGCTTGGTTCCACGGCCAGGAACGCCTGGGCGGCGATCCGTACCTGCTGCTGGGCACCGGGATCGACTACCAGAGGCGGGCCAACCGCGCCGGTTACGTGCCGCTCACGAATCCCGGCTGGACGATCGACAGCCGGGCGTTCGTGCTCGACATGCAATCCGGGTTCGTCACGGGTGGGATGTTCGGCACGCTCAATGCCGGCTGGTACGACTGGGACAACATCAATTTTCACGGCAACACCTGGTTCGTCGAGTCGGGATTGCGCCGCGATCGCGTGCAGGTGACGGGCAAGTTCGCCGTCATCGATCACGACTCCGGAGCCGTGACGTCCGACCTGACGGCGGGCCTGCACTACTACCGGTTGAAGCACAAAGTCCGCTACGGGGTGGAATTCAGCACCGGCGACAGTCCCAACCAGCTGCTGGCGGGCGTGCAGTTCCTGCTGTAGGCTCCGGCGCGGAGGCATCGGCATGAGGTCGACGGTCAGGTCACGGCGATGAAGCGTCTCGCGCTGCGCACGGGCCTGCCCGCCCTGCTGGCCATCAGCCTGTTCTCCGGGGTCGTCTTCTTCCACTTCCTGCCCACGTTGAGCCGCGCGGTGATGGACCAGAAACGGCTCATGATCCGCGAGTTGACCGAGTCGTCCTGGAACATCCTGGCCCGCTTCGAGGCCGAGGAACGCGCCGGCCGCCTGACGCGGGAGCAGGCGCAGGCCGGCGCGGTCCTGCAGGTGCGCAGCCTCCATTACGGCCAGGAGGGCAAGGACTACTTCTGGATCAACGACCTGCAGCCGCGGATGATCGTCCACCCCTACCGTCCCGACCTCGAGGGCGAAGACCTGTCCGGCTTCGCCGACCCGCACGGCAAGCTGATCTTCGTCGCGATGGTCGACCTCGTGCGCCGCGACGGCGCCGGTTACGTCGACTACATGTGGCAGTGGAAGGACGACCCCGCGCGCATCGTGCCCAAGCTGTCCTTCGTCAAGGGCTTCGCGCCCTGGGGCTGGATCATCGGCACCGGCGTGTACACCGACGACGTCGACCGCGAGGTGGCGGCGGTGACCGGCCGCCTGCAGGCCGCGGCCCTGCTGATCCTGGCCGCGGTGACGCTGCTGCTGGTCTTCCTGCTGCGGACCAGTTTCGTGGCCGAGCGCGGCCGGCTGCGCACGGCGGCGGCCCTGCTGGCTTCCGAGGAGAAGTACCGCTCGCTGGTGGAGTCGGCCGGCGAGTCGATCTTCATGTCCGTCGGCGACGAGGGGCTCTTCGCCAACGCGAGCATGTTGAAGCTCGTGGGCTACGAGCAAGCGGATCTCGCCGGTCTGGACGCCGGCGACCTGGTGCGGCCCACGGCCGCGGAGCTGGAGAGCGGTCGGCGCTACTGGCAGGCGGTGGCCGCCGGCGAGCGCGCGCCGACCCGTTACGAGGCAGAACTGATCACCCGCGACGGCGGCACCGTCCGGGTCATGCTGTCGCTGTCGCGCGTCGTCCTGCAGGGCCGGCCGGGCTTCATGGCCGTGGCCACCCGTCTGGCCAAGCCGCGCGAACTCGACCTGCGCGCGGCGCAGAGCAGCGAGGACCTGGCGGCGGCGAACCGGCGCATGGCGACCATGGCCAGCCTCATGATGAGCCACGGGGCCGACGCCCTGCAGGTCAGCCGCATGCTCTCGCAGAACGCCGACGCGGCCGTGCGCAAGGGCGTCGAGCTGGCGGTCGCCGAGCTGGGCCCGCCGCCCACGGCCTTCGACATCATGCTCATGGGGAGCCTGGGGCGGGCCGAAGTGAGCTTGTTGGCCGACCAGGACCACGCCCTGATCTACCCGGACCTCGACGCCGACGCGGAAGCCGCGGCCCGGCCCTACTTCCTGCGCTTGGGCGCCAGGCTCTCCGAGATCCTGGACGCCGCAGGCTACCCCTTCTGCCGGGGCGGCATCATGTCCGGGGAGACCCGCTGCTGCCAGTCGCTCACCGGCTGGCGGCACACCTTCGGCGGCTGGATCCACACCCTGGAAGCCGAGGATCTCCTGCAGGCGGCGATCTTCTTCGACTTCCGCAGCGCCCTGGACGAGGGCGGGCTCACCGCCGCGCTGCGCGAGCACCTGGCGACCGAGATCGCGAGCGAGCCCCGCTTCCTGCACCTGCTGGCGCGCAGCGTGCTGCAGTACGAGCCGCCGCTCAGGACATTCGGGGGTTTCGCGCTTGAGAAGGGCGAAGCGGACCGCGCGACCTTCGACGTCAAGGGCGTCATGGCGCAGATCGTCGACTACGTGCGGTTGCGCGCCCTGCAGCACGGGATCGCCGCCACCGGCACGGCCGACCGATTGATCGCCCTGGCGGAAGCAGGCAAACTGCGCGCCGAGACCGCCGACGAACTCAGCGAAGCCTTCCGTTTCCTGATGGACCTCCGTCTCCAGCACCAGGCGCGGCGGATCCTCGGGCGCCTCGAGCCGGACAACCGGCTCGAACCCGACGCGCTCGATCCGGCGACCCGCAAGACCCTGAAGGCCGTGTTCACGCACCTCAAGACGCTGCAGACCTTGCTGGACCACGAGTTCAAGGGGGCCTGAGCGCGATGCACGCCGCCGAAGGTCCCGGCCGGGATGCGGACTCCCTCCTGCTGATCAGCGACGTCCACGGACGCTTCGGCGTCGTCGACGCCCAGATCGCGCACGCCCAGGAGGTGCTGGGCCGCTCCGTCGAGCGTGTGCTGGTCCTGGGCGACTTCGGCCTGTTCGGCGCCGACCTGCACCGTCATTTCCGACAAGACCGCCGAAGATTCGCGCGCCCGGTGGCCTTCATCGAGGGCAACCACGAGGACTTCGTCGCCTTCGACCGCCTGGTGCGCGACTACGCGGACGTCATCACCCACTTGCCGCGTTCCACCGTGCAGTGTCTGGGTGGACGGAACTTCCTGTGCATCGGCGGCGCCCGCTACATGGACGCCTGGTCGACCCCGAGCGGCAGCGAGATCCGCGACCGCGACATCGGCGCCTGCCTGGAGCACGCGCCGGGCAGCATCGACATCGTGATCAGCCACGACTGCCCCACGGGCATCGGGGTGACCAGCGATGTCGACTTCGCGCACCTGGGCTCTCCCGGCGTGGCGGGTCTGGCCCGCGTGGCGGCGCACCTACAGCCGCGCTGGTGGATCTTCGGGCATCATCACCGCTGGCACGAATGCGAACGCGACGGGACCCGCTACCTCGGACTTCCGCAGAGTTGGCAGGGCTACGCGTTGCTGGAGCCCGGCGGCGGGCTGCTGCGCGTGGAGCATGAGATCGCGTTGCAGGCACGGCCGCGCTGGCGGCGCTGGGTCGGGATGAAGTGACGGTGCGCCGGTGTCGGCGAAGCGGCCGGGCGACGATCAGCAGGAGATCTCGGCGAGGTTGAGTCGCCCACCGGCGACCTTGCGGGCGAGGCGGCGTCTCAGGAACCAGAACAGCAGTGGGAAACCCGCCACCAGCCCGAACCTGACCGGCAGGTAAGAGACCGCCAGCAGGTTGACGATCATGGTGGCCGCCATCACGCCCGCCAGCGCGAACCAGCGCACGATGGCCTGGGACGACTGGTCGCGCGTGAACTCGCGCGAGAAGGCCATCTCGGGCTGGAACCACTGGAAGATCAGCAGCAGCACTTCGGTTTCGCTGATCAGCAGAAGCAGCGCCACCGCGAGGAACTCCGGTCCCAGGCCGTAGTGCAGGGAGCGCACGCTGAACACCGCCAGGACCGGCACGACGGCCAGTCCCCGTACCATGCCGCGCTGGGCGGCCAGCAGTCGAGCCGGATCCAGGTCCGCCAAGGCCACGATCCACAGGGCGCGCGGCGTGCTGCTGAACGTGGACAAGTACGGCAACGACATGACGAGCAGCAGCAGGACCTGGCTGCCGCCCATCAGCATGGTTTCGGCGACGTCCCGGTCGGCGTGGCGGGCCCGGGTCGCGTACCACAGCATGGCGGCGTCCACGACGACGATCATCAGCAGGTTGCCGGCGAAACGCCAGTCCTCGCGCAGGTGCGCGGCCAGCAGACGGCGCACGACCCAGCCCTCGCGGCCGCGCATCCAGGGACGCAGCAGCCACGGCAGCAGATCGGCCGGATGGCGACGCACCTTCGCCACCTGGCTGGGGACCGTCGCCGGCGAGCCTCCCCCCCCGCTCGCGAAACGCCAGCCGATCACCCCGACGATCACGCACAGCGACAGCGCGAGCGCCACGCCCCTGAGGGCCGGCAGGCCGCCGGTCGGCGCGGCGAAGGCCGCGAACCAGACGGGGGGCAGCCAGTCCAGCACACCGGGATGAAGCTTGAACCAGCGCCCCAGGGGTTGGAGGAAGGGCATCACCAGAAAGGGCAGCATCGCGAGGTTGTTGTCGACGACCAGGGCGGCCAGACGACGGGCGCGACGCTGCCCCAGCGAGCGCGACGCGCCGGCGGTGAAGGCGGCGGTCCCAAAGGTCACGACCAGGGTCTGCAGCAGGACGGCCAGGGCCAGCAGCAGCATCGCCGCCACGGGCGGGCGTCCCGTGAACAGGAAGGCCAACAGGGGCGCCGCAGTCAGCGCCAGGGTGGTCTGGAGGGCGGGCACCAGCACGGTGGCCAGACGCGCCAGCAGCACGTCGCGGCGCTTCAGGGGCCACCAGCCGAGCACGCGCGCGTCCTCGTCGCAGAGCAGCGCCGGCACGATCTGCCCGACCACGGACGTGAACAGGAACAGCAGGTGGGCGCCGCACAAGACGACCGCCGCCAGCGGCGGCTCGCCGAGGTCGCGGAGCATGACCATCACCAGCACCAGGACCACGGACGTCAAGCCGGCCAGAACCAGACCGAGCAGGTGCACGGTTTCGGCCGACATGACGCTCTGGCGACGGCTCTTCTCGCGCAGCAGCAAGTGCTGCCCCTTCGCGTTCAGCCGCAGGGCCCGCGTCAGGGGCCGCACGGCGCCGGGCTCTCCCCCGGCCAAGCGGATCAGGCGGTCCAGGAACGCGCTCACGGGGCGGTCCCGTCGGCGGTCAGCTCGAGGAAGATGTCGCGCAGGTCATGACCGGCGTGGGCCGCCTGGAGATCCGCCAGCGAACCCTCCCAGCGCAGCCGCCCCGCGTGGATCAGCAGCACGCGCGAGCAGACCTCCTCGACCTGCTGCAGGACGTGGCTGGAGTAGACGATGCACGTACCGCCGGCCGCCAGTTCCGCGAGCAGGTCGGCCAGCTCCTTCTGGCTGCGGACATCCAGGCCGTCCATGGGCTCGTCCAGGAACAGCACGGCGGGTCGATGCAGCAGGGCGGCGGTGACCAGGATCTTGCGCAGCATGCCCTTGCTGAAGGTGCCCAGGCGACGGCTGCGGGCTTCAGCGACGTCGAAGCGATCAAGCAAGGGGGTGGCGCGGTGGTGGATCTCGTCGGACGACAGGCCGCGGATGCGGCCGGACAGGTCGAGGTACTCGTCGGCCGACAGGCCTTCGTAGACCGCGCCGTGCTCCGGCACGTAACCGATGGCGCGGCGGACGGCGGGGCCGTCGGTGCGGATGTCGTGACCGGCCACCGTCGCGGTTCCCTCGCTGGGGTCGAGCAGAGTGGTCAGCATATTCAGGGTGGTGGTCTTGCCGGCGCCGTTGGGCCCGAGCAGCGCGGTGATGGCGCCGGCTGGGATGGCGGCGGTGAGAGAGTCCACGGCGGTCAGGGCGGCGAAACGGCGGGTCAGGGAGTTGAGATGGATCATTGCAATAGCTTTCCTTGGGTCAAGGTCCGTTCTGGATTGTTGGCCCGATCACTAATCCGACACACCCGGTCAGATGGCACCGGAAATCACGCTAAATGAGCAACACCCGACAACCATGCCCGTGAATCGAAAATTGAACATCATCTCCACTATCCTGGTCAAGAGCACCCCTATACGCGGCCCATACATCAAACGAAGCCGGGGCTTGCCAACAGTCTTGTCTTAATCACATGAATATCTGCGCCCGCCTGGATAACGTAACTTTATGTGTACCAAATTGTTGCAATGTTCGTTGGCATCCATGGCTTGTCTTGGCCGGCTGAATTCTTGTCTCGATCAAGGCCGGGGCTTCGGAACGGACCACCGGGGACGGGAACGGCTCCCCAGATTGAGGATCTTATCGGTTCGTCTAAGCTCCTGGAGGAGATTCCTCACCTTTCGGCGTTTCTGCTCCGGAGTGAGTCGATCCGGGAGTTTCGATACCAAAACTTCATCGACGTCTCTGCGGTCGACAGGACCGTGCCCTGCGATCAACGCCAGTATCAGGTCCAGATAGTATTGCTTGTCGAGTCCCCGTTCGCGGATGTGCCGGCCCGCCTCGCCCGTCGCTTTCGCGACTGCCGCGGCCACGATGAGGTTAGGAAAGCGGCCCTCGACTAGCCCAGTAGACTTCAACTGGCGATGCTGATCCCGGCTGATGGAAAGCCCTTTCTGCACACGGTCGAGCAACATGACCTGCCACAGATCAAGATCCGTACGTTCCATCAATAGTCGGGTGTAGCGCTCATTGAGGATCCGTCCGGTAACGCTCACAACTATGTGACTCGGCACGCTCAGGTCGTAGTCCGGCAGCGGGAACGAGCGCCGTCGCTGTGTCTCGAACATACGCTTGATCCCGCCGCCCTGGGTGTCGATCAGGTTCAGTTCGACCATCGCGTCAGCCAGAAACGGGTTGCGGTAAAGTGCCTGCGGTGCGTCTTGTCGGATGACGGTCTCGACGTCACCCGGAAGAAAATCCCCTTCGTTGGTCACAAGCACCCGATCCGGAAACTCGACCACAACGATGCGACCATGCTTGTGGTAGTCCTGGTGCGCAATAGCATTGTGCAAGGCCTCGCGGATCACCCAGGGGTCGTATTGCGCAATCTCATGGGGGAACAGAGTACCGCTCGGCAGTGCGCGCACATTGAGATTGCGAATTCGTCTGAGAAGGCGGTCACCGACGAGCAGAAACGGCGGGCCGATGTGTTCATAGTCGAGTTCTCGGTTCTCAGCGTCCTTGAGAATCCATGATATTTTGGCCACCACCGGCGACAGGAGCGATGCCGATTCGGTGCGGCCGAGCAGCAGGAGCGCGGCATGCGACACGGCGCCTTGTTTCAGGATCCGTGCCTTGTTGAGGAACGTGCGATCGTCCCAGTCGGTTACAGCAGCAGTTTGGCTGGGATGCTTGACGACAAACTGTTCGCGTGCCTTGGCCACGGCCTCCGGGTCGAGATCCTCCAGCGAGGCCTTCCTGCACACTTCTGCCGACCAGTCGATTCCTCGTGTCCAAAGCGCACGCTCCTTTTCAGGATGCTTACGGAGTTCGGTTTTGCTAGTTCCGATGCGTATATGTGCTGTGCCTTGGAAGACGACCGGTTGGTTCTTAGCTGGACCGATCTCAAATAGGACGACCCGCCCATCCGGATGTTCGACGATGTGCATTTCGAAACCTGTGTTAGGGCGTAATCCTGCGCTGAGCCAGGGAAGCAGATCCTGGTTGCCTTTGCCTTTGGTTGTATAGGGATCGTAGCTGGTGCCGACGACTGCATGTGACACGTTGTCGATGCCGAACACCAGATAAGCGCGAGGCCGGTTCTCGAGACAGGCGGTATTGGCGAGGGCAGATATATACTCGCCGAGCTCTTGTGGTTCGCAGCGGCTGCATTTGAACTCGAGCCACTCCGTTTCCGTGGGCGACGCGCGGAGATTGTCGATGAGGGAAATGTACTCTCCACTGCTCATGTGTCGGTAGCCTCGGTGCTGGTGTCGAAGTCATCGGCGGAGGCATCGCCGACGTCGGTTGCGTGGAGTGGCTCCATCGCGTCGACTTCGCCCGGCATCAGAGATACCATGGTCGCGTTGTCCGGGGACTTGGATGAATTCACGACATATGGCACGGTAACAACCTGGGACATGAATGGCGGCCCTCGCGATGCAGGACCAATTCCATGCAACTGTAGCGCCTTGCGAGAATATCATTCGTCCCGTCGTTTGAATAGTCGCAGTTGTCCATCGCCTGCAGCTAGCAACCCGAGGGAACGGCACCGTTCAACAGTGAGATCATTGGGTAGACTTAATGGTGACTTACTGACACAAGGTGAAATAAAAAAAACGGGCCACCAGATCAGCAACCCGTTTCTTTTTCATTAGTTAGTGGTCGGGGCGAGAGGATTTGAACCTCCGACCCCCTGGTCCCGAACCAGGTGCGCTACCGGACTGCGCTACGCCCCGACCTGATCTGCGGTCCGCGGCCACAGCCGATCTCGGTCGGCGACCCGCGAAACAGACGCACAAGATGCACCACCGGCCCCGGAAACGCAAGGAGAGGTTCCCGCCTCATTCCCCGTCGAGCCTCTGCACCCCGGCCAGCATCGGCACGAACCGGCAGGCCACCGAGCGTTCCACGATCGGCTCCCCACCCACTTTGCGGTACCGGTACAGGATCTGCTCGTCGTCGTCCCCGATCGGCAGGACCAGGACCCCGCCTTCGCGCAGCTCGTGGAAGAGCAGGGACGGCAAGCGCGGCGGGCAGGCCGTCACCATGACGGCGTCGAAGGGGCCGGCCTCGGGTTGGCCGGAGCCGCCGTCGGCGGCCCGGATCGCGACGTTGGTGCAACCCAGGTCCTCCAGCGTCCTGGCGGCCCGCAGGGCCAGGGCCTCGATGCGTTCGACGCTGACCACCTCGCGGGCCAGGCGGGACAGGATCGCCGCCTGGTAGCCCGAACCGGTGCCCACCTCCAGGACCCGTTCGTCGCCCTTGAGTTCCAGCAAGGCGGTCATCAGGCCCACGATGAAGGGCTGGCTGATGGTCTGGCCGTGGCCGATGGGCAGGGCGCAGCCCTGGTAGGCGCGGTGGTGCAGCAGGCGGGGCACGAAGCGGTGGCGGGGCACCGCGCGCATCGCGGCCAGGACGGCCGGGTCGGTGATGCCGGCGTCGCGGATCTGCTCGTCGACCATGCGTCGGCGGGCGACGGCGTAGTCCTTCATCACGCCCCCGCCGCCGCTCCGAGCGGCCCGGCGCGGTCCAGTCCGCCCAGCCCGGCCAGCAGCTCGGCGTGCGTCAGGTCGACGCGCAGCGGGGTGATCACCACGTACCCCTGCTGCAGCAGCACGGCGTCGGTGTCGGGGATCTGCTCCCAGGTGGGGCCGCGCCCGCCGATCCACAGGTAGGGGCGGCCGCGCGGGTCGGTCTGCTCGGTGATGACGTCCTTGTAGCGGCGACTGCCCAGCGGGCAGGTGCGGATGCCGCGCACCTCGGCGGCCGGGAGGTCCGGGATGTTCACGTTCAGCAGGGCGTTGCTCGGCAGGGGGGCCGCCAGCAGGTCGTCCAGATGGTGGCGCACGAAGGCTTCCGCCGCGCCCCAGTCGCGCGGGTGCCAGGAGGCGCAGGACAGGGCGTAGCTGGGGAAGCCCAGGATCGCACCCTCGAGGGCGGCGGCCACGGTGCCGGAGTAGGTGACGTCCTCCCCCATGTTCGCACCATGGTTGATGCCGCTGATGACCAGGTCGGGCGGGTCGTCGCGCAGGATGTGCTCGATCGCGATCAGCACGCTGTCGGTGGGCGTGCCGGTGACCGCCCAGCGTCCCGGCCCGCAGTCGAGCACGCGGATCGGGTTGCGGATGGTCAGCGAGTGGCTCGAGGCGCTTTGCTGCTCCGAGGGCGCCACGATGCTCACGCGCACGTCGTGGCGTTCGGCCAGGACGCGGGCCAGGAGATTCAGGCCGTGGGCCTCGATGCCGTCGTCGTTGCTCAGCAGGATGTGGCGGGTCATGGACGCTCCTGTTCGCGGGTGCGGCTCAGGCGACGCACCAGGCGGAAGAACCGCACGGTGTCGCGCAGGGGGTGGATGGCGCTGCGTTCCTCGCCGTAGACCGTGGTGGTCGGGACCGAGCCGAGGCGGGCGCCGCGCCGGGCCAGGCGCACCAGCACCTCGCTCTCGAAATCGTAGCGGCTGGTCGTGACGCGCAGGTCCCGCAGCGCCGCGACCCGGAACAGGCGAAAGCCGTTCTGGGAGTCGGGGATGCGCACGCCCGCGAGGCGGCTCACGACCCTGCTGGTGACGACGTTGGTCGCCTTGCGGAGCCAGGGCATGTCCGCGGTGCGGTCCATGCGCGTGCCGACCACAACGTCCAGGCCCTGGGCCTGCGCGGCGTCGAGGAAGGCCTGCATCTCGCGGGGCAGGTGCTGGCCGTCGGCGTCCATGGTGAAGGCCCACTCCCAGCCGTGGTCGCGGGCCCAGGCGAAGCCGGTCTGCAGGGCGGCGCCCTTGCCGCGATTCTCGGGATGGACCGCGACCTCGGCGCCGGCGTCGCGCGCGGCCTGGGCCGTGCCGTCGCTGCTGCCGTCGTCGACCACGAGCAGCTGCAGCAACGGGTGCAGGGCGCGGATCTCCGCGATCAACGGGCCCAAGAAACGCGCCGCGTTCAACGCGGGCAGGATCACGCCGACGTCGTTCACTGCGGGCGACCTCCCAGCAGCACGGGGTCGAAGACGGTCCAGGCGCCGGGGTCCTCACGGATCAGCTCCTCGAGGAACGCCGCCCCGCGGTGGAAGGCTTCGGCGGCGCCCGCCTCCCCCGGCGCGACGCGCCAGGGTTCCCAGAATTCCAACCTCGAGACGCGACGACCGTTTTCGGAATGGCGACGGTGGCGACCCGGCAGGACCCAGGCGCCGGTCGACTGCGCGAGGCGGGTCCAGCCCTGAGGCAGCCGCGTGCGGGCGCCCAGGAAGGGGACCTCGGCGCCGCGGCCGGTGAAGTCGCGATCCCCGACGATGGCCACCACGCCGCCGCTCTGCAGGTGCTCGGCGAGCAGGAGCGGGTCGCCGCCCAAGGGGAACACCGCCAGGCCGAAGCGGCGCCTGGCCGCGTTGAAGAAGTCGTCCACGCGCGGGCTCGGGTGCGGGCGCGCCACGCCCAGCACGCGCAGACCCTGCGACGCGCCCCAGGCGCCGATCGCTTCCCAGTTGCCCATGTGGGCGCTGAGGAAGATGACGCCGGTGCCGCTCTGCTGGCAGCGCTGCAGGTGTTCGAGGCCGGTCACCTCGATCTCCGCGACGATCTGCTCGCCGCGGCCGCCGGCCAGGCGCAGGAAATCCGCGACCGTCTCGCTGAACTCCCGGAACGGCCGTTGCACCGAGGTGTGCCGGCCGTCCCCGCGGGACCGGTCCGCCAGCGCCAGCTGCCGGGCCACGGTCCGCCGCACGCCGGGGTGGGTCCAACCGTACCAGTCCCCCACCCGCCTCGCCGCCCAGCGGACGCCGCCGCGCGGCGCGCTGACGGCGATGCGCGCCCCGAGCGCGTACCAGAACGCGCTGGTGCGGTAGCCGAAGGGAACGCGTGGTGGCCGCGGGTCGTGCAACGGGCTTTCTCCGGTTCGGGGATCGGTGGCGGGTGCATGATGGCACCCCGCGGGCGACGGGAAAAGCGAAGAGATGACAAAGCAGGGGTTCCGGGTAGACCCGAAACCCCTGCTCTTGACGAAAACCCGGGGGTCGACATCGTCCGAGAAAACTGGTCGGGCCGGGCGGATTTGAACCGCCGACCCCTTGCCCCCCATGCAAGTGCGCTACCGGGCTGCGCTACGGCCCGACCGAGAAAACGGACCCGGGAACCGGCCCGGGCGAACGGACAATCTAATACGGGACTCCGGCCGGAACAAGGCTGATTGCGCCGCGGGAAATCTGCGGTCTTCAGGGCTTCGCGGGTTCCTTCATCGCCGCCAGCAGGACCAGCACGTCGCGCAGTCCCGCGCGCACCCCCTGCAACCGGGCGGCGCGTTCCTGGGCGACGAACATGTCGTCGCGGATCTGATCGGGGGCCGGCGATTCCTGGGGCTGGCGACGCTCGCGCAGGAACTTGCGCGCGCCCTCGATCCGGTAGCCCTGCTCGTGCAGGAGACGACGGATCAGCTGGATTTCCTCGACGTCGCGGCGCCGGTAGGTGCGTGCGCCGGAACGGGCCCGCTTGGGGCGCAGCGTGGGGAATTCGGTCTCCCAGTAGCGCAGGACGTGCGGCTCGACGCCGGTATGTTCGGCGATCTCGCGGATCGAGTAGTAGAGCTTGTCGGGCAGATCGGCCACGATCATCCCCCCCGTGCAGTCACTCCAACTCGGAACGCAGGGTCCGCTCCATCAGGTCCTGCATGGCCTGGGCGGCGGTCTTCCCGGAATATAGCACACGGTGAACTTCCTGTGTGATAGGAAGTTCTATCTGATGCTTCGTGCTCAACTTCAATGCGGCCTGCGTCATCACGGCGCCCTCGACGACCTGCTTGGCGTCGCGCAGGATCTCCTGCGGGTCCTGGTCGCCGCGGGCCACCGCCTCGCCGAAGTTCCGATTGCGGGAGTGGCGGCTCGTGCAGGTGGTGATGAGGTCGCCGATCCCGGACAGACCGTAGAAGGTCTCGAAGCGACCTCCCAGGGCGATGCCCAGGCGGGCCAGCTCCTTCAGGCCGCGGGTCATGACCGCGCCGCGCGTGTTGTCGCCGTACCCCAGCCCGTCGCACATGCCCACCGCGATGGCGATGACGTTCTTGAAGGCGGCGGCGATCTCCACCCCGATCAGGTCGTGGTTCGTGTAGACACGCAGCGTGGGGCCGGCCAATCGGTTCTGCAGGGCGTGCCAGCCATCGCCGCGGCCCGCCAGCACCAGGGCCGTGGGCATGCCCAACACGACCTCCTCGGCGTGACTAGGGCCGAGCAGCACGCCGATCTGGTGCGGCTCGCCGGCGGCGTCGTGGCCGAGTTCCTCTTCCAGGACCGTGCTGAGGCGCTTGAGCGTATCGAGTTCCAGGCCCTTGCTCAGGCACACGATCGGGCAGCCCGAGCGCAGGTTGCAGGCGCGCAGCCGGGCCGCCGTGGGGCGCACCGCCTGGCTGGGCAGCACGATGAAGACCGCGTCGGCCCCGGCGACCGCCGCGGTGAGGTCCAAGGTGGCCGTCAGGTTCGCCGGCAACAGCAGGCCGGGGAAATAATCGGGGTTGGTGTGGGTCGTGGCGATGGCGTCGACCTGCGCCGGCTCGACGCCCCACAGCACGACGTCGTCCCACAGCGAGGCCAGGTGGCGACCGAAGCCCGTCCCCCAGCTGCCGGTGCCCAGGATGGCCGCCTTCACGGCTGCTCCTTCGCCGCGCTGCCGGACGCCTGGTCCGAATCCTGACGGGGCTTGGCGCCGATGGCCGCTTCGGTGCCGGCGCGCAGGCGGCGGATGTTCGTGCGGTGGCGGAACACAACCCAGGTGCAGATCAGAAAGGCGAAGACGGTGATGGTGCGTGAGAAATGCTCCGAGCGCCACTCGAAAAAGGTGACGGTGAACGGCAGGACCACCGCCGCGCTGATGCTGGCCAGCGAAATGATGCGGCGCAGCGCCAGCACCAGGAAAAAGACGCCCAGGGCGATGAGCGTGGGATAAGGCGCCAGCACGAAGAACGCCCCGCAGGTCGTGGCCACGCCCTTGCCGCCGTGCCAACTCACGAAGGGCGACAGGGTGTGCCCGAGCGAAGCGACGAAACCGGCAAAGATGCGCCACAGGTCCGGCGACAGGTGCAGCGGCGTCGCCTGGTCCGGCGGCCAGCCGGCGGCCACCGCCGACATGATCAGCACCGCGCCGGCGCCCTTGGCCAAGTCCAGCAGGAACACCAGCACGCCCCAGCGCGGCCCCACGGCGCGGAACACGTTCGTGGCGCCGAGGTTTCCGCTGCCGTACCGGCGCAGGTCGATCCCGCGGACGGCGCGCGCCACGATGAAGCTGAAGGGCACCGCGCCCAGCAGGTAGGCCAGCAACAGGCTCAGCAGCAGCAGCATGGGCGCCCTCGCCTCAGTGACGCTTGGTCTTGATGAAGATCCGGTTGCCCTTGAACCCGTAGGCTTCACGGACCTGGTTGTTCAGGAACCGCAGGTAGCTGCGGTCGAAGAACTTCGGGTTGTTGACCGACAGCACGATGGCCGGCGGCGAGGATTCAGCCTGGGTCGCGAAGTAGACCTTGCCGGTCCCGCCGCCGTGGAAGTGCGGCGGCTGCTTGTGGATGATGCCCTCGAGGAACGTGTTCAACTCGCTGGTGTCGATGCGCAGGGAGCGCTGCTCGAACACCTCCCACACCATTTCCAGCACGCGGCCCGAGCGCTGCTTCGTCAGGGACGACAGCGTGAACCACGGCGCGTAGGTGAGGAAGGGGACTTCCTGGCAGAAGTCGTCCCAGACCTTCAGGTGCGTGGCCTGGTCCTTCTCGACCAGGTCCCACTTGTTGAAGACGACCACGACCCCCTTGGCCGCGTCGTGGATCAGGCCGGCGATCTTGGCGTCCTGGGTGACGGTGCCCTCGGTGGCGTCGACCATCAGCACCGCGACGTCGCACTCCTCCAGCGCGCGCACGGTGCGCATGTTGCTGAAGACCTCGATCGCCTCCTCGACGCGCGACTTGCGGCGCAGGCCCGCGGTGTCGATCAGGCGCAGGGTGCGGCCGTGCCAGTGCAGGTCGGTGTGGATGGCGTCGCGCGTGGTGCCGGAGATCTCGCTGACCAGGGCCTCCTGGCGCCCGACCAGCAGATTGAGCAGGCTGGACTTGCCGACGTTGGGGCGACCGAGGATCGCGATCTTCATGTCGCAGGGCTCGGGCTCGGGGCCGACCGGGAAGTCCGCCACGACCATGTCGAGCAGGTCCCCCACGCCGAGGCCGTGCAGGGCGCTGATGCAGTGGGGTTCGCCCAGGCCCAGCCGGTAGAAGTCCGCGGCGCCGTAACGCTGGTGATCCTTCTCGACCTTGTTGACGGCCAGCACCACCGGCTTGCCGCTGCGGCGCAGGTGCACGGCGATGCTGTCGTCCCAGGTGGAGAGTCCGCCCGAGCCGTCGACCATGAAGATGACCACGTCGGCCTCGGCGATCGCGAGGTGGGCGATCTCGGTCACCAGGCTGTCGAAGCGCGTGGCTTCCTCGCCGAACGGGATGATGCCGCCGGTGTCCAGCAGTTGGAAGGAATGGCCGGCCCAGTCGGTCAGTTCGGCGATGCGGTCGCGCGTCACGCCGGGCGTCTCGTGGACGACCGACCTGCGCTCGCCGATGACCCTGTTGAACAGGGTCGACTTGCCCACGTTCGGGCGGCCGACGATGACCACGGTTCTGGTCGCCACGTCCCATCCTTCCGCACTTGAAGCGAGGCCTGCAATCACTTTTCAAACAAGAAGATGACGCGTGCCAGGAAAAGGCGCGCGTTGCTGGGCGGGACGTTAGCCCATCGCCGACCAGAAGTCAATGAGACCTTCCTCGTCGGGGATGTGGAGGCGATGGGGCTGGCCCGCGGCGACGGCGTCGAGGTCGAGGCCGTCGAGGGTGAGGTTGTCGCTGTTGAACATCCGCGGCGGCAGCAGCACGTCGCGCACGGGCGCGGCGGGCAGCTCGGCCAGGGCGCGCCGGATGTCGCCGCCGGAGAGCAGGCCGGCCACCGTCACGCTCGCGCCGTAGAAGCGGTTCTCCACCCCCACCACCTCGATCGCGGGCAGGCCGGGCCGGTCCAGCGCCGGCAACAGGCGCTGCGAGAAGGCCAGCTCGCCGAGCTTCCCGGTCAGCACCGTCACCGGGCGGATCGGCAGTTTGCCGTGGGCCGCGCGTTCCTGCAGGGCCTCGCGCCAGGCCTGCTCCAGACCGCGGGTCAGCCCGATGCCGTTGTCGAGCTGGGCGAAGTCCCCGTACTGGTCCTGCGGGGGGAAGGGGCGGCCGGTCAGCAGGTAGAACTCGTCGCTGAGGTGGACGAACGTCGAATCGGTCTGCGCGCGGCAGCGTTCCTGCCAGACGCCCACCAGGTCGATGGTGTCGGCGGCGATCCGCGGCGTGACCGGGTCGAGCTTCGTCAGGCCCTCGCGGTGGGCCGACAGGCCGACCGGCACCACGGCCAGGGTTTCCACCCCCGGGTACAGCGCGAACAGGTCGGCGATCGACTGCTCCAGCACGGGCCCGTCGTTCCAGCCCGGGCACAGCACGACCTGCGCGTGGATGGTGATGCCGCCCTCGACCAGCTGCCTCAGGATCGCCAGCACATCGATGCGGCGCTTGATGCCCAGCATGCGCGTGCGCACGTCGATGTCGGTGGCGTGGACCGAGACGAACAGCGGGGTCATCTTCTGGCGGATGACGCGTTCCAGGCCGCGTCGGCCCAGCGAGGTCAGGGTGATGTAGTTGCCGTAAAGGAAGCTGAGCCGGTAGTCCTCGTCCTTGACGTAGACGCTCGAGCGCATGCCCTGGGGGTTCTGGTCGATGAAGCAGAAGACGCAGTCGCAGGCGCAGGTCTTGAACTCCATGGCGGCGAAGCAGCTCATGACCTTGTCCAGCGCGTAGGGCTCGAAGGCCACGCTGTTCACGGCGCCGTCGCGGCTGGCGATGGTCAGGGTCATCTTCTCGCCGTGGGGCATGTAGTAGTAGAGGTCGAGCATGTCCTCGACGGGCGTGCCGTCGACCTCGGTCACCGCATCGCCCTCGCGCCAGGCATGGGCGCGGTCCAGGGGCGAGGGGAAGGGCTGGATCAGCTGGATCATGGCGTCCGTCCGGCTCGGGTGGCGGCGAGATCATCCGTGCAGGATAGGAAAACGGGCTGCGTCTCCGCAACCCGTTCCTTTTTCCGAGCTTGTTGGAGCGGGCTACGGGACTCGGACCCGCGACCCTCAGCTTGGGAAGCTGATGCTCTACCAACTGAGCTAAGCCCGCTCCAGGACAGGCAAGATAGCCCGGCTTCACGGTCGCTGTCAAGCGCGCCGCGCGGGCTTCAGGCGCCCTCGCAGGCGAGTTCCAGCAGGCGAACCAGGGCCTCCCGCAAGGCCGGGTCGTCGGGGGCTCCGCGGTACCGGTGAGGCTGGGCGCGGAACCAGGTCTGCTGGCGCTTGGCGTACTGTCCGGTGCGCAGGGTCACCTGCGCGAGCGCCGCCGCCAGGTCCGTCTCCCCCCGCAGGTGCGCGACCAGTTCCCGGTAACCCAGCGTCAGCAGGCCCGGGCAAGCGTGGTCGTGACGCTCCATCAGCTCGGCCGTTTCGGCGAGCCATCCCGCGTCCAGCATGGACTGCAGACGTCGGGCGATGCGCGCGCGCAGGTCGCCTCGATCGCGATCGAGCACCACCAGCGGGTAGTCCCAGCCCAAGGCGGGATCCGGACGGCGCGCGGCCATCAGGTCGCTCATGGACTCCCCCGCCAGCCGTCGGATCTCCAGGGCGCGCTGGCTACGGTAGCGGTCGCGCGCGTGGATGCGCTCCCAGCTCGCGGGATCCTCGGCGCGCAGGCGGTCGCGGATCTGCTCGTCGGGCAGCGCGCCCAACTCGTCGCGGATCGCAGCCAGGGCGGCGGGGTCGGCCGGCAGCTGGAACAACCCGTCGCGCATCGCGGTCAGGTAGAGCCCCGCCCCGCCGACGAGCACCGGGCAGCGGCCGCGGGCGCGGATCTCCGCCGCGACGCGCTGAACATCGTCGCGGAAGCGGCGCGCCGAATAGCGCGCCTGTGGGGGCAGGAAGTCCACGAGGTGGTGGGGGCAGGCGGCGAGTTCGGCCGCGTCGGGCTGGGCGGTGCCGAGCCGCAGTCCGCGATAAATCTGCCGGCTGTCGAGCGAAATGACCTCGATCGGGAAACGCGCGGCCAACTCGACCACCAACCCGGTCTTGCCGACGGCGGTGGGGCCGGCGATCACCGGACAGGTGGGGCGGGGCGCCTCGCCGCCCACGTCAGCGTCTCCCGAAGCGCTTCTCGAGTTCCTCGATCGGGTACTGGATCATCGTGGGACGGCCGTGGGGGCAGCTCAGCGGCGTGTCGGTGGCGAACAGCAGGTCCAGCAGGTTTTGCATTTCGGGGATGGTCAGCAGCGCGCCGGCGCGCACCGCGCCGTGGCAGGCGAAGCTGGCCAGCAGGTCGTCGTGCGCCGCGTGGCCGGTGCGCGAGGCGCCGGCGAGGTCATCCAGGATGTCCAGCAGCAGTTGGCCCTCGTTCCAGTTCTTCAGCGAGGTTGGGACGCCCTGCACGAGCACCGAGCGGCCGCCGAAGGGCTGGATGATGAAACCGAGCTTCTCCAGGTCGACGCTCGCCGCCTGGTAGCTCTGCAACTGCAGCGGGGTCAGGTCCAGCGTGACGGGGAAGAGCAGCTGCTGGACGGGAAAGCGCAGCTGGCCGGCGGCCAGGGATTTCTGGGCCTCGTTGTAGAGGATGCGCTCGTGGCTGTTGTGCTGGTCGATCAGCAACAGCCCGCCCTTGGTCTGGGTGCAGATGTAGGTGCGGTGGAGTTGCCAGAAGGGCGCCTGTCGCGGCGCGATCGCGGTGCTGTCGTCCTCCGCCTGGGTGGGGGGCGCCGGTTCTCCGGCTTCGGACGCGGGCGCCTGGCGCGACGCGTCGAAGAGGCCGGGCTGCCCGGACGCGGCGGGGGCGGTGGACGCCGAACCGGTGAAATGCCGGCGCAGGTAGTCCTCCTGCGCCTCGACGATGCTCTGCAGGGGACCGCGCGCCGTGCCCGGCGCCGGCAGTTCATCGCCCGCGACGGGCCGGAACGCGGGGTCGGTTCGCAGGTCCAACGCCTCGCGCAGCGCGTGCACCACCATGCCGAAGATGTGGCGCTCGAGCATCAGGCGCACCTCGGTCTTGGCGGGGTGGACGTTGACGTCGACGTCGCCGTAGGGCACCTGCAGGAACAGCAGTACCGACGGGAAGCGGCCCGGTGGGATCACATCCTTGAAGGCCACGCGGATGGCCTGGAACAGCGGCGCGCTCTCGACGGGCCGCCGGTTGACGAAGACGTACTGGTCGGCGCGCGTGGGGCGCGTCCAGGTGGGGCGCGAGGCGAGGCCGCCGACGACGACGCCCCCCTCCTGCGCCTCGAAGCGGGCCATGTGCTCGAGGCAGGCCGCGCCGAGGATCTCCCGGGCGCGGGCCGGCAGCGAGTCGGCCGGCAGCAGGTCCAGCAGCAGGACGCCGTCGGCCGTGAACCGCCAGCGCACCTCGGGGTAGGCCAGGGCCAGGGACTGCACCGTCTGCAGGACGGCCCGCTTCTCGGCCTGGGGCAGCTTGAGGTACTTGCGCCGGGCGGGCGTGTTGTAGAACAGGTCCTCGACTGTGATGGTGGTGCCGCGGTTGCGCGGCGCCGGCTCGCGCCGCTCGATGGTGCCGCCGATGATGCGGATCATCCCGCCGACGTCCTCGTCCTCGGTGCGGGAGAGGATGGTCGTGCGGCTGACCGAGGCGATGCTCGCCATCGCCTCGCCGCGGAAGCCGAAGGAGGCGACCTGCACGATGTCCGCGGACGAGACGATCTTGCTCGTGGCGTGGCGCTCGCAGACCAGGGGCAGTTCGCGGAACGGGATGCCGGACCCGTCGTCGTCGACGCTGATGGAGGCCAGGCCCCCGTCCTCCACGTTGATCCGGACGATGCGCGCGCCCGCGTCCAGCGCGTTCTCGACGAGTTCCTTGACCACCGAAGCCGGGCGTTCGATCACTTCGCCGGCGGCGATGCGGTCGACCGACGCGCTGTCGAGCACGCGGATGGGCTTGCGCTGCATGACGGCCATGGCGTCCTGTCGGGTTGCGGGCCTCGCGGGGTGTGGCAGGACAAGATAACGGGCAGGGAGCCGTAGCGTCAATCGCCGTGAGTGTCGGTGTCGATGCCGGCCAGGGCGGCCGCCACCAGTTCGGCGGGCGAGGTGAAGCGACCGGGGTAGAGCGCCCGCCCGGCCTTCACGCGCAGTTCCGCGATGCCGGTCAGGTCGGGCAGGGCGTCGCGCACCCGCTGTTCCAGCTGGGCGACGGCATGGTTCTCGTCGGGCGCGAAGACCAGCAGCGTGGAGGGGTCGTGGCCGAACACGCGGTCGGAGGAGCGCAGCCGGGCGGCCAGGGCGCTCAGCAGGGGTCCCAGAGCCGCCGGCGAGCGGAAGGCCGACAGGGAAAAGGCGCCGTGGTAGCGGTCGGCGCGGTCCATCTCCCGCGCGAGCAGGTCCAGGAGCGCTTCCGGAACCGCGGGAGCCGAGGCTGGGGGGTCGGACGTGGGCGACGTCGCGCGCGCCACGATCGGCGCGGGAACGTGGGCGGCGGGCGCCGCGGGCGGCGGCGCGGACGGGCGGCGGTGCGACGCGGCCAGCAGCAATCCGGCCGCGGCGGCGTCGTCGCCGGTGAAATGGGCGGCGTCCCAGGGGTGGCGGCGTTGCTTGCCCTGCAGGTCCCAACAGGACGCCCCCACGCGCAGGATCAAGCGCGGCAAGCAGCCGGGTGTCGCGAAGGCCAGCCACTGACCGGGAGCGATCCCGTCGAAGACGGGGTCGGCGTCCGCCGGTCGCCGCTCGGCCGCGAGGGCGCCGCAGCAGCGCCGCAGCGTGGCGGCCAGCGCGAGTTCCGCGTCGCCCGGCACGGCGGCCAGCGACGCCGCCGCCGTCGTCAGTTCTTCGAAGCGGGCGGCGAGGGCCGCGTGTTCCGTCTGACGGCGCAGCAGTTCGCAACGCAGGCCCAGCACGGGCGCCAGGACTTCGCCCAGCGCCTGGAAGCGGGCGGCCGCCGCGGCGCCGACGTGCCCGGCGGCCAGAGCGGCGCGTGGGGTCCGGGCCGACGGTTCGTCGTCCAGGGACGTCAGCGGCCAGGCGGTCAGGTGCAGGCCGTCATCGGCACCCTGCTCGACCGCCACGAACTGTCGCGAGGCGGCGAAGACCTCCCGCCAGGGGGACGCGCCGGCGTCGCCGTCCTCGAGCCGGGTTTCGCCGGCGGGCGTGCCTTCGGCCAGCAGGAGCGACCCGTCCTCGCGCAGCAGCGCCAGCGTGGCGTGGCGCGCGTCGAGGCGCAGGGCCAGGGTCGAGGTCCAGGCGGCCAGGACCCCCGGCAGGTCCTGCGCCCCGCCGGCGAGATCGGCGAGGTCGCGATCCAGGGACCGGACGAACGCCTCGGCGTCGGCCCTCCCGTCGGCTGGGGGCGGCACGGCGCTGTCGGCGGCGGAGGACGGGACCGGTGACGTTGGGGCCGGGTGCAGCAGGCCGCGGAAGTCCTCGCCGCCCAGGCGCCGCCAACCGCGCGACGTCGCCGCAGCCTGCAGCGCCGGCGCCTCGGCGGCCGCCAGTTCGACCAGCAAGGTGCCGCGCGGGAACGGAGCCTCGGCCGGGTCGGACCAGATCGTCAGCCCCATCACCTCGGCCAGGGCGGCCGCCGGCGCCGAGCGATCGGGAGCGATCACGCCGAGCACGCGCACGTCGGCGTGCTGCGTGGCCTCGGCGAGCAACGGCACATCCCGCTCCGCGGGCATGAAAAAAGCGACGTTCCAGATAGCGGGCCGTCCGGTTGGGGTACGCATGGCGGATTATACATCGGCGGCTGGAGGCGCCGCTGAAGAAAAACGGCTCAGAGCTGCCTCTTGATGCGGGCGAGCCAGAGGAAGGCGTCCATGGGGCTGATGCCCTCGAGGTCCAAGTCGCGCAGGGCGTCCAGGGCGTCGCGCTCGCCGTCGGAGAACAGCGAGAGCTGCCGCGTCGCCGCGGCCGGGCGGTCCGCCGCCAGGGAGAAGCCGGGCGTCCCGGACAGGCGCTCGGGCGCGAGGGTGCGGGCGTCCTCGCTGCTGAAAAGGGCCAGCAGCTCTTCGGCGCGCCGCAGCACCGGCTCGGGCACGCCGGCGAGGCGGGCGACGTGGATCCCGTAGCTCTTGTCGCTGCAGCCCGGCTTGACCGCGTGCAGGAAGATGATGCTCCCCTGCCACTCCCGCACCTCGAGCCGCAGGTTGACCAGGCGCGGCAGCGTCTTCTCCAGCCCGGTGAGTTCGTGGTAGTGGGTGGCGAAGATCGTGCGCGGGCGCGGGCCGTCGTCGTGGTGGAGGAACTCGGTGATGGCCCAGGCCAGGGACAGGCCGTCGTAGGTGGAGGTGCCGCGCCCGACCTCGTCCAGGACGACCAGGCTGCGGCGGGACATCTGGTGCAGGATGCGCGCCGTTTCGCTCATCTCCGCGTAGAAGGTCGACTGCCCGCGGGCCACGTTGTCGCCGGCGCCGACCCGCGTGAAGATCCGGTCGGCGACGCCGATGCGGGCACGGGCGGCCGGCACGAAACTGCCCGCCTGCGCCATCAGGACCAGCAGCGCGACCTGGCGCAGGTAGGTGCTCTTGCCGCCCATGTTGGGGCCCGTGAGCAGCAGCACCTGACGCACGTCGCCGTCCAGCAGAGCGTCGTTGGGGATGAATTCCCCGTCCAGCAGTTGCTCGACGACCGGATGGCGGCCGTCGACGATGTCCAGCACCAGCGAGTCGTCGCAGACCGGCCGCACGTAACGGTGCCGCTCGGCCAGCTCGGCGAAGGCGAACAGCAGGTCGACCTCGGCCACGCGGGCGGACAAGGTGCGGATCCGCTCCAGGGCCGCCGCCACGTCGGCGACCAGGGCGGCGAAGATCTCGGCTTCGAGCCGGCCCATGCGCTCTTCCGCGTCCAGGATGGTCTGCTCGGCGGCCGACAGCTCGTCGGTGCGGAAGCGCGCGGCGTTGACGAGGGTCTGCTTCTGCGCGAACTCGGGCGGGACCTTGTCGAGGTGCTTGTTGGAGATCTCATAGTAGTAACCGAAGACCCGGTTGTAGCCGATCTTGAGCGTGGAGATGCCGGTGCGTTCGCGCTCGCGGGCCTGCAGCGCCGCCAGGAAGCCGCGCGTGTCGCTGGCCACGGCCAAGGCGGCGTCCAGTTCCGCCGACACGCCGGTGCGCACGACCTCGCCGGGGCGCATCACCGCCGGCGGCTGCTCGGCGAGCGTGTCCAGCAGGCGCGTCGCCAGCGGTGCCGGATCGGGAACATCCCGCACCCACGCGGCCGCCGGATGGGCTTCGTGGCCTGCGCTGCGGACCGCGGCCAGGGCCTCCCCCGCGGCGCGCAGGGACTCGCCCAGTTGGCGCAGCGCGGCCGGACCGATGCGGCCGGACGCGGCCCGCACGGCCCCGCGATCCAGATCGCCCACGCCCCGCAGCCGCCGCCGCACTTCCTCGCGCCAGTCGCGGTCGTCCAGGGCGCCAGCCACGCCGCGGTGCCAGTCGGCGAGCGCGTTCAGGTCGGTCAGGGGTTCGGCCAGGCGACGCTCGAGCAGACGGCGGCCGGCCGGAGTCGCGGTGCGGTCGAGGTGATGGACGAGCGTCCCCTCCCCGCGCTCGCCGCGCAGGGTGCGGAAGACCTCCAGGTTGCGCAGCGTCTCCTCGTCCAGCAGCATGTGGTCCCCGCGCGCCGCGAACTGCAGGCTGACGATCTGGACGGGGCGCTTCAGATTCAGCGAGGTCAGGTAACGCAGCAACGCGCCCGCGGCGCTGACGGCCAGGGAAGCCCGCTCGTGCGTCAGGCCGAACGCATCCAGGTCGCGCACGCCGAAGTGCTCGCGCAGGGTGTCGGCGGCCAGCGCGGGATGGAACCAGGCGGCGCTGACGGCGCTCAGGACGGTCTCGGGCAGCCCCGCGCGCCAGCGCCGGAATTCCTCGGCGTCGACGGTCTCGGCCGTGATCACCTCCCGCACGGCGCAACGCTCGCAGAGCGACGGGAGCGTGACGTCTTCCTGGCCGCAGCGGAACTCGCCCGTGGAAGCGTCCAGGGTCGCCCAGCCCGCCTCGCCAGCGGCGCCGCGGTGGTAGGCGAGGCAGACCATGCCGCCGGGACCGGGCAGCAGTTCGGGCGCGGTGGCGGTGCCGGGGCTGATCACCTCGACGACCTCGCGCCGGACCAGGCCCTTGGCCTGGGCCGGATCCTCGGTCTGCTCGCAGATCGCGACGGTGAGGCCGGCGGCCAGCAGGCGCGCCAGGTAGACGTCCAGGGCGTGGTGCGGCACGCCGGCCAGGGGCACCGGATGGTCGCTGTTGCGGTCGCGGGTCGTGAGGGTGACGTTGCAGACGTCGGCCAGGATCTTGGCGTCGTCGAAGAACGTCTCGAAGAAGTCGCCCATGCGGAACAGCAGCAGGGCGCCGGGGTGGGCGGCCTTGATCTCCAGGTATTGCGCCAGCATGGGCGTCAACCTGGTCGTCGTCTTGGCCGGAACGGCCTTGCCGGTCACGGCGACTCCGCGGTGTCGACCACGATCACCGGCAGGCCGAACGACGCGCTCAAAGCGGTGGCGCGAGCGGCGGCCTCCGGCTGGTCGCTGTAGGATTCGGCGCGCACCTTGTGCAGGAGCTGCCCGCGGGCATCGTGCGACTGCACCAGGTGCAGGCCGGGAACCGAGGACCGCCAGCGGTCCACGAAAGCCAGGGCCCGGCCGCGGTCGCCGAAGGCGCCGAGCTGCAGGACGAAGCGGGCGGTCGGGGTGTCGTCGGTCTCCGCCGTCGCCGAGGGCGGCGGCGACGGGCTCGAGGACGCCGCGTCCATCAGCGCCAGTTCGAGGCGCTGCCGCTGCAGGCCGCGGACGAGATCGAGCGCCGGCGAGAGCGGGTACGCGCGCTCCAGTTCCCGGACGATCCGGTCGGCGAGCCGGGAATCCTGGTCGCGTTCGAGCTGCCAGCGGGCGGCCAGCAGGTCCGCGTCGGTGGGCGTGCCGTTGTTGCCCTCGTCGGCGCCGAGGCAGCGCCGGGCCAGGCCCGGATCGCCGAAGGCCGCCGCCCGGCGCCCACGCAGCAGCATGATCCAGGGCAACTCGGGGTCGTCGTCCGCCGCCTTGGCGAAGGTAGTCTCGGTCATCGCCTCGTCGCGCGCCGCCCGGTACAGCAACCCCGTCAGCAACGGCGACACCGGCGGGGATCGTTTGGCGTCGGCAGCCTTCGGCGGGAGGTACGCAAAGCCCTGACTGGGTTCGCCCTGGGCGTAGGAAGTCCAGGCGGCGTCCAGCCGCAGGGCGCGATTCACCGACGGGTCCAGGTCGTCGCGGGCGAGCAGCTTCTCGCGCAGCATGGCCGCCTGCACGGGGTCCGTGGCGAGACGGTAGTTCCAGAGCAGGCCGTCGAGGGAGCGCGGGGCCCCCGCGGCGAGGGAGCCCGCCAGGCTGCGCGCCGTCGTGTAGTCGCCTTCGCGGAACAGGCTCTCGACGGCCGTCCAATCCTCGCCGCGGGCGGGCAGGACCGCACCGAGCAGCAGCAGGAGCGCGCCGGCGAGCCGGATCATGGCGCGGCGGCTTCCGGGGCCTCGATCAGCAGTCGCGGCGACTTCGGCCGCGGCTGGGCGGGTTCGGCCTGGCGGGGCGCGGCCGGTCCCACGGTTTCGAAGGACCCGCACTCGGGGCAGTACCAGCGCATCCCGTCGTGGGCCGCCCCGCAGCTGCGGCAGGCCCAGGCCGTGGCGGCCTCGGGCTTGGCCAGCGTGTTCCAGATGCGGGTGAAATCGCTGTCCGGCAGGTCGTTCACCAGGACGCGCAACAGCGGCGAGGCAACCGCCGGCGTCAGGCGTGCGTCGCCCGCCTTTTCCTCGAAGACCTGCACGGCCATCTCGCGGTCGCCCATCTTCTCGTGCAGCTGGGCCAGGGCGATCCACAGCTCCGGCGGCGCGGCCGGGTTGCGGCAGGCCGACTCCAGGATGGGCACGACGCGGCTGTACTGGCCGGTGGCCAGCAGGGAGCGCTGCAGCACCGGGAGGAACAGGTGCACCAGTTCGGGCGCCTTCAGCAGCCCCTCGGTGGCGACTTCGGCCGCGCGCTCGTGCTCCTGCTCGCCCAACCGCGACAGGGCCTGGACGAACATCGAGGCCGCGGCGCGGGGGCTGCCGTCGGCGACGTTGCGGGCGTAGCGGCGGGCATCGCTGAAATCGCCGCGCAGGGCGGCGCGCACGCCGCGGTCGAGCTGGAAGGACTCGTGGCGGTCCCGGAACAGCTGGCGCTCGTTCGGGGCGGTGCGGCGCGCGGCCTCACGCAGGGTGCGGGCCGCGGTCGACTCGTCGCCGCGACCCAGGGCCTGGCGGAAGCGGGCGGTCCAGTAGCGCGCCGACGTCAGGTTGTGGCGCTGCAGTTCGTCCAGGAGTTCGCCGGCCTCCTGCCAGCGCTTCAGGACGAGCAGGTCCTCGACCAGGGCGAGCGTCACCGAGACGCGCTTCTGCGGGCTCAGGGCGGGGCGCGCCGCGAGGCCGCGGTGCAGGGCCATGGCCCGCTGGGCCTCCCCGCGCCGGCGCAGCAGGTTGCCGAGTTGCAGGTAGGGATCGACCGAGTCGGGATCGCGGGCGATGGCGTCGCGCAGGGCCTCGGTCGCCGCCGGCAGGTCGCCGGCCAGCCACAACTCGAGACCGCGCGTGTAGCTGTCCTCCTGCTCGGGCTTGGCGCGGCGTCCGCGCCAGATCAGACCCAGCGCCGCGGCCACCAGGGCCAGCAGGGCGATGCCCAGCAGCAGGGGTTCGGCGTTGCCCATGTCAGTCCTCCTCCTTGAACAGATCCATGTCCTGCAGGGGCATCGTGCGCAGCTCGGCGATCTCCTTGTCGCGGTTCTTCAACTCGCGGCCGAGGCGGTGCATGCGCGCGCGCAGCCCCAGTTCGCGCACGCCGCCGACGACCAGGCTCACCAGGATTCCCCCCAGGAACGAGCCGACCAGCACCATGTACAGGGGGATCTGCAACCACTGCCAGTGCAGCAGGCGCAGGTCCACGCTCTGGGAGCTGTTCTGCGCGAAGAAGACGGCCAGCGTGATCACGGCCAGCAGGATGATGATCCCCTTGAAGATCCACACGGCCACACCTCGTCAGTTGATGGGTTCCGCCTCGAACGTCGACGCCGCGCAGCCGGTCACCCGGACCCGGACCAGGTCGCCGGGCCGGTGGTTGCCGCCGTGCAGCAGCACCTTGCGGTTGTTCGGGGTCCGCGCCCGCCAGCTGCCGGCGGGCCGACGCGCCTCCGCTTCCACGACGGCCTCCCAGACGGCGCCCGTCTGGGCTGCTGCCAGATCATCCCAGATCCCGTCCTGGACCGCCATCAGTTCGGCCAGACGCTCTTTTTTCACTTCGGGCGGCACATCGTCGGTGAGCCTAGCTGCGGGTGTGCCCGGCCGCTCGGAGTACTTGAAGCTGAAGAGCAGATCGTAGCGGACCTCCCTCACCAACTCAAGCGTCTGTCGGAAGTCCGCGTTGGTTTCTCCGGGGAAGCCCACGATGATGTCCCCGCTGAAGGTCACGTCGGGGATCCAGCGCCGGGCGGCGGCGATCATCGCCAGGTACCGCTCATGGGTGTAGAGGCGCTTCATCCGGCGCAGGACGGCGTCGCTGCCGCTCTGGGCCGGCACGTGGAGCCAGGGGCAGGTCTTGCCCAGGTCGGCGATGGTGCGGATCAGGTCGTCGGTCATGTCGCAGGGGTGGCCCGTCAGGAAGCGGATCCGCTCCAGGCCGTCGATCGTTTCGAGCCGGCGCAGCAGCCCGGCGAAATCCAGGTCCCCGCTGCGGTAGGCCGTGACGTTCTGGCCCAGCAGGGTGACCTCGCGGCCGCCCCGCTCGACGATCCGGCGGATCTCCGCCTCGATGAGCAGGGGCGCCTTCTCGCGCTGGGGGCCGCGAGTCTCCGGCACGATGCAGTAGGTGCAGCGGTAGTCGCAGCCCTTGTGGATCGTGACCAGGTGGGAGTTGTTGGTCGGGTAGGCCTCCGGCGGTGCGACGTAGTGGACGTCGTCGCGGTGCCCGACCGCCACCGGCGCCGGGGCCGGGGCCGTCCCTCCCCGCAGCAGGCCGTCCAGCAGGTCGGGCAGCTTGTCGTACTGGTCGACGCCGGCCACCAGGTCGGGGCCCCGCCCGCCCGCCAACAGGCCGTTTTGAAGGCGTTCGGCCATGCAGCCGCAGACGCCGATGATGTCGGCGCCGGCCAGGCCGCGCCGGCGCAGGCTGCGCAGTTCGCCGATGCGGCTGAAGATCTTGTGCTCGGCCAGGTCGCGGACCGAGCAGGTGTTCAGCAGGACGATGTCGGCCTCCTGGGGCGAGTCCGCGCGGGCGTAGCCGCGAGCCGCCAGGATGCCGTGGATGGCCGCGGAATCGTAGGCGTTCATTTGGCAGCCGTAGGTCTCGATGTGGACCCGGAAGCCGGCGTGCTCGTCGGTCATCGGCGCCCCCCTCCCCCGTCGGCGGTCGTCGCGGAAGCTGTGCGGCGAAGGACTTCCGAGGCGCACAGCAGCCCCCCGCGCCGCCCGTTCGGGCGTACCAGGATGTGGTCCCCTTGTTTCCAGACGCCCGGCACCAGGACCGTGGCGAAATTTCCCGTCGTGGCGGGGAGCCAGCCATCGGCTCGGCGTGGGGACTCCACGATCGCCTCCTGCCAGACGTCGAGCAAGCCGGCTTCGAAGCGCTGCTGCAGCGCCCGGCCGGCGGCGACCAGTCGGGCGGCCCGGTCGCGCACCAGGGCCGGCGGCACCGGCGCCATCGTGGCGGCGGGCGTGCCCGGACGGGGCGAGAACGGGAACACGTGCAGGTAGGCCAGGGGCAGCGAGCCGACCAGGTCGAGGGTCGCCTGGAAATCCGCCTCGGTCTCGCCGGGGAAGCCGGCGATCACGTCGGCGCCGATGCCGATCCCCGGCCGGGCGGCGGCCACGGCCCCGACCGCGCCGACGATGTCGGCGGCGGCGTAGGGACGCCGCATCCGGCCCAGCACGGCGTCGGCGCCGCTCTGCAGGGAGACGTGCAGGTAGGGCTGCAGATTCGCGTGCGTCGCGAACAGGCGCAGCAGGTCGTCCCCCACGTCGTCGGGGTGCAGGCTGCTCAGGCGCACCTTCTGGTCGGGGAAGCTGATCAGGATTTCCCGCAGCAGGTCCGCCAGGGTGGTCCGCGGTTCGGCGTCGCGGCCGTAGGACCCGAGGTGGACGCCGGTGAGCACGACCTCGGGCGCGCCGCGGGCCTGCAGGGCGGCGATCTCCTCCAGGATGGACCCGGGTGCGCGGGAGCGCGAGCGTCCCCGGGCGCGCCAGACGAGGCAGTAGGCGCAGCGTAGGTCGCAACCGTCCTGGATCTTGACGTGGGCGCGGGTGCGGTCCGCGAGGTCGAGGCGCGCGCGGGATCCGGGTGGCGGTGCGACGCCCTCCGGACGGCCGACTTCGACCAGGGGCTGGTCGGCGGCCAGCAAGCGGGGCAGCCAGTCCGCGATGGCGTCGCGTTCGCCGACTCCGAACACGCCGTCGACGCCTGCGAGGGCGGACAGGGCGGCGGGCTGGGTCTGGGCGTAACAGCCGGTGACGACGATCTTGGCCGCGGGGCTGCGGCGACGCACCTCGCGCAGGGTCTGGCGGGCCTTCTGATCGGCGCGCGCGGTGACGGTGCAGCTGTTCAGGACGTAGACGTCGGCGGACCCTTCCCAGTCGACGATCTCGCACGCGAGGACGCCGCCGGCTCCGCATGGCAGGCCGGCCATCATCGTCTCGGTGTCGTAGCGGTTGAGCCGGCAGCCGAGCGTGTGGAACGCCACGCGCACGAGCCGACGCGATCCGTCCTGCCCGTCCATGTCCTGCGTCGCTCCTTCGGTCGGTTCCGGCGCGCGCCTTCCGGCCGGATGGGAGAAGGGGGTGGCTCGGCGCCACCCCCATCGCTTGCCTGCGCCGGATCGGTGAGCGGAAGGTCAGGCGTCTTCGCCCGTGCCTTCCAGATCGCTGATCGGCGACGCAGGGATGTCCACCGCGGCGTCGGCGTACTCGTCGGCGCCCTCGGGGTCGATCTCGGTCTCCACCACGTCGTCACGACGCGGGTGGGCCGCGATGTAGGCCTCGAGGGTGTCGCGCGGCTGGTCCTTGTAGAACTCGGCCACCGACAGGACGATGCGCCGGTTCTCGGCGTCCATCTTGATGACGTGCATCGGCAGCGCCTCCTCCTCGTGGAAGAAGAACTGCGGCTTGTCCAGCTTCGGGATGGCCAGGTGGCCGACCGGCACGAACCCTTCGATGTCGTTGCCGATCTCCACCACCATGCCGTGGTCCAGCATGCGGATGACCTTGCCCTCGACCTGGCGTCCCACCGGGTAGTCCTCGGCGAGCGTCGGCCAGGGGTTGTCCTGGAGCTGCTTGATGCCCAGGCTGATCCGGCGCTTGTCGGCGTCGATGTCCAGGATCTGCACCTGGACCAGGTCGCCCTTGCGCACGATCTCCTTCGGGTGGCGGACCCGCTTGGTCCACGACATGTCGGAGATGTGGACCAGACCGTCGATGCCTTCCTCGACCTCGACGAAGGCGCCGAAGTCGGTCAGGTTGCGCACGCGGCCTTCGATGATCGTGCCCACCGGGTAGCGCTCGTTGAGCGACAGCCAGGGGTCCTGCTCGGTCTGCTTCAGGCCGAGGGAGATCTTCTCGTTGCCCTTGTCGATCTTCAGGACCATGACCTCGACGTCGTCGCCGATGGACAGGATCTTGCTCGGGTGCTTGATGTGCCGGGTCCAGGACATCTCGCTGATGTGGATCAGGCCCTCGATGCCCTCCTCCAGCTCCACGAAGGCGCCGTAGTTGGTGATCGAAACGACCTTGCCCTGGACGATGGCCTTCTCGGGGTACTTGGCCTCGACGTTCTCCCACGGGTAGTTCTGCAGCTGCTTGAGACCCAGGGAGATGCGCTCGCGGTCGCGGTCGAAGTCCAGGATCTTGACCTGGATCTCGTCACCGATGTTGACGACCTCGCTGGGGTGCTTGACGCGGCCCCAGGACAGGTCGGTGATGTGCAGCAGCCCGTCGATCCCGCCGAGGTCCACGAAGGCGCCGAAATCCGTGATGTTCTTCACGATTCCCTTGCGCACCTGGTCCTTGTCGAGCTCGGACATCAGGTTCTTCTTCTTCTCCTCGCGCTCGCGCTCGAGCACGATGCGGCGACTGACCACGACGTTGCGGCGCCGCTTGTTCTTCTTGATGATCTGGCAGTCGATCTCCTTGCCGATCAGCTGGTCCAGATCCGGCACCTGCCGCAGGGCCACCTGGGAGCCGGGCAGGAACGTGTCGACGTCCCACAGCTTCACCACGAGGCCGCCCTTGATGCGGCGGTCCACGACGCCCTTGACGACCTCGCCGTTTTCGTGCGCCTGCTTGATCTTGTCCCAGACCTTCAGGAAGTCCGCCCGCTCCTTCGACAGCACGACCAGGCCGTCCTGGTCCTCGAGGTGTTCCAGGAACACGTCGAAGGTGTCGCCGACCTTGATCTGCGTGGCGCCGAATTCCTCGATGGGAATGACGCCCTCGCTCTTGAAGCCGATGTTGAGCAGGACCTCGTTCTCGCGCACCTCGACCACGGTGCCCTGGAGGATCTGCCCCTCCTGGATCTCGTTGAGCGTCTGCTCGTACTGGTTCAGCAGCGCCAGCATGTCGAAGTTGGCCGCGTCGCCGTCGTCGTCATAGTCGCGGTTGACGATGCTCGAGGCGTCGAATTCGGTGGTCAGCTTCGGCGTGGTCGGGACCCGGGCAGCCGGGTAGTCGTCGTCCTGCTCCTCGCGCCACTTGCGGGACGGCAGGGGACGGTCGGATCCGGAAGAGTTCGAATGGCGTGCAGACGAACCCCCCGAGTTGGGGTTGGGACTCATTGTGTGGTTCCTCCTAAAAGACGGATTTACCCGACGATCGGCCGGGCATGTGGCGGAATATACACGAGTAAGGCGGCTTTGGCAAGGACGGCGGCGGGCCGGGACGTCAGGTCCCGTCCGCCTTCACAGGGGGCGCCGGTTGCGGAAAGTGCGGGCCTCTTTCCGCATGATTCCGGCCCGGACGCGCGCGGTGGCCTCCAACTCCCACTCGGTGAACGGATGACGGTCGCCGGACCGTTCCTGGAGTTCCCAGTAGATCGCTTCGAAAAGCCGGCCGATCTCGCGGCTGAGCGCTCTGGGCTCCAGGCGGCGGCTCAGCACCGGCAGGGCGTGCAGCCGAATGGCCGGGGCGAACGAGACTTCCAGGGGGGACCGCGGGCTCCCGCCCGGCTCGGGCGCCAAGGTCCCCCGCATGTAGATCGGGACGGCCGGCGCCCCGGTGCGCTGCATGAGCAGGCCCAACCCGTTGCGGACCGGACCGGGTTCGCCGTAGATGCGTCGCATCCCTTCCGGGAAGAACAGCAGGTTCTGGCCCCGGGCCAGGAAACCGGCGGCCTGATCGAAGGCCGCCGTGTCGTAGATGTTGCGCTTGATGGGGATCGCGTAGAGGAAGCGGTACAACAGGGCCGACGGCGGCAGCCGGAACAGCTCTTCCTTCGCGATCGAGCGGATGTGGTTCTTGCCGGCCAGGGCCGCGCCGATGATGGGCGCATCCCAGTGGCTGACGTGGTTGGGCGCGAGGATGCAGCCGTGCAGGTCCGCATGCTCGCGGCCGACGAGCCGCAGGCCGGTGAAACGTCCCACGGACCCGAAGACCGCGAAGGCCATCCGGTAGCGCAGGGACAGTTCGCCCTCCCGGTGCCCGATCGCCGGACGCTGGTAGGCCAGCAGGCGCCGGACCGCGGCCTCGGTGGCCTCGAGCTGGTCGTCGAGCGTCAGCGTGCTGTTGTCGATGACCATCGCGTCCGGCGGGATGCGCAGGGGACTCGCGGCGCGCTCGCTGTCGCGCCGGTCGCGGGCCTCCACCTCGCGCCGGACCTCTCCCCGATCCACCGTCAGACCGCGGCGGCGGTGCTGGCGCAGGCGGCGCTCGGCACGGGCCTCGAGGGTGGCGTCCAGATAGATCTTCGCCGAAGCCAGCGGGAAGACCACCGTGCCGATGTCGCGCCCTTCCATGACCACGCCTTGGCGCCGCCCCATGGCGCGCTGCCGGACGACCATCCGCTCCCTCACCGTCGCGTGGGCCGAAACGGCCGAGACCTGGGCTTCGATCTCGGGCGTGCGCACCGCAGCGGAGATGTCGCACCCGTTCCAGAAGACCGCAGTCTCCCCGCGGTTCGCCCTCAGGGATAGATCGGCGTGGTCGAGCAGGTGCAGCAGGGACGCCTCGTCGCCTGGATCGACGCCGGCGGCGGCGGCAGCCCAGGTCAGGGCGCGGTACATGGCGCCGGAATCCACGTAGAGCAGCCCGAGCCGCTCGGCCAGGGTGCGGGCGGTCGTGGACTTGCCGGAGCCGGCGGGGCCGTCGATGGCGACGACGGTGTCGGGCGGCACGGGACCGTAGGACTCGAGGATGCAGGAGTCGGTGGTGCGGGTGCCGCGATCCGGGTCGCCGGGGCCGCGCCCCGGGTCAGATTTCACGGCCCACGGCCGCGGCCACGGCCCGGCAGGCGTCCATCGTGGCGCGGAAGGCGACGGGATCCAGCGACTGGGCGCCGTCGCTCAGCGCCTGGCCGGGGTCGACGTGCACTTCGATCAGCAGGCCGTCGGCACCCGCGGCGACCGCGGCGCGGCACAGGGCGGCGACCAGGTTCGCGTCGCCGCAGGCGTGGCTGGGATCGACGATCACCGGCAGGTGCGTGCGCTGCTTCAGCAGCACCACGGTGTTCAGGTCGAGGGTGTTGCGCGTGGCGTCCTCGAAGGTGCGGATCCCCCGCTCGCACAGCACGAGGTCGCGGCCGCCGGCCGACAGGACGTACTCGGCGGCGCTGAGCCACTCGTGCACCGTGGTCATCATGCCGCGCTTGAGCAAGACCGGTTTGCCACTGCGGCCGACCTCGCGCAGCAGGGGCACATTCTGCACGCTGCGGCTGCCGATCTGCAGCATGTCCGCGACGGCGGCCACGGCTTCGACGTCGCGCGGGTCGAGGACCTCGGTGACCACCGGCAGGCCGGTCGCGGCCCGGGCTTCGGCCAGCAGAACCAGCCCTTCGCGGCCGAGGCCCTGGAAGTCGTACGGGGACGTGCGCGGCTTGTAGGCGCCGGCCCGCAGGAGCGTGGCGCCGGCGTCGCGCACGGCCAGGGCGGTGGTCAGCAGCGTCCCGCTCGGTTCCACGGCGCAGGGCCCCGCGGCCACGACCAGTCGCGGACCGCCGAACACGGCGGCGCCCACGCGCACGAGCGTCGAGTCCTGTCCGGGCGCGCGCCCGCTGCGGGGGTACCGCTCGTCGGCGACGCGCGCCGCCGGCGTCGGCTGCGGCTCGGGTTTCAGCTGCGGATCGGAACTCACGCCAGGATCTCCTTGAGCGCCTCCAGGCAGCGCCGGTTCTCGTCGGGCAGGCCCACGCTGATGCGGATCGCGCCCTCGCCCAGGCCGAAGGCGTTCATCGGGCGCACGATCACCCCGCGGCCCATCAATTCCCGGGTGATGATCGTCGCGTTCCCCGGCACCCGCACCAGCAGGAAGTTGGCCTGGGACGGCGTCACTTCGAGGCCGAGGGCCGCGAGTTCGGCGGCGAGGTTCTCGAGTTGCGCGCGGTTGCGCGCGGCGCGGGCCAGGGTTTCCGACTTCTCGTGCAGCGCCGCGATCGCCGCGACCTGGGCCAGCGAGTTCACGTTGAACGGCTCCCGGGTCTTGTGCAGCTCGGCGATCAGGCCGGGATGGGCCACAGCATAGCCGACCCGCAAGCCGGCGAGCGAGTGGATTTTCGAGAAGGTGCGGTTGATCACCAGGTTCGGGTGGGCGTCGAGCAGTTCCAGCGTGCGCGGGTAATCGGGCGCCACGACGAATTCGACGTAGGCCTCGTCCACCATGACGATGACCTCCGGCGGGATGTCCGCCAGGAAGGTCCGGAACTCGGCCGCGGTGTTGTAGGTTCCCGTCGGGTTGTTCGGGTTGCAGACGATGACCAGCTTGGTCGCGCCGTCGACGGCGCGCGCCATCGCCGGCAGGTCGTGGCGATCGTCGCGCAGGGGCACCGGCCGGCCGCACTCGAAGTGCACCGCGCAGGTCAGCGGGTAGACGATGAAGCTCGGGTGGCCGAAGACCACGTTTTCCCCGGGCGAGACCAGGGCCCGGATGAACATGTCGATGATCTCGTTGCAGCCGTTGCCGAACAGCAGCCAGGAGGGGTCGCGGCCCAGCGTCGCGCCCAGGGCCATGCCGAGTTCGTGGCAGGCCGCGTCGGGGTAGCGGTTCAGATCCGCCAGGGCCGCGTGGACCGCGGCGACGACCGAGGGCAGGGGACCCTCGGGGTTCTCGTTGCTGGCGAGCTTGATCACGCTGTCCAGTCCGAGTTCCCGTTGGACCTCGCTGATGGGTTTGCCGGGCGTGTAGGGGCGGGTGGCGAGGATCCCGGGGCGGAACAGGCGCGTGTAGTCCATGAATTCCTCCTCGTCCGAGCGTGACGTGGCCGGCCCGCTCAGGCGCCGCCGTCGGCGGCGTTGCGCAGGGCCGCGATCTCCCCAGTCGTCAGTTCCCGAAACTTCCCCGGCGGCAGTTCCCCGAGCGACACCGGACCGATCGCGGTGCGGTGCAGTCCCAGGACCGTCATCCCGACGGCGCCGAACATCCGCCGGACCTGCCGGTTGCGCCCCTCCTGGATCTCGAGGACCCAGCGGCGCGGGTCGCGGCCGGACGGTTGCAGCCGGGCCGGCAGGCAAGGCCGCCCGTCGAGCATGATCCCGCCGTCGGTCAGGCGGGGCCGCGCCGCCGCCGGCAGGGCCGCGCCGATCCGGACCTCGTAGCGCTTCCAGACTTGCCGCCGCGGCCGCAGCAGGGCTTGCGCGAGTTCGCCGTCGTCGGTCCAAATGAGCAAGCCGGTGGTGTCGGCGTCAAGGCGGCCGACGGGGACGAGCCCGGGGGCGAAGCCGGCGGCGGCGGCGACGCCGGCGAGGCAGGGCGCGAGGCCCTGCTGGCGCAGGCTGGTGACGACGCCGAGGGTCTTGTGATGGGCGAGCACGCGCCAGGTGGTGGGCCAGGTCGCCTCCCCCCCGTCGACCGTGACCCGGGATCCGGGCGCGACGCGGCAGCCCGGGCTCGCGGCGACCTCGCCGTCGATGCGGACGCGGCCGGCGGCGATCAGGTCCTCAACGGAACGACGGGAGCCGAATCCCGCACGGGCCAGGAACCGGTTCAGGCGCAGGGAGTCGGCGTCAGGCGTCGGTGCCATGGGCCTCGGGAATTTCCAGTTCGTAGGGTTCGCCGGACGTCGGCGCGGGCTCGTCTGCCCCGTTCGACGTGGCCGGTTCGACGGGATCGTCCGGTGCCGCCGGTTCCGCGGACACGACGAGGATCTCGTCGCCGCGGATGGCGACGGTCTCGAAGTCCTCGTCGGTGATCTCTTCGCCGAGCTGCTGCGCGAAGCGTTTGATCTCCTCGCGGTCGCCGATGATGCCGGCGAGTTCGGGCAGGGGCGGCAGCTGGTGGAGACCCTTGATCCCCATGTGGTTGAGGAATTCACGGGTCGTGCCGTAGAGGATGGGGTTGCCGACGCTGTCGCTGCGGCCGGCCACGGTGATCAAGGCGCGCTCCGCCAAAGTCGCGAGCACGCCGCTGACCTGGACGCCGCGGATCTCTTCGATCTCCATCCGCGTGACCGGCTGGCGGTAGGCGATGACCGCCAGGACTTCCAGCGCGGCCTGCGAGAGCCGCACGAAACGCCGACCGCGGTAGAGCTGCTGGATCAGGCCGGCGTACTCCGGACGCGAGGCCAGCTGCCAGCCGCCGCCGAACTCGACGACCGTGAACGACCGGCCCTGCTGCTCGTACTCGGCGTTGAGGGCGTCGACCGCCTCGCGGAAATCCTTCGCCTCGGCGCCGGGGAACAGCGGCTTGAGCCGGGCCGCGCCCAGGGGCGTGTCCGTGGCGAACAGGAGGGCCTCGAGATCCTGCTTCATGCGCTTGCCTCCGCGGCGTCGATCGCCGTGCCGGTCGCCTTGCCGACCGCCGGTGCGAGGTCGGCCTCCGTGGTCCGCTCGTCCCAGGACTCCTTGTCGGACCCGAAATCCACGCCGGGCGCCGACTGGACCCAGATGGCGCCGTTGACCTCGGTCTGCACGATGCGCACGAGGTTGAGCTTGGCGAGTTCCAGGATGGCGATGAAGGTCACCACGACTTCCATCTTGATGGCGTCGTCGCGGAACAGGTCGTCGAAGCGCACGGTCCGTTCCTCGGCCAGGCGGCGCCGGATCAGGCGCACCTTGTCCGCGACCGTGAAGACTTCGCGCACGACGTTGTGGACCAGTTCCTTGCTGACGCGGTCGAAGACCTCGCTCAGGGCGCTGAGCAGCTCGAACATGCCGAGGCGCAACGGCGGCGGTTCGGCGTTCTCGCGCAGGAACGGGTAGCGCTGCTGGCGCAGGTGCAGGCGGCTGCGCTCGTGCTCGAGCGCCTGCAGGCTGGCCGCCATCTCCTTGTAGCGCTTGTACTCCAGCAGCCGGCGGACGAGTTCGGCGCGCGGGTCCTCCTCGTCGATCTCCTCGTCCTGCGGCGGGGAGGGCAGCAGCAACCGGGCCTTGATCCGCAGCAGGGTCGCCGCCATCACCAGGAAGTCGCCCGCGGTGTCGAGCGAGAGGGCCTGGATGAGTTCGAGGTAGGCCAGGAACTGCTCGGTGATCCGCGAGATGGGGATGTCGTAGATGTCGATCTCGTCCTTCTGGATCAGATAGAGCAGCAGATCCAGAGGGCCGTTGAAGTCCGGCAGGTCGACGCGGTACGCCTCGCTCGCCTGGAAATACTCCAGCTCCGGCGGCAGATCCCAGGAGATGGGTGTGCCGGCGGGCGGTGTCGGGACTTCGGGTGTGGGCGCGGTATCCTGCACGGGGCCTCCTACCCGACGCCCATGGCGTCGCGCACGCGCGTCAGGGTGTCCGCGGCGACGGCGCGGGCGCGGGCGCAACCGGCGTCCACGATCTCGGCGACGCGGTCCGGGTGGCTCTCGAATTCGGCGCGCCGCTCGCGCAAGGGGGCGAAGTACGCGATGGCGCCGTCGGCCAGGCGCTTCTTGCAGTCGACGCAGCCACGCTGCGCTGTGCGGCACTCGGCCGCCGTCTGCTCCACCTCGGCGGGCAGGAACTTCTGGTACCAAATGTAGACCGCGCAGACGTCGGGATTGCCGGGGTCGCTACGGCGCAGGCGCTGCGGGTCGGTGAACGCGGTCTTGAGCTTCGCGCGGATCTCCTCGGCCGGGGCGGCGATCTCCACCGCGTTGCCCAGGGACTTGCTCATGCGGCGCCCGTCGGTGCCCGGGAAGCGCCCGAACTTGGTGACCAGGCCTTCCGGCTCGGGGAAGAGGTCGCCGAAGTGGTGGTTGAAGCGTCGCGCGATCTCGCGGCACAGCTCGAGGTGCGGCAGCTGGTCCTCCCCCACCGGCACGGCGTGCGCGCGGTAGGCCAGGATGTCCGCCGCCTGCAGGACGGGGTAGCCCAGGTGGCCGAAGCTGATCTCGCCGGCGAGATCGAGGTCGCGGACCTGCTCCTTGAACGTCGGGTTGCGCTCCAGCCGCCCCAGGGAGATCAGCATGCAGGCCACCAGGTACAGCTCGGCGTGCTCCTTGACGGAGGACTGCACGAACAGCACCGAACGGTCGGGGTCCAACCCGGCGCCGAGCCAGTCCAGGATCATCTCGCGGGAGTTGTCACGGATCTCGTGCGACTTGTCCAGGGCCGTGGTCAGGACGTGCCAGTCGGCCACCATGAAATAGCAGTCGTACTCGTCCTGCAGCCGGATCCAGTTCTCCAGCGCGCCGGTGTAGTTGCCCCAGTGCAGGCGCCCGGTGGGACGGTTGCCGCTGAGGATGATCTTCTTGGTCACGGGTGGGTTCCTCGGGGACGTGGTCAGGGATCGCGCCCCGGCTGCCGCCGGGCCGGTCGGCCCGCGTGCGGGCGAGCAAGGGGCTACAGTACCATCGGCGGCGGTGCCTGTCAAAGCCGGCGCCGCCGCGCCCGCGGGTGGGCGCTGCGGTAGGCCTCGGCCACGAAAGCCCGGTCGACGTGGGTGTAGATCTCGGTGGTGGTGATGGCGGCGTGGCCGAGCAGTTCCTGCACGACGCGCAGGTCGGCGCCGCCCTCCAGCAGGTGCGTGGCGTAGGTGTGGCGCAGCACGTGGGGGGTGAGCGTCTCGGGCGCGCCGCTGGCCGCGCCCCAGCGTTTGACCAGCCCCCAGACCGCCACGCGAGAGAGGCGGCCGCCGCGCGCGTTGACGAAGAGGGCCGCCGTGGGCTTGCTGCCGAGCATCTCCGGCCGCCCCCGCGCCAGCCAGGCGGCGACGGCCGCGAGCGCCGGCCGGCCGACCGGGACCAGGCGTTCCTTGCTCCCCTTGCCCCTCACCCGCAGCGAAGCGTCCCGGCGGTCGAGATCCGTGACGTCGAGCCCGCACAGTTCGCTCGCGCGCAGCCCACAACCGTAGAGGACTTCCAGCACGGCCCGATCGCGCAGGCCCGCGGGCTCGTTCGCGGGCGGGGCTTCCAGCAGCGCCCGGACCTGGGCGCCCGACAGGACGACCGGGAGCTTGCGCCCGATCTTCGGCGCCAGGATCAGCAGGGTGGGGTCGCCGACGGCGTGCCCCTCCGCCGCCAGGAAGCGGTGGAACGAGCGCAGGGTCGAGACCAGCCGGGCGCGTGAGCGCGGGCCGAGGCGGTCGGCGGCGTCCAGCAGGAACGCCCTCAGGTCGGACGTGACGGCTGTCGCCGGGTCTCCCAGTTCGCGGGCGCAGGCCCAGGCGCGCCAGGACTGCAGGTCGCGGGCGTAGGCTTCGAGCGTGCCAGAGGCCAATCCCTTCTCCGCTGAAGCGTGGGCCAGGAAGGCGGCGAGGGCCTCGTCCCAGGCGCGGCTCATGAGCCGGCCTCCTGTTCGGCGGCGAAGAAGGAGAGCAGGCGCTCGACGTCCGCGACGCCGAGGCCGCGCACCTCGGTGAGCTGCTGCGCCGACGCGCGCCGGATCTCGTCGACCGACGCGAAATGGTGCAGCAGGGACAGCTTCTTCACCCGGCCGATGCCCGGCACGGCGTCCAGGACCGAACCGGTGGTGCGCTGCTCGCGCAGCAGGCGGTGGTAGGTGATCGCGAAGCGGTGCGCCTCGTCGCGGACCTGCTGCAGCAGTTGCAGCGCCCCGCTGGTGCGGGGCAGCCGCAGGGGCGGCAGGCCGCGCTCGCGCACGATGAGCTCCTCGCGCTTGGCCAGGCCGATCAGCTCCACGGCGTGCAGGCCCAACTCCGTGAGCGCGGCGCGGGCGGCGCTCAGCTGACCGGCGCCGCCGTCGATCAGGACCAGGTCGGCCGGCGGCAAGCCCTTCTCGAGCAAGCGCGCGTAGTAGCGGTGCAGCACCTCGCGCATCGAGGCGAAATCGTCGATCCCCGAGACGGTCCGGATGCGGAAGCGCCGGTAACGCGACTTCAGCGGGCTGCCGCCGCGGAAGTAAACGAGGGAGGCGACGGTTTCACGTCCCTGGAAATTGGAGATGTCGAAGCACTCGATCGTTTCGGGCAGGGCGCGCAGGCCGAGCGCCGCCTGCAGGGCCGCGGTCCTTTCCGGCGCGGCGCGGCGCGGCGAGGACAGGTCCTTCAGCCGACGCGCTTCCAGCTTGTGCAGGGCGTTGGCCGAGGCCATGGCGACGACGTCGCGCTTGGGGCCGCGCAACGGCCGGACCAGTTTCACCGGGCGCCCGCGCAGGTCCGTCAGGCGCTCGGTCCAGGCCTGCAGGTCGGGGATGTCGTGCGCGAGCAGCACCAGGGGCGGCAGGTCGCCGGCGCGCGGGTAGTACTCGCGCAGCAACTGCACCAGGAAGGCGGGCGTCTCGCTCTCCAGCCGGTCCTCGAGGTGGAATTCGTGGCTGGTCAGGACCCGGCCCCGGCGGATCCGCAGCACGAGGCCGCAGGCTCGCGTACCATCGCGGGCCACGCCGCAGGCGTCGAGGTCGCCGGTCAGACCGAGGATGGGGCTGAGCGCGCCCAGCGTCGTTTCTAGCACCCGCAGCCGGTCGCGAACGTGGGCGGCCTCTTCGTAGCGCCGAGCGGCGGCGTGGTCGGCCATCTCGGACTTCAGCTCCGCGACCAGGGAGGCGTCCTCCCCCTCCAGGAACCGGACCAGGGCCTCTACCTTGCGCCGGTACGACGCCGCCCCGTCGTAGCCGACACAGGGCGCGCTGCAGCGGCCGATCTGCCAGTCGAGGCAGGGGCGCGGCACGGTCTGTTCCGGCAGGTCCAGCTCGCAGGTCCGCACCTGGAAGATCCGTAGGGCGTGCTGGAGCGTCTCGCGCATGGCCCGCACGCTGGTGTAGGGGCCGAAGACACGGGAGCCGTCGTCCGCGAGGCGCCGCACCACTTCGACCCTCGGGAAGGGTTCCTGCAGGGTGATGCGCAGGTAGGGGTACCGCTTGTCGTCCTTCAGGCGGATGTTGTAGCGGGGCCGGTATTCCTTGATGAGCTGGTCCTCGAGCACCAGGGCTTCGGTTTCGCTGCGGGTGACGATGTAGTCGACGTCCGCGATCCGCCGCACCAGCTGGGCGGTCTTGGGGTCCTTGTCGGTGTCCTGGAAATAGGAGCGGACCCGGGACGCCAGGCGCACCGCCTTGCCCACGTACAGCACCTTGCCGCGGGCGTCCTTGTGGAGGTACACGCCTGGGGAGTCCGGCAGGCCCGCCAGGCGGTCCCGCAGGGCGTCGCGGTCGTCGATTTCCCGGTCCAGGCTTGACATCGGCAAGGGTCCCTGCTAGTTTTTGACGGTTGTCCTGAAGGAGGTCCAACGTTGCCGCATCACAAGAGTTGTAAGAAGCGCCTGAAGACGAGCACCCGCCAGCGCCTGGTGAACCGCCAGAACCGCAGCGGGATGCGCACCGAGCTGAAGAACTTCCGCGCCGCGGCCCACTTGGCCGAGAAGACGCCCGAAGCCCTCAGCGCCATCTACAGCCTGCTGGATGTCCAGGCCCGCAAGGGCGTCATCCCGAAGCAGCGCGCTTCCCGCCTCAAGGCCCGCATGGCCGCCCTCTACGCCAAGTAGGGATCCGCCCGGCGCCGCACCGCATCTTCACGGGACCCCGTCACGGGGTCCCGCCTTCGTTATGCCGTCGAACCGCGCCGCGGGACGCCGAGCACGTCCTCCATGGTGACCAGACCCGGACCGGCCTGCGCCGCGTAACGCACCGCGGGCACGAGCCCGCGCAGGAACGCCCGGCGCGAATGGGCCCGGTGGGTCAGGACGAGCGTCTCCTCGTCGTCGCTGAAGATCCAGGTGTGCTCGCCGGTCACGCCACCGATACGCAGGCTGCTGGTGGGCACCGTGCCGGCGCCGCGGCGGTCTTCCCAGGTGCGGGCCAGCGCCCGTGCCGTCCCGCTGGGCCGGTCCTGCTTGTGGCGGTGGTGCGTCTCGACCTGAGCCGGCATGAAACCTTCGGGCAGCACGTCGGCCAGTTTCTCCAGCAGCAGCCGCAAGGTCGGGATCCCCACGCTGAAGTTGCTGGACAGCACCACGGCGTGGGTCTGCGCGTAGGCGCGGAGACGGGCCAACTGTGCCTCGTCGTGACCCGTGGTCCCGATCACCAGGGGCGCCGCGGTCGCCGCCGCGCCCTCCAGCAGCCCGTCGAGCGCGGGCGCCAGCGAGAAGTCGACGATCACGCCGCCGCGCGGGTGGACGGCGGCGAGGCGGTCCTGGGGGGTCAGCGGCAGACGCGGGTGGAAGACCCCGGCCGGCTGCTCGTGCCCGACTTCAGTCACCAGGGCGGCCAGGCCGAAGCCTTCGGTGCCCTCGATCAGTTCGGTGACCAGCCGGCCCATGCGCCCCCCGGCGCCATGGACGCTGACGTGGATCATGACCCCTCCCCGGCCAGCAACTCGCCGAGCTGCCCCGCGTGGACCTGCTGCAGCCAAGCCCGGTTCTCCGGCAGGGCCGGGACCAGCGGCAGCCGCAGGTCGTGGGTGCAGAGCCCCATGAGCGCGAGGAGTTCCTTGACCGGCACGGGATTGGTCTCCCGGAAGCAGGCCTCGACGATCGGTTGGGTCCGCGCGGCGAGTTCGCGGGCACGCACCGTCTCCCCCGCGCGCCAGGCCGTCCAGGTTCGCACCAGGGTCCGCGGCAGCAGGTTGCTGACGACCGAGACGGTGCCCGCGCCGCCGAGGGCGTACACGTCCAGGTTCAGGCCGTCGTCGCCGGAAAAGACCTGCAGGTCCGGGATTCCGCAGACTTCGGCGATCTGTTCCAGGTTGCCGCTGGCCTCCTTCACCGCCACGACGTTGTTCTCCGCGGCGAGGGTGCGGACGGTCGCCGGCAGGATGTTGACCGCCGTGCGGCCGGGCACGTTGTACAGGATCAGGGGCAGGTCCACCTCGCGCGCCACGGCGCCGTAGTGGGCGATCAGTCCGTGCTGCTGCGGCTTGTTGTAGTAGGGGGAGATCAGCATGGCCGCGTCGGCGCCCCAGGCGGCCGCGTCGCGGGTCTGCGCGATCGTGGTCCGCGTCACGTTGGAACCGGCGCCGGCGACCACGACGCAGCGGCCCTTCGCGGCCGCGACGCAGGCCCGCACGAGCCACTCCCGCTCGGCGCGGTCGAGGGCCGCCGCCTCCCCCGTGCAGCCCACCGGCACCAGACCCGCCACGCCGGCCTCGACCTGGCGCGCCACCAGGCGTTCCCAGGCCGGTTTGTCCAGATCGCCGTCACGGAAGGGTGTCACCAGGGCGGTGTAGACACCCTGCGGCAGGAATCGCTTTTCAGACATCCCGTTCGACCTCCCCGCAAAACGCCGTGACCGCGGGACCGTTCAAGCGCAGGCGCACGGAATCTCCGTCCGGCGTGACCGCAATGGTCAGCCGATCGCCGCCACGTGTCAACAAGACGACCGGCGACGCGGCGCGCCCCAGCTTCCACAGCACCAGGGCCGTGGCCGAGGCGCCGGTGCCGCAGGCCAGGGTCTCGGCTTCCACGCCCCTCTCGTAGGTGCGGATGCGCCAAGCGGCGCCGGCGGGCGCGACGAAGTTGACGTTCGTCCCGTCGGGGGCGAAGGCCGCGTCGAAACGCAGCGCGGCACCCCAGCGCGGCACATCCACGTCGCCGACGTCGCCCACCGGCACCACCAGGTGCGGCACGCCCGTGTCGGCGCGGTGCAGTTCGTCGAAGGGGTGTCCGCCGGCGGCCGCGACCCCGAGCGCCAGGCCGCGGGGCGGCGTCAGGTCCACGCTCACCAGGCCGTCGTCCTCGCAGCGGCCGCGGAGCGGTCCGCTCGCCGACGCGCAGGTGCCTTCACGGTCGATGAGGCCGCGGGCACGCGCGAAGGCGAAGGCGCAGCGGGCGCCGTTGCCGCACATCGAGGCCTCGCCGCCGTCGCTGTTGTAATACGTCATGCCGAAATCCGCGCCGGCGGCCGGCCCGACCACGATCAGGCCGTCGGCGCCGACCCCGCGCCGGCGGTCGCAGAGCGCGGCGACGCGGTCACGTCCGAGCGGTTTGCCGGGGCTGAGATCGGCGGCGGCGACCATGATGAAGTCGTTGCCGGCGCCGTGCATCTTCACGAAGGGCAGTCGCGGCGTCACGGCTCCTCCTGGATCTCGGGGGCGGGTTCGCGGGCGGTCGTGGTCGTGTCCGCGACCGCCGCGGCCAGCGTGTCGGACGGCGCCGTTGCCGCCGTCGGGCGCACCGGCGGCGCTGCCGGGCAGGGGGTCCCCAGCGTCGGCACCCACGGCAGCGTGAGCGTCAGGGGCATTCCCGGCTCGACGGCCAGGGAATCGGCGACGGCGTAGGGTTCCCAGGTCCAGACCACGCTGTCGGCGAGCGCGGTGGAATCAGGCAGCGCGCTCAGCAGGCTATCGCCGTCGAGGTCCGCGAACAGGACGATCCGGACCGCCCCGGGCCCGGCCTGGTCCCAGACGGTCGTGTCCCCGACCGCGACCCGCCGTCGTGGCGGGTCGGAAGCGCCGGCGTGGACGGGCACGAATCCCGTGTCCAGTTCGGCGACCTTGGCGGTCCAGCCGAACAGGGCCCGCGCCGACTCGGCCAGGGCCGGATAGAAACCCAGCACGCTGCCGGGATCGCGCGGCGCGAAGAGGCGGACCGTGCCGAGGTTCGTGCGCGGCGCCTCACCGGTCGTGGTGTAGTCGCCCGGCAGCAGGCGCTGGGCTTCGCTTTCCCCCACGCGCAGGTCGTGGTTCTCATCCAGGAAGAGCCGGGCCACCCACGGCCCGCCGGGCGCCGGCAGCCAGGGCACCTCGATGCGTCCGGTGGTGTCCGCCTCGGCGCGCCGCGCCAGTTCTCGCCGGTTCCAGGGCAGCGACTCCGGCTCGGCGGGGTACAGCTCGAGCACGGCGTCGCGGGCCGCGCCGTCGTGGTAGACGGCCATGAGGACGATCCTGCCAGGCGGCAGGCTGTCGGCCGTGGCGACGGGGAAACGGCGGGTGCGGTCGGAGGGGACGCGGTGGGCGTCGGGCAGGCCGCGCGGGATCTCCACCACCACGACCGTGTCCGCCGGCAGGGTGTCGCGCAGCAGCACCTCGGCGCGGCGCCGGCCGTGCCACTTCGTCTTGGCGATCTCCAGCGGCGGGTACAGCTTCAAGAACCGCTGGGCGGGACGGGGGTCGACCTTCTCCGAGAACGTGAACTCCAGGCGGTCGACGCCCCGCAGGCCGACGGCGCCGGAATCCGGCCGGACGGTCAGCAGGACCGGCGGCGTGCGGTCCTCGGGCCCGCCGCGCGGCGGCTCCACCTGGGCGCAGGACGCGGCCAGGCACGCCAGCAGGGCGGGGGCCAGGGCCCCCGCCCGGGTTGCGGCGGCGTGCGGCCGGCGCGGCATCGTCAGGCCATCAGCAGGGCGATGATGGCCCGCTGTGCGTGCTGGCGGTTCTCGGCCTCGTCGAAGACCACCGAGTGCGGCCCGTCCATCACCTCGTCGGTGATCTCCTCGCCGCGGTGGGCGGGCAGGCAGTGCATCACGATGTGCTTGGGGTCGGCGGCGGACAGCAGGTCGGCGGTGATCTGGTAGGGCGCGAAGTCGGCGCGGCGCTTCACGGCCTCCGCCTCCTGGCCCATGCTGTAGAAGGCGTCGCTGTAGATGACGTGGGCGCCCTCGACCGCCTCGCGGGGGTCGTGCGTGATGCAGAACGAGGCGCCGTCCTGCTCGGCGGCGTCCATGATCGCCTGGTCCGGCTCGTAGCCCGGCGGGCAGGCCAGCACGAAGTTGAAGGGGAAGCGCCGGGCGGCGTTGATCCAGCTGTTGGCGAGGTTGTTGCCGTCGCCCACCATGACCACGGTCTTGTTCTCGATGGTCCCGAGGTGCTCCTCGACGGTCAGGATGTCCCCCATCACCTGGCAGGGGTGCAGCAGGTCGGTCAGGCCGTTGATGACCGGGACGTCGGCGTGGCGCGCCAGCTCCACGACCTCGCCGTGGTCGAACCAGCGGATCATGATCGCGTCGACGAAGCGGCTCATCACCTTGGCGACGTCGTGCACGGACTCCCGCACGCCCATCCCGATCTCCTTGTCGGTGATGAACAGGGAGCGGCCGCCCAGCTGCATCATGGCCGTCTCGAAGCTGACGCGCGTGCGCAGGCTGGGCTTGGCGAAGACGCAGGCCAGGGTGCGGTTGGGATGCGAGTGGGGCAGCTCGTGGCGGCGCGCCAGGGGCTTCTGCTGCTTCGCCAGCTCCAGGATGCGCCGCAGGTCCGCCGGGGTGTGCTGCGGGATCGAGAGGAAGTCCTTCTGTCCGAGACTCATCGTGCCTCCTCGCGGCCGGTCTCGCCGGCGCGCTCGCGTGTCGGGTTACAGGATGTAGCGGCTCAGGTCCTCGTCGCGAACCAGTCCGGCCAGTCGCCGCTCCACGTAGTCGCCGTCGATCGTCACCGCGCCGGCGGCGGCTTCCGGCGCTTCGAAGAGCAGGTCGTCGAGCAGCTGCGCCATGATGGTCTGCAGGCGCCGCGCGCCGATGTTCTCCAGGCGGCGGTTCAGCTCCATGGCGATGCCGGCCAGGCGTTCGACGGCCTCGTCGGTGAAGGAGACCGCCACGCCGTCGGTCGCCAGCAGCGCCTGGTACTGCTTCAGGAGCGAGCTGTCGGGCTCCCTCAAGATCCGCAGGTAATGCTCTTCGGCCAGATGGTCAAGCTCGACCCGGATGGGGAAGCGGCCCTGCAGCTCGGGGATCAGGTCGCTCGGCTTGCTCATGTGGAAGGCGCCCGCGGCGATGAACAGGATGTGGTCGGTCCGCACGGGTCCGTACTTGGTGGACACGGTGGCGCCCTCGACGACCGGCAGCAGGTCGCGCTGGACGCCCTCGCGGCTGACGTCGGGACCGTGCCCGCCGCGCCCGGACGAGGCGATCTTGTCGATCTCGTCGATGAAGACGATGCCGCCCTGCTCGACCAGCTCCAGGGCCTGCTGCGCCAACTGCTCCTGGTCGATCCGGCGGTCGAGTTCCTGGTCGGAGAGCACCTTGCGCGCCTGCGCCACGGTCATCACGCTCTCCTTGGTCTTCTTGGGGAAGAGCGAGCCGAGGCCGTCGGCGAACGAGGCGTCCATCTCCTCGCCGGCCGCGGTGAAGATGTTGGCCAAGGGGACGCGCTGGGAGCTGGTGGTGACCGTCACGTTGCTCTCTTCCAGCACGCGCTCGCGGATCTGCTGGCGGATCTTCTCGCGCGACCGCTGCCAGCGCTGCTCGCGCTCGGGACCGCCTTCGGCGGCCAGGGGCGGGAACAGCAGGTCGATGAGCTTCTCCTCGACCGCCGTCTCGAGATCGGCGCGCAGTTCGGTCTCCTTGCGGCGGCGCAGCAGCGCGATGCCGACCTCCACGAGGTCGCGGATCATCGAGTCCACGTCGCGCCCGACGTAGCCCTTCTCGGTGAACTTGGTGGCCTCGACCTTCAGGAAGGGCAGGCCCGCCAGCTGCGACAAACGGCGCGCGATCTCGGTCTTCCCCACGCCGGTCGGCCCGATCATGATGATGTTGTTGGGCACGATCTCGGCGGCCGTCTCGGCCGGCAGCCGCAGCCGCCGCCAACGGTTGCGCAGCGCGATCGCCACGGCGCGCTTGGCCTTGTCCTGGCCGACGATGTGGCGGTCGAGCTGCGCGACGATGGCGCGGCAGGACCAGGTGGACGCCTCGCTGGCGAACTGCAGGGTCACGCGTCGTCCTCCCCCTTGCCGAGTTCCAGCAGGGTGACGTGGTCGTTGGTGTAGATGCAGATCTCGCCCGCCACGCGCAGGGACTCGCGGCAGATCTCGGCCGCGGTCAGCGACGAGTGGCGCCGCAGGGCCCGGGCCGCCGCCAGGGCGTAGGGCGCGCCGGAGCCGACCGCAGCGCAGCCTTCCTCGCCCTCGATGACGTCGCCGTTTCCCGAAATCGTGTAGAGGTCGCTGCCGTCGGTGCAGATCAGCATGGCCTCCAGACGCCGCAGCACCCGATCGCTGCGCCAGTGGCGGGCCATCTCCACGGCGGCGCGGCGCAGGTTGCCCCGCGAGCGCTCGAGGTGGCCCTCGATCGCTTCGAACAGGGTCAGCGCGTCGGCGGCGCCGCCGGCGAAGCCCACCAGGACCTTGCCGCCGAACAGCCGGCGTACCTTGACCGCGCCGTGCTTGACGATCGTGACGCCGAGCGTCACCTGGCCGTCGCTGGCGATCGCCGCGCCGCCGTCGCGCAGCACCGCCAGCACCGTCGTGCTGCGTCGTCGCATTCCCGTCTCCGTCCTGACCGGATCCCCGACGCGCCCGCTCATTCGGAGCGCGGGTGGGCTTTCCGGAACTCCTCCCGCAGGCGGGCCCGGGAGAGGTGGGTGTAGATCTGTGTCGTGGCCAGGTGCTCGTGCCCGAGCAGTTCCTGGACCACGCGGATGCCGGCGCCGCCGTCGAGCAGGTGCGTGGCGAAGGAATGGCGCAGGGTGTGGGGCGACACGCCGCGCAATCCCGCCAGTTCACCGGCGTGGCGCGCGACCATCGCCTGCACCGTGCGGCGCGCGATCCGCCGACCGACACGGCCGGCGAACACCGGGCGCGCGCGGTCGGTTCCGCGCAGCGTGCCGTCGCGCACGGCCCGCAGGACCTCGTCGTCGAGGTCGCCTTCGAGGTGCAGCAGCAGCGCCACCGTGGTGGCGCCCAGCAGAGGCTGCAGGCGTTCCTTGTCGCCCTTGCCCCGCACGCGCACGCGCTCGCCCGGCAGGTCCAGATCGCCCAGGTCCAGGCCGACGACCTCGGCGAGGCGCAGGCCCAGGCCGTAGACGGACTCCAGGATCGCCCGGTCGCGGCGGCCGCGGGGGGTCGCCAGGTCCGGCAGGGCCAGCAGGGACTCGACGAGTTCCTCGGAGAGATCGCGCGGCAAGCGCCGCTCCCGTCCCGCCGACGTGCGGCCGCCGGACAGGGCCGGCGGCATGGCCGGCAGGACCCCGTCGAGGTGCAGGTAGCGGGCGAAGCCGCGGATCGCCGCCAGGTGGCGGGCGATGGTGGACTTGCTGCGGCCGCGCCGGCGCATCTGGGCCAGGTGGTCGCGCAGAGCGGGGCGCTCGGCGAACAGGCGGCGCCAGTGCTCGTCGGCGGGATCGTCCGGCAGGTGGCCGGCGGCGCGCGCGTCGCCGACGAAGTCGTCGAGGTCGCGGCCGTAGGCGGACACGGTCCGCGGGCTGCTCCCCTTTTCGCCCGCCAGATGGCGGCGGAACTCCTGCACGCGGTCCATGGTCACCTCCCCCGCGAATCTACCATCGGCCCGCCGGAGCGGCAAGCAAGGCGACGGCGACCGGTCAATCGTGCCCCGGCGACGGCTCCAGCAACGCGGTCGCCGCGGCGCCGGCCAGGTGCGCGCGCAGGGCCGCGAGCGAGCGCGCGGCCAAGGCTTCCTTGCGCTCCTGCCGGCCGCGTCGGCCGCGGGCGGCGTCGGCCGCGGGCGGCAGCAGGCCGAAGTTGGCGTTCATCGGGCTGAATCGGCGGCTCGTGCCGTCGCGCAGGAACCCGTCGAGCAGCGCCCCCAGCAGCGTCTCGCCGGGCCAGTCCGGCAGAGCGACGCCGCGCAGATCGGCCGCCAGCAGCCAGGCCGTGGTCAAGCCCGAGGCGATCGATTCGACGTAGCCCTCGACACCCGTGATCTGGCCCGCGAAGCGGATCCGGGCGTCGCCGTGCAGGGCGAAACTGGCGTCCAGGACGCGGGGCGCGTCCAGGTAGAGGTTGCGGTGCAGCTGCCCGTAGCGCACGAACTCCGCCTGTTCCAGGCCGGGGATCAGCCGGAAGACACGCCGCTGTTCCCCCTGTTTCAGCCGGGTCTGGAAACCCACCAGCCCGAAGATGGTCCCGGCGGCGTTCTCCTGGCGCAGCTGCACCACGGCGTACGCCCGTTTCCCCGTCCGCGGATCCTGCAGACCCACCGGCCGCAGCGGTCCGTGGGCGAGCGTCTCGGGGCCGGTGTCGGCGATCTCCTCGACCGGCTGGCAACCGTCGAACAGCAGGGACTTCTCGAAGTCGTGGACTTCCGCGCGCTCGGCCGCGACCAGTTCCCGGCAGAAGGCGTGGTACTCGTCGCGGTCCAGCGGGGCGTTCCAGTAGTCGGCCTCGCCCTTGTCGTAGCGCGCGGCGCGGAACAGCCGGTCGCAGTCCAGCGAGTCCAGGCTCACCGACGGGGCGACGGCGTCGAAGAAATGCAGCCCGGCGCCGCCCGCGCGCCGCGCGATCGCCGCGTGCAGGTCCGGCGAGGTCAGCGGGCCGGTCGCGACGATCCAGCGCGAGGCGGGGTCATCGTCGAAATCCACGACTTCGTCCCGGACCAGCGCGATGCGGGGTTCGGCCGCGATCAGCGCGGCGACGGCGGCGGAAAAGCGTTCGCGATCCACGGCCAGGGCCGCGCCGGCGGGTACGGCGGCGCCGCGAGCGGCGCCGAGCAGCCGGCAGCCCGCCAGATCCAGCTCGGCCTTGAGCAGGCCCGAGGCCGTGGCGAGTTCGTTGCTCTTCAGCGAGTTGGAACAGACGATCTCCGCCAGGTCGGCGGTGCGGTGGGCGGGCGTGGTGCGGGCCGGGCGCATCTCGTGCAACGTGCAGGGCACGCCCAGCCGGGCCAGCTGGAGCGCCGCCTCGCAGCCGGCCAGTCCGCCGCCGACCACGTGGACGTCGGCTCGGCTCATCGCTCGGACTTGGTGGGCGTCGGCTTCTTGGACGGCGCTTTCTTAGCTGTCGTTTTCTTGGCGGTCGTTTTCTTGGCCGGGGCCTTGTCGAGGATCGCCTGTTTCGGTGCCGCCTTCTTGGTCGTGCTCTTCTTCACCGCCGCCTTCTTGGTCGTCTTCTTCTTGGTCGTCGTCTTCTTCTTGCTCGCCGCCTTCTTCGCCGGGGCTTTCCGGGCGCGGCCGGCCGGGCGACTGCCCTTCTTCACCACCGCGGCGGCGATCATCACGACGGCCTGTTCCAGGGTCACGGCCTGCGGATCCTCGCCCTCGCGGAGCGTGGCGTGGTGCTTGCCGTCGCTCACGTAGGGTCCGTAGCGGCCCTGGATGACCTGGAGCAGGGCCCCGCTCTCGGGATGGGGCCCGATCTCCTTGAGGACCGGCTTGCGGTTCTTGTTCTGGATCCGCTTCAACGCCTCCTCGAGCGTGATCGTGAACAGCGCCTCGGTGCTCTCGATGCTCGCGAAGACGCGCGCCCGCTCGACGTAGGGACCGAAGCGGCCCAGCCCGGCGTGCACCGGTTTCCCGGTCTCCGGACAGATGCCGATCACCCGCGGCAACGACAGCAGGCGCAACGCCGCCTGCAGGTCGACCGCGGCGGGATCGGCGGCGCGGCCCAGGCTCACCCGCTTGGGTTTGGGTTGGTCTTCGACGACCTCTCCCAGCTGGAGGTACGGGCCGAACGGGCCGGTGCGCACGTAGATGTTCAACCCGCTGTCCGGATCCAGGCCGATGGGCTCGTCGGCCCGCTCGCGCGCGGCCAGCAGATCGGCGGCCCGCTCGGGGGTCAGCTCGTCGATCAGCAGGTCCACCGGCAGGGTGGCCCGACGGGCGCCCTCGCCGTTGCCGGCCTGGACGTAGACGTAGGTCCGCCCGATGCGCACCTGGAGCGGTTCGCCGGTCGCCGGATCGTTGCCGATGTCGATGGCCGGGTAGTCGATCAGCGGGAGCTGCTCGTCGACGTCGCGCACCAGGCCGCGACCCTCCGCGGCGCTGCCGCGGTAGAACGCGTCCAGGAAGTCGGCGCGGTTCACCTCGCCCGCCGCGATGCCGTCGAGCGCCTCCTCCATGCGGGCGGTGAACTTCAGGTCGACGTAGTGGTCGAAGTGCTTGCGCAGCAGGTGGATCACCGCCATGCCGATGAAGGTGGGCACCAGCGCCCCCTTGCGCTTCACGGCATACTCGCGCTGCTCGATGGTGGAGATGGTGGGCGCGTACGTCGAAGGCCGCCCGATCCCCTCCTCTTCGAGCCGCTTGATGAGCGAGGCCTCGGTGAACCGGGCCGGCGGGGTCGTCGCGTGGTGCGTGGGCGCGAGCGTGCGCAGGACGGCGGCGTCCCCGGGGCGCCCCACCGGCTGGCCCGACTCCAGCGGTGGCAGCAAGGTGTCCTGGTCTTCCTTGCCGCTGACCTTGAGGAAGCCGGGGAACCGCACCACCGAGCCGTTGGCCCGCAGCACCAGGCGGCGGCCGTCGGCGACGGCGGTCAGATCCACGGCGGTGCTGTCCACCACGGCGTCGGTCATCTGGCTGGCGAGGGTGCGGCGCCAGATCAGGTCGTAGAGGGCGCGCTCTTCCTTGTCCAGCCAGCGCGCGACGGCGTCCGGGGCGCGCCGCAGGTCGGTGGGTCGGATGGCCTCGTGGGCTTCCTGGGCCGACTTCGCCGACGTCTTGTAGCGACGCGGACCCTGCGTGTAGTCCGGGCCGTACTCGGCGCGGATCAGCTCGGCGGCCCCACGCAGGGCCTCCTCGCTGAGCGTCAGCGAGTCGGTGCGCATGTAGGTGATCAGACCCTCGCGCTCGCCGGCGCCGAGATCGACGCCCTCGTAGAGCTTCTGGGCGATCTGCATCGTGCGCCGGGGCGTGAAGCCCAGCTGGCTGCTCGCCGCCTGCTGCAGGGTCGAGGTGGTCAGCGGCGGCTTGGGCCGACGCCGCGACTCCTTGCGCTCGACGTTCCCCACCCGCCAGGGCAACGCCGCGGACGCCGCCGCGGCCAGGGTGCGGGCCAGGTCGCCGTCGAGGTGCAGCACACCCGAAGGGCCGTCGTCGCCCTGGCGCTGGCGGGGGTGCTTGAGCAGGCCGGTGTCGGGGTCGAAATCCTTGCTCCCGGCCAGGCGCTGCCCGTCGACGCTCGTCAGGCGCGCTGTGAAGGCGTCGCCGGCGGCCGGGGCCAGGGTCGCCTCGAGATCCCAGTACTCGGCGCTGCGGAAGCGCAGGCGGGCCTCTTCCAGCTCGACGAGCAGGCGCAGGGCCGCGCTCTGCACCCGCCCCGCGCTGAGCTTGGTGCGCACCCGCTTCCAGAGCACCGGCGACAGGGTGTAGCCGAAGAGCCGGTCCAGGATGCGGCGGCCCTCCTGCGCCTGGACAAGGTCCAGGTGCAGGTCGCGCGGGTGGGCCAGCGCCTCCAGGATGGCGTGGCGCGTGATCTCGTGAAAGGCGATGCGCCGTACCGGAACGCTGGGCTGCAGGACATCCAGCACGTGCCAGCTGATGGCTTCACCCTCGCGGTCCTCGTCCGTCGCCAGCAGCAGCTCGTCGGCGCCCTTGAGCAGCTTCTTGAGTTGGGCGACGTGCTTCGCGCTCTCGCTGGCCACGACGTAGACGGGCCGGTAACCGTCGTCAGTGTCCACGCCCAGGCGCGCCCAGGGCTTGTCGCGGCAGGACGCGGGGATCTCGGCCGCGGTGCCGGGCAGATCGCGGATGTGGCCGTAGCTCGCCGCCACCGCGTAGCCCTCCCCCAGGAACTTCTCGATCGTCCTGGCTTTGGCCGGGGACTCGACGATGATCAGCTTCACTCAGGTCTCCTCACGTGGCCCATTTATTCGAGCCGGCCGCAGCACTTCTTGTACTTCTTGCCGCTCCCGCAGGGGCAGGGGTCGTTGCGCGAGATGCGGGGTTCCTGACGCTGGACGGGTCGCGCCGATCCCGGCGGGGGCGTCGCCGAAGCCGGCGCGCCGACCGCCTCGTCCACCGGGACGCCCGGCGCTGCGTGCCCGGCGCCAAGGTAGCCGACCTCGTCGTGCCGCGCCTGCAGGCGGGACGGCTCGGGCACCGGCGGGGGCGCCGGCCGGGATACGAGTTCGGCGCGGTAGAACAGGCGCACGGAGTCGCGCTCGATGTTCCCCATCAGCTCCTGGAACATCTTGTAGGACTCTGCCTTGTACTCGACCAGGGGGTCGCGCTGGCCGTAGGAGCGCAGCCCGATGCCGCTGCGCAGCATCACGAGCTGGTTGAGGTGGTCCTTCCAGTGCTCGTCGATGACCTGCAGCTTGACGTAGCGTTCGAGCTGGCGGGTGACCTCGGGGGTCAGGCGCAGCTCCTTGTCGCCGTAGCGGGCGAGGGCCGCCGCGAGCATGTCCTCGGTGAGCGCCGCGTGGCCGACCGTCAGGCGGTCGGTGCGGGCCACCGGCAGCGGCGTCAGGAAGAGCGACTGGAACTCGCGCTCCAGCTCGTCGAAGTTCCAGTCGTCGTTGGCGCGGTCGGGGTCGGTGTGTTCGGCCAGCAGGGCCTCGACCACGGCCGCGATGTCCTCGCGCATCAGCTCGGAGATGTCCTCGCCCAACAGGATCTCGCGCCGCAGGGAGTAGATGACCTCGCGCTGCTTGTTGACGACGTCGTCGTACTCGATCAGGTGCTTGCGGATCCCGAAGTTGTGGCCCTCGACGCGCTGCGCGGCCTTCTCGATGGCCCGGGTCACCATCGGGTGGGTGATGACCTCGCCTTCCTTCACGCCGAGCCGGTCCATGATCTTGATGAGCTGATCGGAGTTGAACAGCCGCATCAGGTCATCCTCGAGCGACAGGAAGAAGATGGAGGAGCCGGGGTCGCCCTGGCGGCCGGCGCGGCCGCGCAGCTGGCGGTCGATGCGGCGGCTCTCGTGGCGCTCGGTGCCGATGATGTGCAGGCCGGCCGGCTCGTCCGCGACGGTGGCGGTCGTCTTGTCGAACGGCGCGTCCGCGGGCAGCTGCATCAGGTCGCGCAGGTCGATCTTGATGTCGGTGCCGCGGCCGGCCATGTTCGTGGCGATGGTCACCGCGCCGCGGCGGCCCGCCTCGGCCACGATCTCGGCCTCGCTCTTGTGGTGCTTCGCGTTCAGCACGTTGTGGTTGATGCCGCGGCGCTTCAGCAGCCGGCTGAGGAACTCGCTGACCTCGACGGTCGTGGTGCCGACCAGCACCGGCAGGCCGGCTTCGTGCAGCCGCGCGACCTCCTCGACGATGGCGTTGAACTTCTCCTTCTTGGAGCGGAACACGATGTCGTCCTGGTCGGCGCGGCGCACCGGCTCGTTGGTGGGGATCTCCACCACGTCCAGCTTGTAGATCTCGCCGAACTCGGCCTCCTCCGTCACCGCGGTGCCGGTCATGCCCGCGAGCTTCTCGTACATGCGGAAGAAGTTCTGCAGGGTCACGGTGGCCAGGGTCTGGGTCTCCTTCTCGACCTTGACCCCCTCCTTCGCCTCCAGCGCCTGGTGCAGCCCCTCGCTGAAGCGGCGGCCCGGCATCAGGCGGCCGGTGAATTCGTCGACGATCTGGATCTTGCCCTCCATGACGACGTACTCGTCGTCCTTCTCGTAGAGGGTGTAGGCCCGCAGCAGCTGGTCGACGTTGCTGATCTGCTCGTTCTTGACGGCGTAGAAGCGTTCCACCTCGTCGATGCGGCGCGTCTTCTCGTCGCGGTCGGTCTCCTCGTCCTGCTGGATCTCGCCGACGCGCAGGGCGAGGTCGGGCAGCACGAAGAAGTCCGGCTCGTCCTCGGAAAGCACCACGCGGCCCTTCTCGGTCAGGTCGACTCCGTGGTGCTTCTCCTCGACCACGTAGTAGAGCGGCTCGTCGGCCTCCCAGAGCGCCTTGTCGCGCATGTAGGATTCCTCGGTGCGGCGGACCGCGTCCAGCACGCCCGGCAGCTGGCCCAGCCGGCGGAAGCGCTTGTTCTTGGGGGCGCCGCGCGAGATGCGCAGCAGCAGCAGCCCGGTGTCCTGGTCCACGACGACGGGATCCCCGTCCTCGTTGACGTCGCGCAGGAAGCGCTCGGCCTCGCTGAGCCAGTCGTTGACCAGGCGGTTCTGCCGCCGGAAGAGCTGCTCGACCCGGGGCTGCAGCTCCTCGAAGCGGTGGGTCGACTTGTCGACGGCGCCGGAGATGATCAGCGGCGTGCGCGCCTCGTCGATCAGCACGGAGTCGACCTCGTCGACGATGCCGAAGTGGAAGCCGCGCTGGACGAGGTGCTCCCGGCGCACGGCCATGTTGTCGCGCAGGTAGTCGAAACCGAACTCGTTGTTCGTGCCGTAGGTGACGTCGCACAGGTAGGCTTCGCGGCGCTCGTCGGGCGTCATGTTGTTGATGATGAAGCCGATGCGCAGGCCGAGGAAGCGCAGGACGCCGCCCATCCACTCGGCGTCGCGGCGGGCCAGGTAGTCGTTGACCGACACCAGGTGGGCGCCCTAGCCGGGCACGGCGGTGAGGTACAGGGGGCGCAGTGTCAACATCTGGTTGCGGCCAACGGCCAACAGCTTTTGCGTGAGTAGCACCGTCCGGGTAACAGCCCTCTTGATTTCCTGGGCGCTTGCAAAGCAGGGGTCGTCGGGTCTCATGCCGTCGAGCATCATCTCGCAGTGACCGAGAGCCGCAGTCAGCAGGTTGTTGAACGCATGGGCGACACCGCCCGCAAGCTGGCCCACGGCTTTCAACTTCATCGCTTGCCGGAACTGGTCTTCCAGTTCGTGTTGACGCCGTTCCATGCAATGCTTGTACAGGGCCGTCTCGATGACGACGTGCAGTTCCCGCTCCTGATAGGGCTTGAGGATGTAACCGAACGGCTCCGTCACCTTGGC
>JANOEP010000009.1:0-186148 GCA_031441465.1 bacterium | reverse complement strand
CAACCATCGTCAGCCTCATCGGGTCCACCCGAACGACAACGGGGTTGAGGGTGCGAACGGAGATCGATCAAAACAGCTATCCGAGCGGCGTGTTCGTCACGGACGAACAGATGGCAAGCCTCAATCTGCAGCGACACCGCTTTCATGGAGATTGGAACTACACGATTCATCCCCGTGCTACTGCGGCAAGGTAAATGAGTCAGTTATTTTGTGACAGGCCCTTAGTAAAAAAACTTGCTGGCTACGTTTGGGATCTAACATCCCATCAGTAACCAGCAAGCATTGGCCGAATCGCATGTGCAAAACTACTTGGTATAAACTGTGCCATTCTGCTTGGCTGCATCTGCTGGTTCGAGTTTTACTTCTGTTACCGTTTTGAGGAAAATGCCGCTTACAGCCTTCGGATTATTCGCGAAAATCCACTCGAACGTTGCTTTTTTTGTTGGGTTATTTGCTGCATCGACCTCTGTGGTGACATCGTATATAGAGAACATGATCGTCTTAGTGTTGTCGAGGATGCTGGTGGTGTCGCCTGGGTTCGTTGGGCTTATCCTAGGTCCTTTGATCACTAGGTCAAAAGTACCCTGCGGCAGGATGATTGATTTAACGAGCTCATCTTGTGTTTGAGTGTTAAGCGGTAAACTTTTTCCGTCAGCTGTAAAGGAAACCACGCAACCAGCGAAGCGGAGTACATGCGTCATGTGGTTGGTGATATGGAGTTGAAAACTCAAGTCGTCCGGATTAAATCCATAGCATAGTGGTTCGTCTGTGACGAGGTACTTCAACGCAGTGCCGCCACTAATGGAGAGCATTCCCTTTGGTTTTTCAACGAGCGACTTGCCATAAACGACATAAGGCTCGAATGGAACAGGAACGAGCTTAATAGTGACACCATCTTTAGTCTGTTCCCACGGAAACCCCGGGACGGTATCCAGCACGGCCATCGTTGTGCTTAGGGTGATTTCTTGAGGAGGGATGTCTTTCGTAGCTCCAGCTGTAGCGATCGTGATTACGATCAGACAAAGTAATGTAGGAGTAAGTTTTTTCACGCGCAGCCCTCCAGTAAATTAAAGCATTAAGTGGAATGAACAACAGGACGTCGACAAGAAATTCCCTGTTCTTTATAAGAACCGTGTAATTGAATCAGAACATCAAGGGGGAGTCAATGCCGTTTTCGGAAACGAAAACCGGGCGTTTTCCGGACGATTTAAATCCTATCTTCGCAAGTTAGTATGTTGAACGATCGAACGTCTAATGCGACATACCCATTATTGAAAAAAGCACCTAACAAGCCGCCATTCATGCGGCCGTTGCCTGAAGAGTGCTGATCGCATGTTTGCTGTTATGAACGCAGTACAATCGCACCCTCATGCCTCCCAGCGTCACCTGAGAGAAATGAAATTGGCTGCGAAGAGCCACCAGAGAGCCCGGGAACCTGCCTTGATGGATCGACTTCTCGTCGAATTTACCTGGATCAGGAGAAACGCCGGGAATGAACCGCCTCTTCGTGTTTTGTATGCACACGACAATAGAATAGTGAGCTGAATTCAGTTCGATTTATCTTTACAACTCATGTGCGCTGGAATACACTATGTAACTCGCCCAACCTATTGCTGCGGCTGTGTCGCTTTAAAAATATTCGCTCTTATCGTCATTCCCGGAGGCATCGATGTAATTCCGTCATTAGGAGGAGCTTCATGCGAAAACGTCTAGCAATGTATTTCGCCTTCATGCTGGGTTTTATTGTGGCCGCCGGTTCCGCGATTGCTGCTGACGATCTCGGGACATTGCTTCCTCCTCCACCGAATGAACTCCGATCACCGACATCGCAACAGATCATCAATAATCCCGATGGATCTTTCACGTTCATCCAGGTTATCGACGAATACAGTACTCCCCCTAACTACACCCCCCCGGGTTCTTATGGGTTTGGAATTTACAGTTGGTACAACCAAAACTATGGGTGGATGCATACGTTCCCATTCTGGGATGATCCAGATCTGCTGATCAACGAAGCCACGTTGACGATCGTCGCCTGGGATGTCGACTCCGAGACCAGTCATGGGTATGAGGGCGAATATGACGGCATCCATGTCGACGGTTCACTCCTCGACCCCGGATATCTTCAGGGCAATAACGCTACGTGGTCCGTGACAACGTTCAACATCCAGATGAGTTCGATCATCGACGATGGCAACATCAATGTATGGTGCGATATCGACATGCACCACAACGAGAACCACTGGGCGACAACGTTGGATTATTGCGAGTTGCGGATCACGTACACACTTAGCGAGAGCAATACGGCCCCATACGAGCCCGATCTCGTAGTTATGCCTGCATGTCCGGCAAATGATGACGATTTGACCGTCCAGATCGTGGGGCCGAACCCACCAGATCCGAATGGCGACTCCGTTACATACCAATTCGAGTGGTTTGTCGACGTCGGGACGGGACAATATGTCGAGGATGCTTTTGCGGATCGTGGTGAGCACGATGGGGCAACAGTGCCGGCCGAGGACACTGTCGTCGGCGATCTCTGGCGGGTTCAGGTCAGGTCTATAGATGAGCACGGCGCAGTTGGAGATTACTCGACGGCGACCTGGAGCGATCCTATCGGCTGCATCGCGAGCGCACTCGTCATACTTGATGCAGCGCCGTATTCGCTAAGAGTGGCTGTCATTAACCAGCAGATCAATCCTGAGGATGTCGCCACGAGAGGGATCGAACGCAGTCGTTGTGTTACAGACGGGACGAGTCGGCTCTTTCTCAGGTACACTGCAAGCCAGCCGGGCACACTGAGTGTGCGAGTACTCGATGACACATATCCAGGCGAGCCTCTCGGTTCACTAACGCCGTTAAATTCAACCCACGAAGGTATATCTGTTGACGCGCATACTTATGCTACAAGCAGAGGGAAGCAGGCGTTTATTATCTACCGGCCACCGGGATCCTTATTTACATCGCAGGAAAATGAATTGAACTCCAGGACTCTCAGAGTCATGGCATCTTTCAGCCCTGATGATGGCTCGCCGGATTCGGAACAGCAAGAGTATATCCACTTAGACCGGCCGCCCATCATTTTTGTCCACGGCATCTGGAAGAACAGCAGAAACACTTGGATTGAATCGGGTTACTATAGTGCCATGGTACAACGGCTTGGCGTTGGCAACGAGTTTGTAGACTACGACAACCGGACACATATCGGCTTTAATGCGCTTTACCCATTAGTTAAGCAAGCGGCAATCAAGTGGATCAATATATACCACAATTTGGGTATTGCGTGCTCCCAAGTTCAGGTTGTCGCCCATAGTATGGGTGGACTTCTTACAAGAAAATGGATGTCGGAATCGAGCTTCAATAACGACGATAACTACAATGAAGGTTCGGTCGATATGCTTATAACGATCGACACACCTCATTACGGATCTGGGTTTGCAGACTACTATACATCAAAGAATAACTTTTTTGAGTGGGGTTGCTTTCAGTTAATGAATGCGGCTAGATCATATGGAGAATCTGTCCGTAACCTCGAGACATTTAGCCCCGCAATCATGGCACTTGGTCAGTCACGGACTCGTGCACATGCCTTCGTCGGGGTAGGGGGCACAGATGCATTTGCCTTGGCTCACGGTGAGACTGGGTGGTTGGGCATGCTCCCTGTAGCAAGCATCATTTGCTTCGGGGATCTGTACCCCACGCTACTCTACGGAGCCGAGCAGCATGACTACATTGTGCCGCGCTCTAGCCAGGTGGGGGGGCTCAACAGTGCAGGCCTTACATTCTCGAATGGCATTGCTGGTGAACACACTGAATCTCCAAAACAGTTGGTCATTGCCAATGAAGTCGAACGCATTATTGAACTGGGCGACGCCTGCAACGGCCTAGTTTCCAGCGGCTTCCCAGCTCCCAGTGGAGTCAATGTAACGTTGGCCGGATCCCTCCCGCCGGTCGAAACAGAGCTCGGTCTTGTCTACTTGGATCTTTCGGTAGCTAATCGCGTCGGTGAGATCACAGTGCTTTCTCCCGCTGCAGGAAGTTTATGGTCGGAAGGGGCGGTGATTCCAATCCAGGTCGATTTCGGGCAACCCGTCTCATCTAGTTTCGTGATGATCGGCGACGATGTTTTCCTAGAACTAGATCCGGATACCGGTGCGATAACTTGGACTCCCGACTCCGGCACGGTTGGAGTCGTTGCGATCAAAGTTGCCGCCGTTGGCGAGGATGAAGTCATCAGTAGCATCTTCCATACCTTTACGATTCAACCGTCGGTGCCGTTTACGTCATTAAATTTGGCAACGCCACATCTGGTGGTAAACCGCCCCGGCGAGACATCTCGGATATTCCTGACGGGCGAGACATCGTCCGGTAAGCACGTTGTGGTGTCAGCGAGTACGCTTGGAACGACGTATGCAGTGGCGAACCCCTCGATCGCCCAAGTCGATCCCAACGGTATTGTCACGGCTTGTGGACCCGGCATCACTACGATCACAGTCCGCAACGGTGTCGGCTTTCAAGAAATTGTCCAGTTTGAGGTCCTCTACGCTGTGCCGAACGAGCCGCCTATCGCCAATCCAGGTGAGCCGTATATGATCTGTGTGGGGGAAACGCTGTGCCTGGACGGGACGGCCTCCTACGATATCGATGGAACACCGACCGAGAATCTTGGATTCGAATGGGATTTGAACGGCGACGGTACCTTCGACGAGGCAACGGGTCCAACCCCGTGTGTTTCGCTTCTGTCGGCAGGTGAGGTGACGATCTCGTTGCGGGTCACGGACATCTCCGGTGCACAGCATGTTGCTTCTACGATGCTGACAGGGCTCGCCTGCGGCCCTGTGATCGATGGGGTCGATCCCGTTGAGCCTTCTCCAGGTGATGATATGGAAATCATCGGCCGCCTTTTCGGGATAGATCCTGGACCAGGCGCCCGCAGTTCGGATACTCACAACGTGACTCTCTCAGGACACCGATTGGTTGACGGCGACATTATGAGTTGGGGAGATCACAGTATTGTCGTGCGGCTGCCCCTCTCGGCGGTGAGCGGAGAAATGATCGTGACGGCGGATTCTGAGTCGAGCGACCCTTATTCATTGGTTATCTCGGGCGGCGTCTCCGGCTGCCTCTGGACCGACGCCACCACCGTCCCCCTAGGCGACACCATCGACGGCCACAGCGTCTCTTGGGGCGATTACGACGGCGATGGTGACGACGACCTGTTCCTCGCCAACAACGGGCCCAACCGGCTGCTCCGCAACGACGGCGGCGGGAACTTCGTCAAGTTGGACGTGAGCCTCGGCGGCGAAGGCGATTCGCGTGCCGGTTGTTGGGGCGATTACGACAACGACGGCGATCTCGACCTCTACGTCGTCAACTACGGTACGGCCAATGCCCTCTATCGCAACGACGGCGGTGAGTTCGCCGAAGTAACGGAGGGGCCGCTCGGCGATCCCGGCCAGAACACTTCCGGCGTATGGGCGGACTGGGATCTCGACGGCGACATCGATCTCTACCTAACTTGCGACAACGCCCGCAGCAAGCTGCTGCGCAACGACGGCGGCGTGTTCACCGATCTGGTCGGTGACCCTGCGTCGTTCTCCGGCTGGTCGCGTGGCTGCGCTTTCGGCGACTACGACAACGACGGCGATCCCGACCTCTACGTCACGATCAAGGACGGCCCCAACAAGCTGTTCCGCAACGATCGCGGCGCGGGCTTCATCGACGTGTCGGCGGCTCCCGTGGACTTCGCCGCCAGTTGCAAGGGCTGCGCCTGGGGAGACTACGACAACGACGGCTGGCTGGACCTCTATGTCGTGAATAAGGATGGCGCCAACAAGCTGTTCCACAACGACGCGGGCGTGTTTAGCGACGCCACCGACGCCGTCACCGGCGACGAGGGCGACGGCCGCACCTGCGTGTGGGGTGATTACGACAACGACGGCTGGCTGGACCTGTTCCTGACCAATGTCGACGGCACCAACAAGTTGTTCCAGAACCTGCACAACGGGAGCTTCGCCGACTCCACGTGTGGCGACCTGGCGACTGCGGCGATGACACCCTGGGGAGCAGCGTTCGCCGACGACGACCGCGACGGCGATCTGGATCTGTACGTCTCGAACCACTCATGGCAAGGCGTGCCGAACCGGATGTTCCGCAACGGACTCATCGGCGGCAATTGGTTGCAGGTGAAGCTCTCCGGTACGAACTCCAACCGCTACGGTCTCGGCGCTCGTGTCGAACTGGTAGCGGACGGAATGACCCAGGTCCGTCATGTTGCTCCGGCTGGATACCTCGTCCAAGCCCCGACGACATGTCACTTCGGTATCGGCGATGCCTTCGAGGCGACGCTGCGGGTCATCTGGCCTACCGGCATGATCCAGGAAGTCCTGGTGACTGCGGTCAACCAGCGCCTCGAGGTGGTCGAGTCCACAACGACCGGCGTCGAGACGCCTCCGATCGATCTGACATTCCGGATCGGCAACCACCCGAACCCCTTCAATCCCTCGACGACCATCTCCTACACGCTGCCCGAGCCGGCAAAGGTGCACTTGGAGATCTTCGATGTCGTCGGCCGGCTTGTGATGACCCTATTGGATGGGGAAGCCAAGGGATCCGGCGATCATGCCGTAGTCTGGAACGGCAGGACCAATGACGGCGAATCCGCGGCGTCCGGGATGTACTTCTATCGCTTCGTCGCCGGCGATCATCAGGCGACGCAACGCATGACTCTTCTGAAGTAAACTTCACTACCCGATATGGAGGAGGGGCCGGAGTCCGCACTCCGGCCCCTCCCGTTGAAACCCCAGCAATCGAACCCTCACGGACCTCTGGCGGGCTCGGGACCAATGCCAAAATCCCTGCCGCGGGCCGAGCTGTCGCCCTGCCTGATCCGAATATGATAGTCCTGGGCCGCATCCAGGTCCGTAGGGATGTCCCATGTCCAGATACCGTCGTTCACGGCTCCCGTGGTGACCATCATGATGAACGATTCGCCCCGGTAGAGCTCGAGATCGACCGGTTGGCCTGGTAGGCCGCCGATCCAGGTGATCGGCACGTCCTGCTGTCCAATCTGGCGGTACTCATCGTGACCGACTGACGTGACCGTCAGCCCGATCTGGAATCGGTTGCTGTCACCGGATCGGTAACCCTGCCTGATCCTAACCCAGTAGTTGTTGCCTGGGGTCACTCCAGGGGGAACATCCCAGGTCGAGTGGGTGCCGTCGTTCGGTGTGCTCGTCGCGATCGTCAGAGAGTCGTAGGACGCCGATCTGAGCTCAATGCTGACCGGTTCCGCCGGGTTGCCGCCGGTCCATGTGATCAGGACGTTTTGCTGACCGGGATTCCAGACCGTGAAAGTGTCCGGTTCGGTGACCTGCAACTGAGGTGTGGCGGCGTTGATCGTGAAGTAGTCGCTGTAGTCGTAGTCGGCGCCTTGGGCCACCCGCACCCGGTAGTCGTCATCCGCAGCAAGGTTCGACGGCAACCAACACATCTGACTGCCGAAATTGGCGATGCCGGAAGCTAGTGTCGCGACCTGATCACCCGACTTGTGTAGGTACAGGGATACCAGCCCATTGGGATCGCCGCCGGTCCAGGTGACGGAGGTGTACTCGCCCGCCACACAGACGCTCGCCGAGTTCGGGGATGTGACTTGAAGGGGCGGCTGGCCGATCTGGAGGTACGCGCTGTAAGCGGTATCTTCGCCCTGCACCGCCTGCACGCGATAGCTGGTCGCAAACGGTAGAGTTGTCGGCACGTCCCAGGTATTGTGGCTCCCGTCGTTGCTGGTCGATGCTTCGATCGTCGCCACCGGTGTCGATCCGTTGAGCAGCAACAAGCTGAGGGGCAGCGCGGGGTTGCCGCCGGTCCAGGTGATCGGTACGTCGGCCTGACCCGGTTGCCAGACCGTTGCGGCCCCAGGTTGTGAGATGACCAGCAACGGTGCGGCGATTGCGAATTCCTCGCTCGTATCGGCCAGGCTGCCCTGGACGACTTGCACTTGGTAGTCGTTGCCGATCGTCTGGGAGACAGGAACATCCCAGATCGAATATTCACCGGTGTTCGCGGCTGAGGTGGTGATCGTTCCCAGCCTGGTGCCGCCCTTGTTGAGGTAGATGCTCACGACCTGCCCCGGATTGCCTCCGGTCCAACTGATGAGCACGTTCTGCTGCCCTCGCCGCCAGATCGTGGCGCCGGTCGGTTGCATGACCAGGAGCGGGGGCGGTGCGACCTGGAAGTAATCACTGAAGTCGTCGTCGGCGCCTTGGGCGACCTGGATGCGGTAGTCGGTCCCGAGAACCAGGCCTTCCGGTACATCCCAAGTCGTATGGCTGCCGTCATTGGGCGTGTCGGTCACGACCGCGGCGACCTGGAGCGTGCTTTTGTAGAGGTAGATGCTCACCGGTTGGGTGGGATCTCCGCCGTTCCACGTGATTGTAACATCCTGCTGGTCTTGATTCCAGGTAGCACCCAGCGCCGGCTGTGTCACTTCCAGCGGCAGAGTGGAATCGATGAGGAAGTAGTCGCTGAAGTCGGCGTCGGAGCCCTGTAAAACCCGCACTCTGTAGTCGTTGCCGACGCTCTGATTCGCGGGCACGTCCCAGGCGTCATCGACGCCGTCGTTCGTCGTGGCGGCGGCGATCGTCGCCACCTGCGCATCGCCCTTGTAGAGCGTGATCTCGACCGTCAGCGCCGGATCTCCGCCGGTCCAGGTGACGAGGACGTTCTGCTGGCCCGGCGACCAGGCGACACCGGTATTGGGAACCACGATCGCGAGCGGAGTGATCGCCCCTTGGATCGAGAATTCGTCGCTCATCGCGTCGCCGGCACCTTGGACCAGGCGCACCTGATATCCGGTGCCGGGCGCCATGCCGGAGGGCACATCCCAGGTCGTGTGGCTGCCGTCATTTGCCGTATTGGATGCGATCGTCGCGACCGCGGCGCCTCCATGGTGCAGGTAAAGGCTCACCACCTGACCGGCATCCCCGCCCGTCCAGTTGATTGGCACATTCGACTGGCCCGGCTGCCAAACCGTCGTCGCCGTGGGCTCAACGACCGTCAGCGGCAGTTCAGACGTTTGGATGGAGAACTCCGCGCTTTGAGCTTCCAGCGTTCCCTGGACGACCCGCACCCGGTAGCCTGATCCGACCACGGTCATTGCCGGTACGTCCCAGCTCGTATGGGTGCCGTCGTTCTGCGTCGACGTGGCGATCGTCGCGACCGGTGAACCGGCCCGATCGAGGTACAGGTCGACCGACTGGCCGACATCACCTCCACTCCAGGTGACCGTCACGTCCGACTGTCCCTGCCGCCACAGGGTAGCCGAAGTCGGTTCGCTCACATGCAGGGCGCTTTCCTGCGAGATCGTGAACGCCGGGCTGAAGACTTCCAGCGAGCCGATCAGCAACCGGACCCGGTAGTCATTCGCGGCGGTGAGGGACGAGGGGACGTCCCAGAGGAAACTGCCGGAGTTGGGAGCCGCCGTGGCGATGGCGGATATGAGCAAATCCTCCCGGTAGAGATCGATCTGCGCTGTGCCTCCGCTCTGCGCAGAGCCCCAGGCGATCAGGACTTCGGAGCCTATGCCCCAGGTGGTCTCGGCATCGGGTGAGATGATCTCCACTGCCGGGCCGACCCGGAACTCCGCGCTCCAGTACTCTAGGGTGCCCTGGGTGACCTGCAACCGGTATCCATTGCCGGACACGAGGTTCGAAGGTATGTCCCAAGTGAGGAATTCGCCGCTGTTGGCGATCTGGTTGGCGATGTTTGCGACAAGAACGCCTTGGTTATAGAGCGACAGCGTGACCTGCTGCTGATCGTCGCCGCCAAGCCAGCGGATCTCGACGTCGGATTGATTCAGGCGCCAGACCGACTGCAGGCTCGGCTGGATGACGGTCAGCCCCCCGGCCAGGGACTCGAATAAACCATTGAAGACGATCGAGCCGTTGCCTGCAAGTTGCTGTGTCTGCACTGGTGCGCTTTCGCAAGACCAGTTATCAAGAGCCCCCCAAGTCAGGGTGTAGCTGCCTGCCGGCGCCTCGGAGAACTCCCCATCACCCGTGTCCTGTTCGTCGAATCCACTGGGGCCGATGAGGCGCCACGGTGCCGCCAGGCCCGCCGGGTCCACCTCGATATGGATGGTCCCCGTCTCCGTGGTGGGAGACCCGCCGCCGTTCGAGCCACAACCAGCGGCTAGGATCGCGATCCCACATCCGAAAATTAGGCCCAAGAATGTCATTGTTTTTGAGCGCATGGGAATCTCCTGTAATTGAGATTGCAGATCATCAAGACAATAACAGAATCCAGTATAAGACGAAGGTCAGGGCTGCTTCTATCAGTAAGTCGGATTTGCTGGGCGGCCGCTTCCGAAAGGAAGAATTCGCGGACGAGATGAATTCGATGGCGATGGACTACCAATCGAGTCCGGTAACCAGGCCGGCAGGTACGACGCGGCATTGGATCCTCCCGGGCGGGGGGTTCGGCGCCTTGCGTTGACGGCCCCGGCGGCCGACTGCTCCGGCGGCGACACCCCCGCAGACCGCGAAACAGAAGAACGCCCCGGCCGGAACCGCCTCTCGCGGCGCGCAGGCGCCCGTCGGCCGGCGCCGCGGGGTCGGCCCGCCGCCGCGGCCCCGCCCTTGCCGGTGGGCGGGCAGGGCCGGCCGCGCGGAGGACGAGGGCTGACGCGGCCCGCGGTCGGGATCAGGCGACGCACATCCCGCGTATCGAACGAGGGATCCGTGACCGCCCGGACGACGCTGCACCTGGTCGAGGCAGGGGCCGGCCCGCTTCACTTCCCCGGTTCGCGGCCGACGCTTGACAAGCGTTACCACCAGAGGTAACATATGTATGTCGAAGATCCGACGCGGGGGCTACGTCGTTGGGGTTGCTGTGAAGATCCGCAACGTGAAGCTGAACAACCACAAGCGGGCGTTCGAGGTCGCGGCCTGGCGCGAGGCGTTCCTGTTCCCCTATAGCAGGGCGGAGCCGCAGCCGTCGTCTGCGGATCCGGTCATCGAGGTTGAGGTCGACGAGGAGCTCGGCCGAGAAGGCTTCACGTTCCGTCTCGCGTCGGGCGTCGAGGGCACCGTCCACGTCGAGCAGGTGCTCGAATACAACCGGCATCCTGGCTACATGCGCGATCTGCTGCTCTACAAGCTGACGGTCGAGGCGCAGAAACGCCTGGAGACCAGCGGCCTGTCCCGACGGGAGATCATCCGCCGGCTCGGCACCTCACCCGCCCAGTTCTACCGGCTGCTCGACACCGCCAACTACCGCAAATCTGTGGACAAGTTGCTGCTGCTGTTGCACGTGCTCGATTGCGAGGTAGAATTGACGGTGCGCCTCAAGGGCGCATGAATCGGCGCGGCATCGTTCGAGCAAGGCGGAGGGCGTGATCCCAGCGAAGCGAGCCAGTGGACAGGGCGCCTTCGTCGCGATCCTGTGCGCGCTGCTGTCCCACCCGTGGACCGTCGCGGCGAAGGACGCGACGCCGGCGGTCGCGCTTGCCGACACGGGCTCCGAGATCTCCGACGATCCCTGGCTCGAGGACGCCGACGCCCTGCTGCGCGCCGGTTACGCGCCGCCGGCGGCCGCAGCCGTGGACCTGCCCCTCTCCGACGCCGTGGCCGACACCGTCAAGGTGACTGAGGCGCGGTTGCGGGTCAGCGAGCTGGTGCGCCTCATCGGCGAGCGCATGCGCGACGACGAGCGCCGCCTGGGCGCCTACGCCGTTACCGCGATCAGCCGCACCGAGATCTTCCACGACGACCGCACCGACACCCTCGGCCACCGCACGGTGATCAGCGAAGCCGTGCGCATCGACGTCGACCGCGACGGCGAGCGGCGCACCGCGCGGCTGCGGCGCGCCGAGCGCGAGTATGACGAGGGCAAGCTGAAGAAGGACGAGCTGGATACCGAGATCGCCCGCGAGTGGAGCGAGGAGGCCGGCGACCTCGCGATGGACATGCCGTTCCTGCTGACCTCCGGCGGCCGCTACAAGTACGAGATCCGCGAGCGCCGGCTGATCGGCGACCACCTGGTGTTCGCGATCGGGTTCGAGCCCAAGGACCACTTCAGCCCCGGCATCGCGGGCACCGTCTGGATCGACTACGGCGACCTGGTGATCCGCCGCATGGAGGGCCGCATGGTCGGTCCCTCGCCGGCGCCCCTGTTCGTGGCCGCCGTGCCGCGCTTCACCTGGAAGCAGCGGCAGGAAGGCGACCTCTGGGTGAGCGACGAGTTCGAGGTCGAGATCGTGCTGCGTAAGCTGCCGCTGCTGCCCAGCCGGGTCACGGCGCGGGTGAGGCTGCGGGACTGGGACATCGCAGGTGCGGGCGCCGGGGAGGGACCGTGAGGCGCGGTGTCTGGCTGGTCCTTGTCGCGACGGCGCTGGCGCTTGCCTGGGGCCAGCGGCCGGCGTGGGGCGGGGCGGCGGAGGCCGATTCGACGGTCGCGGGGCCGCAGGCGGCAATCAGCGACTCGGTCAGCGTCGATCCGGTGGACGCCTTCTGGCGGACGCTGGACCCGCCGTGGTACGAGCCGCTGACGGTCCGGGACCTGGACTTCGGGCTTTCCGATGCGGGGCTCGACTCGCTCGTCGGGGAGGGCGACCACGTGATCGCGCGGATGATCGCCGGGCGGCCTTGGCAGATCAAGACCAAGCCGCTGGAGCGGTTCCGGTATAATCGGGTCGAGGGGCTGGTGCTGGGCGGCGAGGTGACGCTGGCCCGGGCCGGCGTGCGTCAGCCGAGTTTGACCTCGGGGCTGGACTACGGGTTCGCCTGGCGGCGGTGCACGCACGAGCACCGGCTGGACGTGCCGCTGCTGACGGCGCGGCCGCGGGACGACGAGGGGTTCCTGGTGCGGGAGCCGTGGGTGAGGTTGGCGTTCGAGGCCGAGGGGGGCAGGACGATCGAGAGGTTCGGGGGAGATCGGCGGCCGTTGAACGATTTGAGTGCGCTGATTGCCGGGGATGATCCTAGTCAGTATTACGAGCAGGAGGCTTGGCGGGTGGGGGGGAGGTATGCGCCGCATCCGGCATTGGTGGTGCGGGTAGGGGCAGGTAGTGGGGTTCACCGGGGGCTGGGGGCGCGGACGGGCTGGAGTTTGTTTGGGGATCGGGAGTTGGGGCGGGGGAATGAGGGGGTGCCGGGGTTGCGGCGGAGGTCGTTGTTTGTTGAGGTGGGGTGGCGGTATAAAGGGTTGGAAGTGACAGCGGAGAGGGGTTGGCATCGGGTTACAGGAGCGTCGGTTTCGGAGTTGGTAACGGATTCAGACGCTGCACTTTGGTTCGCGCGCACGAGATTGGCGGGTAAGTGGCAGACTCAGGATAGGCACGGGAATACTTGGATTGTGCGAGGAGAGTGGAGTGGAATCGATAGGCAAGGTGTGCCCGAATGGAGAACTTCGCTTGGGGGATATGGGTTGATGAGAGGTTTGAAGGCAGGATCAATAAAAGGGGATAATGCAGTTTGGTATTGCGCTGAACTACGTGTTAATTGGGACTTCATTACCAAGATTGAAATCCCCATTCTTTCTTCTGTTCAGCCCATGATATTATTTAGTGGATGTTTAGCTAATTCATATTTAGGCCGATACCATTACGGCGCAACCATGAAACAATACAATCTAGCTGCAATTGGGATTACAAAATCAACCCTCGCATTCTCACAGAAAAATTCCATTCAATTATTAATTGGCTACGACGTCAAGTCTTCTCCTAGTTCTCATAACATACGAATAATATTAACTTTTGAACCATAGTATACTAAAGAAAAGGATTAACTTATGTACAAGTCAACAGAACTACGTATAAATAATGATAACGTAATAAACAAGGAATTGTCCAAGTTATTGGAATCCTATTCTAAAGGAAATTACGAAATAATCATTGATCCTCTTATTTTGCTACTTGGCAAGCTGACCTTTGACGCGAAAACGAAGAAACTAGATTATGTGCATAATGGTGATATTGCTACTTGTTCAATTGCAATAATTGACTCAAAATACCGAACTGGATGTTATCAAGAGTGTCTCAATTTAATTCAGGATTACCATACACAAAATTACTACCCCAGTAACAAAGTACTGCCTGAGCTTCTCCGAGGTTGGTGTTACCTTGTATTATCGCGCCACGGGCAAGTTGAAGAAATTGCACGCAATTTCTTGCAGCGTAATATCTACAACAATGACCCAGAAGTTGCTGCATCATTTCTTTTTTTGTTAGGCAAGACACAGTATATCCTACATAAATATAACGATGCGAGGCAACACTACTCTGATTCATTAGCATTGTATCGGTATGCAGGTAATACTGAGCACTCCTGCGCAGTACTGTGTGCTCTTGGTCTGGTGGAAAAAGAAGTTGGCCGATTGTCAAAGTCTATAGAATATTATGATAAAGCTCTTAGCCTTGTTGATTCCAATATATATAAAGATAGAGTTGCAGATATTTGTCTTAATAAAGCAATAGCGCTACTGAAGCACGGCAAAGCCAATGAAGCGCTTATTGTCATTAAAGAAAATATTGCCTCTAAGTTTCTTGCGCCTCTGATTGTTGCTAAATCTATGATAGTTAATGCTAGAATACTTATAGTCAACAATTCATTAAACAAAGCAAGTGATGTGGCTCATAGTGCTTTATCCATAATTTCATCCGATAAATATTTAAGAGAAGAAGCTATCTGTCTGGAGACTTGTGGTGATATTGAATTGAAAAGGAATAACATATCAACCGCACATATGTACTATATGCGATCTGAGCAAGTCGCCAGAGTTATTGATGACTCATCCGACCTTCTCGGCGGCATTATGATGCGAATGGCTTCCTTTCATAATACAAATGGGAACTATCCAGAGGGGCTGGAATTTGGCAAGCGATCTATGGCAGTATTGGAAAGTGTAGGTATATGTTATGATCTCGGCATTCTGTATAGAATCATATCAGAATCATATTTGGGGTTACTGAACTTTTCTGCGGCGTACAAATATATTTTAAAATCCATTGCTTTATTGCAGAATCACGAAGCGCTACGAGAGTTGGCAGGTTCATATTTAACTGCAGCAGCAATATGTTGTGAGTGGCATAAATACTATCAGCAATCCTCACCAATAGATGATGCCCTAGCTGCATTGGTGATAGAATCATACAACAAGATTGCATTTGATAATAGGACACTATACGAGGCGGCTTGGAATAATGCATTGGAGGCTCACTCTTTGTATTCGATGCATGGCAATAATGCCGAGTTAGAGTATGTAGAAGCATTATTTAAAAATATTAAAATCATGCAGCCTTCCGGACCACAGGTTGTCTCAGTTGTTACGACGAGTGTAACAAAATATAATAGTGCAACATTAGTGTCATACTCAAAATCAATGAAATCTCTATTGTCAGTAATTGAGATCGCGGCAAATTCTGAAGAACCTGTACTGCTCACAGGAGAAACTGGAACAGGAAAAGAACTAATAGCCCGCATAATACATGAGCGCGGCGGTCGGGGCGGGGCGCCGTTTATCCCGGTTAATTGCGCGGCGATTCCAGAACAATTATTTGAGAGAGAATTTTTTGGTAATGTAAAGGGAGCATTTACAGGAGCAGATGCGAATGCAGCGGGATTGTCTGAACAGGCAAATGGAGGGACGCTATTTTTGGATGAGATTGGAGAAATGCCTCATATGTTACAGGCAAAGTTATTAAGAATATTACAAGATGGGTCTTATCATAGGCTTGGTGATCCCGCATTAAGGCGTGTAGATATTAGAGTATTGGCTGCAACTAATGCAGATATTCATGCAATGGTCGCAGATAATAAATTTCGCCCAGATTTATACTATCGCCTAAAAACATTAGAAATACACATCCCTCCGTTACGCGAGCGTACGGAGGACATAGAGCCGCTGATGTCTTTCTTTATCGATAAAATGCTTGGAGATCATTATAGACCTCGGGATATATTTGATGACGAACTAATAACACTATATTATAAATACCCGTGGCCTGGTAATGTTCGCGAGTTAGAGTCGATAACGAGACGCCTAGCGTTGTTCGCCAAGCACAATCAGAAGGCTACGATTGGAATGCTCCCCAAATATATGCTGCAGTATGCGAGTAGAAAGCTAATGGTCGGCGGAACGCTGAGGCTTGATGTGTATCTGGAAGTAGCTGAAAAAGAAAGAATCCTGCAAGCTTTAATTACTTCAGGAGGCAGCAGAACTATTGCGGCAAATAACTTAGGGATTTCCAGAAAAGCACTTTATGCGAAAATGAAGCGCTTACGACTTGAGTTTCCGGTATAGCATCGGGCGCGGGTGACCACACCCCCAAGCGGCTCAGCACCCGAGCCACGTCCACTCCGCGGAAGTTCTTGCGAGCCCCCCAACTCACCTAAGACTCTCCAAATAAGGCTCCAACACCCGCACCATCCGGTTCACCTCCGCGAACCGCCAAACCCCGTCCAGCCCCTTGGGGTGGATCACCCGGTAGTCCCGCAAAGCCTCGACGGCGATGTCGATGCCGATCTTGTTGCGGAACTTGAAGCAGTCCGCGATGGTCTTGGCCGCACAGAAGACCCGCACCTTGACCCCCTCGATGTCGTGCACCTCGACGCCCTCGTGCAGCGCCGGGCCCGTGAGGTAGATCAGCCGCAGCGGCGGGTTCTTGGTCTTCGACCGCCAGGCCTTGTTCTCGATCGCCATCCAGACCTCGTGCGGGTTCTGCGTGGTCAGGCCGTGGAACCGCAGCGCGGAGAGCAGGCAGAGCACGCCCCCGGGCACGCGGTGCGCGGCCGCCGCGAAGGCGAGCCGATCCGAGGCTGCGGTGCCGGGCAGCTTGTACAGGCCCCGCCCCGAGCGCTCGATCAGACCGCGCGTGAGCAGCCGGGCGAGCTGGGTGCGCGTGACGCCGGCCTGCTCGAGATCCTGGGAGCGGGCGATGCCGGCCTTTTCGAACAGGGCTTGCGCCTTGGGCGGAACTTCATTTGTCACAAAATCTCGGCTTTCATTGATATATGCCGAGACAATGTAACACCAAGACCGATGAAGGGGCAAGCCCCGGCCGCCGGCGCCCGGGAGAATCATTGATCGCGCCGGTCAAGATCGCGATAATCCCCGGCATGTCCTGACGGGTGGCGCCGGCCCGCGGTGTCGCCATCGGCGTGGGCCGCTCTGCCTGGTGGTGACCATGAACCTCGCCCTGATCATCGTCATCGTCGCCCTGAAGTTCCTGCTGCCGGTGCTCTTTCTGCGCTTCCCCTTCGCCGCCGGCTGGGCCAACTGGATCCTGGACTCGATCGACGGCGACCTGCTGATCCCCGCCGGCCTCGACAACGCCCTCTACCAGAACCTCGACAAGTCGTCGGACTGGGTCGGCTACCTGTTCATCTTCGTCTGGGGCTGGCGGCAGCCCATCCGCCGGGAGATCACCGCCGCCTTCGCCCTGCGCACCGTCGGGCAGGTCCTGTTCTTCGTCACCCAGAACGAGTTCTACTTCTTCTGCTTCCCGAACCTGCTCGAACCCCTGTTCCTGGTCTACGCCACCATCGCCCGCTTCCGCGGCTGGGACCGCGTGCAGGCGATCTACCGCGCCCGGCTGGTCTGGATCTGGCTGGGCATCCTGGTCTACAAGTTCCAGGACGAGTGGTTCACCCACGTCGCCAACGTCGACCGCACGGACTTCGTGAAGGGGTTGTTGCGCTGACGGGAGCGAATTGCCCTTGTCTAGACCCCGGTCTGCGCGGATATTCTGCGCTCGATCGTCGTCGTGGCCCGAACGTCGAGTCCCGCGGGAGCGGGAGCGGGGGACCCAATCTTGGGGCGTATCGCCGCGAGGCGTAGGGCGACTATTCGGCCCGAGCCCGTCAGCTAACCCCGTAGGCGTCGAATAGGAGCAAGATGGACCCCCAGCTGCCCCCGGAGTTGCCGGCCACGCCGGAACCTCCGGTCCCGACGACGCCCTCGGTTCCGCCGAAGCCCTCGGTTCCGCCGCTGCCCACTGCCGGCCCCCCCGGTCACGACGAGCCGCTGTCCCGCCTGGACCGAGTCCGCCTCTTCCTGATCGGCGGCCCCCGCAGCCTGGCCGACTCGGGCATCTTCCACCGCCTGACCCTGGTGCCGTTTTTGGCCTGGGTCGGCCTGGGCGCCGACGGCCTCTCCTCGTCCTCCTACGGTCCCGACGAGGCCTTCCGGGCCCTGGGCGACCACACCTACCTGCTGCTGATCCTGGCCCTGATGACCGCGGGCACCGTGTTCGTGATCTCGGCGGCCTACAAGCGCATCATCGAGGAGTTCCCCCACGGCGGCGGCGGCTACGTCGTGGCGACCAAGCTGCTGGGCGACAAGGTGGGCGTCGTCTCGGGCTGCGCCCTGCTCGTGGACTATGTGCTGACCATCGCGGTCTCGATCGCCGCCGCCGGCGACGCCGTCTTCAGCTTCTTGCCGCTGGGCTGGCACGGCATGAAGCTGGGGACCGAGGTCATCCTCGTGTCAGGCCTCATCGTGCTGAACATCCGGGGCCTGCGCGAGTCGGTGATGGTCCTGCTGCCCATCTTCATGGTGTTCCTGGCGACGCACGTGCTGGCCATCCTGATGGGCATCTTCACGCACGCCGGGCAGATCCCGGAAGTCGCCGCCAACGTCCACGGCGGGTTCTCGATGGGGATGCAGACGCTGGGCTTCGGGGGCATGGCCGCGCTGCTGCTGAAGGCCTACTCGATGGGCGGCGGCACCTACACCGGCATCGAGGCCGTGTCCAACGGCCTGCCCATCATGCGCGAGCCGCGGGCCAAGACCGGCAAGCGGACCATGACCTACATGGCGGCCTCGCTGTCGTTCATGGCCGGCGGGCTGCTGGTCTGCTACTTGCTGTGGCACGTTTCTCCCTCCGAGGGCAAGACCATGAACGCCGTCTTGTTCGAGCGGATGGCCGGCGGGCTGCCGTTCGGCATGGCCCTGGTCTGGATCACGCTGCTGTCGGAGGGCCTGCTGCTGGTGGTCGGCGCCCAGTCCGGCTTCGTCGGCGGCCCGCAGGTGCTGTCGAACATGGCCCTGGACAACTGGGTGCCGCGGCGCTTCGCCACGCTTTCGGGTCGGCTGACCACCCTGAACGGCATCGTCCTGATGGGCGCCCTCGCGCTGGCGGTGCTGCTGTACACGCGCGGCAACGTGCGCAGCCTGGTGGTCATGTACAGCATCAACGTGTTCCTGACCTTCTCGCTCTCGATGCTGGCGATGACGGTCTGGGTGCTGAAGTCCCGCGCCAGCCGGGCGCACTGGCGGCGGCGGCTGGGGATCTTCGTCACCGGCCTGGTGCTGTGCGTGACGGTGCTGATCGTCACCACGATCGAGAAGTTCGGCGAGGGGGGCTGGGTCACCATCGGCGTGACCGCCGTGCTGCTGGGCCTGTGCTTCCTCGTCCGCTCGCATTACCGGTTGTTCGGCCGCAAGCTCGCCCAGCTCTTCCAGGAGATGAAGCCGGTCGTGGCCGCGGTCGAGGAGCGCACCCCCGACGCGCTGCCGCCGTTCGACCCCAGCAAACCCACCGCCGCGCTGCTGGTCGCCGGCTACAGCGGGCTCGGCGTGCACACCATGCTGACCATCAAGCGGGCCTTCAAGGACCACTACAAGAACCTGGTCGTGATCTGCGTGGGCGTCGTGGACACCGGCGAGTTCAAGGGCGCGGACGCGATCGAGGCGCTCCAGGCCCGCTCCGAGGCCACCGTGCAGAAGTACGTCGATCTGGCGGAGCGGATCGGCCTGCCGGCCGTGGGCCGCACCGGCCTGGGCACCGATGTGGTGGACGAGGCCGAGAAGCTCTGCCTGTCCGTCGCCCGCGAATTCCACGACGTGACGTTCTTCGCCGGCCAGGTCATCTTCCAGCGCGACCAGTGGTTCCAGCACCTGCTGCACAACGACACCGCGTTCGCCATCCAGAAGCGACTGCAGTGGAACGGCAAGACGATGGTCATCCTGCCGGCGCGGGTGCGCTGAAGGGTGTTCCCCCTGAACGGCCACCCACGCCGCTCCTCACACGAGGTCGGTGGTCGGGTCTACTGCTGCGGGATGCCGTCCAGGATCCTGATGGTGTCTTCGATGAACACCTCGTAATACTCCGCACCCGGATAGCCGGCGCCATCCCTCAGCGGCTGACCCAATCCGGCATCCCCGAGCAACGGCCTGATCTCCGCTGCCAGTCGCCGCCACTGGGAGGCCAGCAGGAGCGGTTCGAGGTCTGGTCGCCGTGGATCCGACAAACCGCTCCAGAGGCGCTCGAGCGCCTGGAACAGCGGTACGGAATTCACCCAGGGCGTCCGTCCGTCCGGCCGCAACAAGTCGTCGAGCGATCCGGAAACGAGTGCGTAGGACTTCTTGCGGGCGCTGGTGCGCACTTGCACGACGCCGGAGCGGGCCATCTCAGCCAACAGGTTCTGCACCGAGCGCGGAGCAAGACCGAGCAGCTGGGCGGCGAGAGCCGGGTGGATTTCGTCATGCGCTCCGAGCAGGCAAAGGACTTCGCAGCGGACGCTCACACCGAGCAGCGCTCGCAGGCGCAACAACAGCGTGGCCGCGCCTTCCTTCGGGAACGCTGGGGTATGCCGCCGTTTCAGGATGCGGGGGCGCAGGAAGCCGTGACGGTGGAAGATCTCATCGCATTCGTCGGGCGTCGGCATCGAGCGCCCGTCGGCCATGTAGAACAGCGGCGTCGCCTCGGCCGGGACGCAGGTTGCAGAGAGTGTCTTCCACTTGAGCGCTGAGGATGATCTGCCGCTGAGCATCTCGGCGACCGCGCCGAGTGCGGCCTGAGCCCGCGGATCGGAACGCTTCGCGATGTTCTGGAGACGCTGGACGTTCAGGATGTCGCCGTTTCCTCCCAACCAGCCCAGGACCTCGTCGTACAGCCGCGGATCGTGCCGCGCGACCGTCAAGGTGAGAAGAAGCAGGGCTTCCGGATCGACGACGGTCGTTTCCGCCGCGTCGCTGTAACCGGACACGCCGATGGCGGACCATTGCCGCCAGAGCAGGCCCAGAAGCCTGTCGAGGACGATGTTATAGAATTCGCTCGACGAGATGCTCATAGCCGAACTCCCGCAAGAAGGTCTTCAGGCTTTCCAGGTATCCGGCGGACGGATCGTGGCTTCTCGACCAGGCTGCGGCAGCGAGCAGTTCCTCGTCTGCCGGATGCAACGCCTGCAGGTCCGTGGCGTGGTAGCCGCCGTACTGATCGACGGCGGCGTAGAGCTTGAAGTGGATTTGATCGAACCGACCGACGAAGGCGACGGCCAGCTTCCCGCCGAATTCCCGCCAGCTCAATCGAGCGGCGAAATCCCGCGGTAGACCGAGGCGGTAGAGACCGCCGTCATCACTGCTGGGGCCGTTGTTGAGCCAGTCGAACGGGAGCCCCAGATCGACGGCGACTTCCCTGGCGGCGTTGACGAGCGGTTCCGGAAGCGGCGCCGGATCGATCAATCTGCCGGAGGTGTCCGCCAGCGCGACGATGTCGACATCGCGGGTCGCGCGTTGCACCAGATTGGCCGCGATCAGCGCGGTACCACCACAAACGACCAAGCCGTAATGCGGGGCTCCGGACAGCGCCAAGCGCCCGTTCAGAAGCCGAAGGGCCGTCTCGAGCTGTTCAAATTGGCTCAATCTAGTATCCTTTATTGCTGATATTGCGCACTATACGATACATATTAGGGAATGTCAAGCACGCTTCGTCCCGGCGGTGAGGTGAGCCGCGTAGGTGCGTCGTGACATCGATCGGTTGCAATCCCCCGTCTTCAGACCCTCTTCGTTGCCGACGGGACTGCCGGTGGATATCTTTGCCCCACCGATCGATAGCCTCGGTCTTCAGCCGTTAGGTCGGGCCCCGACATGGATCGACTGACCACCACCCTCGCTTCCCCGGACCTCGCCCGCGAGGACCTGGTCTTCCTGCTGTCCCTGACCGCCCCCGAGGACGTCGCCCGCCTGCGCCGAGCCGCCTTCGACACCGCGACGCGCGCGGTCGGCGACAAGGTGTACTACCGCGGCATCGTCGAGTTCAGCAACGAGTGTGCCCGCAACTGCCACTACTGCGGGATCCGCGCCGGCAACCGCGAGGTGGAGCGCTATTGTCTGTCCCGCGAGGAGGTCGTGGACTGCGCCCTCTGGGCGGCCGCGATGGGCTACGGCTCCTGCGTGCTGCAGTCCGGCGAGATGTGGGACGATGCGTTCGTCGACTTCGTCGAGGGGTGCGTTCTGGAGATCAGGGAGCGCAGCCGCGGCCCCGCGCTGCCCGACGGGCTGGGCATCACGCTGTCGGTCGGCGAACATTCCCTGGACGTCTACCGCCGCTTCCGCGCGGCCGGCGCCCACCGCTACCTGCTGCGCATCGAGACCACCAACCCCGCGCTGTTCGCGCGCCTGCACCCGGCGGCCCAGCGTTTCGAGGACCGCCTGGCCTGCCTCGCGTCGCTGCGCGAGGCGGGGTTCCAGGTCGGCACCGGCGTGATGATCGGCATCCCCAGGCAGACCGTCGAAGATCTGGCCGACGACATCCTGTTCTTCCGCCGCCACGACGTGGACATGATCGGCATGGGACCCTACATCGTGCACGAGCAGTCGCCGATGCGCGAGCTGGGGATGATGCCGAAGGACCGGCTGCTGTCGCTGTCCCTGAACATGATCGCGGCCGTGCGCCTGGCGCTCCCGGACGTCAACATCGCCGCCACCACGGCGCTGCAGGCCCTGGTCGAGGACGGGCGCGAACAGGGGATCGCCTGCGGGGCCAACGTGATCATGCCCAACCTCACGCCCCAGGGCGCCCGCCGGAATTACCAACTGTACGAGGGCAAGCCCTGCCTGGACGAGGGGCGCGAGACGTGCCGCCTCTGCCTGCAGCACCGGGTCGAGACCGCCGGCCGCACCGTCGCCTTGAACGAGTGGGGCGACTCCCGCCATTTCATGCGTCGCAAGCCCGCCGTGGGGCCCTGAACCGCGGTCTGGCGCGCTCCCTGCGCATCGACTAGGCCCGCCGCGAGGTCCGTCTGACGCCCATCGAGTCCTGTATCCGGGATCGGGTGTTAAAACCTACAGGACTTCCTGGAACATAGGGTCGTCGGCAAGACTATCATCTCCGTCGCGTCGCCGCATCGAGTCGCCCGGCTCCGGAACCTCCGCCGGAGCGAGGATTTCAGGAGACTCGACCGCGTGCGGTAAATTCCGTATTATCACCCTTGAACGAGGCTCCGGAGGGACCGCAAATCCACCGAACTCCCTGTGCCGGGATCGAGGTCAAGAGCCTTGACTGGCTGGCGGGAAAGCCATATCTATAGGGGGCTCCAGGCGGATAATCCAATCCGGCGAGCCGTGAAAGAGCGTGATGACCGCGATGCGATTCCATCACTTAGCCGTCTTATTGCGGTGCGCGGGACTGTCCCTCGTCGTCGTTCTGACGTTGGCGGGCAGCGACCTCGCGCGAGCGGCCGCTCCCACCGCGTCCGGCTGCGAGCCGTACCGGCTCGGCCTGGAAGCGGTCGCCCAGTATCGCCTGGCGGCCGCCGGCGCTTTCTTCCAGCGCGCCGTGAAGGATTCCTGTCAGGTCGCCGGCGCCCGGCGCGGCCTTGCCGAGCTGGCTTGGCGCCGCAACCGCTCGGCCGACGCCGAGAAGCTGTACCGCGAAGCGATCGCCTGGGAAATGAATCACGGCGGCCGGGAATCGCCGGCCAACCGGATCGGCCTCGGGCTGGTCCTGCTGCGGATGCGCAGTTACGAGAAGGCGTCCACGGAATTCCGGCGGGCGGTCGAACTCGATCCCAACAGCTGGAACACCGCTTACGGCCGCGCGCGGCAGTTCATCTCGCAGGAACAGTGGACCACGGCGGCGCAGATCCTGGAGAAGGCCGCCCCGCTGGCCAATACGGGGCCGACCATGGGCGAGTACAACTACGCCATGGCCCTGCTGCATGAAGGCATCGGTGAACTCGACTTCGCCGAGGGCGAGGCCATGCGCGCCATGAGCAGCGATCCGACGGACCCGGACCGCCTGGCGCTCTTCAACCGGATCTGCACGCAGCGCGGCTCGACGGAGATGGCCCTGACCGCCTTCGAGCAGGCGAAGCTCGAGTGCGGGGCGGCGGTCCCCGCGCAGCTGCTGACGGAAATCGGCCGCATCTACCAGTCGTCGCGCCGCTTCAACGACGCCCGCGACATGTACGTGTCGGCCGTGTCCGCCGACTCCAGCTACGCGCCCGCGCTGCGCGACCTCGCCGACCTGATGCAGATGGCGAACCAGCACAAGACGGCCGCGCAGCTCTACATGCGCTACCTCGGCCAGGTGCCCCGCGACGTCGACGCCATCATCAGCTACAACAAGTCGTGCCTGGAGATCGGGCACGTCGAGCAGGCGGCCAAGGCCGCGCGCGAGGCCATGATCATCGCGCCCTCGCGCAAGGACCTCCGGCGCGCCTTCGTGCGCGCGGGCCTGCGCAGCTCCGTGCCGGCGACGCGGCAGACCGCCGAGGAGACCTTCGCGGCCATGGCCGCCGACACCACCTGGACGGCCGACGACTGGCTGAGCCTGGCCGAGAGCCAGCGCCAGAACAGCGCCTGGGAAGCCGCCAAAGCCAGCACCGCCCGCGCCGCCCTCGTCGACCCGGCGTCGCCCCAGATCGAGTTCGAATTGGGGATGATCGCGAGCAGCGAGGGGAACACGGCGGAGGCCATCACCCGCTTCCAGGCCGCGACCGAGCGCAAGCCGGACGCGCCGAACTATCACCTGAACCTGGGCATCGCCCTGATCACCGCCGGCCGCCCCGCGGACGGGCTGGCGTCCATGCGGCGGGCCGTGGCCATCAATCCCCAGTACACCCAGGGCCGGCTGTCGCTGGCCCAGGCGCTCGCCACCCGCGACTCGGCCCGAGCCGGCGAAGAGCAGTACCGGGCGATCCTCGCGTACGAGCCGGCCAACAGCCAGGTGATGTGCGAATTGGGATGGTCGCGCCTGCGGGCGACCGATTGCAAGGAAGCCCAGCGGTTGTTCCAGACGGTCGTGGACGCGGAGCCCGGCAACGCGGACGGCTGGGCGGGTCTGGGCAGCGTGCTGATCTGCGCAGGTGACCTCAACGGCGCCGCCAAGGCGCTCGACCGCGGCCGTCAGGCCGACCCCGAGAATGCGAATGTCAAGAGAGGCCTCGAACTGCTGGCCCGATCGCGTCAGGCATCGGCACCGTAGGTTTGGCGTCGCGCCCTCCGCGCGGCTCGACAGAGAAAGGAATGTCGTCAATGAAGAATTACGTCATGCTTCCCATCGCCGCCGCGGAGATCTGGGCCTCTTACTACATCTGGGTCCACTCGCCGGAGTACGTCAAGCAGGGCGGCCCGTTGCTGGTGGTCGGCTTGTTCGCGTTCTTCCTGGCCGTGACCTTCACGATCGAGCGGACCCTGGTGCTCTGGCGCGCCGGCGGCCGCAGCGACGTCACGCTCTTCGTCCGCAACACCATGACCACGATCAAGGCCGGCGAGCTCGACGCCGCCATGGACACCTGCCGTCGTCAGGGCGGCTGCCTGGCCAACGTCGTGGGGGCCGGGCTGATGCAGTACGAGGCCATGCAGGGCGGCGTCAGCAACCGCCGTGAACTGCTGCTGGAGACGCGCCGCGCCATGCAGGAGGCCAACGAGCTGGAAGTGCCCCTGCTCGAGCGCAACCTCGCCACGCTGTCCACCATCGCCTCGATCGCGACCCTGCTGGGCCTGCTCGGCACGACGATCGGCATGATCCGCTCCTTCCAGGCCATGTCGCACGCCGGCGCCCCCGACGCTTCGCAGCTCGCGCTCGGTATCTCCGAGGCGCTGGTCAACACGGCGCTGGGCCTGATCACGGCCGTCATCGCCACGGTCATGTACAACTTCTTCACGACGCGCGTGGACCGCTTCCGCAACATGATGGACCAGACTTCGCACTCGGTCATGCTCCTACTGCGGCATCGCAAGGAGGTATAGGTCGTGTCTATTCCCGTTCGCAGGGACATGACCCCCATGGTGGACGTGGCGTTCCTCCTGTTGATCTTCTTCATGTCCACGACCCAGTTCAAGCCGCCGGAGGTGGTGGCGGTGAACCTGCCCGCGTCGACCGCCGAGATGCGTGTTCCCGAGACGAACACCATCATCATCACGCTGAACGGCGAGGGTCGGGTCTTCATCTCCAGCGAGAGCGCCCGGGACATCCAGGAGGTGCCCGTGGACCAGGTGGTCGAGGCCGTGGTGGCCTGGCGCAGCCAGAATCCCAGCGCCGTGATCATCGTTAAGGGCGACAAGGACGCGAAGTTCGGCCTGATGAACGCGCTGATGAACCAGCTTGCCGAGGCGAAGGCGATCCGCTTCAACCTCATGACCGACATCAAGAGCGAAAAAGGGGCCGGCGAGGCCCCCGCGGCGGGCGGTAGTCATGGGTGAGATCGTTGTCAAGGTCAAGCCGAAGGGCGGAGCCCAGAAGGATCCCGACGAGAGGAAGTCGGAAGGTCCGCACCGGACAGGCATCGCCATGGACATGACGCCCATGGTCGACGTGGCCTTCCTGCTGCTGATCTTCTTCATGGTGACGACCGTTTTCCGCCGTCCGCTGGCCATGGAGATCAACATGCCGGAGCCGGGCGCCAAGATCCTGGTTCCGGAGTCCAACGTGATGACGCTGTACGTCCTGGACGACCAGCGGATCCTGACCCGGACCGCCAAGGGCCCCGTGCTGCCGATCGCCTGGAACGAGCTCGAGTCGTCCATGCGCCGCGGCATGGAGGCCAACGACAAGCTGATCATCCTGGTGAAGATCGACCCCGAAGTCCGTTACGAGCGCATGGTGGACATGATGGACGTGCTCGACGATGCGCACATGACCAGGTTCAGCCTGGTGCAGATGACGCCGGCCGACGCGTGGGTCACGGGAGAGACGCCATGAGGAACCGGGACCCGTTGCACATCCGCTGGGCGTACTCCCTGGTCGGGGTGACGCAGTTCCCGATTTCCGGCGCCAAGCATCCGCTGGAGAAGGAGGCGATGCGCTACGTCCTGTGGTCGGCGGGCGTGGCGCTGCTCATCGGGATCTCGGCCTTCCTGTACTGGCAGTGGCTGATCAACCGCGTGCCCGAGGTGACGGGCGACCGCCAGGTGAACATCGTCCGCTACACCGAGCTCGGCGTGCCGCCGTCGATCGACCGCGCCGGCGCCGCCGGCCAGCAGGTGGCCATGGCCTCGACCCAGACCATCGCGGTGCCCGAGGCGGTGCCCGACGAACTGGCCAGCGAGCAGACCATCATGACCCAGCAGGAGATCGATCAGGTGCTCTCCGCGATCACCGCGACCGACCTCGGCGACATGGACGGCACCATGGTCGTGGGCGGCGTGACCCGGACCGAAACCACCACCGAGACCCAGGTGGCGGCCCCGGTCAACGTGCTGCCGGTCAAGCTGAGCATGAAGCAGCCCGAGTACCCGGAGATGGCGCGTCTGGCCGGCATCGAGGGCACGGTCGTCGTCAACGTTCTCGTGAGCAAGGACGGCCGCGTGGTCGAGACGAAGGTGGTCGAGGGGCCGTCGCAGCTGCACAAGGCGGCGATCGCCGCGGCCATGACCGCCATGTTCCGCCCCGCCTCGCAGAACAACCGGCCGGTCGCGGTCTGGGTGGCGATCCCGTTGAGATTCAAGTTGCACTGACACGGTCGAACCGCACAAGCGGCCGCGACGTCCGCTCATCAGGAGATGTAACGATGTTCAAGCACATGATCGCCCGATGGTTTCGCCCGGAAACGGCCCTGGGGCACCAGTACTTCGACGACTCCTTCGAGTACGTGGCCTGGCGCTACCAGGTCTGCACCGACCAGGTGAAGCTGTTCGTGATCCAGTGCCTGGCGCTGCTGGCGCTTGACGTCGGGTTCGTCTTCCTCATCCTGCGCACGCAGCAGCTGGTGAAGATCTTCACCCGGCGCGGCCTCGTCGGCGCGCCGTCCGGGACGATCACGGCCGTCGGCGTGGGCGTGATCCTGGTGTCCCTGCTGTGCCTCTGGTACAACGTGCGGCACATCCTGAAGCTGCGCAGCGAGATCAAGGAACTGCACATCCGGGCTGGCGGGGCCGACGAGTGAACCGACGGGGCGCGGGTGCGGCGCCCCGCTTGAGGGGACCGCGCCTGACCGTCATCGTCCGCCTGTTCATCTATGCCGCGGCGGCGATCGTCTTCTTCGTGCTGCGGTCGGGCGTGGATTCGAAGCTCTTTTCGAGGCCGCCCACCGCGACGGTCGCCCGGGACACGATGCTGGTTCTCTCCGGCGCCGACGTCGCCCCCCTGCTGATCGACACCATCACGCGGCGCTACAACCAGGATTACCCGCAGATGCGCATCGACGTGCGCCCCGGTTCGACGGCCCAGGCCCTGCAGGACCTGGCCGACGTCCGGGCCGATGCGGCGTTCCTCGCGCGGCCGCCCAGTGCCGTCGAGCAGGGACTCTTCACGCGGGCCACCGGCGACACGGCGTTGTGGTTCCCCGTCTCCCTGGGCGCGGTGCTGGTGGTCGCCTCGCCGGCCCGCGGCGACACGGTCATCGCCTTCGAGTCGCTGCGCCAGCACGCCCGCGGCAAGGCCGCCCCCGGCCGCCGCCTCTACGTCCCCGACCCCAACTCCGGGCTCTGGACGACCCTCCTGCTCCGCCTCGGCCTGCCGGACACGGGGATCGACCCGCCCGCGGGCACGATCTTCCTGAAGGACGAAGACGCGGTGATCGCCGCGGTCCTGGCGGACGCCGGCTCGATCGGGGTCGTCAACTCGTTCGCCCTGCGCCGGACCCTCAGCGCGCGGGGAGTGCAGGCGCTGGCGATCCGGGCGGGCCCCGGGTCGGCGCCCGTGGCGGCGGACAACGTCACCCTCTCGACAGGCGACTATCCCCTGTGGTGCTACGTCTACGTGGCTTGCCGTGCGCGCGGCGGGCTGCCGGGGAGCAAGTTCGTCACCTACCTCACCGACACGCGCGGCCAGCGCCAGATCGGCAACACGGCCTACCTGCCCGCCCGGCTCATCCTGCGGGAGATCTACCTCAACCGCACCCCGGCCGAGCCCTGACGGTCGCGGCCGCGGGCGGTGCGTTCCCGGACGCCTCGCGGCAGCGCCGACGGTCCAGGTATTGACGCGTAGCGGCAATCCCGCCGTCCTGCATTCCGCCTGACCGGGGCCGGTCCACATGTTAGATTGGCGCGGCGCCCACCGACCCCCGACCCTCGCCCGGAGCACCGATGGACCGGACCGCACGCCAATCCCGAGCTCCCGCCACCCCCGATCAGGCCGTGCTGGGCCTCGTCCTGTTCGGGGCGGGCTTCGCCTTCCTGATCCACGAGGTGGTCTGGAACCGGCTGCTGTCGTTGGTCCTGGGCGCCACGGTGACGGCCGCGACGCTCGTCCTGGCGGCCTTCATGGCCGGCTTCGGCATCGGGGCGGCCGTGTGGGGCCGCGCCGCCGACCGGGCGTCGCATCCCTGGACACTTTTGGCGGCGCTGCTGCTGGGGCTCGGCGGTTTCGGCGGTCTCGCCTACCTGCTGGCAGGGAGCTTGCTGCCCCGGCTGGGGGTCGTGCCCTCGTACCTGGTCGCCGTGTTGCTGCTCAGCGTGCCGTCGTTCCTGATGGGCGGCATCTTCCCGCTCGCGGGCCGGCTCGCCGCCGCGTCGGGGAGCGGGCTCGCGCCGGTCCTGGGCCGTCTCTACGCACTCGAGACGCTGGGCAGCGCCCTGGGCGGTCTGGCGGCGGGGTTCGTGCTGCTCGGGACGCTGGGCCAGCACGCCACGCTGCTGCTGGCCGTGGCGATCGACCTCGCCTTGGGCGGGTGGCTGCTCGCCGCCAAGCGGACCGCGGGCATCCCCGCGGCGGGCGCCGCTGTCGCCGAGGCCGACCTTCCCCGGCGCCAGGCTGCGGCGTCGGCCTGGTCCGGGCGATCCGCGGCCCCGGCCGCGGCGTTCGCCTGCGGTTTTGCCGTCCTCGCTTTGCAGGTCGTCTGGATGCGGATGTTCCGCATTTATCTGACGAACACCAGCTACACCTTCGCGCTGATCGCCTCGCTCGCGATCCTGGGTCTGTACCTGGGCAGCGAGCTGTTCCGACGCCGCGCCGCCCGGGTGACGGATCCCGGGCGCTCACTGCTGCGCGCCCTGCTGCTGCTGGCCGCGACCGCGCTGCTGGGTTTGTTGCTGCTGGCGCGCCTGCCCGAACTGCTGCTGTTTCCCTTCCAGGAGGCGTCGGGCCACGCCTTCGTGCGGATCCTGCTGCTGCCGCTGGCGGCGTCCCTGCTGATCGTGGTGCCGCCCGCGGTGTGCTCCGGCTATGCGTTCCCGCTGGCCTGCAGCTTGGCGGCCGCCGGGCGCGGCGGGATCGGGCGTGAGGTGGGAATCGTGCTCGCGGTCAACACCGCCGGCTGCGTGCTCGGCCCGGTGGTCGCGGCGTTCGTGCTGATCCCGGCGCTGGGCGCGGCCGTGGCGATCGTGGCCGTCGTCGCGGTGCCGGTCGCCGCCGCCTGGCGGATCCAGCACGGGTTCGTCCGGCGCCGGGTGCCGGCGCCGATCTGGGCCGGCCCCGCCCTGCTCGGAACGCTCGTGGCGCTGCTCGTGGTTGTGGCCTGGCGGCCGGAGATCCGCATCCTGCCGCCCTCGTTCGGGCGTTTCGATCGCGAGGTGCTGTTCTACGACGAGACCGTCGAGGGGACCGTCACGGTGGGGCGGGACCGCGACACCCGCTCGGAGGCCCTCTATACCTACGTCAACAACAGCGCGGTCATCGGTTCGTCCTACGACGCGCTCAAGGTCGTCAAGATGGTCGGGCACTTCCCGTTCCTGGTGCAGCCCGAACTGCGCGACGTGCTGGTGATCGGCTTCGGCATCGGCGTGACGACCTCGGCCATCGCCGCCCATCCCGAGGTGCGGTCGATCACCTGCGTCGAGCTGGTGCCGGGGCTGAAGGAAGCCGCGACCTATTACCGCGACCTGAACCACGACGTGGTCGCCGACCCGCGCCTGACGATCGTGCAGGGCGACGGGCGGCGGCGCCTGCAGGCGTCCGCCCGGAAGTACGACCTGATCTCCTGCGACCCGACGCACCCGGTGCTGGGCTCGGGCAACCTGTACACGCGCGAGTACTTCGAGCTGTGCCGATCGCGCCTGAATCCCGGCGGCTTGGTGTCGCAGTACCTGCCGCTGCACAAGCTGCGTGCGGTGGAACTGATGGGCCTGATCGCCACCTTCCACGACGTGTTCCCCGACTGCGCCGTCTGGCTGGGCCACTACCACGCCGTGCTGCTGGGCTCCACGGCGCCGCTGCGGATCGATTTCGACGACTGGGCCGCCCGCGCCGCCGCGCTGGGCGAGGATCCGCACTTCTACAACGACCCCTACCACCTGGCGGCGACCCTGGCGCTGGACGGCCCGGCGATCGGCCGGCTGGCCGCCGGCGTCCGGCGCAACACCGACGACCGTTCCACCACCGAGTTCTTCGCCCCCGGCTGCCTGGACGAAGCCAACCTGACGGCGAACCTGCGCTACCTGCAGGAGCGCCGCGTCGGCGTCGGGAAGATCTTCGACGGGATCCCCGACCCGGCCCGCATGGCCCGCTTCGTCGAGGGCAACCGGCTGCTGACCGAGAGCCTGGTGCGCCAGACCAGCGGCGATTCCCGCGGCGGACTGCAGGCCCTGCAGGAGGCCTGCCGGGCCAACCCTGAGAACCAGGAGTACCCGTTCCTGATCCGGATGGCACGTTGACGCCTTTTGTGTGCTACATTGTCGCGCTCACGCGACGACCCGACCCCGAGCGCAGGAGAACAGCCCGCCCATGACCGGAATGGTGCCCTGGACGACCGCCAAGAGCGAGGAACTCTACGGCTTCCCCCACTGGGGCGCCGGCTACTTCCACATCAACGAGCGCGGCCACGTCACCGTCACGCCCGACGGGCCGCAGGGCCCCTCCGTCGACCTCGCCGATCTGGTGGAGTCGGCCCGCCAGCGCAACATCGAGCTGCCGGTGCTGTTCCGTTTCAACGGCATCCTGCGCCACCGCGTGCGGGCGATCAGCGCCGCGTTCCAGGCCGCCATTTCGGAGTACGACTTCCAGGGCAAGTACTGCCCCATCTTCCCGATCAAGGTCAACCAGGTGCGCCACGTCGTGGACGTGATCAACGAGGCCGGCCTGCCCTACAACATGGGGCTGGAGGTCGGCAGCAAGCCCGAGCTGATGGCCGTGCTCGCGATCCAGGACAACCCCGAAGCCCTGCTGGTCTGCAACGGCTACAAGGACCGACGCTACATCGAGCTGGCGCTGATGGCCAAACGGGTCGGGCGCCGCCCGGTCATCGTCATCGAGAAGCCGTCCGAGATCGCGCTGGTGCTCGACGTGGCCGAGGAGCTGGGCGTCGAGCCCGAGATCGGCTTTCGCCTGCGCCTGGCCGGCAAGGGGGCCGGCCGCTGGGAGCACAGCGGCGGCGAACGCGCCAAGTTCGGGCTGACCGTCTCGGAGATCGTGTCCGCGGTGGGCTTCCTGCGCGAGCGGGGCAAGCTGGACTGCGTGCGGCTCCTGCACTTCCACAACGGCAGCCAGCTGACGGCGATCTCCTCGCTCAAGGTCGGCCTGCGCGAGGCGGCCCAGGTCTACGTCCAGCTGCGCAAGCACTGCCCGTCGCTCACCCACATGGACGTGGGCGGCGGCCTGGCCGTGGACTACGACGGCTCCAAGACGGCCTCGGAGTCGTCGATGAACTACACGGTCGAGGAGTACGCGCGCGACGTCGTCTGGATCATCAAGGAGACCTGCGACCAGACCGGCGCGCCGCACCCGACGATCGCGACCGAGTTCGGGCGCGCGACGGTGGCCCACCACTCGGTGCTGGTCTTCGAGGTGCTCGGCATCGCCAACACCTTCTCGACCCCCTGCGACCCCGAGATCGTGCTGGCCGCGACCAAGGCCCCGGCCATCATCAACATGGCGCAGCTGCTGCAAGAGCTCTCGCCCAAGAACGCGATGGAGACGCTGCACGACGCCGTCGAGCTGCGGCAGGACATCCTGCAGGAGTTCAGCCTCGGCCTGCTGTCCATCGAGGACCGCGCCTTCGGCGACCAGGCCTACTGGGCCCTGCTGAACACGATCAGCGGCATGACCGACCAGATGCACTACATCCCCGAGGACCTGCAGCGCCTGCCGGCCCTGCTGACCGACACCTACTTCTGCAACTTCTCGATCTTCCAGTCGCTGCCCGACAGCTGGGCGGTCGACCAGATCTTCCCGATCACGCCGGTGAACCGTCTCAACGAGCGGCCGACCCGCCGCGTCGTGCTGGCGGACATCACCTGCGACTCCGACGGCAAGATCGACCGCTTCCCGGACCTGCGCGAGGTCAAGCGCTACCTGCCCGCCCACACGCTGCGCGACGGGGAGCGCTACACCTTCGCGGCCTTCCTCGTCGGCGCCTACCAGGAGATCCTGGGCGACCTGCACAACCTGTTCGGCGACACCAACGCGGTCCATGTCGAGGTCAACGGCCACGTCGAGTTCACGACGGTCGTGCGCGGCGATTCGGTGCGGCGCGTGCTGAACTTCGTGCAGTACGACAAGGGCGCCCTGGTCGAGCGCTGGCGCACGGCGCTGGAGCGCGCCGTCAACCAGGGGCGACTCACCCCGCGCGAGTCGGCCGACGTGCTGCGCAAGTACGAGCAGGCCTTCGACGACTACACCTACCTGAAGTAGCGGCGGCGCCCTCCCGGCGCCGATGAAACAGCCCGGCCGGACCTCGCGGTCCGGCCGGGCTTTCTCGTGCTCGGTTGCGGGCGGACGCTACTTCAGCAGCGTCATCTTGCGAACGCTCGTGCGGCCGTCCGCGTCGATCCGGTAGAAGTACGTGCCCGACGGGAACTCCGCGGCGTCCCAGCGGACGCTGTGGGCGCCGGCGCCGTACTGCCCGTCGGCCAGGGTGGCGACCGCCCGGCCCTTCAGGTCGAACACCTGGACCAGCACGCGCGAGGCGGCCGGGAGGCTGAATTCGAACGTGGTGGACGGGTTGAACGGATTCGGGCGGTTCCGGCCCAGCGCGAACGGGGTCGGCAGGGCCTTGTCGGCCGACGCGGCTTCGTCGGCGCCGGCGGTCGCCAGGGCCGCGGTGTAGCCGCGGAACACGATCTCGTCGATGTAGACGTCGTCGTTGTTGTCGCTGGCGTCGCACATGAAGCGCAGCTTGGCGGTGGTCGGGTACGCGTAGGTGGCGCGCGGGATCGTCACGACCTTGTTGTAGTACACGTTGTTGCTGAACCCGGTGCCCGACACGTAGGTCGCCACGGTGCGCCAGGCCGCGCCGTCGTAGTACTGCAGCCAGAAGTCCTCGCCGGTCTCCATGCTCACGGCCTTGAACCAGAAGCTGACTTCGAGGTTCGAGTAGGTCGACACGTTCTTGTTGGCCGTGTGGTAGAACGACGACGCGGTGCCGCTGTTGTCCTGGATGTTGGCCGACGCGGCGCCCTGGTGCGAGTACGTCGTGGCCGTGTAGCGGACCATGTCGCCGCCGCCGTCGGTGTAGGTGCCCATGCCGGTCTCGAAGTTGTCCGACGAGATGACCGTCCAGGTGCCCGACGACGTCGTCACGACGATGTAGCCGGTCTTGGTCTCGCCGTCCGAGCCGGCGCTGTTGGTCGCGGTCAGCGTCACGGTGTAGGTGCCGGTCGCGGCGTAGGTGTGGCTGGGGCTCTGCAGCGTCGAGGTGCCGGCGTCGCCGAAGTTCCAGCTCCAGCTCGTCGGCGTGTTGGTGGACAGGTCGGTGAACACGACCGCCAGGGGCGCGGCGCCCGTCAGGGGCGTCGCCGAGAAGTTGGCCACCGGCGCGACCGGCGCCGTGCCGCCGCCGACGGCCGCGGCCGCGTCGACCATGCCGAAGCCCGCGTAGCGGTCCCAGCCCGCCGCGGACTCGACCGAGGTCACGTCCTGGGCGGTGGTCAGCAGCTGGGTCCGGATCTGCGCCGGGGTCCAGGTCGGGTTCTTCGAGACGATCAGGGCGCAGACGCCCGCCACGTACGGCGTGGCGCAGCTGGTGCCGTTGAAGAAGGGCTCGTAGTCGCCCGTCCGGTAGCCGCCGCTGCCGACGATGTCGGTGGTCGGCAGGATGGTCGGGCCGAGGACGTCCACGGCGCCGGCCCCGTTCTGCGTGGTCGTGCCGTAGTTCGAGCCCCACCAGCGCTCGCCGTCGCAGGTGTAGCCGTTGGGGTCGGTGGCCACGCCGGAGTTGACCTCGGTGCTGCTGCTCGAGCTGCGCTTGCGCTCTCCGCAGGGGGAGGCCGCGCCGACGCCGATCACGTTGGCGTTGATGGCCGGGTAGCTGATGGTGCTCATGTTCTCGTTGCCGGTCGCGGCCAGGATGGTGCAGCCCGCGTTGTAGGCGTACAGGATGGCCGTGTCGGTGGCGGCGTCGCTGCTGATCGCGGCGCCGAGGCTCATGCTGACGACGTCGGCCGCGTGGTCGGCGGCGTAGTACAGGGCGCTCTGGATCGCCGAGAAGTACATCGCCCCGGTGGCGGTGGCGACCTTCAGCGGCATGATGCTGACGCCGGCGGCGATGCCCGCGCAGCCGATCGTGTTGTTCATCGAGGCGACCACGCCGGCGCAGCAGGTGCCGTGGCCGGCGGTGGTGCTGTTGTCGTCGGGGTTGGTGTCGTTGCTGCCGAAGTCGTAGCCGGTGACCAGGCGCAGGTCGGGGTGGTCGATGTCCACGCCGCTGTCGATGATGGCCACGATCACGCTGCTGCTGCCGTAGCCCTGGCTGCCGTCCCAGGCGACCTGGGCGTTGGCGTCGAAGCCGATGGTGCCGACAGTGGTGGTCAGGGTGTGGTCGTAGGTGCCGCCCCAGTCCAGGCCGGGCAGCTGGGCGGTGTTGTTGTGGCCCCAGTGATTGACGTACAGGGGGTCGGCCGGGACGGCGGCCGGGAAGGCCACCCAGTCCAGGGACACGGCCTCGACGGACGGGTCGCGCCCGAACGTCTTGGCCACGTCGGCCATGTCCTGCTCGGTCTCGAAGCGGAACAGGAACCAGCGGTCGACGCCGAGGTCCGCCGCCTTGGCGGCGTCGCCGGGCAGGTCGTAGGGGCGCTCGACGGTCCGCACGCCGGCGGCGGCGGCCAGGGCGTCGAGCGACGCGATGCCGGTCGCGGCGCCGGGAGCGCGGGCACCCTTGTCCAGCAACATGGACAGCCGCGAAGCCGTCAGGCCGGCGGGCGAGAGCTGCACGAGCAGGCGGTCCGGCGCGTAGAGTTCGACTTCCTTCGCCTGCGGCACGAAGCCGTCCTGGGCGGGCGCGTAGGCCCGCGTGGCGGCGGCGAAGCCGGGCGAGGCGAGCAGGAGGATCAGGGCGAGCAGGGCGAATGTGGCGGCGAGAGCTTTCCGTGGCATCGTCACTCCTGTCGGTGAAACGTGAGGAGCGTGCGAGGGGGCCGGCCTCCAGGACGCCGCCCGTGCAAAAGGCGGCGTCACCGACCGTTCAAAGTGTAGCAGAGGCCGGGATGCAGGCGCGAGGCCAAAAGTGGTGTGATCGAAATAACGTGCGTCGCCGTTATTTGTAGAACCGGTTGATCTCTTCCATCACCGACCGCAGCAGTCCGGACGGCGGGTCGTCGCCGGCGGCCTTGGCGTCGCCGAAGCGGTACTTGCGGGTCGAGAGCGGCAGGATCTCGTGCACGTCGTCGCCGAAGATGAAGGCGTGGTTGACGTAGCTCGAGGCGACGTAGGCGCGCGGCGCCGCCGTCGCGTCGAACAGGTCGCGCCCGTTCGAGTAGGTGCGCGGATCGGACGTGCAGCCGAAGTAGCGGGTCAGCAGCGTCGGCGCGAGGTCGACGTGCGAGGTGCGGTGCGTGTAGACGGCGGGCGCGCGGTCCGGAAAACGGATGATCAGCGGCACCTGCACCTCGTACTTCGTGTAGTTGGTGCCGTGGCCCCAGAAGTTGGCGCCGTCGTCGTTGAAGGCCTCGCCGTGGTCGGTCGTCACCACGACGATGGTCTTGTCGAGCAGGTCGAGCGCCCGCAGTTCGTCGAGCACCCGTCCCACCATCATGTCGGTGTAGCGCACGGCGTTGCGGTAGTCGTTCAGGTACGGGGCCGGGTCGGTGCCGGCGTTCATGAACGCCATGTTGATGTTCTTGGACGGCCGGTCGATCTCGTATTCGGGCGGGTAGCAGTAGTCGTAGTGGGAGGACTTGTAGAAGGCGAGGCCGAAGAACGGGCCGCCGCGGGCCGCCTGCTGCCGCAGGAAGCCGAGGAACCCCTCGGTGAGGTCGACGTCCATCTCCGGGACGTTCTTGCCCGCGAAGTCCTCGTACAGCGCAATACCCCGGAACATCGTGTCCTGGATCTTGTGGCGCCCGAACTTGGAGCGGGCGTAGAGGGCGCAGGCGTAGCCGCGGTCGGTCATGGCGTCGACGAGCACGGGGTTGTCGAGGCGGGCGCTGTTGGCCTTGACCGCCGCCCAGTAGGTCGGGTGCAGGCCGTAGAAGAGGCCGAAGATGCCGGCGGTGGTCTGGTTGCCCGTGCTGAGGTTGTCCGTGAAGACCGAGGATTCCAGCGACAGCCGGTGGATGTTCGGCGACACGTCCGCGTCCATCATGTCGTAACGCCAGCTCTCCAGCAGGATCACCACGAGGTTCGGCGGGCTCGGGGCCGCGGCCGGGTCGAAGGTCAGCGGGGCCAGCGGGTAGTTGAGCGACGCGGTCGACTCCTCCATCACGGCGAGGTTCTCGTCCACCGCGAAGGGCAGCAGGTCGCCGTACTTGTCGGCGTTGCGGTGCGAGGTGAAGGGGACATAGAAGGGCAGGTGGGGCGTCAGCACGGTGACGCGGCTGTCGTTCTCCTGATAGGCCACGATGTGCAGGACCTGGCTGGCGGTCATCGCCAGCGCCGCGACGGCCCAGACCGCGGGCGCCAACCGGCGCGGCGGCCGCAGGCGGCCCGACAGGGTCAGGATGCCGAACTCCAGCAGCAGCACGGCGGCGAGCGCCGCGACCGCGGTGGCCACCGACGAGTCGGGCAGCCCGAGGCCTGCGAAGTCCCGGACCAGGTACTCCAGCCAGAAGAAGTCGATGTGGATCCGGATGACTCCGTAGGCCACGGCGTCCAGCAGCAGGTAGTAGACGTACACCGCCATGAGCAGCGCGACCGTCGGCGCGACGGCCCGGCGCAGCGGCAGCAGGAAGACCGCGCCCAGCACCACCAGCAGGGGCAGCACGTACCAGCCCGCCAGCACCGCGGCCGCGTAGGCCGCCGTCAGGGCCGAGAAGTCGACGCCGCGCAGATCCCACAGCAGGCTGCCCCAGATCAGGGGCAGGTTCAGCAGCACGATCAGCAGCGTGCGCGTGTAGGTCGCGCCGAGGTCGGCGGGCAGCTTCAGGCGGGATTTCATGTGCGGACAGCGGTCCTTGTGGGAATGGCTGCAACTTCCGGCCCGCGGGTGCGAACTGAGCGGGACTGGCCCGCGGTCAGGGGCTATGATAGGTTGTCCAGTACAGGACGCAATCGGCGATTTTCGCCGGTGAACGCTCCAGGAGGCGCCCATGCTGTCGATGAACCGTTTTCGTTTCGCGGTCGTGCTGATCGCCGGTGGCCTGCTCGCCGCGGCGGCGCCGGCCGCCGATCTGCCGGCCTACACCCCGGACTCCAACGCGCAGCGCGCCCTGGTGCCCGACGTCTACAAGTGGGACCTGACGCCGTTGTTCCCGTCGGAGGCGGCGTGGGAGGCGGCGCGCACGGCGCTCCAGAAGGAGATCGGCGGCTTGGCCGCCTACCGGGGGCGCCTGTCCGACCCGAAGACCCTGCGCGACTGCCTGGCGCTGTACTTCTCGCTCCACGACCGCGTCAGCCACGTGCAGCAGTACGCCAACCTGGCGCTGGACGTCGCGCTGACCGACGAGACGGCCCAGGCCCGCTCGCAGCGCGGCCTGGCCCTGCTGGACGAGCTGACCGCGGCCGCCGGCTTCATCCGGGCCGAAGCCCTGGCCCTGGACGAAGCGACGCTGCGCGAGGCCTACGCCGCCGAGGACGGGCCGGCCGCGTACCGCAGCTACCTGGACAACCTGGGACGGCGGCGCGACCGGGTGCTCGACCCGCAGGCGGAAAGCGTCCTGCAGCTGGCCGGCGACAACCTGTGGGCCGAGATCGACCTGAACGAGATCACCAGCAGCGTGGAGGAGTCCTTCCAGGCGCTGCTGTCGGACATCGTCTGGCCCGTCGTCCACGACGCCGAGGGCAAGGAAGTCCAGCTGACGCTGTCGAACTACTCGCGCTTCCGGCTCTCGCCCGACCGCACGGTGCGCGCCGAGGCCGTCGGGGCGTTCCTGGCCACGCTGCGGCAGTTCCAGCACGTGTTCGCCGCCACGCTCGGCGGGCAGTGCGAGCTGGACGTCATGTACGCGCGCGCCCGCGGCTACGACACCGCGCTGGCGGCGTACCTGGACAAGGACGGCCTGCCGGTCGCCGTGCACAACAACCTGATCGCCGCGGTGAACGCCAACCTCGCGCCCCTGCACCGCTACATGGAGCTGCGCCGCAAGGCGCTCGGCCTCGACGACCTGCGCCTGCACGACCTGTACGTGCCGATGGCCGCGGCCGCGCAGAAGGAGGTCCCCTTCACCGACGCCCTGGCGATCCTGCCGGCCGCCCTGGCGCCGCTGGGCCCGCGGTACGTCGCGATGCTGATGGAGGGCCTGGATCCCCGCAACGGCTGGATCGACCTCTACCCCAGCGACGACAAGGAGAGCGGGGCCTTCTCGGCCAACGTCTACGGGCGCCACCCGTACGTGAAGATGAACTACCAGGACGGCCTGGACGACCTGTCGACCCTCGCGCACGAGTACGGCCACGCCCTGCACAGCTGGCTCGCGATGGAGAGCCAGCCCTACCACAGCTCCCGCTACGTGCCGTTCCTGGCCGAGATCGCCTCGACCTGCAACGAGGCGCTGCTGTCGGACTACCTGGCCGCGCACGCCGCCGACCCGCGGGAGCGGGCGAGCCTGCTGGTCGACGAACTAGAGGGCATCCGCACCACGATCTACCGCCAGACCCTGTTCTCGGAGTTCGAGCGCCGGGTGCACGGCTTCGTCGAGGTCGGCACGCCGGTCACGGCGTCGCTGCTGGACGCGACCTACCGCGACCTCGTGCAGCGCTACTACGGCGCGGGCTACACCCTGGGCGAGGACGACGGCCTGGAGTGGGCCTACATCCCGCACCTCTACTACAAGTACTACGTCTACAGCTACGCGACGGGCCTGAGCTGCGGCATCGCCATCGCCGAGAAGGTCAAGGCGGACGGGCAGCCCGCGGTCGACGGCTACCTCGAGATGCTCAGGGGCGGTTGCAGCGAGCCGCCGCTGGACCTGCTGAAGAAGGCGGGCGTGGACCTGACGCGGCCCGACGCCATCGAGGCCGCGCTGCTGAAGTTCGACCGCGGCGTCACCGAATTGGCGAAGCTGCTGAACATCGAGCTGTAGACGGTTGCGGCGACGAAGCGGGCCCCGTCTCCGCCGGAGACGGGGCCCTTCGCCTGCGCTCCGCGACGGCTACCGCGGACGCCGCGACCGCACCGGGTCGGCCGGCTGCGGCAGGATCTCGACGGCCGCGCCCGGCAGCAGGTCGAGCGCCGCGCGGACACCCGCTTCGAGCTGCAGGTCGCGGCCTTCGCGCGCCGCGGCGGGCGTCTGCTCGACCACGACGTCCGGGGCCACGCCCTCGCCCTCGACCGCCCACTTCCCGTCGGTGTCGTAGAAGCCGCCGCGCGGGGCGGTGATGAAGCCGCCGTCGATCAGGCCGGGCACGTCCCAGATGCCGACCAGCCCGCCCCAGGTGCGCGTGCCCACCAGGGGGCCGATGCCCAGCTTGCGGAACATGTAGGGCAGCATGTCGCCGCCCGAGCCGGACATCTCGTTGACGAGCAGCACCTTCGGGCCCCAGATGGCGGCGTTGGGCGCGGTGAACGGCTGGCGGTCCCCCACCGGGTTGTTGAAGAAGCCCAGCAGCTTGCGGTTCATGACGTCGACCATCAGGTCGGCGATGGAGCCGCCCTCGTTGAAGCGCTCGTCGACCACGGCGCCCCGCTTGTCCTGCTGGGCGAAGTAGCCCCGTAGGAACGCGGCGTAGCCTTCCTCGCCCGTGTCCGGGATCCAGACGTAGGCCAGCTTGCCGCCGGACAGCTCGTCGACGCGGCGGCGGTTGTCCTCGATCCAGACCCGCTGGCGCAGCGGCTCCTCGTCGGCGACGGGCACGACGGTCACCTGGCGCGCACCCTTCGGATCGGGCTTGTCGTTGAGCGTCAGGACCGTCTGGCGGTCCGCCTTGCGGTCGAACAGGCTGTAGGGGCTCATGTCCGTCGTGAGCGCGACGCCGTCGACCGCTAGCAGGTAGTCGCCCGCGCGCGCGTCGATGCCGGGGCCGCTCAGGGGCGACCGCAGCCCCGGGTTCCAGTTCTCGCCCGTGTAGATCCGGGCGAGGCGGTAGCGGCCGTCCGCGATCGCGAAGTCGCAGCCCAGCAGCCCGACCGGGATGGTCTCGACTTCGGGTTCGTCGCCGCCGCCGGTGAACGAGTGGCCGATGCAGGTCTCGCCGCCGAGGATGTCCAGCACGTAGGTGAGGTCGTCGCGATGGCGCACGTGCTCGACCCAGGGCGCGTAGGCGCGGTAGGCCCAGTCCAGGTCCAGACCGTGGACGTTCTCGACATAGAAGAAGTCGCGCTGGAAGCGCCAGGCCTCGCGGAAGATCTGCCGCCACTCCGCGGCGGGGTCGACCTTCATGCGCAGGCCGGTCAGGTCGAGGTTGCCCTTGCCCTCCTCGGCCTTGCCGTCGGCGCCGGTCAGCAGAAATTTCTCGTCGGGCTTGGCCTGCAGGATCCACTTGCCGTCGGCCGACACCCGGTACGCGAGGATCCCCTCGCACAGCTTCTTGGTCTCGCGCTTCTCCAGGTCGTAGGCGTGCAGGGTCAGGCCCGGCTGGTTCGGGACGTTTTCGGCGTAGAAGAACGTGCCGGCGGCGCCCGCGACCAGCCGCTCGTAGTTGCGGGGCGGCACGTCCAGCGCGACGATCCGCTGGTCGAGGCCGGCGAAGTCGATGCGGACGACGATGTCGTCCTTCTTCGCTTCGTCCTTCTTGCCTTGGTCCTTCTTGTCCTGGTCCTGCTTCCCCTCGTCCGCGGCCGCCGGCTCTTCGTCGTCGCTCTGCGGCTTCAGGGGCGAAGGCTCGTCCTTGCTCAGCACCGCCAGGTAGAGCGAGCGGTTCAGCGGCTGGTGGTAGGAACTCATGTCCAGCCAGCCGAGGTTCAGGCCGAAGTCGGTGCTGGCCAGGAACGCGAGGTACTTGCCCGAGGCGTCCCAGGCCGGCGAGACGGCGTCCGCCAAACCGTCGGTGACGCGGGTCGACTTGCCCGTATCGAGAGAGTACACGCACACGGCGTTGAACTGGCTGGTCAGGCGCTTGCTGTAGGCGATCCAGCGCGAGTCGGGCGACCAGACCGGGGCGATGAGGCGCTCGGGATGGGCGAACCCCTCGTCGTCGATCCGGGTCGGCTTGCCGGAGGCCGCGTCCACGACCCACAGCACGCGGTCGGCGTCGCCGTAGGCCAGGTGTTTCGAGTCCGGGGACCAGCGCGGCGTGTAATAGAACGTGGGGTCGGGCAGCGGCACCGAGCGGCGGTTCCCGCCGAACTGGTCCGCGATCACCAGCTGGTACTCGCCGCTCTCGTCGGAGAACCAGGAGAGCAGGCGGCCGTCGGGGGACCAGGCCGGGGCGCGGTCGGCGGCGCCCGGGCTGTTGGTGAGGTTGCGGATGTCGCCCTTCTCGGCCGGCACGGTGAAGATCTCGCCGCGCGCCGCGAAGGCCACGCGCTTGCCCGCGGGGGACAGCGCCATGTCGGTGATCAGCTTCGCGACGTCCTCCCAGTGGGGTCGCGCCCCGGGGAAGTCGCCGTTCAGGGTGACCGGCACGGGCCGGGGTTCGCCGCCGGCGGCGTCCAGCGTGTAGAGCCGGCCGCCGTTCTCGAAGACGAGGCGGCCGGCGCCGCCGCCGAGATTCTTGCAGTCGAATTCCGTGAAATGCGTCCGCTGGCCGAGCGTGCCGGCGGCGACGTCGTACGCCCAGACGTTCATGGCCAGGTCGCGGTCGCTCAGGAAGAAGATCGTGCCGTCGAGCCAGACCGGGCGGAGGTCGTTGCTGCCGTCCCAGGGCAGCTTCGTCACGGCGAGCGTCGCGAGGTCGACGACGCGGATCGGCTGCGCCTGCCCGCCGCGGTAGTTGCGCCACTCTGCTTCCCAGGGCTCGACCAGCTGGTAGGCCAGCCGCTTGCCGTCGGGGGAGTACGCGCCCGCGGTCGCGCGGGGCAGCGGCAGCGCCTCGGGCAGGCCGCCCCGCAGGCCGATGGTCCACAGCTTCGGCTGTTGCCGCGGGACCGTCTCGCGGCCCGAGGCGAACAGGATGCGCGAGCCGTCGGGGGTCCAGCCGCGCACGACGTCGTCGCCCGGGTGCCAGGTCAGCCGCCGCGGCTCGCCGCCCTCGATCCCGACCGAGTAGACGTCGAGATTGCCGTCGTACTTCCCGGTGAATGCGACCTGCTTCCCGTCGGGCGAGAACATCGGCGCGCTTTCGATGCCGCCGAAGGTGGTCAGCCGCCGGGCCTCGCCGCCGTCGCGATCGGCGAGCCACACGTCGCCGGCGTGGACGAAGGCCACGTGCGTCGCGGAGACGGCGGGCTGGCGCAACAGGCGCGTTTCCTCGGCGGCGGCGACGGCGGCGGTCGCCGTGACGGCCGCGCAGCACAGCAGCGCGAGCGGCAGTTGTCTCATGCGGATCTCCTCCTGTTCGGGAACCGGTCTAGCGGGTATCGACGTCGGCGGACCCGGGAACGGCGGCCGCCCGCCGGCGCGCCCGCAGCCGCCGGGGCAGGCCGCCCAGGAACGCGAACGCGTCCTCGGACAGCGTCGCGGTGGCCGGCAGCAGGATCGACGTCAGGAAGGTGCTGACCAGCAGGCCGCCCATGATCACCAGGGCCATCGAATAGTAATAGACGCCGCCCAGCGACGGCTTCTGGATCGCCATCGGCAGCAGGCCGAGCAGCGTGGTCAGGGCGGTCATCACGATCGGGCGCAGGCGCTCGCGGCCGCCGAGCACCATGGCTTCGGTGCGGTCCATCCCGCGGCGGCGGTAGTGGTTGATGTGCTCGATCATGACGATGCCGTTGTTCACCACGATGCCGATCAGCAGCAGCAGCCCGACCGCCGCCGGCTGGTCGAAGTCGGTGCCGGTGAGGTGGAGCGTCCAGACGGCGCCGGCGGCGGCGAAGGGCAGCGAGACCATCAGCGCCAGGGCCTGGCGCGCCGACTCGAAGAGGCCGGCCATCACCGCGAAGACCAGCAGCAGCGCCAGCAGCAGGTTGGTCAGGAACTCCTGGGACTGCTCCTGGCGGCGCTCCTGCCAGGAACCGAAGGTCCAGGAATAGCCGTAGGGGAAACTCATGCCCTCCATCGCGGCGGTGACCTGCGGCAGGTAGCGGTCGCTGTTGCCTTCCTCGAAGCGGGCCCCGACCCAGACGCTGGTGCGCCGGTTGTCGCGCTCGATGCGCTCGCGGCCGGGCTTCTGGACGAAGGCGGCGACGGCGGCCAGGGGCACTTTCTCGCCCCCGGCCGTCACCAGCGGCAGGTTCGACAGCTGGGAGAGGCTCTCGGTCTTCTGCTCCTCGAGCGTCAGGCGCATCTCGCGTTCGCCGCTCTCGGTGCGGAAGCGCGGCAGGCGCCGGCCGCGGTAGGTCAGGCCCACGACGTCGGCCACCTGGGCCGGCGAGACGGCGTAGCGGGCGACCAGTTCGCGGTCGGGCTCGATGTGCAGCTCCTGCTGGGCCGCCTGGTCGCGCGAACCCACGTCCAGCAGCCCGGGCACCGCGGCCACGCGCTGGACGGCCTCGTCGGCCAGCTGCATCAGGACCTCTGTGTCCTCGCCCACGATCTGGAAGGCGACGCGCCGGCCGCCGCCCTGGCGCCAGCCCTGGTGCTCCTCCTGCACGTCGAGCTTCACGCCGGCGATCTCGGGCAGCAGGCCGCGCAGGACGCCGCGCACGCGGGCGATGTTCGCGGCGTCCGCCTCGCCCTCCTCGAGGTAGACGCGGGTCATGCTCCAGTCGTCGCTCCAGAAACTGTAGATCGAGCGGGCCGTCAGCTCGGCGCGGTGCGGCTCGAGGAACTGCTCGACCTGCGTGACGAGGGCCTCCTTGCCCTCGAGGCTCAGCTCCTCGCTGTAGTCGTAGTTGACCTGCACGAACAGCTCGGCTTGCGAGGCGTCGAAGTTCATCTCGATGTGACGGAAGGGGTAGACCGCCGAGGCGATGACCGCGAGGCCGATCACGGGCGCCAGCCAGCGGCGGCGCAGGTTGAGGCGCAGCAGCGACTCGTAGCCGCGCTCCACGCCCGTCATCCAGCGGCCGCGGGGCCGCGGCTGGGAGCGGATGTAGCGGGCGGTCGCCAGCGGGATCAGGGTCTGGCTGATGAACAGCGACGCCAGCAGGGCCAGGCAGACCGTGATCGCCAGCTCCTTGAGGTAGACGTTCATCTCGCTGGGCTTGTTGAAGATCAGCGGGATGAAGACGATGACCGAGGCCAGCGTGGCCGCGGTGACCGCGTTGGAGACCTCGCGCGCCCCTTCGCGCGACGCCGTCTCGGGGTCCTCGCCGAGTTCGCGGTGCCGGAAGATGTTCTCCATCACGACGACGGCGTTGTCCACCAGCATGCCGACGCCCACGATCAGCCCCAGCAGGGTCAGCGTGTTGAGCGACTTGCCTTGGGCCCAGATGACGCCGCAGGTCACGATCAGGGAGAAGGGGATGCACAGCACCGCGACGACGGTCGTGGACAGCCGGCGCAGGAACACGAACAGCACCACCGAGGCCAGGATGGCCCCGAAGACGCCGGTGGCGGTCAGGTCGCCCAGGGTCTTGCGGATCTCCTGCCCCTGGCTGAACCAGATCAGGAAGTTGACGCCCTCCAGTTCGGGGTCGTCCCCCATCCGCGCGATGGCGGCCTCCAGGGCGTCGCATACCTCGACCGTGTTGGCGCGCGACTCCTGCGAGACGCTCACGCCGATGGCGAAATCGCCGTCGAGGTGGCGGCCGTACTCCAGGGGCGGCTCCTGGTAGACGACGTCGGCGACGTCCGACAGCCGCAGGCCGTCGGCGCGCAGCGGCAGGTCGCGGATCTGCTCCACGTCGGCCAGGGTGCCCACGGTGCGCAGCGTCCAGCGGGCGTCGCCCTCGACGATCTTGCCCAGCGACTGGTCAAAGTTGCCCGAGCGCAGCGTCCGCGACACGTCGCGCACGTCCACGCCGTGGGCCTCGAGGTCCGCCAGGCGCAGGTTGATGCGCACTTCGCGCGGGTTGACCCCGTCGAGCCGGACCTGGGCCACGCCGGGCACCCGCTCCAGCGGCCGGATGATCTTGCGCTCCAGCAGGTCGTAGCTCTCGCTGAGGTCGCGCGGCGAGCTGAGCCGGCCCTCCATGACCGGGATGTCCGACTCCCGCGAGTCCCAGCTCGTGCTGACCAGGATGTCGCCCATGTCCTCGGGCAGGTCGCCGCGGATGCGGTCGATCCGCTCCCAGACCTCGGTGCGGGCCAGGTGCAGGTCGGCGCCCCAGTCGAAGCCCAGCCGGATGCGCCCGCCGTCGCCGTCGCAGCTCGACCACAGGCTTTGCAGGCCCTTGACCGAGCCGAGCGCGTCCTCGACCGGCCGCACGATCATGCGTTCGACCTGCTCGGGCGAAGCGCTCTCGTAGGGGAGCTGCACGAACAGCTCGGGCTCCTCGATGTCGGGCATGAACGCCAGCGGCAGCCGCAGCAGGGCGACCGCACCCATCAGGACGATGCTCACCAGCAGCATCATCATGGCGACGGGTCGCTTGATGGCGATCTCGGGCAGCGTCATGCCTGCGGCTCCTCCGTCAATTAGCGCTCGTCGCCGATGCGCGTGGGCACGACGAGGTAGGCGGCCGGGATCACGATCAGGGTCAGCAGCGTGCTGAGGATCAGGCCGCTCGCCACGGTGATCGCCAGCGGCGAGCGCAGCTCGGCCCCCTCGCCCCAGGCCAGGGCCATGGGCAGCAGGCCGAGCACCGAGGTCGTGGTCGTCATCAGGATCGGCCGCAGGCGCAGGTGCGCGGCGCGGACGATCGCCTCCTGCTTCGGCACGCCCGCGCGGCGCAGCTGGTTGATGGCGTCGACGAGCACGATGGCGTTGTTGACCACGATGCCCACCAGGACCACCGCCCCGATCAGGACGATGACGGTGATGGGCGTGCCGGTCAGCAGCAGCGCCGGCACCACGCCGATCAGGGCCATGGGGATCGTGAACAGCACCAGCAGCGGGTGCAGGAAGGACTCGAAGGTCGCCGCCATGACCAGGTAGACCAGGAAGACGGCCAGCATGATCGCGAAGCGCAGGCTGTTGAAGCTCACCTGCATCTCGCGGTTCTGGCCGCCCAGCTCGACGGTCAGGCCCGGCGGCGGCGGCAGGTCGGCCAGCGCGGCGCGGACGTCGGCGACGGCCGCGCCCAGGCTGCGCCCGTCGACGTTCGCCGAGACGACGGCCGCCCGCTGCTGCTGCAGGCGGTGGATCTCGGCCGGGCCGCGGTCCTCGCGCACCTCGGCCACGGACGTCAGGCGGACGGTGCCGCCGTCGGGACCGGGCAACGCCAGGTTGCGCACGTCGTCGATCGTGTGGCGGTCGTCCTCCCGGTTGCGCAGGCGGATGTCGATCTGCCGGTCCTCTTCCTTGAAGCGGGTCGGCACCACGCCCAGGACGCGGTTCTTGAGCGTCTCGGACAGCAGGCCCATGTCGAGGCCCAGCGCGGCCAGCCGCTCGCGGTCGAACACCACCTGCAGCTCGGGGTTGCCCGCCTCGAGCGACGAGCGCACGTCGACGAGGCCCGGCACCGTCGCCGCGCGCGCGGCGATCTCCAGGGAGTACGCGCGCAAGTCGTCGAGGTCGTCGCCGAACACGATCACCTCGATCGGCGTCTTGAGGGTGAAGTACGAAGGGCGGCCGAAGCGCGTCTCGAGGTCGGGCAGGTCGGCGAAGGCGGCGCGCATGCGGTCGGCCGCGGCCGCTTCGGCGACCTCGTCGCCGCGGTCTTTCATCACCACGTTGAGCTGGCCGAGGTTCTCGGCCCGGGTGTTCACCGACAGCCCGCCCGAGACCAGGCGGCTGCCGACCGTCGCGTACCGCACCGCCGCCGCGGGCTCGGCGGCGGCCGCCCGCTCCATGACCTGCAGGGCGCGGTCCGTCGCCGCGAGCGAGGCGCCTTCGGGCAGGGTGGCCTCGAAGAAGAACTCGCCCTCGCTCAGCTGGGGGATCAGCTCCATCTGGAGCAGCGGCACCGCGGCCATGGTCAGGGCGAACAGCCCGAACCCGGCCCCGATCGTCAGCCACCGGCGGCGTAGCGAGGCCCGCAGGAAGGCGTCGAAGCGCCGGGAGAAGCGGCCGAGCGTCATCGTCGTGGTGGCGGGGATCAGGTACTCGTCGCCGATGTCGTCGCCGCCGGGGCCGGCGGCCGCGGCGCGGCGCCGCTCGGCCTCGCTCGGCAGCTTCGCGCCCGCCGCGCTCAGCATGGGGATGAGCGTGACGCCGATCAGCAGCGAGATCAGCTGGCCGAACGTCACGGTCAGCGCCTGGTCGCGGAAGAGCTGGCCGGCGACGCCCTCGACGAACACGATCGGCACGAACACCGCGACCGAGGTCAGGGTCGAGGCGATCACCGCCGCGCCGACCTCCGTGGTGCCGTCCACCGCCGAGCGGTAGAGGCTGGCGCCGTCGCGGCGACGGCGGTAGATCGACTCCAATACCACGATCGAGTTGTCCACGAGCATGCCGATGCTCAGGGTCAGCCCGCCCAGGGACATGACGTTCATGGTGATGTCGAGCTTGTACATCACGATGAAGGTCGCGATCACCGAGATCGGGATCGTCGTGGCGATGATCAGCGTGCTGCGCAGGTCGCGCAGGAACAGGAAGAGCACCAGGATCGCGAGCAGGCCGCCGACCAGCGCAGCGTCGCTCACCTCGTCGACGGACTGCTGGATGAAGAGCGACTGGTCGAACAGCACGGTCAGCCGCGCGCCGGGGGGCAGCTTGCCGTCCTGCCAGGCGTCGAGGCGTTCGCGCAGGCGCCCGGCCACGGTCACGGTGTTGGCGTCGCCCTCCTTGTAGAGGGAGATCTCCACCGACTCCGCGCCGTCGACCCGCGTGATCTCCTCGCGCTCCTTGACGCCGCGCCGCACCTCGGCCACGTCGCCGATCCTCACCGTGCCGCGCTCGTCGCGCCGCACGATCAGGTCGGCGATCTCGCCGATGTCGTCGTACTCGTTGATGGTGCGGATCAGGAACTGGTCGTCCCGGCCCCGCAGGGCGCCGCCGGGCAGGTTGACGTTGCCCACGCCCAGGACCTGGCGCACGTCCTCGAGCGGCAGGCCCAGGGCCGCGAGGCGGTCCTGGTCGACGTCGACCTGGATCTCCTCCTCGAAGCCGCCCTTGATCTGCGCCGCGGCCACGCCCGCGATCGTTTCGAAGTCCTGCTTGAGCTGCTTGTCGGCGAGCCGGCGCAGCGTGGTCAGGTCGTCGGTGCCCGAGAGCGCGAGCCGGACGATGGGGTCGAGGCTGGGGTCGTAGCGCAGCACCACCGGGTCGCTGGTCTCGGCGGGCAGGACCAGCCGGTCGAGCTTCTCGCGGACCTCCATCGACAGCAGGTCCATGTCCGCGCCCCACTCGAACTCGAGCGTGACCTCCGACATGCCGGGCCGCGAGACCGAGTGGACCGACTGCAGGCCGCGCAGCACGCCGACGGCCTCCTCGACCGGCCGCGTGACGAGGTTCTCCACCTCCTGGGGCGCCGTGTCGGGGAACTCGGTCCGCACCGTGAGCGAGGGGTAGGTGATGTCGGGGAACAGCTCCAGCGCGAGGCGGTTGTAGGCCACGATCCCGAAGACGATCAGCGCCAGCGTCGCCATCACGACGCTGACCCGGCGACGGACGGCGAAATCGACCAGCGAGCGCATCAGGAACCGGCCTTCTCATCGAGGATCTTCAGCTTCGACCCGTGTTTCAAGGAGCGCTGCCCCTTGACCACGACCCGCTCCGCCGCTGCGAGCCCGGCGACGATCTGCGCGCGCTCGTCGTCGGTGAAGCCGACCTCGACGACGCGGCGCTCGGCCGACGCGCCGCCGTCGCCGGCCGCCACGTAGACGACGGTCTCTCCCTTGTCCGTCAGCACCGCCGACCGCGGCACCAGCACCGCGCCCTCGCGCAGCTCGGTGACGATCTGCACCTGGGCGAAATCGCCGGGGCGCGTGCCTTCGGGGTACGACGGGATCTCGAGCGTGACCTTGATCGTGCCGCTGGCGGGGTCGATGACCGGGCTGATCAGCTTGATGCGCCCCCGCACGCGCTGGCGCCCGCTGTCCAGGACCAGTTCGACGTCCTGGTCGCGCCGCAGCTTGTTGAACTCGCGGCTGGGGACGTGGACCTTCGCCAGCAGGGGATTGAAGTCGGCCAGCGTGAACAACGGCGTGCCGACCGACACGTTCTGCCCGACGCCGACCCAGCGGCGCGTGACGCGCCCGCCGAAGGGCGCGACCACGTCGGTGTAGGAGAGGTCCAGACGCGCGAGCCCCTCGTCGGCCTCGGCCCGGGCCAGCTCGCTGCGGGCGGCCTCGAACTCCTCGTCGGTGGTCAGACCCTCGTCGCGCATGGCCGTCAGGCGCGCGAACCGCGCCCGCAGGTTCGCCGTGGCCGCCGCCGCCTGGTCGGCCCGCAGCCGGTACTCGCCGTTCTCGACGCGCAGCAGGGGCGCCCCTTCCCCGAGCTGGTCGCCCTCCTCGGCGGACAGCGACGCGATCACGCCGGCGACGCGGGCCAGCACCTGCGCCTCCTTCTCGGCTTCGAGCGTCGCGGTCGCCTTGTAGTAGCTGGCGATGGAGCCCAGTTCGGCCGGGGCCACCGCGACCGGCACGGCGGGTTCGTCGGGCTGGGCGTTCGCGGAGCCGGGCGCGGCCTGCTCGCCGGCGGGGGCGGGGTTCTTGCTGCCGCAGCCGGCCAGCAGCGCCAGGGCGAGGACGAGCAGGAAGATGCGGGGGAATCTCTTAGGCGTCATCGGTCTGCGGTCCCTTCACTGGTGGTCGTCCGTCCCGTAGCGGGGCACATCACGGGAGACCGGGACAAGATCCTGTTTCGGCGCGCATTTGACAACGTCGTTCGGCCGGGGCCGGGTCGATCCGACTACAACGTGATGCGCGTGGCTGGGTTTCAGCCGGTGACGGGAATTCGGCACGAATCCCGCTAGATGTTTGGTCAGAAATCATCGGGACGTCCCGTCCTGGCGCCGACAATTCATCAAATAAGGACGAAGAACAGTGCCGAACACCGCAACGGCGACCCCGGCGGAATTAGCTCTCCATCGCAATTTCGTAGAATCGGTCGGACAGCTCAAGCGAGGGCTGGTGCGCAGTTGCCACTACCTGCTCCAGATCCAATACCGCAAAGTTCATCACGTGTTGGGCTACGTCACGATCGCGGACTACGCCGCCGCCGAGGCGGGGCTGACGCGCGATCAGTGCATGAGCTTCCTGGCGTTGGCACGCCGGCTGCCGATGCTGCCTGGCGTCACCGTGGGGCTCGAAAGCGGGGAGTTGAGCTGGTCACAGGCGAAACTGTTGTGCCGGGCCGCGACGCCCGCGACCGAGCACGACTGGATCGAGACGGCTCGGGGCCTATCGGTGCGCGCCCTGGCCGAGGTCATCAGGAGAACGGCCACGCCCGTCGCGCCGAAGCCGATCGCACGGGGCGGGTGGGCGGCGACGGGCTTGCCGGTGCCGCCGCCACTGCCGACGGCGGAGCCGCCGGCACCCGACTCCAAGCCGCAATTCGTCACGATCGCCTTCCGCGAGGGCCGTTTCGCGCTCTGGGAAGCCTGGCTCGCCGAGGCGCGAGCCGTTAAGCCGGGCGCACCGCTCGACGAACACCTGGTCGACGCTCTCGAGCAGGGAGGCGGCACGATCGGTTTCCGTTTCGTCATCCAGGAATGTCCGACCTGCCGGAGCGCCGAAGTCGCGACGTCGCGCGGCGACCTGGCCGTGCCGCGGCCGCTCATCGCGCGCGCGAGGTGCGAGGCCGAGATTCAGCATCCCGATGGGAGCCTGCGCCAGGCCGTGCCCCCCCGACTGCGCCGCCTCGTCCTGGCCCGCGACGGGTATCGTTGCCAGGCTGATCGCTGCGGCCGCACCCAGCACCTCCAGGTGCACCACCGCACACCCGCCGGAGAAGGCGGCCCCACCGTCTTGGACAATCTCGTCACCCTGTGCAGTCGCTGTCACCGCTCGCTGCACGAGCGCGAGGAGTTGCTGAAGGCTGCCGCCCGGGACCCGGTCTGCTGATCTGTCGGTTCGCAGATGAATACGCTCCGATATATGCTACTCTATGAGAGCGCGCGCTTCCGCGCACGCTGCTGAATCACCACGGAGGATGCGCCATGCCCCGAATCCGGATCTCCATCAGCGCCCTGCTCATCGTGTGCCTGGCGATGGTCGCTCCCACCGCTGCGCGTCCCCCCGCGGCGACGCCCGCCCTCCCGTCCGGCCTGACCGCCGCCGACGTCCCCACCGGCACGCTCCTCGACCTGGCCGCCCCCCTGGCCGGTCTCGATCGTTTCACCGGCGCCCCGGAAGCGCCGCCGGCCACGACCGGCCTCTGGCGCCAGATGCTCTTTGAGCTGCGCCGCGCCAGCCTCGTCGAGCGCGGCTGGCCCGAGCCGCGCGAGTTGGAGCGGCGCGCCCTGGAGAGCGCCCCACCCGAGGTCGTGCCGGTCGCCCTGCTGGACGCTGTTTACGATCGGCTGCGCCCCGACGCGCCGCGCGACCGGCAGCGTTGGGACCGCGCCGATGTCGAGAGCGGCCGCGTCTTCGCGGCCGCAGCGCTGCGCCCCGTGACTTACCACGGCGCCCGCATCGAACTGGCCTTCTCCCCGGACTGGTCCGTCGGCGGCCTGCCGCCGCGCCTGGAAGTCGACCCCGCCGACGGCGGCGGCTGGCGCCCCGTCGGCCACGACGGCCGGCTCAAAGTGAGCTACGCCGCAACCGGCGCGCGCACGGTGCGCCTCCGCGCCACGGCCGCCGACGGCGTCGCACGCCACGCCGCCTTCCAGTTCGAAGTCGCCGCCCTGCAGACCCCGCAGCCGACCGCGACCTGGGCCGTCACTGCGAGCGTGCCCTACGAAGGCGTCGCCGGCGCCGGCTCGGCCTACATCTACCTCGCCGACAACCACACCCAGCTGGCCAACCCGGTGGTCGTGGTCGAGGGCTTCGACCTCGACGACACGATGGGCTGGGACGCGCTCTACGCGTTGCTGAACCAGGAGCAGCTCATCGAGAACCTGCGTGCCGAGGGCTACGACGCCGTGGTGCTGGACTTCGCGTCGGCCACCGCGCCCATCCAGCGCAACGCCTTCGTGCTGACCGAACTGCTCGGGATGGTCCGCGCGGCCGTCGGCCCGCAGCGCACCAGCGCGCTGATCGGCGCCAGCATGGGCGGCCTGGTCTCGCACTACGCCCTGGGCTGGCTGGCGCAGCAGCAGATCGATGCCGGCGTGCGCACCTGGATCGCCTTCGACTCCCCGCAGCGCGGCGCCGTCATCCCGCTGGGACTGCAGCACTGGCTCGACTTCTTCCAGGACGATTCCGAGTCCGCGGCCTTCCTGCTGAGCCGCCTCGACACGCCCGCCGCGCGCCAGCTGCTGCTGCAGCACCACCTCGCCACGAGCGGGACCACGGCCGCCGCCGACCCGCTGCGCGCCGCCTTCGAGGCCGACCTGCAGGCGGTCGGCCTGCCGCCCTGCCGCCGCGTCGCGGTGGCGAACGGCTCGGGCGCCGTCGTGGGCCAGGGCTTCGTCCCCGGCCAGCAGATCATCCGCTACGAGTACTACTCGTTCCTGCTGGACGTGAAGGGCAACGTGTGGGCAGTGCCGCAGCAGACCTCGGCGCGCATCTTCCAGGGAGAGCTCAACGTGATCTGGCCGTTGCCGGACACCTACCAGAACGTGACGATCTCGGGCGCCGTCGCCTGGGACGGCGCACCCGGCGGCTGGCGCGCGTCGATGGCGCAGATGGACACCACCAGCGTGCCCTACGGCGACATCGAGGCGCTCTTCGGCCACCACTGTTTCGTACCGACGGTCAGCGCGCTGGATCTCGCCGGCGTGGGGCCGAACCACGACGTGCTCGCGGATCCCGACCTGATGAGCCGCACCTCGTTCGACGCGCTCCACGTGCCGCTGCAGAACCAGGAGCACGTGAGCATCACGCCCGAGTCGGCGCTCTGGTTCCTGGACGAGGTGCGCGAGGGCGTGACAGAGGCGGCGGAGCCGCCGCAGTTCGCAGCCACGTCACTGCGCGCGTATCCGAACCCCTTCAACCCGCGCACGACCGTGAGCTTTGACCTGCCCGTGGACGGGCGCGCCGTGCTCGAGGCCTTCGACCTGCGCGGTCGCCGCGTCGCGGTGCTGTTCGAGGGGGACCTGATCGCGGGGCGCCACACGGCGGTCTGGGACGGGCGCGCCGCCGGCGCGTCCCCGGCGGCGGGCTCCTACCTGCTGCGGCTGCGGGCCCCCGGCGGGACGCGCACCGCGAGGGTCATGCTCTTGGAGTGAGCGTGCGCCGGTGCGCGAAAATGCGTATCTTGGTCGTCGGTTTTCGAACGGAGGCGTTCGCCATGGCTGCACCATTACCGGGAGGATGGAAGATGTTGGTTGCTTGGAATTCGAGACGATCCCTGTCGCTGTTCATGCTGGCGGCCGTCGTGGCCGGCGCCGCCGGTGGCGCCGTCGCGCAGGGCGCGCTGTCGTCCGCGCCCGCCCCGCTGCCCACGCTGCAGGCGTTCGATGCGGCCGCCGACTCGCTGCTCGCGCTGGTCGCGCTGCGCGACATCTCCGAGATCCAGTCCGACATGAGCGCGGCCCAGACCCAGCGCGCCGAGGGCGAGATGCACCTGCAGCGGGCGATGGCGATGAAGGCCCGCTCCGAGATGCGCATCCGCCTGAAGCAGAGCGAACTCGACGCCGTCAAGAGCCGGCTCGATCTGGCCAAGAAGGAGAAGGACGAGATCCGCAAGCTCGACCTCGAAGGGCAGAAGAAGAAGGCCGAGCTGGAGAAGCAGCTCCTGGAGCGGCGCGCCGACTTGCGCGCGCGGGAAGTCGACCACGCCAAGGCGCTGGTGGAACTCGCGACGGCGTCGGCCCGGGCCTGCGAGGAGGAGATGAAGCTGGCCGCCAAGCGGAACGAGCGCAACGCGCTGCTGCTGCAGACCCTCTCGGCGACCCTGATGACCCAGCTCCAGGCCGCCGAACTCGAGATCCGGCAGTACGAGGGCCAGACTCTCGACGCCCGCATCCGGGAAGCGGACCGCCTCAAGGACCTGTCGGCCAAGGAAGTCGACCTCGCCAAATCGCGGCGCAAGGTCTTCGACACCCAGCTGAAGGTGGCGGGCGGCCGCTAGAGCCGCGGGACGAGTCGAAGAAGTCCGGGCGCCCCGCGGCCGCCCGGACTTCTTCTTTTTCGATCAAGCAAGAAACCCGCCCCAAGCCGCCGGCGGCGCCGCAACGACCTCCACATCCTCCCCCGTGGTCGGATCCCGGAAGCCGAGCAATCGCGCGTGCAGCGCGATCGCCCGCAGGCGCGGATCCGCAGGCTGCTCCCCGAAGGGAACGGCCGAGCCGTACTGCGCGTCGCCCAGCACCGGATGCCCCCGGCTCGCCGCCTGCAGCCGGATCTGGTGCGTGCGCCCCGTCTCCAGTTCGATCTCGAGCCAGGTGAACCCCGGCCCCGACTGCAGGATGCGGCAGTGCAGCGTCGCCAAGCGAGCGTCCGGATGTTCCACCGGGACGATCTCGGCGCGGGGCTCGTCCGGCACCTTGCGCACGTGGTCCGACCAGGCGCCCGCCGCCGGCGCCCCGCCCACCAGCGCCCAGTAGAGCTTGCGCACCTGTCGCTGCTCGATCTGCCGGCTCAGCTTGCGCGTGGCCGCGGGTGTCAGGCCCAGCAGCAGCGCGCCGCTCGCCGGACGATCCAGGCGGTGCACCACGCCGAGGTGGGCGCCCGCGGCCCGGCCGTCCCGCGCCTGCAGGAACACGCGCACGCGCGCCTCCAGGCTGTCGATGCCCGGTGGCGCCTGTGTCAACAGCCCCGGCGGCTTGCCGACGACCAGGCAAGGGCCCCATTCGTGGAGGATGTCGAAGCCGGCAGGTTCGAATTCCAGGGGCGTCACGCCGCGACCCCGCGCCGGTTCATCGGGATTCCCAGGGCATGGTCTCGAGGTGCAGGGCGAGGTCGCCGGCGGTGCGGAAGCTCTCGAGGATCAGCGAGCGGCGCAACCCCCGCAGCACGCCCTTGATCTCGGCCGGGTGCTTCGCGTAGGTGCGCCGGCCGCCCAGCACGTCGTAGAGCAGGCGCACGAGATTGCAGACGTCTTCCTGGATGTTCGAGGTCCGCGAACCCGGCCAGCGGTGCAGGTCGAGCAGGCGGACCTCGAAGCCTAGGCCCAGCCGCTTGACGATGACGTTCGAGGCGTGCAGGTCGCCGTGGTAGTCGTTGCTCGCGTGGATCGCCGAGACGCCGACGGCCAGCGCGTGCAGCAGGTGCAGACCCTGGAACGCGTCGAGGCGGTGGCCGGGCTGGCGCGCCAGGAACTCCCAGAGCAGCTCCCCGTCCACGAACTCCGAGATCAGCACCGCGACGTCGTCGCCGCGCACGCGGATGGTCTCCTGGGTGACGTAGTTGACCAGGATGGGGCATTCGCGCAGCCGGTGCAGGCGCCGGGCGTACTCGTTGAGGGTGCGGTTGCGGGGGTTGCGCACCGGGAAGAAGAGCTTGGCGGCGCGGTCGATGCCGGTGACGCTCTCGCGCACCAGGTAGACCTCGCCCTCCCAGCCGGCGCCCAGGCGGCGGATCACCTCGAACTTGCGCGCCAGGATGCGTCCCGGCTGCAGGTCGAAGCTGTCCTGGGTCGCGCCCATCGCCGCCTTCCCGGTGCTAGAAGAGGTCGTTGAACCGTCGCGAGGGCCGCCCGCGCCAGCCGCCCCGGTGCCAGGCGTCGCTGACCAGCAGGGGGAAGGTGACGGTCGCCTCGCCGTAGACCATCTGCTCGTACACCGTGTCCACCTTGCCCCAGGAGCAGGCCTCCTTCAGGGTCGAGCCCGAGAGGGCGCCGTCGCGCTCGTCGGCGACGGTCAGCTGGATGGCGTATTTGTGCATCGGCTGCTCGCGGCCCAGGATCTCGGTGGCCACCACCACGTCCTGGGTGAAGTTCTTGGGCACGCCGCCGCCGAGCATCAGCAGGCCGGTCTCGCCGACCTCGAGCTTGATCTGCGTCAGCTCGCGGAAGTCGGCCACGGAGTCGATGGTCAGGTACTTCTCGCGGTGCCACTGGTGGTGCACCAGGCCGAAGCCGGCCGAGCAGTCGCTGAAGGCGGGGCAAAAGATCGGTACGCCCTTGCGCCAGGCGGCGTGGACGATCGAGTGGTCGGACTTCAGGCCCCTGGCCTCGATGAAGGCGCCCATCGCCGCGACGAACTCGCGCGACGAGTAGGGCCGCGGCTCGAGGCCGTCGGCGATCTCGGCGACGGTCATGTCGCAGATGCGCAGCTCGTCCTCGTCGATGTACGTGTCGTAGATGCGGTCGATGGCCAGGCCGCGCAGCATCTGGTCGTCGATGAAGGGCGTGCCCTTGTAGTGGCGGAAGCCGAGCGCCTCGAAGAAGTCCTGGTCGACGATGTTGGCGCCCGTGGAGACCACGGCGTCCACCATGTCGTTCTCGATCATCAGGGCGATCGCGTCCTTCAGGCCGGCGCTGATCAGCGATCCGGCGAGCGTCAGGATGACGCCGCAGCCGTGGTCGGATTCCATGCGGTGCAGGATCCCCGCCGCGGTGGCCAGGTTGCGGGCCTGGAAGGCCATGTCCCGGTAGGAGTCGATCAGCGGCCGCGCGTCGAAGGCCGTGACGTCGACGTGGCGGACCACGTCCTTGAGGAGGTCGCTCTTCTGCATCGGGGACTCCTTACTGCCGGGCGGTCAGGTAGGCCATGATCTGGTAGGCCAGGCGCGCCGCCAGGAAATCCGGGCCGGGGTTGCGGGGGTCGGGCAGCAGCTCGACCACGTCGAAGCCGACGATGCGGCGGCTGCGCGCCACCGCGGCCAGGGTGCGGACGACCTGCCGGTAGGAGAGGCCGCCGGGCTCGGGGGTGCCGGTCGACGGCATGATCCCCGGATCGAAAACGTCCAGGTCGACGGTCACGTAGACCGGGCCGGACAGGCGTTCGACCACCGCCGGGATGAAATCGTACCCTTCGCCGATCTCGTGGGCGAAGAAGGTGCGGCCGGGGCGGAGCTTCGGCGCCTCGGCGGCGTCGAGGCTGCGGATGCCGACCTGCACATAGTCGGCGACTTCGGCCGCCCGCGCCATGACGCAGGCGTGGTTGTTGGGCGAGCCCTCGTATGTGTCGCGGGTGTCGCCGTGCGCGTCGAACTGCAGGACCGTCAGCCCGGGGTGGCGCGCCGCGTGGGCCTGGATCAGGCCGATGCTCACGGAGTGCTCGCCGCCGAGCCCGACCACGGTGAGACCGCGGTCCAGCAGGTCGTCGGCCGCGGCGCGGACCTTCGCCACCATGCCCTCGGGCGGGCCGTCGTGCAGCACCGGCGCCATCGTGACGATGCCGGCTCGCCACGGCTCGCCGGCGGTCTCGATGTCGTAAAGTTCCATGTTCGCCGAAGCCGCGAGCAGGGCGTCGGGGCCGCGGTCGGCGCCCTTGCGCCACGTGGAGGTGCCGTCGTAGGGGATCGGGAGCACCGCAAAGCGGCAGTGATCCGGAACGGGGCGTTCCGGGAGGCCCCCGAACGCCCCGGGATCGTCATGCAGCGGCCACGTCAACTGTCGTCGTCCGCTTCCTCGACGTCGTCCTCTTCGAAGTCCTCGTCGTCGTCGAAGTCCTCGTCCTCTTCGAGGTCGTCGTCCTCTTCCAGATCGTCGTCCTCGAGTTCGATGGTCTCGTCGTTGTTCCAGTCGTTCTTCATCGGGTCCCTCCCATCGCGTGGGGTGCGTCGGTTGTAGAACGGAACTTCCGGCTCGCGTGACGGGCGCTCTGTCCCGAGACGCTTGCGCTTGATCGGAGGCTTGGCCTCGGGATCGCTATCTCCGGGGCTGCGCCGGTGACGGTGAGGCATCGAAGCCCACTCCTCGTCGCTCGTTGCACGATGCAGGATCGGTGCCGCGGCCAATGGCGCGAGGCGGCGCCGACCAGGCACCGGGGGACCGGGTCGCCGAATCGAGGGCCATAATGTGACGGCGTTCCAGGGAAATGTCAAGATGGAGGCCGGAAATTTACCGCCGAAACATCTCGTTGTCATCATGCGTCTTACGCGATCGGCCCACAACTTTCTCGACCGGAAGGTTGCCCTCCGGAGCGGACCGCGGCTACGATGCCCGGCAACCGGCGCCGCCGGCCCCGGTTTCCGGCCGAACCCACGCCCTTCCTGGAGGCGATCGATGACGTCGAAGTATGCGGCTGCGGTGGCCGTCCTGCTGGTTCTCGCTGCCCCGACCGCCCGCGCGGCCGAGGTGTTCATGCCGCGCAGCCCGGCGCTCAGCCCCGACGGCGCCACGGTCGTCTTCGGCTTCCAGGGCGACCTGTGGCGCGTTTCGGCGCAGGGCGGCGAGGCGGTCCGCCTGACCGCCCACCAGGCCTACGACACGGCGCCCGTCTTCGCGCCCGACGGCCTCAGCCTGGCCTTCGCCTCCAACCGGTTCGGCGACGACGACGTGTTCGTCATGCCCCTGGACGGCGGCCCGCCGACCCGCCTCACCTACGCCGGCACCGGCGACATCCCGCGCGCCTTCTCGCCGGACGGCCGCACCGTCTACTTCACCTCGCGGCGACTGTTCGACTACCCGATGTCGCCCCAGATCCACGCCGTGCCGGTGACCGGCGGCACGCCGGTCCGACTCGTCGACGTCTTCGCCGACGAGGTCGCCACCGCCGACGGCCGCACCTTCGTCTACGCCGAGGGCAGCACCGGCGGCGGGCGCATGCGCTACCGCGGCACCTACCAGCGGGAACTGCATACCTGGACGCGCGGCGGCGATCCGGCGCCCCTGACCGCCAACCGCGGCTACGACTCCAACCCCATGACGGCCCCCGACGGCCGGATCTATTGGCTGTCGGACCAGGACGCGGCCCTGACCGCCAACGTCTGGACCATGGGGCCCGACGGCGCCGACAAGCGCCAGCTGACCTTCTTCGAGGGGGACGGCGTGCGCGCCGCCTCGCTCGGCATGGCCGGCCGCCGTCTGGTCCTGGAGCGCGGCACGGACCTCTACGTGTTCGAACCCGGCGCCGGCGAGCCCCGCCGCCTCGCGATCGGCGTGGCCGCCGACCAGATCGAGAACCGGGTGGTCGTCGAGTCGAAGACCGCGGACGCCGACGACCTCGCCGTCGCCGACGACGGCGACGAACTCGCGCTGACGATCGCCGGCGAGATCGTCCTGCTGAACCGCCAGCAGGGCGGCCGCGCCGCCGTGGCGGTGCCCGGCCCGTCGCTCGAGCAGGCGCCCTCGTTCCGGCCCGGCGGCGCCGACACCCTGCTGCTGGTCAGCGACCGCGACGGCGAGGACGCCGTCTACCTGCTGGTCTCGGGCGATTCCGGCGAGCCGCTGCCGCGCCGGGCCCGCCGCCAGGAACTGGTGCGCCTGACCGGTGGCGCCGGCCAGGATGACGAGGTGCCCTGCGGCCGCGCCGCCTGGTCGCCCGACGGCCGCCGCATCGCCTACGTGCGCGGCCTCGGCGACCTGCACGTCATGCAGGCCGACGGGTCCGGCGACCGGACGCTCGCCCGCCACTGGAACCTGGACTCCTTCGCCTGGTCGCCCGACGGCCGCTGGCTCGCGATCGGGCGCGCCGATCGCGACGACAACTCGGACATCTGGCTCGTGCCCGCCGACGGGGGCGAGGCCGTGAACGTCACGCGCCATCCCGCCTACGACGAGAACCCGGTCTGGTCGCCGGACGGCCGCCAGCTCTTCTGGTCCACGACGCGCCACGCCCACGACCCCGGCGACCGCGACCACGACGTCTACATGCTCTACCTCACCCTCGCCGACCACGAGCGCACGCGCGAGGAGTGGGAGATCGAGCAGAAGTCGCGCGACGACAAGAAGAAGGACGCCGACAAGGAGAAGGACGGCGACAAGGACAAGGACAAGGAAAAGGAAAAGGCCAAGGACGCGGTCGTCGTCGCCGTCGACTTCCAGGACATCCACCTGCGCGGCCGCCGCCTCACGAACCTGCCGGACAGCGAGATGCCCGTGGCCGCCGAGCCCCACGGCGACCGGGTCTACTTCCTGGCGCAACGGGGCGAGGCGAGCGACCTCTGGTCGGTGGACCGCTTCGGCGAGGACCGCCAGGCCGTGACCGAGGGCGACGCGAAACCCCGCCGCCTCCGCCTGGACGCCAAGGGCAAGACCTTCACCTACCTCAAGGGCGGCAAGCCGGCCACGACGCCGGCCGAGGGGGGCAAGACCGAGACCGTGAGCTTCACCGCGCGCCTGACGATCGACCGTCCGGCCGTGCGGCTGCGTGTCATGGACGAAGCCTGGCGCACCCTGCGCGACCGCTTCTACGACCCCGGCATGCACGGCGCGGACTGGCCCCGCCTGCGCGGCAAGTACGCCGCCTGGGTCCAGGGCGTGGCCCACGACACGGACTTCGGCGACGTCATGAACCTCATGCTCGGCGAGCTGAACGCCAGCCACATGGGCTACCGTCCCGGCTGGGAGCCGATCGGCAACTACGGCGACGACGGCTGCCTCGGCCTGGAGTTCGATCCCGCCCACGACGGCGAGGGTCTGAAGGTGGCCCGCGTCCTGCGCAACGGCCCCTGCGACCGCGAGCGCGCCCGCCTGCAGCCGGGCGATCTGCTGCTGTCCGTCGACGGCCGCCCCGTCGGCCGCGACGCGAGCCTGGAGGCCGCGCTGGAGAACGGCGCCGGCGTCCCGCTGTGGCTCGCGGCGCGTCGCGGGCGCGAGCAGCTCGAATTCCAGGTCGTGCCCCAGAAGTGGGCCGACGAGCGCCAGCTGCAGTACCTCGCGACCGAGCGCGAGCGGCGCGGCAGCGCCGAACAGCGCAGCGGCGGCCGCGTCGGCTACGTGCACATCCAGGGCATGGGCCTCGGCGAGGTCGAGCGCTTCCAGCAGGAACTGTTCGCCGCCGCCGACGGCAAGGAGGCGCTCGTCATCGACGTGAGGGACAACGGCGGCGGCTGGACCACCGACCTGCTGCTGACGATCCTGACGCAGCCGGTGCACGCGTTCACGATCAGCCGCGGCGGGGAGGTCGGCTACCCGCAGACCGAGCGCCAGCCCTTCACCCGCTGGTCGAAGCCGGTGGCCGTGATCTGCAACGAGGGCAGCTACTCCAACGCCGAGATCTTCAGCCACGCGATGCAGACCATCGGCCGCGGACCGGTGGTCGGCGCCGAGACCGGCGGCAACGTCATCTCCACCGGCGCCTTCGACAACCGCTACCGCGGCTTCGTGCGCCTGCCCTTCCGCGGCTGGTGGATCTGGGGCGACGAGCGCCGCCTCGAGCGCAACGGCCGCCCCCAGGAGGCCAAGCGCGACGGGGCGGGCTGCGTGCCGGACGTGCCGGTCGCGCTGACCCCGGCCGATCGCCTGCACCGCCGCGACCCGCAGCTCGACCGCGCCGTGGACCTGATGATCGAAGCGGCCGACGCCGAGCGCCGTAAGCCCCAGCCGGCGCCCCGCGCCGAGGGCTGACGTCACCGCGGCGGCGCCGCCGCGTTCCGAAAGGAAGCGCATGAACCCGACCCGCCGCGAACCCGCCATCCGCGTGCTCATGATGCCGCGCGACACCAACGCCCACGGCACGATCTTCGGCGGCGTCATCCTCAGCCACATCGACCAGGCCGGCGCCGTGGCCGCCCACCGCCACGGCTGCCGTCGCGTGGTGACCGTCGCCATGGAAAAAGTCGTCTTCCACGCCCCCGTGCAGGTCGGCGACCTGGTCAGCTTCTACACCGAAGTCGAGCGGACCGGCCGCACGTCCATCACCATCCGCATCGAGGTCGAAGCCGAGCGCCGCGACGGCGGCGCCGTGAAGGTGACCGGCGCCGACGTCACCTACGTCAACCTCGGCGATGACGGTGAGCCGGCGCCCTTTCAAGATCCTGTGTCATCGGGAGCGTAGGCGGGGACTGTTTCCTCGCATAAAGATCCGACGAAAAGGACCCGGAGCTCGCGCCCCGGGTCCTCTCTTTCAGGTGATGATGGCAGATGTCATTTCACCAGCATCGCCCGCCTCGTCGCGGTCACCCCGTCGGCCTCGATCCGGAACACGTAGGTGCCGGAGGCCGCGGCGCGGCCCGCAGCGTCGTGCCCGTCCCATACGGCGCTGTGGGGACCGGCCGCGCGCTGCTCGTCGAGCAGCGTGGCGACGAGCTTGCCTTCGAGGTCGTGCACCGTGACTCGCACCCGCTGCGCCGCGGGCAGCGAAAACGAGATCGAGGTGGAAGGATTGAACGGGTTGGGGCGCACCGGTTCTGTGGTCAGCCGCGCCGGAACCGTGATGTTGTCGGCGCTCACGGTGTTGGCCCGTTGTGACAGGAAACTGGTGGTCGTGTTGTGCACCGCCCAGGAGTCGTTGTCCTGCACGTAGGCCGTGGCGCGCAGCTTGGCGTAGTTCCACGAAGACTCGAGCGGGCACGGCACCACGAAGCGGTAGGTGCCGGGCGCCGGCGGCACGGGCAGGCCTTCGGTGGAGGGGTACAGGCGGCGGAAGGCCTGGTCGTGGTAGGCTTGACCGTTGGAGCCGAGGTAGTAGACATCGTCCTCGGTGACCGCCACGCGCAGGCGCAGGTCGGTCGCCGGCGGCAGTGGCTCGTCCACCGTGACCGTCACCGACAACTCCCGGGTGCCGTTGTTCCAGGTTTCCGCAACGGTCAGCGGACTATGGTAGGCCTTGCGCGCCTCGAAGAGGCTGGAGAAGCCCGCGCCGTTCGACCCGCCGTCGACGACGGCGTCGACCCACATGTGGGGCGCGTAATCGGCGCCGAGCCCGTTGGCCAGGAACGCGCTTTGCGGGATGTTGGCATTGTAGATCCCATCGACTCCGGGCCACCAGACATGGATGCGGATGCAGGCCACGTCGTCGCCCTGCGTCGGCAGGTAGGTGTCGAGCGCCTGGTTCGCCTGGACGCAGGGAGCACAGCCGGCGTTGGTGTTCATCAGCCCCAGCGGTGTGTGCGGCCCGGTGTAGGTGTCGTCCAGGGCGGATCCGGTGTTGTTGCTGGGGACGAGGTCCGTCGCGAGTTCGGTCACCGCTTCCAGGCGGTAGTAGTTCCCGGGTGTGAGCTCGAGTGCCGTGAAGTCGGCGATCGCGTCGGTGTACGGAGCAAGGCCCTCGACGGTGACGGTTTCCCGGCTGTGGGGCAGATCGTTCTTGGTCACCGTGAGGGTGACCGTAAAATCCTCGACGCAGCGGCCGTGATTGCTGACGCGGACCTGCGGCATCGGCGTGTCCGTGCCGGCGAACTGTTGCCGGTCAGGCGTGACGGAGGTGACCAATACATCGTGAAGTGGCGGCTCGAAGACGCGGATGTCGTCCACGAACCAGTTGTCGGCATCGCTGCCCACATACCGCAAGGCGATGCTGACGGCCGTGTGGCCCGCATAGGCCGACAGGTTCACGACCGTCGGCGTGGCGCCGAATGCCAACTCGTTGATCACGTGGTTGAGCGGAGTCCAGTCCAGTAGTGTGGTGTACGTGCCTGGCGTGGTCTGGTTGGCCGAACGGATCATGATGTGATGGTGTTCGCCGTAATCCCTCCAGTAGGGCGAGGCTTCGTAAAATTCCAGCATCGGGTGGGTCAATGTCGAGAAGTCGAGAGCTGGCGACACGAGCCATTCGTCTTGGATGATGGCAGGCGGCCCGTAGCGTACCCAGGCGCTGGCAACTCCCTCATGTTGCGCGCTGAGGCTGCGTGCCCATGTGTAGGACGTACTCAAGTGGCGGCGCGTCCAGCCCTTGGGTGGAAAGATCGTGCTTTCGAAGCTCTGTGCGATGACGGTGCCGTCGCGGGTCTTGGACGCTGGTTCTGTCCTGCTCGGTTGCCATTCAGGATTCGGAACCTCGTCGCGGGCCGCCAGGGGAGCCGCGAGCAACAGGAACGCGCAGGCCGACAGGATCAGGCGGGTTGATCTGGTATTCATCAGTCCCTCCGAGATGTGTCTGCATCGTAACCACAGAAATGGAGCGGGCGGCCATGGGGGGCCATCGATCTTCGATATGAATGATGATACCCGATCCGGCGTCGGTTTGACATTCGGTAATTGCCGTTCGGCCGTGACCTGTCACTGAGTTCGAGCGCGATTTCATGACTGACTACCGCGAAACACCCGAAAAGCCGAGGACCCGAGGCGCGGGCCCCGGGTCCTGGCTGGTTTGGCAGGATGCAGGTCACTTGACCAGCATCGCCCGCCGCGTCGCGGTTTCCCCGCCGGCCTCGATCCGGAACACGTAGGTGCCGGAAGCCGAGGTGCGGCCCGCGCCGTCGCGGCCGTCCCAGACCACGTTGTGGGGGCCCGCGGCGCGCGGCTCGTCGAGCAGCGTGGCGACGAGCTTGCCCTCGAGGTCGTGCACCGTGACCCGCACCCGCTGCGCCGACGGCAGCGAGAACGCGATCGCCGTGGACGGGTTGAACGGGTTGGGGCGCACCGGCGCCGCGGTCAGCCTCGCCGGGACGGCGCTGTCCTCGACGCCCACTTCGTAGGTCATCGCCGACAGGAAGCCGGTCGCCGCGTTGTGCACCTTCCAACTGTCGTTGTCCTGCACGTAGACTGTCGCGCGCAGATTGGCGTAATTCCAATCGATCAGTTCCAACGGGCAGGCCACGATGAAGTGGTAGGTGCCGGGTTCCGTCGGCACCGGCAGGCCGTCGGTGCTGGGGTACATGTAGCGGAACGCCTGGTCGTGGAGGGTCTCGCCGTTGGTGCCGGCGTAGAAGACGTCGTCCTCGGTGATCGCCACCCGCAACCGCAGGTCGGCTTCCGGCGGCAGCGGTTCGTCCACGGTGATCGTCACCGACAGCTCCTGGGCGACGTCGTTCCAGGCCTGCACGAGGGTCAGCGGGCTGTGGTAGGGCTTGCGCGCCTCGAAGAGGGCCTCGTAGCCCGCGCCGTTCGAACCGGCGTCGACCACGGCGTCGAGCCACAGGTGCGGCGCGTAGTCGGCGCCGATCCCGTTGGCCAGGAACGCGCTCTGCGTGACGTTGGCGTCGTAGATCCCGTCCGCGCCGGGCCACCAGACGTGGATGCGGATGCAGGCCACGTCGTCGCCCTGCGTGGGCAGGTAGGCGTCGAGGGCGGCGTTCGCCTGGACGCAGGGCGTGCAGCCGGCGTTGGTGTTCATCATGCCGAGGGGCGTGTGCGGGCCGGTGTAGGTGTCGTTCAGGGCGAATCCCGTGTTGTTGCCGGGGACAAGGTCGTCCGGAGACACGATCTCGGCTTGCAGGCGGTAGTAGTTTCCGGGAGCGAGGCCGATCGTCGCGAACGTGACCTCGGTCTCGGAGTTCACGCCCAGACCCGTGACGTTCACGGTCTCCTGGGCGTGCGGCAGGTCGTTCTCGGTGACCGTGAGGGTGACCGCGAAGTCCTCGACGCTGCGGCCCATGTTGGTGACCGTCACCTGGGGCGCCGGCGTGTCCGCGCCGTCGTATTGCTGCAGATCGGGTGCGACGGCGGTGACGGCGACGTCGTGCAGCGGCGGCTCGAAGAGGCGGATGTCGTCCACGTACCAGTTGTCGGCGTCGCTGCCCACGTAGCGGATGGCGACGTAGACGACGGGCTGGCCCGCGTAGGCCGACAGGTCCACGATCGTCGGCGCGGCGCCGAACGCGCCCTCGTCGATGTAGTGGTTCAGCGGCGTCCAGTCGATCAGCGGGACGAACGCGCCCGGCGTGGTCTGACTGGTCGTGCTGACCATGATGTAGTGGTGCTCGCCGTAGCTGCTCCAGTAGGGGGCGGCCTCGTAGAACTCCAGCTTCGGGCTGGTCAGCGTCGAGAAGTCGAGGGCGGGCGTCACCAGCCACTCGTTCTGCGTGACGGTGGACGGGCCGTAGCGCACCCAGGCGCAGGCCACGCCGGTGTTGTGCCAGGTGGTGCTGCGCGCCCAGGCGTAGGAGGTGCTCAGGTGGAGACGGGCCCAGCCCGTGGGCGGGAAGGTGGCGGTCTCGAAGCCCTGCACCAGGACGTTGTCGTCGCGGGTCGCCGCAGCCGGCGGCGCCGTCCTGCCCTGGCTCAGGTCCGGGTTGGAGGGGTTGTCCTTGGCGGCCAACGGCGCCACGAACAGCAACAGCACACAGACCGCGAGCAGCAGACGTTGAACAACGAGTTGCATCAGGGGACCCCCTCGGGATGTGGATGCGCTCCGGCGCGGCAGGAGACGGGTGGGCATCTCTTGGGCGTCGCGAATACCCTACGGCGATTGAGTATATCCAAATCGACGTTCATTTGACAAGTCGGCAGTTCGCTGGCAGCGTGGGTCCATGGTGAAGCGTGAGCCTGACATCGGCGGCGGTTTCTACGACGATCCCGTGGTCTGCGACGTCCTGGCCAGCCCCGGCACGGCCGGTGAACTTGATATACTGGAATCAGTTACCAGGGAATGGGTGGCTCGCGATCCCGGACCGGGCCTGTGGCTGGAACCCGCCTGCGGCACCGGCCGCTGCCTGCGGGAATGGGCGGTTCGGGGGCGGCGGTCGGTCGGTTTCGACCAGAGCGCCGCGATGGTGGGGTACGCTCGGCGCCGCTTGCACCGCCGCGGCCTGGACGGTTTGGCCGACGTGATGGTGGCCGACATGGCGGACTGCGGCAACCTGCTGCCGCCGGGCACGGCCGACGTCGCCTACCTGCCCGACAATTCCTTCCGCCACTTGCCGGAGGATCGCGCGGCGCTGGCCCACCTGAACGGGATGGCCCGGTTGCTGCGGCCCGGTGGCGTCTATGTCCTGGGGATCAGCCTGACGCTTCCGCAAGGCGACGAGCCGGACGAGGACGTGTGGGTGGCGGCGCGCGGCGGGATCCGCGTGACCCAGGTCGTGAACTACCTGCCGCCGGGCGCCGGAGGTCCGGGCCCTCGCCTCGAGCGGGTGATCAGCCACCTGGTGGTGCAGCGATCCGGCGGCGAGGAACACCGGGACCACGTCTACGACCTGCGAACCTACACGCCCCGCCAGTGGGAAGCGCTGCTCGCCCGTAGTGGTCTGCACCGGCTGGCCAGCGTCGATCGCCTGGGAATGCCGCGCGCCGGGCGCGACCTCCTCTACCAGCTGGAGGTGCTCGCCCGGCGCGCCTGATCGCACCGCGGCCGCTGGTTCAGTGGGCGCCGTAGAGCGCCTTCACCTCGCCCCAGGCCGACTCTTCCGCGCCGACGGGATCGCAGGGCAACGCCGGGAACACGCCCGTCACCTGGCCGAAGCTGCTGTAGGTGCCGAACTTCTGGCTCAGGAACGTGTTCGGCGTGGTGATCGCCGCCGGCGGCTTGTTGGAGTAGAACACGAGCCGGCCCCAGCCGACGGGACCCGGCCCCCTGATCGAACCGGGGCTCGGCTCGAACTTCAGCAGGGGCTCGGTGATGTCCAGGGAGGGATCCCCGTTGGCCTCGTAGTGGGCCTGACAGGGGATTTCCCGGGTGAAGGTGGAGTTGATCACCACGCCGGCGGTGACGTCCCAGAGGACGTCGGCCGCGATGTCGGCCTCGGAGCAGATCGTGCCCGCGCCCAGGGACAGGTTGAGGTGGCTCAGGCCGCGGCTGGGCTCGTTGTCCCAGTTGACGGCCAGCGTGTAGCACCAATCGGCGATCCCGCGCTGGCCGACGTACACGGCGGTGATGTTGCCGGCCAGTTCGCTGGCGAGAGTCGAGGTGGCCGGCAGCAGGATCAGGATCGCGACAGCCGCGAATTGCAGGTGTCGAAGCGTTCTGCAAGAATTCATAGCACCCTCGCTCGGTTTGTGAAGGAACGATGGGATCCGGGAAGAAACCCCGGCGCCGTCCGCTCCCTCTCGATCCCCCATGGGTCGGGTCCCCGGGACCCGTCCCGTTCACCCACCTGGAAGATCCGTGCCTGCGGCGATCGGGGAGGCTCATGCGCATCGTCTCTTGGAACGTCAACGGTCTGCGCGCGGCCCTGGGCAAGGGCCTGCGCGAGTCGATCGCCCGGATCGCGCCGGACGTGCTCTGCCTGCAGGAGACGCGGGCCATGCCCGAGCAGGCGGTCGTGGGCATGGGGGATCATCAGGAGTTCTGGAACCCGGCGCAGAAGCCCGGCTATTCCGGCGTGGCCGTGATGACGCGGCCCGCGCCCTTGAGTGTGCGGCGGGGCGGCGTGCTGCCCGGGCTCGACGACGAGGGGCGCACGCTCGCGCTGGAGTTCCCCGACTTCTTCGTGGTCTCGGTCTACACGCCCAACGCGCAGCGCGGCCTGCTGCGCCTCGAGGTCCGCATGCGCTGGGACGCGGCCTTCCTGGCTTACCTGCAACGGCTCGAGCGCGAGAAACCGGTGATCGTCTGCGGCGACTTCAACGTCGCGCACCGCGAAATCGACCTGGCCAACCCGCGGCAGAACGTCAACAACGCGGGTTTCACGCCCCAGGAGCGCGCCGGTTTCGACGCCCTGATCCGCGCCGGCTTCGTGGACACGTTCCGGGAGTTCGAACCCGGCGGGGGACACTACACCTGGTGGACCTGGCGGGTGGACGCCCGCGCCCGCAACATCGGGTGGCGCATCGATTACGCCCTGATCTCCGCCGTGCTCCGCCCGCGCCTGCGTTCAGCCTCCATTCTCGGCGATATCCACGGTTCCGATCACTGCCCCGTGGAAATCGTCCTCGATTGAGCGTCGAGGATCCGGGACCGCGGCGTCCAATCTGATTATCAATAATCGATTGAAGGATTATCGACGCATCCGGGAACTGTTGCCTTCTGCTTTGCATATAGCTAAACTATGCATTCCTTCCTCGCGGCCGGGGGCCCGCTCTGGTTCCGGACGGCGCGAGGGATGACCCGACGAGACACCGAGGAAAGGACCCCCATCATGAAGAAACTGACCACGTTGCTGGTCGTCGTTCTGGCCGTTGTCGCTCTGGTGGCGATGGGCGCGCAGGCCGGCGGACCGGGTTGTGCGCAGAAGGCCGCCGCCGGCGAGAAGTCCGCCTGCACGGCCAAGGCCGCTGCGGACGGCAAGGGCTGCAGCGCCGGCGACAAGGCCGCCTGTGCGGGGCACGCTTCCGCCGACGGCATGAAGTCGGCGTGCAGCGGCGACAAGGCCGCCTGTACCGCCCATGCCGCCGCCGCCGACGGCAAGGGCTGCACTCCCGAGATGAAGGCCGCCTGCGCCGCGGACAAGGCTGCCTGCGACGCCGCGATGGCGACCATGCACCCCTGCTGCGCCAAGGCCGTCACCGAGGGCAAGGGTTGCTGCGGCAAGGACGCCGCCGGCCTGAAGGCCGCCTTCGACCAGAAGGCCGCCGACGCCAAGGCCGCGGCCGCGAAGGCCTCCAGCTAGTCGGATCGGATTCCAATCGACGAGGCGACCCCGGCTTCTTCGCGGAGGCCGGGGTTGCTCGTTGCTGGCGGGTTGCGCGCGTTCCGCAGGTCGCTGAACTTGATCGCCGCCCGCGCACCAACGCCCATGAGGAGGACGCGCCATGCCGAAGATCGGAACCAAGGCCCCGTCGTTCACGCTGCTGAACCAGAGGAGCGAGAAGGTCAAGTTGTCCGACCATCTGGGCGGCAAGGTGGTCCTGTTCGCCTTCCCCAAGGCCAACACGCCGGGCTGCACCGCCCAGGCCTGCGGCTTCTCGGAGGCGCTGCCGCGCTTCACGCTGCAAGGGGCCGTGATCCTCGGGATCAGCCCCGACGCGCCCGCGGCGCTGGCGCGCTGGAAGGAGCAGCAGGGCCTGACGTTCGACCTGCTGTCGGACCCCGACCACAAGGTGCTGGAAAAGTGGGGCGCCTGGGGCGAGAAGAGCATGTACGGCAAGCAGTACGAAGGCGTGATCCGCTCGCACTGGATCGTCGGCGAGGACGGGCGGATCCTCGACGAGCGGATCAAGGTGAGCCCCGCCGACAGCGTGGCGCTGGCGGAGAAGTTCCTGTCCGACAGCTGAACGGGTTCGGCACTCCCGCTGGACAGCCCCCGCTTCCGCACCTAGTGTTGGCGGCGTCCGCGGCCCGGCCGCCACCGTCACCGTGCGCCACGACGAGCGAGGTCCCATGTCCGAGACGCCGAACAACTTCATCGAAGAGATCATCCGCGAGGACAACCGCACGGGCCGCTGGGGCGGTCGCGTCCACACGCGCTTCCCGCCCGAGCCCAACGGCTACCTCCACATCGGGCACGCCAAGAGCATCTGCCTCAACCACGGGCTGGCGCAGAAGTTCGGCGGCAAGTTCAACCTGCGCTTCGACGACACGAACCCCGAGAAGGAGGAGCACGAGTACGTCGCCTCCATCGTCGAGGACGTGCGCTGGCTCGGGGCCGACTGGGAGGACCGGCTGTTCTTCGCCTCGGACTACTTCGAGCGGATGTACGAGTTCGCCGAGCAGCTCGTGAACGCCGGCCAGGCCTACGTCGACGACCAGTCCGACGAGCAGATCAAGGAGACGCGCGGCACGGTCAAGGCGGCCGGCGTCGACAGCCCGTGCCGCGGCCGCGCGCCCGCCGAGAACCTCGACCTGCTGCGGCGCATGCGCGCGGGCGAGTTCGCCGACGGGGCTAAGGTCCTGCGGGCGAAGATCGACATGGCTTCGCCGAACATGCTGCTGCGCGACCCGCTGATCTACCGCATCCGCCACGCCGAGCACCACCGCACCGGCGACGCCTGGTGCCTCTACCCGATGTACGACTGGGCGCACGGGCTCGAGGACTCGCTCGAGGGCATCACCCACTCGATCTGCACGCTGGAGTTCGAGGTTCACCGCCCGCTGTACGACTGGTTCCTCGAGCAGCTCGGCGTCTACCGGCCGCAGCAGATCGAGTTCGCGCGGCTGAACCTCACGCACACGGTCATGAGCAAGCGCAAGTTGCTGAAGCTGGTGCAGGACGGTCTGGTCGACGGCTGGGACGACCCGCGCATGCCCACCATCTGCGGCCTGCGCCGCCGCGGCTACACCGCCAGCGCGATCCGCGACTTCTGCGACCGCATCGGCGTGGCGCGGGCCGCCAGCACCGTCGAGTACGCCCTGCTGGAGCACTGCCTGCGCGAGGAGCTGAACCTGTCGGCGCCGCGCGTGATGGCGGTGCTGGACCCGCTGAAGCTCGTCATCACCAACTACCCCGAGGGCGAGGTCGAGCAGCTCGACTGCCTGAACAACCCCGAGGACCCGTCCGCCGGTGAGCGCGAGGTGCCCTTCTCGCGCGAGCTGTGGATCGAGCGCGACGACTTCCAGGAGAACCCGCCGCCGAAATTCTTCCGCCTGGCGCCTGGTCGCGAGGTGCGCCTGAAGCACGCCTACTACGTCGTCTGCGACGAGGTCGTGAAGGACGACGCGGGCCGCGTCGTCGAGCTGCGCTGCACCTACGACCCGCAGTCGCGCGGCGGCGGCACCCCCGACGGCCGCAAGGTCAAGGGCACCCTGCACTGGGTCTCGGCGGCGCACGCGCTGGAGGCCGAGGTGCGCCTGTACGAGCAGCTGTTCAGCGACCCCTTCCCGGGCGTTTCGGAGGGCTGCGCCGACCCCCTGGACTGCCTGAACCCGCAGTCGCTCACGATCCTGAAGGGGTGCCGGCTCGAACCGGGGCTGGCCGCGGCCGAGCCCGGCCACAGCTGCCAGTTCCTGCGCCACGGCTACTTCTGCGCCGACGCGCGCCACTCGCGCCCCGGCGCGCCGGTGTTCAACCGCACCGTCTCGCTCAAGGACAGCTGGGCGAAGGAACAGAAGAAGGTCTGACCGTCACCCGCCGGGAGGCTCGATGAAGTCCCTGCTCGTCTATTGCTGCACGGCGTGGCTGTGCGGCGCCGCTGCCACGGCGGCGATCGCCGCCGATTCCGCCGCCGACACCTTCACGCTCGAGGCCTTCCTGCAGGTGCCGACGCTGACCGCGCCGGTCGTCTCGCCCGACGGCGCGCGCGTGGCGTACCTGAAGCGCTGGCGAGATCTGGATCTGGACAAGTCCTGCCGCGAGATCTGGCTGGCCGAGGTCAAGGGCGGCGCGCCCCGCCGCGTGACCTTCGACGAGCATGTCGTGGGCGGGCTCGCCTGGCGCCCCGACGGCGCCCTGAGCTACCTGGCCAAGCGCGGCGAGCAGACCCAGGTCTGGGTCAACCCGCTCGACGGCACCGAGCCGCGCGCGGTCACCGATCTGCCCGACGGCCTGAGCGCCTACTGGTGGTCGCCCGACGGGACGCGCCTGGCGGTGCTGGCGGCGCCGGCGGAGGCCGCCGACGATTCCACGACCGCAGGGGACACCGCGGCCGAGGACGAAGACCGCGCCGACTGGACGGTCCTGGACCGCCTCGATCACCCCGAGGAATACGACCAGCTCTGGATCGTGACCGCCGATCGCGACGGACCCGCAGCGACCGAGCCCCTGCAGCTCACGCGCGCGCCGCTCTACCCGTCGCACGTCGCCTGGTCGCCCGACGGCGCGACGCTGGCGCTGACCTACAACGAGCGCTTCTCGACCCTGGTCGACGAGGAGCAGCGCGTGGGCCTGATCCCGGCCGCCGGCGGCGAGATCGCGCTGGTCAGCGATCCCGACCGCCACGCCTCGCTGGCCGCCTTCTCGCCCGACGGCCAACGGCTCGCCTACTACATGGACCGCGCCGACACGCTGCGCTCCTACCTCAACCTCAAGAGCCTGTTCGTGCGCGACCTCGCCACGGGCGCCGAGCGCGACCTGGCGCCGCTGGCCCGGTCCTGCCTGTCGGGCTCCGGTTCCACGCCCGAGGACCCGCCGTTCTGGTCGCGGGACGGCCGCTGGATCACGCTGCGGGTGGGCGAAGGTCGCGATCTCAACCTGTGGCGGGCCGACGCGCGGCAGGGCGGTCTGCAGAAACTGACCTCGTTCGCGGGCAACGTCACCGAGCTGGATCTGGCCGACGACGTCGTCGCCTTCGTCGAGAGCGAGCAGCACCGGCCCGGCTCGGTGCGCGCCGGCGCGGCCGCCAAACCCGCCGCCGCGCGCCTGCTCGCGAGCGTCGACGACGCGGTCGCCGCGCACGGCCTAGCTGCGGCGCAGCGCCTGGACCTGCCCGGCCACGACGGCGCCGTGGTGGAGGGCTTCCTGTTCCTGCCGCCCGGCAAGACCGCCGCCGACGGGCCGTTCCCCCTCGTCATGGAGATGCACGGCGGCCCATTCGCCCGCTACGGCAACGCCTGGACCACGCGCTACCCCTGGCAGGTGCTGAGCCGGCGCGGCTACGCGGTGTTCATCGCCAACCCGCGCGGCAGCACCGCCTACGGCGAGGCGTTCCAGCGCGGCGTCTACCGCAACTTCGGCACCGACGACCACCTGGACCTGATGGCCGCCTGCGACGCGCTCGTCGCGCGCGGGATCGCCGACCCCGATCGCCTGGGCTTCACGGGCTACTCCTACGGTGGGCTGACGACCAACAACGTGATCTCGCGCACCGACCGCTTCAAAGCGGCCGTCTCGATCGCCGGCATCTTCAACTACGTCTCGGCGATGGGTCAGAACAACCCGCAGCTGTTCATCGACGGCTACGATCGGCCCTGGGACGACGACTTGCAGCGCCTGTGGGAGCACAGCCCCGCCTCGCGCGCCGGCGCGATCGTCACCCCGACGCTGGTGATGCACGGCCAGGACGACGAACCGGTCGACCCGCGCCAGTCCGTCGAGCTGTTCACCTACCTGCAGCTCAACGGTGTGCCCAGCCGGCTGGTGCTCTATCCCGGCGAGGGGCACGGCATCAACAAACCGAGCCACATGCTCGACTACCAGACGCGGGAGGTTCAGTGGTTCGACCACTACCTGCTCGGCGATGAGACGGCGGAAGGGGCGGAGCCACCCGTGCCGGTCGCTCCATGATGTCGGCCTGCCAGTGAGAGGTGAGATCGACCGCCGCCGGTTCCGCCACTTTGCCTAGGGTAAATCGGAGACGATCTTGATTTCCATAATCGACACCCTCGAGTATCTTGGCTGGGATTGTGGACCATTTATTCAAGGGAGAGAAAAGATGAAGAAGATCGTCACGATTCTGGCGCTGGCCTTCGCTCTGCTGGGCGCCGGCGCCGCCCTAGCCTCGGAGAAGGCCTGGCTCGACCTCGAAAACTGCGGCATGTGCAAGAACCTCATGGCAGACCAGGATCTGTTCGACCACATGACTTGGGACACCTACCTGTTGGCCGGCGGCATGATGGAAGTCACGACCTACCCCGCCGGTTACGACGAGCGCTACAAGAAGCTCATGGCTACCTTCGAAGCCTGCGGCGCGAAGATGATGGCCGGCGAACAGATGCCCATGTGCGGCATGTGCACCTCCTACGGCCAGCTCATGATGTCGGGCGCCAAGATGGACCAGGTCCAGACCAAGGCCGGCTGGGTCACGGTGATGAGTAGCCAGGACCCGAAGGTTGTGGCCATGATCCGCACGCACGGCCAGCGCACCATCGACGAGTACGCGAAGTACACGGCCGCCCATGGCGCCCACGAGCACGCCCACTGATCCCGCGCCCGTTGGGAGGCGATCGGCATGTCGACGACGGCGATCGCCTCCTTCACGCTCATCTCCCTCGCTCTGCTCTTCTACTCCCTCGGCGTCTGGTCCGAACGGCTCGCCCGCGACCTGAGGCCGCGGCACGTCGCGGCCTTCTGGACCGGCCTCGCGTTCGACGTCGCAGGCACCCTGGCCATGCACCGCCTCGCCGACGGACCCTTCAACCTGCGCGACCCGCACACGCTCACCGGCCAACTCGCGTTGTGGCTCATGCTCGCGCATGCGGTCTGGGCCACCCGCACCCTGCGACACGGCAGCGCGGGGGCGCGGCGCGGGTTCCACCGCTACTCCCTCGTGGTCTGGCTGGTCTGGCTGATTCCCTACTCCGGGGGGATGTTCCTCGGCATGGCCGATTGAAACGATCGCCCGGCGCCGTCTCGATGGTTTAACAGAGTACGGGTTCGGGCTCGGGTATTGCGGCGGGCGACAGCACGGCGGCGGGATCGGGTTTCCGAACGTCGGCGAATTCGATTCGCATCGCGTCGAATCGATCGATGGCGCCCAGGAAGATGTCCAGCAGGTTCGGGTCGAATTGCGATCCGCGCCCCTCCCTCAAGATGGCCACGGCTTCCGGCAGGGGGATGGCGGGCCGGTAGACGCGGTCGCTGGTCAGGGCGTCGAAGACGTCGCAGATGGCGACGATGCGGCCATAGATGTGAATGGCTTCTCCTCGCAGGTTCCGCGGATATCCCTTGCCGTCCCAGCGCTCGTGGTGGGCGTGGGCCACGATCGCGGCCGCCTTGAGCAGCGGCCTTTCGGATTGATCAAGAATCCGATGGCCCACGCTGGTGTGGGTTTGCATCAACCGGTATTCCTCAGCGGTGAGCTTCCCCGGCTTGTTCAGCACCGAATCGGGAATGGCGATCTTGCCGAGATCGTGCATCGTCGCCGCCTGGCGGATGAGTTCGACCTGATCGGCATCGAGCCCCGCGAGGCGAGCCAGCAGGGCTGACGACTGTCCTACGCGAACGGTATGGTTCGCCGTTTCGTGGGATCGGCCTTCGACGACCACACAGAGGGTCTCGATCAGGTCGTGCTGGGTCCGGATGATTTCCAGCTCTTTGGCCTGAGATTCCTGGCGCGAGGTCTTGAGTTGGGCCGCCATGACGTCCATCGTCTTGGCCAGCAGTCCGAGTTCCGTGCGGTCGTGCAGGTTGATCGGGATGTCCAGATCGCCGGCACCGATCCGTTCCAGGCCGTGCCGCAGCGCGTCAAGCGGCCGCAGCATGCGGCTCATCAGGAGCACGGCCGTGAGAGCTCCGACGACCGCGAGCACGGCGGCGAGTCCGAGCACCTGCTTGCGCGTGTCGGCCAGGATGTGATCCACGTAGTCGCGCCGTTGGCCGACGATCACCGATCCCAGAAGTTGACCGGTCGAATGGCGGACCGGCGCGCGGACGGCCAGGGTCTGCGAATCACAGAGGAGTTCTTCGCCTGAGAGGAGCCGGACTCCGGTGGGGCAGGACTGCAGCGAGTCGAGAGAGGGGTCGAGCTGACCCAGCATGCGCGGATCCTGATGGCCCTGAACACGTCCTGCGTGGTCCATGACGACGGCCAGCGTCAGATGTTCCTGCCTTTCCCGCATCTCGCGCACGACAGGGTAGAGGGTCAGTTCGGGAAAATCGGACAGCAGGGCGTCGGTGCTGAGCAGGGCGAGATTGCGCGCTTCGAGCAGCAGGCGGGTTTCCATCTCCCGTTGCAGGGTGTTCCGGGTGTTGTGTTCAGTGACGAGCGCCACGCCCGCCACGGTCAGGGCGACCAGGATGGTCGTGACCGAGGTGAGGATCAACTTGATGCTGATCGTGCGTTGTTCGCGCCGAACGGGCGAGTCCGCCGGGATCTCTCCGGCGCCGGATTGGCCGAATCCATGGTGTTTTCGGCTATTGATCGGCACTGATGCTATCCATTCGCTGCTGTTGCCGTTGTGCGCGCTCCAGGTAGCCGAGCGCGCGCTGGTCGTTCGGCGCTACGCGAACGGCCTGTTCCCAGTAGCCCATGGCTTCTTCCAGTCGCCCGCTCGCAAACTTGTCCATACCCAGGGTCAGGTATTCCTGCAGCAAGTGGTCGCCGACGCCCTCGAACTCGGCGCTGGCGGACCAGACCATCTCCCAATAGTGGATCGCATCCGCATTGCGTCCGCTCTCGAGCGCCTGCACGCCGCGCTGATAGAGGTCCGCCAGTTCGCGCCGGCGGGCTTCGCTCAGGGGCGGGACCGCCGGTGCGCTGTCGGAGCGTGTGGCCGGATTCGTAAGAGCGGTTCTTGCAGCCTGGCTCTTGACGGCGGCTTCGGCCCGGCAGCGTTCGACTCGATTCGCGAGTCCCGTCGCCGACGCGGCCGCCGGGTCGAGTCCGCCGGCTTCGGCCAAGCAGGTCGAAGCTTCGTCGCAGCGGCCGGCCGCCAACATGGATTCGGCCTGGTCCAGGATCGCCGCCGTGCGGCGCCTGATCGCCTCGCCGGTCCGCTGCAGCATGATCGATGCATCGCGATCGTCGGGACGCGAGGTGAGCAGATCGGTGAAGGTTGCGCGTGCGACGGCGAAATCACCGCGGGAAAAAGCATCGAGGCCGGATTCGAATCGCTCACGCGTTTCGCGGCTGCGCTCGGCCAAGTCGGCGCTCTCGCGTCTGACGCGTTCGAGACGGGAGGTCGTGGTCGTGTCCCGCGGGCTGGCGGCCAGCGCGTGCGAGTAAGCGACGGCCGCTGCCGGCAAATCGCCGGCCAGTTCCCGTGCCTGTCCCTGACCGATCCAGGCCGCCGTCGTGAGTTGGGCGACTTCGGCGTGGTCGGGCGCCAGGACGCGCAGAGTTTCCACCAGATCGATCGTGTCCTCCCAGCGTCCGCCGGCCAGCGCGTCGCGCGCGTCGCGCACCAGGCGGTCGGCCTGCTGCTCCGTGCGCAGCGCGAAAGCCGCGTCGAGCTTCTCCTGGAGCGCCGCCGCATCGGCCGCATGCGCAGCGCGGCGGCTAGCCTCCACGTCGGATCCGAACACCACGGCAACGCCGACACGGTGGATGCGACCGAGGGGGTTGTCCTCGAACTGGTAGTCCAGGCCCAGGTCCCGCCACAGCACGCTGGCGCCGGCCGTGAGGTTGCCGGCCGCGGCGCCGAGGCGAAGGACGAACAGTTCGCGAAGCTCGGCCTGCACGCCGGCGTGCAGTCGTGAATCCATGCGCTTGGTTTTTTCGAGGTCCAGGCTCGCCAGCAGTACCATTTGGGCGCCTGCATCGCGGCGGTAGGCAAGTCCGCTGCGGAATGCGGTCGGATCGGGCACACTCTCCAGATCGAGTCGGATCTTGGGATCGACGAGGTTGCGCACGACCGCGCCGAACGTGAGGCCGGCGCCGTCTTCACGCACTCCGGCCAACGACAGCGGCAGGGCGAGCAGACCCACATCGATGCCATATCCGCTGCCCGAATAATCAGCCAGCGTATGGCGCTGCATCTTGAGCGCCCCGCCGACGGACAGGGCCGCACCGATGGCGCGGCCGAAGCCGAGGCCGATCTCCATCTCGGAATCCTGGAAATCGTCACCGCGCAGCACGCCGCGACCGTCCCGGTTCTCGATGCCGTCAACGCCGAAGTGCCTGAAGATCAGCGATGCGGTGCCTAGTCGGTAATCGGGAAGAACCAGGGCCGCGTACTGCTCGTTGAATCCCAGCCCGAAGAGGGATGTCTGCGTCGCCTGCACTTCCTTACGCTCGATCCAGCCCAGACCACCCGGATTCCAGATCGCGGCGCTGGCGTCGTCCGCCACCGCGCAGAAGGCGCCGCCGAGGCCGAGGGCGCGGTTGCCGGCGCCGGTGGCGAAGACCGAGCGTCCCCCTCCGTCGTCGAGAGCGAAACAGGGAATAGCCAGTCCGCACAGGATGCCGACGGCGGTCAGCCGCGCCATTGCTGCTGCGGAAATCCGTCCGGCGGTACGCCGTCGCGACTTCATCGCACCACCGCCACTTTCCTCAACAAGCGCTCTTGCCGACCGTCCGTGTAGCGCGCAATGAGTTCGGCGATATAGACCCCGTTGTGCACCGCCTGGTCTTGGCCGTTGCGACCGTCCCAGAGCAGGTTCTGGTGCAGGCCGGCGACGAGCGCGAGGCCGTCCAACAGCGTGAAGACGCTCTCTCCCCGGGCCGAAAGAATCCTCAGCGAGACGTCGGCCGCCTGGGGCAGGTTGAACGCGAAGCTCGTCGCTTCGCGTCCGGCCGCGAAGGGATTCGGGTAGTTGATGTAACTGGACGCCAGGTCGAGTCCGCTGAAATGCCCGGCTGCGGTCCAGAACGGGAACGTGGCTCCCGGAGCCGGGCGGATGCGAACGAGGCCGGCCGCGCCGTCCGGCCGAGAGGCCTGGAGGTCGGCCTGGGTCAGCCCGAGGCGCAGGGCGCCGCCCGCGCCTTCGCGGAACTTCGCCAGCACGGTGGCGAAGACGGTCTCGCCGGCGGGGATCGACAGCGGTGTTTCGCCGGTCAGCACGACGGTCGAATCGGTGACGGCGAGATCCGAAACTCCGGCCCAGAGCGTGTCGCCGACGCGCACGATGATTTCGCGGCACGTCTCGCCCATGGCGCGGGCGCCGCCGTCCGCATCCGAGGCGCGCAGGGTCAGCCCGGACAGGTACAAGGATCCCGAACCGGAAGGCGCGCCGTTGCGCAGGACCAGTTGCACGAGTTCCGTCGCCGAGTCGTCGCCGGCCAGCAGCGGCGGCATGCGGTCGGCGACATCCACGAGCAACTCGTCGGCGGGCGCGACGAGGCGCGCGTAGCCCGTCGTGCACGGCCACGTGCCGGTGCTGCCCGGGATCAGGGCGACGATGGTGTAAAGGTTGACATCATGGGCGACGACTCCCGCGCCCTGCAGCACGAGTTCGAAGCCCGCCGCCGAGGTTGCGGCTTCCAGGTCGCAGACGAGATCGAAATCGGCGGCCTCGCCCGCCGCGATCCGCACGCCGGTCAGGGGAACCCTGATGACGCCGTCGGCCGAAGCGGAGGGCGCCACGTCCGCACAAAGGCTGCCATGCCAGTAGACCCGCAGCCGGTCGCAGGTTCCGGATGGATCCAGTGGCTGGCGCGTCTCACTGAGACAGGTCAGCCGCAGGGTGTCGACAGCCACCGCCGCCGTGCCGACCATCGCGGTGTGTGCGAGGTGGAGCGTGAGGGCCGGGGTGTCGGTCGCTCCGATGGTGAGCCGGGCGGGGAACCGGGGCGTTCCGGAAACTTCGAGAACCGTGGCCGGCGCCTGGATCGTGACGAGCGGTCCCTCGATCTCGGTCGGCTGGTAGGAGACCGGCACGGGTTCGCCGACGTTACCGTCGCGCGCGTCGAAGAGCGTGCTGGATTCGAGCCGCAGGCGCAGGGAACCCAGCGTCGCGTCGGCGGGCACCTGGCCGACGATGCGCAGGGGGGCGGCCGTTCCGCCCACGGGCACCGTCACCGGCGGCATCAGCTGGAACGTGACCACGGAGTCGGAGGCGGCCTGCAGCAGCACTTCGGCATGGACGGCCATCGAGCCGTTCACGCACAGGCGCCGTATTCTCTCCGGCGCGTCCCGCAGGCGCCGACCCAGCGTATCGACCAGCGATACGGTGAACGAGCCGATCCTCACGTCTGCCGGGAACTCGATGTCACCGCTGCCATGGAGGCTCAAGTTCAGCAATTCGACCTGTTCCTGCCCCCTGCCTGCGGTGATGGGTGCCGTGTCCTCCCGTGTCACGACCAGGCCGGTGGCCTGCATCACCAGGTTGCCCGTCCCGGAGGATACCGGAAAAGCACCCGTCAGCAGCAACGGGTCGATCGGAGCGAGGCTTACATGGTCGATCGCCGTGATGTCGTCATCGGTGACGAGGCTCGCCCGGAACCTCCGGACCGCGGTGTCCGGCCGGATGTCCAGACGCAGGCCGATGGTGACGGGCTCCTGGCTGGTCACGACGACGGGAGGCGTCAGATCGAGGGTCACGGATTGTCCGGTGAGCTCTGGATCCTGCACGTTGCAGTACACGTTGATGCCTTCGGCGACCGTGATGCCCGTGATGAGGTCGGCCGGCACCACGGGGGCGCCCGCGCCGTCGTCCAGGGTCATCACGAGCCGGGTAAGGCGGATGTCCGCCGTGCCGGTTCCCCCGGAGTTGATCAGGGTCAGGGTCATCGGCATGACGCCGGTCTGGCCGCGGTTGATCGAGAACGGCAGGTTCGCCACGGGGTAGACGCCCAGGGGCACGGCCGGATGCAGGATGCGGTGCATGCCGGAGGCGGTGGCCAGGGAGTGACGTGGTTGGCCACCCACGGCGCCGGTACCGGCACATCGGCCGCCGGCGTAGACGTCGCCCACAGCCTCGGCCCTGAAGGTCCAGGTGAACGTGCCCGAGTCCCCGGTGGCGAGATCGAAGGCTGCGGGTTCCGGACCCGACAGGGTCGTCATTTCGCCGTCGCCGCCGATCGCGATGTCGTAAGGCGAGATGCCTGTCACATTCTCGCCGCTGACGTTGGTGACGGCCATCGTCACGACCACCGTTTGGCCGAGCGTGCTGCGCTGCGGCGCGATCTGGAGGTTAGAGAGCAGCGGGGCCGTAGAGATCAGCAGCGAGGTCGGGCTTTCGACGATCGCGTCCCGCGGCCCGTCGTTGTTGGAAGATACGGTCACGCCGTCGACCGGCAATGCGAACCGGACAGTCGCGGAGTCGGCGGGCGCGTCGCTGACGGTCAGAGAGGTGAAAAGGCGCAAACCGGCCGGTGGAACCACGACGTTCAACCCGACGGCGACCCAGGTGTCGCCGGCACCGGCCAGGTCGCCCATCGATTGGTCGGAGGATGGCGTGAAGAGCCCGTCGCCGTCGTCGGCCCAGAGTTGCACGGCGGCGATGTCCGTCACCGCAGCCGAGCCCTGGTTGACCAGGTGGAGTTGGGTCAGGGTGTCTGCCAGATAACCGTTTCCCGGCACGCTGAAGTCGAAAGCCAGGACAGGGCCCTCACCGGCCGTGAGGGAGACCGGCGGCAGTTCCCGGCAGTCGATCTGCGCGGAGACCATGCCGTCCACCCGGTGCCGGGCCTGTGAGTCGAGGGGCCAAGCCCCAACCAGGGCGACGCCACCGCCGAAATCGAGATCGGCACCGCTGCCGATCACCACGCCCAGCGTGTCGCCGTCCGCGGCCTGGAACCGCGAGACTCCGGCCGTCAGGAACAGGTGAGCGAGACTACCCGGTTGCAGTTCACAGTTCAGGCCGGTGAACTGGGCCCGGCCGGCCGCGAACACCGCGGTCCCGATCACCGGATCCTCGGTGACGGATCCCAGGACACCGTCGCCGTTTCCGTCCCGGCGCAGCGACAGCACCGACAGCGCCCGATCGCGCTCGTCCTGCGTGGCGTCGCCCTGGCCGCGACCGGTGTTGCGGACCTGCAGGCGCGTCAGCACCCGCGCATCGTCGTACAGATTCCGCATGATCAGATGCAGCATGGTCACGCCGGACTGGCCCGGCGCCACGACGGCGGAGGTGAGCGGCAGGGCCGCGGCGATGATCCTGTCGGTGGCGCTCACGGTCTGCGTGAACGGATTGATGACCGGATCGTCGTTGGGGCCGTCGTTGCCGCTGGCCATGCCCACGCCGGTGTCGTCGCCGGCAGGCAGTCCCAGTTGCACCGTGCCGCCGAGCGCGTCGGCCGCCACGTCCACGGTGACATAGATCTGCAGGCCGCCCGCGGAAACCGGGTGCCAGAGGCCGGTGGCCTCCCAGCGGTCGCCGGTCCAGGTCAGGGGGGCGATCCGCGTGTCGCCGGCGGCGTCGAAGCTGCCGTCGCCGTCGTCAGCCCAGAGTTCGAGGCGGGTCAGGACGTTGCCCGCTGTCGCGGTGCCGTGGTTGCGGACGTTGAAACGCGTGAGGTGATCCGCCATGCCGCCGTTGCCCGGCAGCGTGACGTCCAGCGCCACGTTGCGGACCGAGTCGAGCTGGAAGACCTCCGCCCCGATCGGGCGCAGCATGATCTGCGCGGCGGTCATGCCGTCGACGGCCAGGACGCCTGCCGCGATGAGGGGCCAGGTGCCGGAGATCGTGAAATTTCCCGGAACCGAAAGGGCGTCGGCGTCTTCGATGACGGGCGACAGCACGAGGCCGTCCGGCGCGTCCAGGGCCGCCGCGCCGAAAAGGGCCAGGCGCAACGTGTCGCCGGGCGCCAGGGCAAGGTCGAGTCCCCCGAAGACGGCCGTGCCGTCGACGAAGTTGCCGGCGGGATTGCCGCCGTCGACGACGGGCACGGGCACATCGACGCCGCCGGTCCTATAGCGCAGATCGAGGCCGGCCCAGGCCGCGTCCTGGCGGGATTGATCGACGCCGCTCATCGCCGGGTTGCGTACGGCGATCGCATTCAGGGAAGCGACGGCCGTAGCGCTATTGACCACGTCGATGCAAAGCACGGCGTCCGAGGCGCCGCCGGGCAGCAGGTGCCGGCGGGAATCGGCGAACGGGCGCACGGCGAATCGGAGCGACGGCGGGGGAGCGATCGTCAGATTCGCCGTCGCGATGTTGTCGGACGGGTCGGGGTCGACCTGGTCGCCGGCGCTGATCACGGCGCCGGGAGCGGTCGCGTAGCCGGTCGCCCCGGACGCGATGCTGCAGGTCGCCACGAGGGTATCGGCAGCACCGGCCGCGAGCGTTGGGATCAGCCAGCGCCCGGTATTGGTGTCGTACTCGCCATGACCAGGATCGAGGTCGAACACCGTCAGGTGCGCCGGCAGGGTGAGATCGACGCCGATGCCGGTCCCCTGGTACGGCCCGTCGTTGGCCAACCGCAGACGCAGGACCGCGGTGCCGCCGGCTGTCGCTTCCGCGGTGTCGAATGCCGCTGCCAGGGACAAGTCGGCGGTCGGGACGCCGACGGTCACGGCGACCGTCGCGGTGTTGTTGGCGGGAACGGGATCGCTCTGCCCGGCCGCGTTCACGCCCGCGGAGACGGTCAGCGAGGAGCCGGCCGTGCCGGTGGACACGACCGCCGAGATCCGCAGCGTCGTCGCGGCGGCGGCGGCGAGGTTGCCCACCGACCAGATTCCCGACGCGCTGTCGAAGACGCCGATGGCGGGGACGCTGCCCAGGTAACCGATGCCGGCCGGCAGCGCCACGGCGACGCCCACGCCGGTGGCCGGATCGGGTCCGTGGTTGGTCAGCTTGAGCGTGTAGTCGAGCGTATCGTTCTCGTCCGGCGCGGAGTCCGATACGGACAGGGCGAGACCGAGATCGACGCTGGTCACGGTGACCGCGATGCTCGTCGCGTTGTTCGCCGGAGTCGGATCGCTCTGCCCGGACGTCGCCACCGACGCCGACGAGGTCAGTGTCGAACCGCCCGTGCCGCCATCGACCGAGACCGTGAGGTCCAGGGTTCTCGCGGCGCCGGCCGCCAGGTCGCCGACCGTCCAGACGCCGGTGAGGTGGTCGTAGACGCCCTGATTCGCCGTGCCGCTCACGAAGGTCATTCCCGGCGGCAGGGCGGCGGCGACGGTGACGCCGCTCGCCTCGCTGGGGCCGAAATTCTCCAGGATGAACGAGCGCGTGACTTGCTGACCTTCGTCGGGCGTGGCGTCGGTGATCGAGCCCGAAAGCGCGAGGTCGGCGCTGGTGACGATGACGGACCGGGCGGCCGTGTTGTTGCCGGTTACGGTATCGCCCTGGTTCGAGGCAGAAACGGCGCCCGACAGAGTGAGCGTCGAACCTCCGGCGCCGTCGCGGACGGTGCAGGTGAGGTTCAGATTCGCGCTGGCGCCGGCCGCCAGGCCCCCGACCGTCCAGAGGCCCGCGAGGTGGTTGTAGCCGCCCTGATCCGCCGCGTCGCTCTCGTACGTCAACCCGGCCGGCAGCAGGGCGGCGACGGCGATGCCGTCCGCCGTGTCCGGGCCGTGGTTCGACAGTCCGAGCGTGAACGTGATCTGCTGCAGCACGTCGGGTTCCGAGTCGGTGACCGTGAGCGACAGCGCGAGATCAGCGTCGGTGACGGTGACGATCTGGCTGGCTGCGTTGTTGCCGGGTACGGCGTCGCCCTGCTCCGAGGCGGAGATGTTGCCCGACACCGTCAGCTCGGAGCCGGCCGTGCCTCCGTCGACCGTGAACGTGACGTCCAGGGTCGCCGTGGCGCCGACGCCCAGACCGCCGACTGTCCAGGCGCCGGAGACGTGGTCGTAGCCACCCGTATCGGCGACGTCGCCGGCGTACGTCAATCCACCGGGTAACGAGAGCGCCGCGACGACACCACCCGCCGCGTTCGGGCCGTGGTTCGTCAGCGTGAGCGAGAACGTTACCGGTTGATGCTCGTCGGGAGTGTCGTCGTCGACGGCGAGCAGCAGCCCCAGATCGGCGCTGGTGACGCCGACAGCGGCGCTGGCCGAGTTGTTGGCGAGCGCGGGGTCGCCCTGATCCGCGGCCGTGATCGTCGCGCCGGTGATCAGGTTCGTGCCGCCGATGGCGCCGTCCAACGAGGTCGTGATCCGCAACGTGGTGGAGTTCGAAGCGGACAGATCATCGACCGTCCACACGCCCGTTCCGGGAACGAAGACGCCGCTGGCCGGCACGCAGCCGACGTAGGTGAGTTCCGCCGGCAGGCTCGTCGTGACGGCGATTCCGCTCGCGTCGTCCGGGCCGTGATTGACGAGTGTGATCGTGAAGACGACGGGGTCGCCCTGGTTGGGGGCCGTGTTGTCCGCGGAGAGGCCCAGCGCCAGATCGGCGACGGTCATGACGACGGCGAAGGATGCGGTGTTGTTGGCGGCGACCGGGTCGCTCTGCCCGGCGGCGGTGATCGTCGCGACGGGGACGAGGATCGCACCCGGTGGAGCGCCCGACGCCGTCGTCGTGATCTGCAGGGTGGCCGTGCCGCCTTCGATCAGATCGCCCACGGACCAGACGCCGGTCGCCTGGCTGTAGCCGCCGACGCCCGGCGCGGCGCTCACGTAGCCGAGCCCGAACGGCAGGGATGTCGCGACGGTGATCCCGTCCGCGTCGTCCGGGCCGTGATTGGCGAGCGTGACCGTCAGGACGACGGTGTCGCCGGGATCGGGGGCCGCATCGTCGGCGGACAGGCTCAACGCCAGATCGGCGCTGGTCACCACGACCGCGATGCTCGCGGTGTCGTTCGCGCCGTTCGGGTCGACCCGGTCGGCTGCGGTGACCGTCGCCGTCGTCGTCAGGGTCGTTCCGCCCGTACCGGCGCCGATGATCGCGGTGATCTGCAGCGACGCCGTCGCGGCGGCGGCCAGGGGCCCGACCGTCCACGCGCCAGTGGCGCTGTCGTAGACGCCGACTTCCGCTGCATGGCTCTGGTATGTCAGCCCGGTCGGCAAAGCGGCGGCGAGGGCGATGCCCGTGGCGGCGTCCGGCCCGTCGTTGACCAGCGTGAGGCCGATGGTCACTGTTTGGCCCACGTCGGGCGTCGTGTCGGAAGCCGTCAACGCGACCGAGAGGTCGCTGCTGGCGACGACGACATCCACCCCGGCGGCGTTGTTCGCCGCGACCGGGTCCGGTTGCACGGCGGCCGAGATCGATACCGTGGCGCTCAGGGTCTGGCCCGCGGTGCCGGGGGCCGCACGGGCGGTCACGATCAGCGTGGCGACGTCGCCGGCGGCGAGGCTCGCGAGTTCCCATACACCGGTCGCGGGGAGGTACGTACCCCCGCCCGGGACCGCCTGGATGATCTGGATACCCGCCGCGACGGAGGTCTGGAGCCGCACACCGGTGGTGACGCCGGGCCCCACGTTGTGGATGGAGAAGGTGTACTCGAACTGCTCCCCTTCGTCCGGCCTGTCGTCGCCGACCGTGATGGCGACCGCCAGGTCGGCGTCCATCCAGGCCACGGTCACATCGACGGCGGCGGCATTGTCGGTGCCGTTCGGATCGGTTTCGTTGGCGGCGCTGATCGCCGCCGTGGCGTGCAGGACCTGGCCCGAGGCCGCGGCCTCCACGTGGGAGGTCACCGTCAGTTGTGCCGACGTGTTGTTGCCGAGACTGCCGAGGGTCCAGACGCCGCTGGCGCTGTCGTAACTGCCGGAGCCTGGCGAGGCGCTCAGGAAGGACAGGCCGACGGGCAGGTGCAGGGTGACCGCGACGCCGGTGGCGTCGTCCGGCCCGTTGTTGCGCAACCCGACCGTGTGGACGACATCCTGGCCCACGGCCAGGGCCGTCGGAGCGGCGGACAGGGTGACCTCCAGATCGGAGTTGTCGACCTTGCGGTCCTCGAAGGCCGCGTAATAGTAGGTGCGGCCGGAGGCGTTCACGCTCGGATCGTTGCCGACCTTGAACCCGTTAGCCTCCAGGTCCCGGACGCCCTGTTCCGTGAAGATCTCCGGCGTCGCGAACCCCGACCTGTGGCCGTCGAGTTCCTTCGGCTTCTGCACGGCCGGCAGATCCCCGCCATCCTTGACGAGGACCCATTCCGGCTTGAAGCCGGGGCTGCTGATTCTCTGATCGTTATGCCCGTTGCCCGTGTACTGGCCAAGGGTGATCGCGCCGGGCGTCGCGTTCCAGGCGATGTAGTGATAGACCACGCCCGATTGATTGACTTCGTCATTCCACGCCACCTGGAAGCCGTCGGCGAGGAACGAATTGATCAGGCTGGTCCTGAGATCGAAATCGTCGAAATCCATGGCCAGGAGCCACGGCATGGCGCTGCTGCGCCAGACGGGACGCTTGCTGTTGCTCCCCAGCACGAACACCAGTTCGGGCTGGAAGCCGCTTCCCGTCACGTTCCTCAGAATGTTGCCGTTGCCGGTGTAGGTGCCGAGCTTGAGGTCGCCTGGGCTGGAGGAGAAGGCGACCCAGGCGTACTCCACGCCCGACGCGTTCACGTCGGCGTCGTTGCCGATATTGAAGCCGTCGGCGGCGAACCCGAGGATCCGGTTCACGATCATCGGCTGGTCTTGGGCGAGCTGTTTGGAGGTGCCGGCCGGCATCGTCGCCGTGCGGATCACCGCGGACTCGGTGTTGTCGCCCTTGATGATGACGATCTCGGGCTGGAAACCGGCGCCGGTGATCGCCCGCGAGGCCGCGCCGTTGCCCGTGTACCTGCCGGAATTGACTTCCGCCTGCGCCGACAGGACTCCGCACAGGATGCAGAGACCGGCCACGAGCATACCGGCTCCCCGGCGCACGCCGGAGCGGCTGAATCCCAGCTTTGATTCCTTCATGCCTTCATCTGCCCTTTCTCGTCGGAAGGCCCGGCGGGGCGCCTCGTTGTCCGTCACTATCGGGATTCTTTGTCCCGGCTTGAGCAGCAGATGGTGGGCGGGCGCCGGCCAGGTCATCACTGTGCGGTGGAACTGTCGAATTAGTGATATTTTCGACGAATGCTAAAAATACGCCATCACCATATAATCATTGATTTTCAATAAGTTGCGAATCAAATAAAGACAGTTGACATAACGACAGTTTACTGCTATGATGACTCCATGATGAACAATGAAAAGACCTACAGCATCTCCGAGTTGGCGGCCCTGGGGAACGTCAGTCCGCGCACGGTGCGCTACTACGTGCAACTGGGCCTCCTGCCGCCGCCGGCGGGGCGCGGGCTGGGCGGGAAGTACGGCCTGCAGCACCTGGATCGTCTGCTGAAGGTGCGCGAGTTGCAGCGCGAGGGCGTCCACCTGGAGCAAATGGCGGCGTTCCTGGACGGCCCCGAGATGATGGCCTCGGTGCGCGAGGAACTGGTGGCCTACTCGGAAAGGCCGCAGCTCGAGGTCGGGCGCCTCTTCAGGTGTGAGTCCGCACCCGAGCCTCCGGCGCTGCGGCGCCAGGTGGTGACGCGGGTGGAAGTGACCGAGGGCGTCTGGCTGGAGTTCGCCGCCGGCGCCGGGATGCCCGTCGGGCCGAGGCTGGAGCGGATCGTGCGGCTGCTGCGCGACAACCTGGACATGCCGTCCGGGGAGGATAAGGGCGCGCGCCGCGGGTGGGAGAGCCGGTGAACCCGGCAGGGAGGAAGGCCGAGATGGAGACCTACGGAATGTTCGGCAAGAACCATGCGCCCGTGCCTCTGCAGGGCGTCGAGATCAAGGTCGACGCGCGCGACACCGCCGCCATGGTCGTGGTGCGTCAGCGTTACCGCAACGTGGAAGACATCCCGATCGAGGCGGTGTACAGCTTCCCGCTCGAGGAAAGCAGCGCCGTCTGCGGCTTCGTGATCGAGGTGGACGGCCGCCACATCGTCGGGCGCGTCGTGGAGAAGGAGAAGGCGTTCGAGATCTACGACGACGCCATCGCCGACGGGCACCAGGCCTTCCTGATGGACCAGGATCGCCCGAACATCTTCACCGTGAGCGTCGGCAATCTGGCCCCGGGCGCCGAGGCGACCGTGACCCTGGAGTACGCCACCATGCTGGACGCCACGGCCGACGGGGTGCGCCTCAGCCTACCCACCACCATCTCGCCGCGCTACATCCCCGCCGATCAGGCAGCCGGGATGGACCCGTCCGAGCGCGACCACATCACGCCGCCGGTCGCGCCCGGGGGCGTGCCCTACGGCCTGCGCCTGGACGTGGCCTACACCGGTGCGTCGCCGCTGCGCGGCATCGAGTGCCCGAGCCATCCCGTGGCGATCACCCTGGACGGGATGCGGGCCGGGATCACCCTGGCCGCCGAGTCCACGGCCCTGGACCAGGACTTCGTGCTCAACATCCGGCAGTCGGATCCCTTCCAGCCGCGCGTCACGGTGGTGCCCGACCCCACCGGCGGCTTCGCGGCGTTGCTGAATTTCCGGCCCGAGATGCCGGCGACGGAGAGCGTCGCGCGCGAGGTCGTCTTCCTGATCGACCGCTCCGGCTCGATGAGCGGGGAGAGCATCGAGCAGGCCAAGAACGCCCTGCTGCTCTGCCTGCGCAGCCTGCGGGCGGGCGACTCCTTCAACGTGGTGAGCTTCGGCTCGAGCTTCGAATCCCTCTACCCGCATGCCGTCGCCTACGACCAGACGACGCTGGACCAGGCCACCGCGGCCATCCAGGCCATGAACGCCGACCTGGGCGGCACGGAACTGATGTCTCCGCTGCGGCACATCCTGCAAGCGGGCGCCGGGCGCCGGTGCGACATCCTGCTGCTGACCGACGGCGAGGTGGGCAACGAGAAGCAGTGCATCGACCTGGTCGGCAGTCATCCGGGCACGCGCCTGTTCACCTTCGGCATCGGCCGCGGCGCTTCGGAGCACCTGGTGCGCGGGCTGGCGCGCGCGACCGGGGGCGCGGCGGAGTTTGTCTTCCCGGGTGAGCGCATCGAACCCAAGGTGTTGCGGATGTTCGGGCGCCTGGGCGGTCCGGCCTGGACCGGCATCGAACTGGAATGGGAGGGCCTGCAGCCCGATCTGGTGACGCCCGGCATTCTCAACCGGCTGTTCGGCGGCGAGCAGTTCACGGTGATGGCGCGGCTGCGCGGGGCGGGGGAGGGCAGCGTGACGCTGCGCGCCCGCGACGGCGAGAACGTGCGGTCCTGGTCGCTGCCGCTGGACACGTCGGAGGTCGCCGCGAGCGACGCCGGCCTGCCCGCCCTGATGGCCCGCCTGGCGATCCGCGACCTGGAGGAGGCGCCGCCGCGCACGGGCTCCGCCCAGAAAGAACGCAAGCGCAGCGGTCCCGAGAAGCGCATCGTCGAGCTGGCCTGCGCCTACCAGGTGATGTCCAGCCTGACCAGTTTCGTGGCCGTGGACCGGGAGTCGCACGTCGAGGGGACGGCCGAGCTGCGCCGGGTGCCGGTGGCGCTGACGCGGGGGTGGGGCGGGATGGACTCGCGCCATCTGATTTACGAGTGCGAATCGATCGTCTACAAGGCCTATCTCGACACCGGTTCCGATCACGAGGCGAACAGAACCCTGTTCAGCGCGTTCCGGAAGATGGATGCCGAGCAGCTCGCAGGACCGCCTCGTCGCAGAAGGACACAGGTCGCGTCCGGCAAGCCGGACCTGCTCATGCAACTCATGCTGGCCCAGCAAGCGGACGGCTCCTGGCTCCTCACCAGGGAACTGGCCAAGGCCGTCGGCGCCAAGCTCCAGGAGCTGAAGCAGGAGGCGAGGAGCCTGACCACTCTGGATGCGGTCACGGCGGCCGCCGTGGTCGCCACCAGGTGGGCGTTGCAGACGCTCGAGACGCACCTGGCCGATCGCGAGGTGGAGTGGGCCGGCGCGGCCGCCAAGGCCCGGGCGTGGCTCGCCGCCAGGCCCGCAGCGTGGTCCCTCTGCGTGGACCATGGGGTGCCTTATGACAACATGCCGTTGATCTGACCCGAAGGAAGCGGCCCGGGGGCGGCGGTGAAACGTCCCCGGGCCGCGTGTCGGATCACGGTCAGTACTCGATCGCCGCGCCTGCCTGCGCCGACCAGCCGCTCCATTCCCAGTAGAGATCGTTGGAAGTCCGCTGCGACCACTCGACGGAAGCGTACAGGCTCACACTCGCGCCGCCCAGGGCCGCGGCGGTGCGTTGTTCGAGATCGAGGCGGACGCGCGACAGCGAATCGCTCCGTACGCCGGGGCCCAGGACGATCTGCTCGTCGGCGTCGAACTGGAATTCGTTCGTCGCGGGATCGTAGACCTGCGGCGGGCGGCCGGGGTAATCCAGCCAGGCCCGTTCCGCGGACAGCTCGGCGAGGCAGTTGCGGGGCAGGATCGCCTTCAGGGCCGCGCCGAGGCGGGGGCCGTCGGCGGAAAATTCGTCGTGCAGGGGGTTGTCGAACGCGGCGAGCTGCGCGGCGACGTCGCCGTACTCGTACAGCCGGGCGTGCGACCACCAGGCGCGCAGGGCGAGCCTGGCCGACAACGACTGGGCCGCCTGTGCGGAGACCTCCCAGGCCGCCGCCGGATCCGACTGATCGGTGGCGTAGCCCTTCCATCCCGCGCGCGCGCCGAGACCGAGGCTCGTGCGCGACGGCAGCGAGCGTTGCAGCCGGAAGGACAGCCAGACCCGGTGCGCGTCCTCATCCGGGGAGTCGGGGTAGGTCCGCTTCGAAGTGTCGGCCCGCATCTGGGCGGTGAGGCTGGGGCCGAGGTAGCGTTTCGCGGACAGGTAGGCGCTGCCTTCCCGGAAGTCGTAGGACGCGTAGAGGTCTTCGTTGGACCTCCGAGCGCCGGCCAGGCCGGCCTTCCATTGTGTGAGCGCGCCCGGCGTCGCCCGCTGGACTTCGGCGGAAGCCTGGAGGTAGCCGTGATTCAGATCCGGGTTGTCGAGGAAGCGGACCAGGCGCCCGGAGGCGCCCAGCTGCAGAGCGTCGGCGGGCGTCCAGAGCAGCCAGCCGCGACCGTCGAGGACGTCGTCCCCGGGCGAAGACTCGGTGCCGAACACGTTGTCGGTCGCGACCAGCGAGGCGCCGGCTCCGGCGGTCCAGGCCGACTGCGCCTGCAGGGCGGCCGGCAGGCAGGCGAACACCGCCGCGAACAGCAGGCCGGCGCGCCGCATGGTCGTCAACGTCACCGGGGTCCCGGTCCGGTCGGGAAGCCGCCGCCGCCGCCGTTTCCTGATCCGCCGTGTCCGGTGCCACCGTGTCCGGTGCCGTCGTGTCCGGTGTTCGCGCGGTGGTGCTGGAAGCCGCCGTCCTGGAACCAGCATCCGTCGGCCAGGCCGTCGCCGTCGTGATCCTGGAAGCGGTCCTCTTGTCCCGTGCGCCCCTCGTGGCCCGGTCCCATCCGGTCGTCCGGGAAGCCGTCGCCGTCTTCGTCCACCCACAAGGCGCCGTCGTGCACGAACCCGTAGCGGTCCCCGTGCAGGTCGTTGCGGGAGTAGGCCAGGCCCGTGATGTCGTTGCAACCGTCGCCGTTCATGTCGAGCACGTTGTCGTCGTGTCCGTCGGCATCGGCGTCATGGAAGCCGGTCTCGAGATCATTGACGCCGTCGCCGTCGGCGTCGCGGTAGTGATCGTTGAGCAGATCGCCGTCGGCGTCGGACCAGGCGAACGGGTGATCGTAGCGGCGCCCGTCGACGTCGTTGGTGCCGTCACCGTCGGCGTCCCGGAACAGGTCGTGGCGCTGGTCCCGGTCCTGATCGACCCAGCCGGCGGCCGGCACGGGCGGTCCGGACGGATCGGCGGCCGCCGCGACGGTCGCGGCGGCGACGAATCCCATCGTGATGAATGTCTTGAACATCGGCATCCCCTTAGATTGTCGGAGGGGGCGGAAGAGCCTCGCCTCTCCCCGCCCCCTCTTCACGGATCGCTACCAAGTGCGAGGGGGTCCACTCGTTGTTGGGTAGCTCACCGCAGTCCCTCGGAGGACCTTGTGGCGACTCCCAGCAACTTTGCGGCCCCGATGGGGAGGCGCACTCATTTCGTTGTCTTGTCTACAGATACGGGGACCATCCCAGTGCGCGTCGCGGTCGGCGCTCGACGTTTTCGTCGAACGCCTCGACGAATCCGGCGCGACTACCAGCCCCACTTCTGCAACTTGTAGCGCAGGTTGCGCTCGGTCAAGCCCACCGCGCGCGCCGCCTGGCTCTGGTTGCCGCCCGCCGCGTCGAGGGCCTCGCGGACGACGCGCTTCTCGACCTCCTCCACGAAGCGCGGCAGGTCGCCGCGGCAGTCGTCGAGCCGTCGCGTGTCCTGCCCGCCCGTGCCGCCCGGCAGGTCGGACAGCGTCGCGATCGGGCTGCGGGCGAGCACGATCATGCGCGTCACCAGGTTCTCCAGCTCGCGGACGTTGCCCGGGTAATCGTGCTTGACCAGCAGGTCCATGGCTTCGCGGCTGATCGCGTCCACCGACTTGCCGTACTGGGCCGCGGCCTTGTGACGGAAGTGCTCGATGAGCGCCGGGATGTCCGCCCGCCTCTCGCGCAGCCCCGGCAGGCGGATGTTGACCACGTCGAGACGGTAGTAGAGGTCCTGCCGGAAGGCTCCGTCCGCGATCATCTGCTCGAGGTCGCGGTGGGTGGCCGCCACGATGCGCGCGTCGGCGGTCAGGGTCTGGTTGCCGCCGACACGCTCGAAGGTCCGTTCCTGCAGCACGCGCAGCAGCTTCACCTGCAGCGGCTGGGGCAGATCCCCGATCTCGTCGAGGAACAGGGTGCCGCCTGTCGCCGACTCGAAACGTCCGGCCCGCTGCCGGTCGGCCCCGGTGAAGGCGCCCTTCTCGTGCCCGAACAGCTCGCTTTCGAGCAGCGTGGCGGCGAAGGCGGCGCAGTTGACCGCCACGAACGGGCCGTCGCGTCGGGCGCTGGCGTGGTGCAACGCGCGCGCGACGAGTTCCTTGCCGGTGCCGCTCTCGCCGCGGATCAGCACGGTGGCGTCGGTCGCGGCGGCCCGCGACGCGAGGTCCAGCGCCTCGGTCATGGCCGGACTTTCGGCCACGATCCCGGCGAACGTGTGCGGGGCCGCCACCCGCCGGCGCAGCTCGCGCACTTCCGAGACCAGGTGGCGCCGCTCCACCGCCTTCTGGACCTGCAGCTCGATGTCGTCGAGGTCGATCGGCTTGGTGATGTAGCCGGAAGCGCCGCGCTTCATCGCCTCCACCGCGTCGGCGATCGTGCCGAAGGCCGTGATGACGATCACCTCGAGCAGGGGGTTGGCCGCCCTCGCTCTCGCGAGCAGCTCGGCGCCGTCCATGCCGGGCATGCGCACGTCGGTGAGCATCACGTCCACGATGCTGTCGTGGATGATGCGCAGCGCCGTCTCGCCGTCCGCGGCGAGCACGGCGTCGTAGCCCCGCTTCAGCAGGAAGCCGCCCAACGCCTCGCGCTGGTTCGCTTCGTCGTCGACGATCAGCACCCTCACATCGGTCATCGTGCGTCCTCCGTCGCGCCGCCGAGCGGCAACTCGAGGGTGAAGGCCGAGCCGAGCCCCGGCCGGCTTTCGGCCGACGCCCGCCCGCCGTGCTGCGCGGCGACCTGGTCGACGACGGCGAGCCCGAGCCCGGTGCCGTCCGGCTTGGTGGTGTGGTAGAGGTTGAAGATGCGCCCCAGTTCGGCCGGCGCGATGCCGCAGCCGGTGTCGCGGACGGTCAGCAGGATCCGCTCGCCTTCGGCCCGCAGTTCGACGTCCGTGCGCGCCCCCGTCGGGCAGGCGCTCAGCGCGTTGTCGAGCAGGTTGTGCAGCGCCTGACGCAGCAGGTCCGGATCGGCGGTGATGTCCAGCCGTTCGGGCGTTGTCACGGCGATCCCGACACCCTTGGCCTCGAACCGGCCTTGCACGAGCGTGACGACGTCGCGCACCAGCGCCGCGACGTCGGTCGGGCGCAGGCTCGGCGCAGCCGGGCGGGCGTAGCGCAGGAACTGCTCGACGATGCGGTTGATGCGGCCGACCTCGCCGCGCACTGTCCCGGTCAGCTGCCGGTACTCCGCCTCGCCCTGCGTCGGCACGAACTCGCGGCCGAGGCGCTGCGCGACGACGTGGATCGCGTTGAGCGGGTTGCGGATCTCGTGAGCCACGCCCGAAGCCAGCTCGCCCAGGGCGAAGCTGCGCTCCCGCCGCGCGCGCTCCTCCTCGAGAGCCGTGACTTCCCGCCGCGCCAGCGCCCACGCGGCGCGGGCGGCCGTCAGGCGCCGGCTGGCGATCAGCAGGGCGGCGCCGGCGCCCAGCGCCGCCAGCAGCAGCAGGGAGTGCACGGCTAGGCTGCGGCCAATTTCGCGCTGCCGCCGCTCGACCTCGCTCAGGTCCAAGCCCACGCGCAGCAGGCTCACGGGTCGACCCGCCACGTCGAGCCGCGACACCTGCTCCAGCACCCGGTGATCCGCGAACACCACCTCGCGCGAAGCCGGAACTCCGGTCGCCATCACCCGCGCCAGCAGCGTGTCGCCGGCCAGCGAGGAGAGCCGGTCCACGTTGGGCGTCGCCGCGAGGATCCCTCCCTCGTCCTGCAGCGCCAGGAAGGCGGTGCCGCTGCTCTGGCCCAGCACCTGCAGCAGGCGCCCGGGTCCGATCCGCCGCCGTTCGGCCGCCAGGACGGCGGCGTCCATCCCCGCGCAGACGATGCCGCCGTCGGACCGCCGACGCGTGCCGATCAGGCGGTAGCCGCCGCCGTCGTCCGCCGGCGCCCGCAGCACGCGCGCCTCTCCCGGCCGCAGCGACGACACGCCGGCCGCTTCGAGATCGTCCCAGCACGCGGCCTCGCCGACGGCCCCGGGAGATGCGGAGGCCGCGGCGATGGTGCGCCGGTCCGGCCAGCGCACCGTCAGGCAGGTCAGGTTGTTGGCGGTCGCGATGCTGTCGAGCAACGCCTGCGGCCGCCGCTCGTCCCGCACGAGGCGATCCACGAGCGCCGCCAGGGCCAGCAAGCGTTCGCCGGCCTGCGTCTCCCAGGCTTCGAATGCGGCGAGCGCGTGCCCCTGGCTCTCGCCGACCACGCGCTGGATCTGCTCGGCGTGGCCGACCGTCAACTGCACGAGCGTCGAGCGCGCGCTGCGGATCTCGAGCACGGTCGTCGCGATGAACACGGCTCCCGCCAGCACCAGCGTCGCCACGACGACGGCGGGGCGCAGCAGCCAGAGCCTGGGACCGGTGGGGAAGATCACGGTGGCAGAAGCTCCGCGACGGGGGATGGGCGGGCCGGCACGGACGGCGAGGGCGCCGGCTGCGCCACCTTACCCCGCGCCTATCCGCAGCACAAGGGTCGTTTGCGGTACGAGGTTCGTCGAACGATTCGACCAGATCGTCGCGTTGGCGGGCCGGCGCCGCGTCGCGACGGCGCCGGCCCGCCAACGGCAATCACCTGCGAGCCAACGTGTTGCGACGACGGTCGGACCCGTGCCGCGAACTTGGCCCGCCTCCTGCTTGGTCGGCCGCTCACAAGACCTCGCCTCGACAGCCACGCAGATGTGAAGGAGCAACACCATGAAGACACGTCTCGCACTCACCGTGCTCGCGATCCTCGCGCTGACGGCCCTCGCTTCCCTGGCCTCCGCCCAGTCGTACGGGTACGGCGTCGGCGGCTTCGTCGACGAGAACGGCGACGGCTTCAACGATCTGGCCCCGGACGTCGACGGCGACGGCATCCCCAACGGGCTCGATCCCGACTACGTTCCGCCCGCCGACGGCACGGGCTCCCGCTTCGGCCCCGGCGAGGGTGACTGCGACCCGACCTGCACGCTGAACACGGAAGGTTTTCTGTACCGTGTGAAGGCCATGTGGAAGTCGATGGCCGGCGGCGTCTGCGGCTACGGCCCGGGCGACGGCACCGGCAACGGCGGCACCGGCCCCGGCGACGGCACCGGCTTCGGTCCCGGCACGTGCCCGACCAAGGGCGCCCGTGCGGTTTCCGGCGGTCGCCACTGACCGGTTCGCCGGCACCCGATCGCGAAGGAACGGGGGAGCCTCGCGGCTCTCCCGTTCCGCGTATTCCCCGGTTCCGTAGCGGCTCGCCCCCGCCACGCCTACACTGCCGGGGTGAAACCGACCCCCATGTCACTCCAGCGAGGAGACCAGCGATGATCCGTGCCTATGCCGCCCAAGCCGCGGGCGGCCAACTCGCCCGTTTCGATTACGACCCCGGCACCCTCGGACCCGACCAGGTGGAGATCGACGTGACCGCCTGCGGGATCTGTCACTCCGACCTCTCGATGCTGAACAACGAATGGGGCATGACCGCCTACCCCTTCGTGCCGGGCCACGAGGTGGTCGGCCGCGTCGCCGCGGTCGGCGGCCGGGTGAAGAACCACACGGTCGGCGACACCGTCGGCCTCGGCTGGGTCAGCGGCAGCTGCATGACCTGCCCGCAGTGCATGGGCGGCGACCACAACCTGTGCACGCACGGGGAGTCCACCATCGTCCATCGCCACGGCGGCTTCGCCGACAAGGTGCGCTGCAACGCCGAGTGGGCGATCGCGCTGCCGGCCGGGCTGGACCCGCGCAAGGCGGGGCCGCTGTTCTGCGGCGGCATCACGGTCTTCCACCCGATCCTGGACCTCGGCGTCAAGCCGACCGACCGCGTCGGCGTGATCGGCCTCGGCGGCCTCGGCCACCTCGCGGTGCAGTTCCTCAACGCCTGGGGCTGCGAGGTGACGGCCTTCACGTCCAGCGGCGGCAAGCACGACGAGGCCGTGGGGATGGGCGCCCACCGGATCGTCGACTCGCGCGACGCCGCCCAGCTCGACGCGATCGCCGGCTCGCTGGACTTCATCCTCTCGACGGTGAACGCGCCGTTGGACTGGGCGCGCTATCTGGGCGCGCTGGGACCCCGCGGCCGGCTGCACCTCGTCGGCGCCGTGCTGGAGCCCCTTCCGGTGCCGGCTTTCGGGCTCATCATGGGGCAGAAGAGCGTGTCGGGCTCGCCGCTGGGCTCGCCCGAGACCATTCGCAAGATGCTGGAGTTCTGCACGCGCCACGGCATCGAGGCGGTGACGGAGTTCTTCCCGCTGAGCGAGGCGAACAAGGCCGTCGCCCACTTGGCGGCGGGCAAGGCGCGCTACCGGGTCGTGCTGGAGAACGACCTGTAGTCGATCACTGCAGCCGTGCGCGCCAGGCGGCCGCGTCCCGCGGCCGGCCCAGACGGTCGCAGGTCGTGGCCAGCAGGCGCATGGCGTACTGGGTGTCACCGTTGGTGGCGCCCAGTTCCGCTTCGAGGATCTTGAAGCTTTCCTTCAGGGATTTCTCGGCCTCGTCCGGCTTGTCCATGGCCAACCAGGACTCGCCCCGGTCGTTCAGGGCCCGACCGCGGGTCCGCGCATCGACGGGACCCGGCGTCCCGTCCAGGGCCAGGGCCATCATGCGGTCGGCGTCGGCCCGGCGCCCCGCCCTCAGGTAGAGATTGGAAAGCCTCACGCGGACCCACCGGGTTTCGACGCTGCCCGCCCCGGAATGCTCCAGGTAGAACTCCTCGGCGGCCTGCAACTCCTGTTCGGCGGCGTCGAACCGTTTCAGGTCGATCAGCGCGCCGGCCAGGTGCACCGTGCCGATCCAGCGCCCGGGATGGTCGTTCCCCTTGGCGGCCCCGTAGTCGTCGCGCCCCTGACGCAGCTGAGCCTCGGCTTCCTCCGGCTTGCCCAGGCGCCGGAGGCTGCGTCCCAGATCCACGCGCGTGATCGATGTTTCGGGGTGCCCCGGGCCCAGGACCCGCTCCCGGGCGGCGAGGACCACGCGGAGCTGCTGCACCGCCGCCTCGTCGTCCCCCAGTCCGGCCAGCGCGCGGGCGTAGTCGTTGCGGAACAGCAGGGTGTTGGGATGGTCCGCGCCGCTGACCGCGGTCGAGAGTTCGACCGCCTCGGCGAAGGGCGCCAGCGCGTCCCGGTTGCGCCCCTGCTTCAGCTGCGTCGTCGCCAGTCGGTAAAGCACGGTCGACAGCAGGCCGGGATCGGTGATCCCGGTGTCGCGGCAGGTCGTCACGAGTCCGGCGAAGGTCGCTTCGGCCGCCGCGAGGTTCCCCCGCCGCGACTGCACCTCGGCCACCGAGATCAGCGCGTGCACGGTGTTTTCGTTGTGGTCGCCGTAGATCGTCCGCGTCATGGCGCAGGCGGCCTGCGCGAGCGAATCCGCCTCGTCGAAGCGTTCGGAACTCATGATGAGCTCCGCGAGCGAGCGCAGCAGGATCGCCGTGTCCGGATGGGGGCCGTCGAAGACCCGTCCGTGGATCGCGATCGCCTCGCGCAGCAGCTTCTCGCCCTGTTCGCTGCGCCCCATCGCGTCCAGCAGCCGGCCCAGGTTGTGCAGGTCGGTGGCCACGAACGGGTGGGCGTCGCCCAGCACCCGGCGGTGGACCGCCAGGGCTTCGTTGTAGAAGCCTTCGGCGGCCGGAAGGTCGCCCTGGTAGCGCGACAGGTTGCCCAGGCTGTTGAGGTTCACCGCCAGGGCGTCGGACTCCTGCGGCAGGCCGCGGTAGATCGCGAGGGAGAGGTGCATCAGCGAGTCGGCCTCGACGTAGTGACCCTGCTCCTGCAGGACGTTCGCCAGGTAGAGGGAGGCCTCGGCCCAGGCGACCGAATCGACCGGCGCCGCGTCCGCCATGCGCAGCAGGGCCTGCCGGTACGTCGCCTCGGCGTCCTTCATCTCGCCGCGGTTCCAGGCCAGCGAGCCGGCCTCCACCAGGAACTTGGCGGGGAAGGGCGACGCGCGGTCGAACGCCGTCTGGAGTTCGCGCACGCGGTCGATCTGCTCCTGCGCGGCCTCGTACTCGCCGAGCTGGCGGTAGGTGAGCCCCAGCTGCAGCCGCAGCGCCGCCTCCACTTCGGGCTGGTCCGCCAGCTCCTTGCCGACGCGCGCGGCGGTCTCGTCGAGGATCGCGCGCAGCATCTTCGTGTCCCGCCCCTGGGCCACGTGCGGCCCCACGCCGCCGAGCATGTCCCCCAGGAAGCGCGACACCTGCGTGGCCTTGCTGGCCTCGCTGCGGGCCAGGCGCGACGCCCGCTCGGCGCGCACGTACATGACCGAGCTGACCACCACGGCCGCCACCAGCACGACCGCGATCGCCCCCAGCGCGGCGAAGGTGCCGCGGTTGCGCCGCACCAGCTTGCCCAGGCGGTACGACGCGCTCGGCGGCCCGGCGCTCACCGGCTCGTTGCGCAGGTGGCGCCGCACGTCGGCCGCCAGGCCGTTGGCCGTCTCGTAGCGCCGATCGCGGTCCTTCTCCAGCGCCTTCATCGTGATCCAGTCCAGGTCGCCGCGCAGCTCGCTCTGCAGCCGTTTCGGCGCGATGCCGCGGGCATCGGCCACGCTCGTGCTGCGCTCCCCGAGGCCGCTGAAGCGCGTGCTCGGCCGCGGCGGGTCCTGCTCGCGGATGATCTTGCGGATCGCCTCGTAGCCGGCCTTGCGCAGTTCGCGCGACTCGAAGGGCAGCGCGCCGGACAGCAACTCGTACAGCACCACGCCCAGGGCGTAGACGTCGGTGCGCGTGTCGATGTCGTCGTCGGTCAGGGAGGCCTGCTCGGGGCTCATGTACTCGGGCGTGCCGATCAGCTGGCCCAGCTCGGTGAACATCGTCATCTCGGTCAGGCGCTGCGTCGTGGCCTTGGCCACGCCGAAATCGATGATCTTCGGCGCGGGCCGGCCGTCGACCTCCGCGACCAGGATGTTCGATGGCTTCAGGTCGCGGTGGATCACGGCCTTCTGGTGGGCGTGCTGCACGCCCTCGCAGACGCGCACGAACAGCTCGAGTCGTTCGTCGGTGCCCAGGCGCCGGCGGTTGCAGTAGTCGGTGATCGACTCGCCCTCGACGTACTCCATGACGAAGAAGGGGCGACCGCGGTCGGTGGCGCCGGCGTCGAAGACCTTGGCGATGCAGGGATGGTCCATCAGGGCGAGCGCCTGGCGCTCGGCGTCGAAGCGGGCCACCACCGCGCGGGTGTCCATGCCCTGCTTGATGACCTTCAACGCGACGCGACGGCGGATGGGCTCGGTCTGCTCGGCCTCGAAGACCTCGCCCATGCCGCCCTCGCCGATGCGGCGCAGCAGCTTGTAGGGTCCGATCACCGAGCCGACGTCCTCGCCTGGGGCGCCGCCGCCGGCGGGTCCGAGCGGCAGGGTGCGGTCGTCGTCGGGTCCCAGCGAATAGGTGCGGTCGTCGTTCATGGGGGGCTCCTGTAAATATAGTGTGGCGGCATCGCCGCGATTCGCCGCAGGGCAATGTACATTAATTAAGATTGAATATCTCTATCAATAGGTTGTGGCAGGGAAATTGGGTCCGGGAGGATGAGCCTACTCGACTTCACTGCTTATGTTTATTATTGGATATTATTTTGAATATTATTTCATGGATTCCTGGTGGACCCAATCTTCCAGCCACAACCTATGTTGTTGAATATGATTATCTTGATCCATCATTGTTCTTGAATTTGTCAAAACAATAACAATATTTCAGCCGAATCATCGGATGTGTCGGTAGGCCGGCCGGGAGGCGAGACCTTTCCGCCGGAGACACGAAGAGGAGTTTTCCCGACCTTGACCCATTCCGGGGGCGTGGACATGAACAGCGCGACGGGATCGTTGCGCGCGCGCGTCGCGCGGGCCGCGGATCTGAACGTCTTCAGTTGCTACCAGTGCGGCTGCTGCACCGCCGGCTGCCCGACCGCGGGCCGCGGCGATCTGCTGCCGCACCAGGTGATGCGGCATCTGCAACTCGACAGCGACGAGCCGCTCAGCGCTCTGCAGCCGTGGCTGTGCGTCGGCTGCCAGACTTGCGCGGTGCGCTGCCCGCAGGAGCTCGATCTCTCGCGCGTGATGGACGCGCTGCGCGCGGAAGCCGAGCAGGCCGGCACCGTGCCGGCCGCCGCGCGCCGCGCGCGCCTGTTCAACCGCATCTTCGTGCAGCAGGTGCTCGCCTCGGGCCGCCTCAGCGAGGTCAAGCTGGGGGCCGAGTACAACCTGCGCGCGCGGGCCTTTTTCCAGAATCTCGAAAGCCTTCCCGCGCTTCTCACGCGCGGGAAGATCCGGCTCGACGGCAAGACGCTGCGCGGCCCCGGCCTGGCGCGCCGTCGGCAAGCTCTGCCGGGAAAGGAGCAGCCGTGACCAGCTTTTCCTACTACCCCGGCTGTTCGCTGCACGCCACCGCACGCGAGTACGACGAGTCCATCCGTGCGGTGGCCGGCGTCCTCGGTTTCGAACTGCGTGAGATCGAGGACTGGTGCTGCTGCGGCGCCACGCCGGCGCACGCGATCGACGCGGAGTCGGCGCACGTGCTGGGCGACTGGAACCTCGCCCGCGCCACGGCGACCGGAGCGGGGCCCCTGCTGACCGGCTGCGCCTCCTGCTTTTCCCGGCTGCGCGCGGCGAGCGCCGAGTTGCGCGCCCATCCCGCGGCGGCGCCGGCGGCGGCGGCGCGCGTGGGTGGCCGCATCGACCCCGATCTGGAGATCCTGCACGTGGCTCAGCTGCTGGCGCGCTCGGACGTGAGCGAGGCGGTGGCCGCGAAGGTGACGCGCCCGCTGAACGGGTTGAAGGTCGCCTGCTACTACGGCTGCCTGCTGACGCGGCCGCGCGGGGAAAACGCCTTCGACGACGCCGAGGACCCGACCCTGCTCGAGGACCTCGTCCGCCTGGCGGGCGGGGAGCCCGTGGCCTGGCCGCTGCGGCTGGACTGTTGCGGCGCCTCGCTGGCGCTGCCCGAGCCCGGCATCGTGCGCGACCTGTCGGGCAAGCTGCTGGCGATGGCGCACGCGCGCGGCGCGCAGGCGATGATGGTCGCCTGCCCGCTCTGCCACGCGAACCTCGACATGACGCAGCCGGCGATCGCGAAGCAGATGAAGTTCGACTTCGAGATGCCCGTCCTCTACGTCACCCAGGTGATCGGCCTGGCGCTCGGCATCGAGCCGCGGACGCTCGGCCTGCACCGCCACATCGTGCCCGTCCGCGTGGACGCGCTGATCCCGGCGCGGGAGGCGAACCATGTCTAGGATCGGGGTCTTCATCTGCCACTGCGGCGAGAACATCGGACGCACCGTGGACTGCGCCAGGGTCGCCGAAGCCGCGGGCGCGCTGCCCGGCGTCGTCCACGCCGTGGACAACAAGTACATGTGCTCGGATCCGGGACAGAACATGGTGCGCGCCGCGATCCGCGACCTGAAGCTCGACGGCGTGGTGGTGGCCGCGTGCAGCCCGGCCATGCACGAGCCGACGTTCCGCCGCGCCACGTTCAACGAGGGGCTCAACCCCTTCCGCTGCGAGATGGTGAACGTGCGCGAGCAGTGCTCGTGGGTGCACGAGGATCGCCCGGCGGCCACCGACAAGGCGATCGACCTGGTGCGCATGATGGTCGAGAAGGTCAAGCGCAACGAGGACCTGTTCCCGATCAAGGTGCCGCTGACCCGGCGCGCGCTGGTGGTCGGCGGCGGCATCGCCGGGATCCAGGCGGCGCTGGACATGGCCAACGCCGGCATCCCGGTGGTGATGGTGGAGAAGGAGCCGTCCATCGGCGGGCACATGAGCCAGCTGTCGGAGACCTTCCCGACGCTCGACTGCTCGCAGTGCATCCTGACGCCGCGCATGGTCGAGGTCGCCCAGCACCCCCTGATCACGCTGCACACCTACAGCGAGGTCGAGAAGGTCGAGGGCTACATCGGCAACTTCCGCGTCACGATCCGCAAGAAGGCGCGCTCGGTGGACATGGCGAAGTGCACCGGCTGCGGCGTCTGCCAGCAGAAGTGCCCGCAGAAGAAGATCCCGTCCGCGTTCGACGCGGGGCTGGGCCACCGCGCCGCCATCTACATCCCGTTCCCGCAGGCCGTGCCGAACAAGCCGGTCATCGACCGCGAGCGCTGCACGCACTTCAAGACGGGCAAGTGCGGCGTCTGCGAAAAGGTGTGCGGGCCGGGCGCGGTGGACTTCGAGCAGCAGGACGAGTTCGTGGTCGAAAACGTCGGCGCCGCGGTGCTGGCGACGGGCTACCAGCTCTACGACATCGGCGACCCGGGCGCCGGCCTGCGCGGCTACCCCGAGTACGGCGGCGGCAAGATCGCGGACGTCATCGACGGCCTGCAGTTCGAGCGCCTCGCCTCGGCGTCGGGGCCGACGGGCGGCGAGATCCGCCGACCCTCGGACGGCAAGGTGCCGCAGACCGTGGTCTTCCTGCAGTGCGTCGGCAGCCGCGACCGCGCCAAGGGGATCGAGTACTGCTCGAAGATCTGCTGCATGTACACGGCCAAGCACGCCCTGCTCTACAAGCACAAAGTGCACGAGGGCAAGGCCGTGGTCTTCTACATGGACGTGCGCGCGCCCGGCAAGGGCTACGACGAGTTCGTGCGGCGCGCCGTCGAACAGGACGAGGTCCTCTACCTGCGCGGCAAGGTGTCGCGGCTGTACGAGGACGGCGGCCAGATCGTCGTCTCGGGCGTCGACACCCTCGCGGGCCGGCAGATGGAGATCCGGGCCGATCTGGTCGTGCTCGCCACGGCGATCCGCCCGCAGACCGGCGCGGCGCGCCTGGCGCAGAAGTTCGGCGTCGGCTACGACGGCCACGCCTTCTATTCCGAGGCGCACCCGAAACTGAGGCCGGTCGAATCGGCGGCCGCCGGCGTCATGCTGGCCGGCGCCTGCCAGGGACCCAAGGACATCCCCGAGGCCGTGGCGCAGGCGAGCGCGGCGGCGGCCAAGGTGGCCGTGCTGTTCTCGCGCGAGACGCTGGATCGCGAGCCGGTCGTCGCCCGCGTGAACGAGACCGTCTGCGCGGGCTGCTTCGCCTGCCAGGAGGTCTGCCCCTACGGCGCCGTCGAACTGAACGAGGTGCGGGACCGGCAGGGACGGCTGCTGCGTCGCACGGCCAGGGTGAACGCCGGCGTCTGCAACGGTTGCGGGACCTGCGTGGCCACCTGCCCGTCGAAGTCGCTCGAACTTGCCGGCTACACCGACGAGCAGATCTTCGCCCAGATCAGCGCGCTGGTCCCCTAGGGCCGCGCGAAGGAGATGTGAGATGAGCGCGGAAACCGACACGAGAGGCGCCGCTGCGATCGTCGGGGGCGAGGACGCCGCGACCTGGCAGCCGCGGATCACCGCCTTCGTCTGCCGCTGGTGCACGTACGCGGGGGCCGACCTCGCCGGCACGAGCCGCCTGAAGTACCCGCCGCAGATCCGCCTGATCAAGCTGCCGTGCACCGGGCGCATCGACCCGCTGTTCCTGCTGCGGGCCTTCGCCATGGGCAGCGACGGCGTGCTCGTGTCGGGCTGCCACCCGGGCGACTGCCACTACACGAGCGGCAACTACGCCGCCCGGCGGCGCTGGGTGATGTTCCGCGAGCTGCTCGACTTCGTCGGCATGGACCAGAACCGCATCCACTTCTCGTGGGTGTCGGCCGCCGAGGGGGGCAAGTTCGTCGACGTCGTGCGCAACGTGACCGACACGGTGCGGGCCCTCGGCCCGTTCCCCGGCTTCGCGCCGGCCGAAGGCGCCCTCGCGCGCGGCTGGGCGACGACGGGGCGCGCGAAGCCGGCGGGACCGGCGGCGACGGAACTGCCGGGTCGCGACGCCATGCGCGCCGACCTCGTCTCGGGTGCGGTCAAGGCGGTGCTCGGCCTGCGCGCCGGACGCCGGGCCGACCACCCGCGCGCGATGTGGGCGCGCAGCCCCGAAGAGGTCGGACTGTTCACGGCCGCCGACGCCGCCACGCCGCTGGTGCCGCTCCTGCTGCGCCGGCTGCGCGAGGAGCCGGAGGGCGTGTTCGGCATCGTGGCCGGCCCGGGACGGCGCGAGGCGATCGCGCGGCTGCAGGCCGAGCAGCAGATCGATCCGGCGCGCGTGCGCGTCTACGAGCGCGATGGAGCGCCGGCGGCGCCGAGCGATGAGCCCGCCTGGGAGATCCACGGCGTGCCCGGCCCCGACGTCCCGGCCGAGGATCGCTGGGCCTTCTGGAGCGCCGCCTTCTCGCGCTGCCTGCGCTGCTACGCCTGCCGCGAGGGTTGCCCGACCTGCTCCTGCGTGCGCTGCGTCGCCGACAAGACGCGCCCGCGCTGGATCGACTCGTCGCCCACCCCGGCGGGCAACTGGGTCTGGAACGTGACGCGCGCCTTCCACCAGGCGGGCCGCTGCGTCGAGTGCGGCGCCTGCAGCGACGCCTGCCCCGTGGGCATCCCGCTGGCCGCGCTCGGGGCGCACCTCAACCGCGCCGCGCTGCGCGACTTCGGCCCGCCGGCCGAGGGCGAGCGGCGCTCCCCGTTGCTCTTCGGGCGCCAGGACGACCAGGCGCCGTTCATCCTGTAGAGGAGGCCGGACGTGGACCAGCGTTGGACCGTCGACGATCTCAAGACCTGGACGAGCGCCCTGCTGCGCGAGCGCCGGGTCGTCGCGCCCGTCGTCACGCCCGCGGGACCGGTCTGGGCGCCGATCCGCGACGCCGGCGAGGTCGCCTGGGACTACGGCCGCACGAAGGTGTCGCCGCGCGAGTGGCTGCTGCCGCGCCACGAGACGCTGTTCGTCTACGACCTGGCAACGAACCCGCCGCAGATCGTCGAAGCGCCCCTGGACGCGCCCCCGACCGTGCTGCTGCTCGTGCACCCGTGCGACGTGGCGGGTGTGCGCGCGCTCGACGCGGTCATGCGCTGGGACTACATCGACGAGCCGTTCGAGGCCCGCCGGGCCGGCACGCTGTTGGTGGCGCTCGGCTGCGCCGCGGCGCCGTCGCCCGAAAGCTGCTTCTGCGCCGCCGCGGGGGTCGACCCCGCGTGGTCGCCGCAGGCCGACGTGATGATCTCCCCGGTCGAGGGCGGCTACACCGTCTGCGCCCTGACCGAGGCCGGCGAAGCGGCGCTCGCCGGCGCGCCGCAACCGCTGTCCGCGGCCCCGGCCGACGCCGGCCGGCCCGCCCCCGGCAAGGCCGGCACGCTCCCGCTGGACGTCGCGGCGGCCGCCGCCGCGCTGCGCGACCGCTTCGACGACCCGGTGTGGGAGTCGCTGTCGGACGCCTGCGTGGGGTGCGGGACCTGCGCCTACGTCTGCCCGTCGTGCCACTGCTTCGACGTGGTGGACGAGGGGGACTGGCGCCGCGGCGAGCGCGTGCGAAACTGGGACGCCTGCGCGTTCGACCACTTCACGGCGCACGCTTCGGGACACAACCCGCGCCCGCGCCAGTCGCGGCGCTACCGGCAGCGCATCTACCACAAGTTCGTCTACTACCCCGACAAGTTCGGCCACCTGCTCTGCACCGGCTGCGGGCGGTGCGTGGACGCCTGCCCCGCCGGCATGGACCTCGTCGAGGTGCTGCAGGTGTTCGGGGCGGCGCCCGCCGGCCAGGGAGGTGTGCGATGAGGCTCTACACGCCGCACCTGATGGAGATCTTCGAGACCCGCCAGGAGACGCACGACGTCAAGACGCTCAAACTGCGCTTCGTCGAGCCGCAGATGCGCGAGTCGTTCAGCTTCCTCGCCGGCCAGTTCGGACTGTACTCGGCGTTCGGCGAGGGCGAGTCGACCTTCTGCATCGCCTCGCCGCCCACCTGGAAGGGTCACCTCGAGTGCACCTTCCGCGCCATGGGCAAGGTGACCGAGGTGCTGCGCCGCAAGGAGGTCGGCGACGTCATCGGCTTCCGCGGGCCGTACGGGAACCACTTCCCGCTCGAGGAGTACCGCGGCAAGGACCTGCTGTTCGTGGTCGGCGGCATCGCCCTGCCGCCCCTGCGCTGCCTGATCTGGAACGTGCTGGACCGCCGCGACGAGTTCGGGGCCGTGCGCATCGTCTACGGCGCGCGCAGCGTGGCGGACCTCGTCTACAAGCACGAGCTGGCCGACTGGGAGGCGCGCAGCGACGTGGAGCTGGTGACCACGGTCGATCCCGGCGGCGAAACCCCCGACTGGAAGGGCAAGATCGGCTTCGTGCCGACCGCGCTCGAGCAGTACGCCCCGCCCTCGAGCAACGGCCTGGCCTTCGTGTGCGGCCCCCCGATCATGATCAAGTTCTCGATGCCCGTGCTCGACAAGCTGGGCTTCGCCCCCGAGCAGATCGTCACCACGCTCGAGAACCGCATGAAGTGCGGCGTGGGCAAGTGCGGCCGGTGCAACATCGGCGGCACGTACGTCTGCAAGGAAGGCCCGGTCTTCACGGCGCGGGAGCTGGAAGCCCTGCCGATGGGGAGTGATTACTAGCCCGGACCGAGGCTCCACGCTCCCGAGAGGCAACCCGGCGCCCTTGACCGGGCTGCCGCTCGTGCCTAGACTACATTCCATCCGACACGCGGAAACGACTCCGACCACCCGAACGAGGCAGGTTCGAACCGTGGCTGACGGACGCGGCGCGGCTTCCGCCGATCTGGGAAAACTGCGCATCACCGACGACGAACGCAGCGCGCGGCGGAAACCGCGGCGCTGGCCCTGGATCCTGCTGGCGGCGGTCGTCGTGATCGCCGTGCTGTCGTTCCTGACGCGGCCGGCCACGGTCACCGTGGCCACGGCCCGCAGCGGCGGCGGCGGCCCGGCCGAACAGGGCAAGGTCGTGCTGACGACCAACGGCTACGTCGAGGCCCGCCACCAGGCCTCGGTGGCGGCCCGCGCCACCGGCCGCCTCGCCGAGGTCACGGTCGAGGAGGGCGACACCGTGTCGGCGGGCCAGGTCGTGGCGCGCCTGCTCGACGAGGACCAGCGGGCGGCCGTCGCCCGCGCCGAGGCGGACCTCGCGCTCGCCGAGGCGCGTCAGGCGCAGGCCGAGGCCGTCGAGGTCGACGCCCGCCGACGCGCCGCCCGACGCGCCGACCTGCGGGCGGCCGGCGCGATCGGCGCCGAGGAGGACGAAAGCGCGGACACCGTCGCGATGACCGCGGTCGCGGAGGTCCGGGCCGCCCGGGCCCTGGTCGCCGTGGCCCGCGCGGCGCTGCAGACCGCGCGCCTGGAACTCGACAAGACGCGCATCACGGCCCCGTTCGCCGGCGCGGTCCTGCGCAAGGACGCCGAGGTGGGCGAGATCGTCGGCCCGATCATGACCAGCAACACCGCCCGCGCCGGCGCGGTGGTCACCATCGCCGACCTGGGCACCCTCGAGGTCGGCGTGGACGTGAACGAGAGCTACATCGCGCGAGTGGCGCTCGGCATGCCGTGCGACGTGGTCCTGGACGCCTACCCGGAGGTCCATTATCCCGGCGAGGTCCGCTCCATCTACCCATCGGCCGATCGCGACAAGGCCACCATCCCGGTGCGCGTGCGGTTCGTGGCGGCGGATTCGCGCGTCCGCCCCGATCTCGGGGCGAAGGTGACCTTCCTGGAGACCCGCCCGACCGACCGCATCACGACCGTCCCGAAGGTGCTGCGCGTGCCGGCCGCGGCGGTGCGCGAGCAGGAGGGTAAGAGCAGGGTCTGGCTCGTGCGCGACGGCAAGGCGGTCGCCCAGAACGTCACCGTCGGGGAGCGCAGCGGAGAACTGGTGGAGATCCTCGTCGGGCTCGACGACGGCGACCAGGTCGTCGTCGGCGGGGCTTCGCGCCTGCGCTCGGGACAACGCGTGCGCATCTCGCTCTGATCCGGAACGAAGGAGGAGCGTGGTGAGCGTCGCCGCCGGACAGCCGATCATCGCCCTGCGCGGCGTGAGCAAGACCTACCGGCGCGACACGATCGCGGTGCCGGTCCTTGCCGCGCTCGACCTCGACGTCGCGGCCGGCGAGTTCCTCGCCCTGATGGGCCCGTCCGGCTCGGGCAAGTCGACCATCCTGAACCTGGTCAGCGGCATCGACACGCCGACCTCCGGGCGCGTCGTGGTGGCGGGGGTGGACCTCGGCGGCCTCGACAACGCCGCGCTGGCCGCCTTCCGCGCGCGGCACGTCGGCTTCATCTTCCAGTCGTACAACCTGATCCCGGTGCTGACGGCGTTCCAGAACGTCGAGTTGCCGCTGCTGTTGACCTCCCTGGACCGCCGCGAGCGGAAGCAGCACGTGCTGGACGTGCTGGACGTCGTCGGCCTGCACGACCGCAGCGACCACTACCCGCGCCAGCTCTCGGGCGGGCAGGAGCAGCGCGTCGCGATCGCGCGGGCGATCGTCAGCGACCCGTCGCTGCTGGTGGCGGACGAGCCGACCGGCGACCTGGACGCCGTTTCGGCCGCCGAAATCCTCGACCTGATCGGGCGCCTGAACCGCGAGTTCGGCAAGACGGTCGTGATGGTCACCCACGACCCGCGCGCCGCCGAGCGCGCCCACCGCGTGCTGCACCTCGATAAAGGGGTCCTCGTCGAGTCGGTCCGCCGGGAGCGGCCGTGACGCGGTTCCTGCCCTTCATCCTGCGCAACACGCTGCGCAACAAGCGGCGGACGCTGCTGACGGTCCTGTCGATCGTCGTCTCGCTCTTCCTGTTCTGCACGCTGCGCACGGTGATCACCTCGCTGGCCGCTTCGCTCGAGTCGGCATCATCGGCCCGGCTGATCACGCGCCGCTCGACCTCGCTGACCTTCTTCCTGCCGATCTCCTACCGCGACCGGCTGACCCAGATCCCGGGCGTCGAGGACGTGAGCTGGGCGACCTGGTTCGGCGGCGTCTACATCGACGAGCGCAACTTCTTCGCCCAGTTCGCGATCGACCCCCTGCGCTACTTCGAGATCTACCCCGAGTACCGCCTGACGGCCGAGGAGAAGGACACCTTCCGGCGCGAACGCACGGCCTGCATCGTCGGCGAGAAGCTGGCGCGCAAGTACGGCTTCGAGGTCGGCGATCGGATCACCCTGCGCGGCACCATCTTCGAGGGCGTCTGGGACTTCACGGTCTGCGGCGTGGCGCAACCCGCGACGCCGGATCTGGACACCAACTGGCTGCTGTTCAACGGGGAGTACCTCAACCAGAGCCTGGGCGACTGGGGACAGGTCGGCACCTTCGTGCTGAAGCTCGCCGACCCGGACCGCGCCGGCGACGTCGCCCGGATCGTCGACGAGACCTTCGCCAACAGCGCCGCGGAGACCAAGACCGAGACCGAGAAGGCGTTCCAGCTCGGCTTCATCTCGATGCTCGGCAACATCCAGGCGGTGATCTACTCTCTGGGCACCGCCATCGTCATCGCCATCGTGCTGGTCTCGATGAACACGATGATGATGGCCGCGCGCGAGCGCACGCGCGAGATCGCGGTGCTGAAGGCCCTGGGCTTCGCCGACCGCGCCGTGGTCGGGCTGGTGCTGGCCGAGTCGCTCCTGATCACCCTGGTCGGCGGCGTGCTCGGGGCGGGGCTCGCGCGGCTGGTCTTCGATCTCTCGGACTTCACGGCGGGCGGTTTCTTCCCCCGCTTCACGGTCACGGACGGCACCGTGGCGCAGGCGCTCGGCATCGCGCTCTTCCTGGGCGTGGTCAGCGGCGTGGCGCCGGCCTGGAACGCGGCGCGGCTGCGCATCGTCGATGCGCTGCGCCACACGGGGTGACGACGATGCGGCTGCCGCTGCAGTACAACCTGCGCAACCTGGTCGTGCGGCGCACGATGACGCTGATGACCGCCGGCGGCATCGCCCTGGTCGTGGCGGTGCTCGTGCTGACCCTCGCGCTGGCGCACGGCTTCAGCGCCACGCTCGTCTCGACGGGACGGCCCGACAACGCCATCGTCCTGCGCGGCGGCGCCACGAGCGAGATGATGTCGGGGATCTCGCGCGAGGCCGCCCGCATCGCCTCGGCCGACCCGGCCGTGGCCCGCGGCGCCGACGGCGAGCCGCTGGCCCTGCCCGAGATGGTCGTGCTGGTGAACCTGGTGCGGCGCGACGACCCGGCCGCCTCCTCGAACGTCACGGTGCGCGGCGTCGAGCCGCGGGTGTTCGAGCTGCGGCCCGACATCCGCCTGCGCGAGGGCCGGATGTTGAAGCCCGGCACGGACGAAGTGCTGGCGGGCGGCAAGCTGGGCCGGCGCTTCGAGGGTTGCGGGGTGGGGGAGACGCTGCGCATGGGCGGCCGCGACTTCCGCGTGGTGGGCTCCTTCGACGCCGGCGGCAGCGGCTTCGACTCCGAGATCTGGGGCGATCTCGAGACGCTCCTGCCGGTCTTCGACCGCCGCGGGTTCTCCTCGCTGACGCTGCGGCTGACCGACCCCGACCGACTCGCCGATCTCCTGGCGCGCCTGGAGGCCGACCCGCGCGTGCGGGCCGAGCCCCGCATCGAGCGGGAATACTACCGCGCCCAGTCCGAGCAGCTGGCCGGCGTGATCCGCGCCCTCGGCCTGTTCCTGGTGGTGGTGATGGCCGCCGGCGCGGTCCTCGGCGCCCTGAACACGATGTACGCGGCGGTCGGCTCGCGCAGCCGCGAGATCGCGACCCTGCTGGCCCTGGGCTTCACGCCGCGCGCGATCCTGGCCAGCTTCCTGATCGAGTCGGTGCTGCTGTGCCTGATCGGCGGCGTGCTGGGTTGCCTGCTGGCCCTGCCCGTGCACGGCGTCTCGACGGGCACCACCAACTGGGCCTCGTTCAGCGAGGTCGCCTTCGAGTTCCGCATCTCCCCGGGCATCCTGGCCATCGGCCTGCTGGCGTCGGTCGTGCTCGGCCTCGTCGGCGGCTACTTCCCCGCCCGCGCCGCGGCGCGGCGCCCGGTCAGCGAGGCGCTGCGGGCGGGCTGACGCGGCCCTTTCGTTTTCATGAAAACATATTATCATGTAGGCGGATCGTTTCGCCGCCCCCGCCGAACGGAGACCCCCATGCGGGTCCTGCTGGTCGAACCGCGCACCCCGGATACCTTCTGGAGCTTCCGCAACGCCCTGCCCTTCGTGGGCAAGCGCGCTTCGAATCCCCCCCTGGGACTGCTGACCCTCGCCGGCCTGCTGCCGCGCGACTGGGAGCTGAAGGTCGTCGACCTGAACTGCCGGCCCCTGCCGGCCACCGACGTGCGTTGGGCGGACTACGTGCTCGTCAGCGCCATGCTGGCGCAGCGCGACTCGCTGCTCGCGGTGATCCGGACCTGCCGCGCGGCGGGCAAGCCGGTGATCGGCGGCGGGCCGCTGTTCACCACCGACGCGGCCGACAATCCGGGCGTCGACCACGTCGTGGTCGGCGAGGCGGAGGAGACAGCGGCGGCGCTCGTCGCCGACATGGAAGCGGGACGCGTCCAGCTCCTGTACGAGGCGCCGCGCTACCCCGACCTGTCGCTGACGCCCCTGCCGCGCTGGGACCTGATCGACCTGCGGGAGTACGCGACGATGTCGGTGCAGTCCTGCCGCGGCTGCCCCTTCGACTGCGAGTTCTGCGACGTCGTGGCGCTGAACGGGCACAAGCCCCGCTACAAGACGCCCGAGCGTTTCCTCGCCGAGCTGGACGTGCTGCGCCTGCGCGGCTGGCGGGGCCAGACCTTCCTGGTCGACGACAACTTCGTGGGCGACCCGCGGCGCTGCAAGGAGCTGCTGCGCGCGATGATCGGCTGGCGCCGCGCGACGCGCGCGCGGATGACGTTCCTGACCGAGGCCTCGGTGAACATGGCCGAGGACCCGGAGCTGCTGCAGTTGATGGTCGAAGCCGGCTTCAAGAAAGTGTTCCTGGGCATCGAGACCCCCTGTGCCGAGAGCCTGCAGGAGTGCCACAAGACGCAGAACCTGCGCAGCGACCTGCCGACGGCCGTGCGCCGCATCCAGCACGCCGGTCTGGAGGTCATGGGCGGCTTCATCGTGGGCTTCGACAGCGACCGCGCCGACATCTTCCAGCGGCAGTTCGAGTTCATCCAGAACGCCGGCGTGGTCACCGCGATGGTCGGGATGCTCCAGGCCATCCCGCGCAGCCGCCTCTACCGGCGGCTGGCGGGCGAGGGGCGCCTGCGGGGCGACGGCGGCGGCGACAACACCAAGGCGACCTTCAACTTCGAGCCGAAGCTGGACCGCGAGTTCCTGATCGAGAACTACCGCCTCCTGATGCGCCGGCTCTACGAGCCGAACACCTACTACCGCCGTGCCCGGATCCTCCTGGAGAACCACCGATCCCGCGGGCCGCGCGCGCACCTGTCGCGGAGCGACCTGCGGGCGCTGATGAAGTCGTTGTGGCGCATCGGGATCTGCGAACGCGGCCGCCGCGCCTACTGGGGATTCCTCACCACGACACTCCTGCAGCATCCCGACCGGATCGGCCTGGCGGTCACCCTCGCCATCACCGGGCGGCATTTCCGGATCGTCGCGAAGGCGCTGTAGCCGATTCCCGCCCGCCCACCTCCCACCCTAAACAGGTGGCGATCAATCTTCATTGGGCCTACCCTTTTCCTCTCTCCGCAGTGGGATCGCCCCGCGGAGAGCAACCCCTACGATCCGGTCGCCTTGCCCGGTATATCAGGTGCAGTTCCCGTTCGCGGTCTTCAATCATGGGAGAGTTGCCATGACCATCATGAAATCGGTCGCCGCCCGTCTCGCCCTCGCCGTGTGCCTGTCGCTGACGATCAACGCCGCCGGCGCCCGGGCCGCGTCCATCACGCACAGCAGCGTGTACGGTCCGTCGCCTTATCTCGGCGCGAGCCAGTACACGTTCCCCTACCAGTCCGTGCCGCAGTTCGACCTTCCCGGCCAGTGCCTGACCTCCGTCTGCGTGCAGGCGACGGCGCATGGGGCCGGTTTCCTGAGCTTCGAGAACATCCAGACCTTCCCCACGACCGTGACGAGCAACTTCGAGGTCCAGGTCACGCTCCGGCGGCCCGACCTGTCGCCGGTGATGGTGCTCCAGCCGTTGCAGGCCTTTTCGGGTCCGGTCACGTCCTACGACGGCGTCGCCGACTACGCCGGCACCTCCGGCGTGACCCACTCCGGGCTGGACGTGTCCGTCGGCAACACGGTCTGCCTGGCGAGCGCCCTCGACCTGGCGCTGTTCACGGGCGCCGGCACGGTCAACCTCCCCTGCACGGCTTTCAACATGTCCTCCCAGTTCGGCGCCAACAGCTGGTCGATCGGCCTGCAGGCCTACGTCAGCTACTCGGTCACCTACAACTACATGGAGTGCGGCGTTCCCGCCGAGCAGACCGCTTGGGGCAACGTCAAGAGCATGTACCGGTGATCGCCGGCCGCCGGCGAGCGAAGGCCGCTCCCGCCGAGGGGGCGGCCTTTCGCGTGTGACCGGACCGGTGAGGCGCGAGACCGACGCTTCTCGAATTTTTCGCAATCAGCGACTACATTCACCGGATCCCGAAAGGAGTCCCGTGTTCACGCACCTGCTCGTCTCGCTCTGCCTGGCCGCGGGCACGCCCGCCCCGCGCAACATCGTGCTGTTCGTCGCCGACGGCGCGGGGTTCCTGCACTTCGAGGCCGCCCGTCTCCACGAGACGGATCCGACCGGCCGCCAGGTGTACGACGGCTGGCCGGTGCGCCTCGCGATGAGCACCCCGCCCGACGGCGGGGCCTACGATCCCGAGCCGACGTGGCGCGACCCCGCCTGGTGCGACCGCGACCCCACCGATTCGGCCGCCGCGATCACCGCCATGACCACCGGGGTCAAGACGGTCAACGGGCGGCTGGCGGTCGATCCCCGCGGCGATCCGCTGGTGACGCTCGCCCAGGCCATGGCCGCGGCCGGGAAGTCGACCGGCGTCGTCACCACGGTGCCGTTCGTCCACGCCACGCCGGCGGGTTTCGCCGTCTCCTGCCGGGACCGCGGCGCCTACCTGGAGATCGCGCGACTCATGCTCGGCGGCGGCGAGCTGGACGTCGTCATGGGCGCCGGGCATCCCTGGTACGACGACGGCGGGCACCGGCGCGATGTCGCGGACTACGGCCGGGTCGGCGGCGCCGCGATCTGGGATTCGCTCGTCGCCGGCCGGCTCGGTGCGGAGTCCGCGGGTCCCTGGTCCCTGGTCACGACGCGCGAGCAGTTCCAGGCCCTGGCCCGCGGCGCGACGCCGCGCCGCGTGGTCGGCGTGCCGCCGGTGCGCGAGACGCTGCAGGAGCAGCGCGACGGCGATCCGCTCGCGGCACCCTTCGCCGTGCCGCGCAACGCCGACGTTCCGACCCTGGCCGAGATGGCGCTGGCCGCCCTGAACGTCGTCGACGAGGATCCCGACGGCTTCTGCCTGCTGATCGAAGGGGGCGCCGTGGACTGGGCCAGCCACGACCGACAGGTCGGGCGCATGATCGAGGAGATGACGGATTTCAACCGGGCGGTCGAGGCCGCGACGGCGTGGCTCGACGAGCGCGGCCTGCTCGCGGAGACGCTCGTGGTGGTCACCGCGGACCACGAGAGCGGCCACCTCGCCGGTCCCGTGCCGGCCTACGTGTTCCTCACCGGCGAGCACACCAACTCGCTGGTGCCGCTCTTCGCGCGCGGACCGGGCTGCGAATCGTTCGCCGTCCGCGCCGATGACACCGATCCCGTCCGCGGACCCTACCTCGACAACTGCGAACTCGGCGCTGTGCTCGTCGGCGCGGCCGGTTCGGTCGTGGGCTTGCGCAGCATCCGCACCGAAGGCCCCGCGGGGTCGAACATGAACACCGGCAGGGACGACTGAGCGTTGATGCTCCGGGCCGTCCCGCCGAGCAGGTTCGCGACGACCGTGTCCGCGCCGGCGCGCCCGAGCTGACCTTCGCGCGGCAGCGTCACGCCTGCCAGCGGGTCGAACCCGTGGCGGCGCGTGAACTCGCGGCGCGGCCACGGGTGGGTCAACAGGGCCGGATTCACCACCACGAGTCCGGGCTTCTCGCCGTCGAGGATCTGCCAAGCGCGCAGCCGGTACGCCATGTCGTCGGCCCAGATCAGGAAGCCCCGTTCGGCGGTGACGGACTCCCACATGCTCTTGATCAGTTGCTCGTGACGGACGTACACGCCGCGCCGTTCCCAGCTCGTCCGCAGCCACGGCGTCGCAAGGGCGACCAGGGCCAGCACCAGCAAAGCGCCGGCTACGGCCGGACTCCGGCCGCGTCCCCCCAGCGCCCGGCCGGCGCGGGCCGCTGCAGGCGCCGTGGCGATCATCCCGAGCGCGAGGATCGGCAGGAAGTAGGACGAGGGGTCGGGCACGCCGTAGTTGAACGCCACGGCGCACTCGACGAGGCAGCCGGCCGCGATCGCCAGCAGCAGCCGTCGCCGCGGTCCGGGTCCGGCCGCGCGGATCGCCGTGCCGAGCGCGAGCGCGGACAGGGCCAGGAACGGGTAGACGTAGAGCGCCAGGAAATGCGCCTGGGCGGCCGAGGGGTGGAAGCGCCCGAAGTATTCGCGGTACTGGCCGGCCCGGAGATGGTCGAAGACGGCTCCCCAGGCGGGGGCGAGCAGCGGCCACTGCACAGTCCCGGGGTGGAAGGCCCGCCAGGCGACGAAGCCGTAGGACAGCAGCGGCAGCAGCAGGCCGGCCAGCGGGGGGACGAGCAGGCGCGCCGGCAGTCCGCGCCGCCGCGCCGGGATCGCGAGCGCGAGCGTCAGGGGCGCCGCCAGCAGCAGGGCCGTCGCGTGGTGCGCCAGGCCGAGGCCGCAGACCAGACCCCAGGCTGCCGCGCCGCGGCGGGCGCCCACATCGGTGACGGCGCCGGGCGCGTCCAGCCGCACGAGCAGGCGCAGGGCCAGCAGCGCCGCGCCGCAGGACCAGGCCACGTGCCAGGAGCCGGTCTCGGCCAGCGTCGTCTCGAAGGTCCAGATGGGATTGAGACCGAAGAGCAGCGCGGGCAGCCACGCCAGCGCGGTGCCGCCGCGGTCGCCCGCGACCAGTCCGCGGGCCAGCTTGTGCAGCAGCGCGACGGCCACCGCGCCGCCCAGCGCGCTCCACGCGTTGGCGGCGTAGGCCCAGCTCGCCCCGCAAGCGTGCAGGAGCGTCACGAAGGGGTGGCCGAGCAGCGTGTAGAGGGGATAGCCGGTGGGGTGGGCGACGCCGCGCGTCGCCAGCACCAGCGTGAACTCCGCCGCGTCCTTGTCGCCGACCGCCGGCGGCGCCAGCAGCAGGTAGAGCGCCAGGGCGCCCGCGCCGGCCAGCAGCGAGGATGTCCAGCCGCCGCTACCGGCCCGGTCCGCAGGAAATCCCGGTCTCGTATGTTCAGTCATCATCACCAACGGACGCTCCTTCCCGAGTCGGCTCACCGGCGAGCGCGGTCCGCAGCAGTGTAACGCCTGGACGACGGCGGGTCGATTCCCCGCTCGTCGCGGCGGCGGCGATGGCTCCTTGACCGCCGCTCGCCTGGTTCCTAAGGTGGCCCGGGAGGACATCATGAACGTTCGATTCCAGGCTCCGCCCGGCCGCGGCGGCGCGGCGGTTCTGCTCGTTCTCGCAACGCTGCTCGCCGCCGGCTGCGCGAGCGGTCCACCCCGCGTCGACGGCGTGGCCGGGACGGCGCCCGCGCCCGACGCGCTCTGGACGCCGCCGCCGCGTGCCGCCGCGGCGCCCGTGCCGGCCGTCGCGGCCCTCCCGCCCGACGAGGTCCTGGACCGGCTGGCGAACCTCACCCTGGCCGAGGTCGTGGACATCGCGCTGGCCAACAGCCCGGCCTCCCGCGCGGCCTGGGCCGACGCCAAGGCGGCCGCCGCTAGCTACGGCTCCGCGCGGGGGACCCGCCTGCCCACCTTGAACGGCAACGCCACGCTCGCGCGCGGCAACACCGCCTCCGCGCAGAACCGCAGCGGGACCTGGTCCACCACGTACGGACACGGCGCCGCCCTGTCGTGGCAACTGCTGGATTTCGGCGGGCGCGCCGGGCGCATCGAGGCCGCGAAGCAGGGCCTGCTGGCGGCCGACTGGACGCACAACGCCGTCATCCAGGACGCCGTCCTGGACGTGGTGACGGCGTTCCACCACTACGGGGGAGCCAAGGCCATCCTCGAGGCGAACCGCGTCTCCTACGCCGAGGCGGACAGCAGCCTCGCCGCGGCCGAAGCGCGGCACGAGGTCGGTCTGGCCACGATCGCCGACGTGCTGCAGGCGCGCACGGCCCGCGCCCAGGTGAAGCTGGACCTGCAGGCCACCGAGGGCCAGGTGCGCACGACCAAGGGCGCGCTCGCGGTGTCGATGGGCTACCCGGCGAACGTTCCCTTCGACATCGAGATCGGCGTGCCCGACATCCCGGTCGACGGTGTCGCGCTCGCGGTGGAGGAGTTGATCGGGCGGGCCGTGGCGGCGCGGCCCGACCTGCAGGCGGCGCAGGCGCGGGCGCAGGCCGCCGCGGCCCGCGTCCGCAGCGCGCGTTCCAGCCTGCTGCCGTCGCTGTCGGTGAGCGGCTCGACGGGCCGGCTCTGGACCGACGGCGTGGACGACCCCACCGACCGCACGAGCGGGGCGCTGGTGCTCAGCGTCCCGCTCTTCGGAGGCTTCTCGGGACGGCACGAACTGGCGCGGGCGCAAGCCGAGGCCGAGGCGGCCGCCGAGCGGGCGCGCGGTGTCGAGCAGCGGGTCGTCTACGAGATCTTCGTCGCGCACAGCGACTTCCTCACCGCCACCGAGCGCGTGCAGACGGCCGAGGAGCTGCTGGCCAGCGCCGCGGCTTCCGAGCAGGTCGCGCTGGGCCGCTACCGCGAGGGCGTGGGCGACATCCTGGACCTGCTCTCGGCGCAGCGCGCGCTCGCGACGGCGCGCGCCCAGCGGATCAACGCGCGGCTCGGCTGGTTCACCTCCCTGGCGCAGCTCGCCCGCGACGCGGGCGTCCTGGGGCTGCGCGGCGCGAATCCCCTGGCTCCCGACAACCTGCACCCCGAGGTGACCCGATGACGGCGACGACCAAGCACCCGGCTCCCGCCCTGACGCTGCTCGCGAGCGTGATCGCCGTCGTCCTGGCCGCGGCGGGCACGGGCGCCAAGCCGCCGGCCAAAGCGCCGCCGGTGCCCGTGGTGACCGGCCTCGTGAAGGTGCAGCCCGCACCGCTGCTGCTGAACGCGGTGGGCACGGTCGAGCCGATCGAGTCGGTGGCGGTCCGCCCGCAGGTGGGCGGCGTGATCACGCGCGTGGCCTTCACCGAAGGCGACGACGTCCAGGCCGGTCAGCCGTTGTTCCAGATCGACCCGCGGCCGCTGCAGGCGGCGCTGGAGGCGGCGCGGGCCCAGCTCGCGCGCGACGAGGCGCAGGCCGCCAACGCCGAGGCGCAGGCCGCCCGCTACGAGAAGCTGGTGGCGAAGGACTACGTGACGCGCGAACAGTTCGACACGGCCCGCACCCAGGCGGACGTCTTCCGGGCCGCCGTGCAGGCCGACCGGGCGGCGGTCGAGCAGGCGAAGCTGTCCCTCGCCTACGCCACCGTGTCGTCGCCCGTGGCCGGCCGCACCGGGAGCATCCTGGTCAAGAAGGGCAACGTGGTGGCGCCGAACGGCAGCCCGCTCGTCGTCGTCAACCAGCTGAGCCCGATCCGGGTCGTCTTCGCCGTGCCGGGCGACGGGCTGCCGCAGGTGAGGCGGCGCGCGGCGGGAGCCGCGCTCGCGGTCCACGCGCGGCCGTCGCGCGACGGCGCGGGCGAGGCGCTCGTCGGCCGCCTGGTCTTCGTGGACAACGCCGTCGACGCCGCCACCGGCACCGTGACGCTGAAGGCGGAGTTCGCGAACGCGGACGGCGCGCTCTGGCCGGGGCAGTTCGTGGACGTCGACCTGGTGCTCGCGGTCGACCCCGCCGCGCTGACGGTGCCCGCCGCCGCCGTGGTGACCGGGCGCGACGGGTTGTTCGTCTTCGTCGTGGGCGCCGATTTGAAGGTCGAGAAGCGCGCCGTCGTCGTGGACCGCACCATCGACGGTCTGTCCGTGGTGGCGGGCGACCTGCGGGACGGCGAGGCGGTCGTGATCGACGGGCAGATGCGGCTGGTGCCGGGCGCGGTCGTGGAGGTCAAGCCGTCGCGGCCGGCGCCGGGAGGCGCCCGATGAGCATCTTCATCCGCCGGCCGGTCATGACGACGCTGGTCATGCTGGCCATCCTCGGGGCCGGCGTCCTGGGCTACCGGCAGCTGCCGGTCAGCGACCTGCCGAACGTGGACTTCCCGACGATCTCGGTGTCGGCGGGCCTGCCCGGCGCCAGCCCCGAGACCATGGCCTCGGCGGTGGCGACGCCGCTGGAGAAGCAGTTCTCCACCATCGCCGGCATCGACAACATGACCTCCACGAGCAGCCTGGGCTCCACCTCGATCACCATCCAGTTCAGCCTGGAGCGCGACATCGACGCCGCCGCGCAGGACGTGCAGGCCGCCATCGCCGCGGTGCAGCGGCAGCTGCCGAGCGACATGCCGTCGCCGCCGTCCTACCAGAAGGTGAACCCGGCCGACTCGCCCATCCTCATGATCAACATCACGTCGCCGACGCTGCCGCTCTCGGTCCTGGACGAGTACGCGCAGACGATGATCGCGCGGCGCATCTCGATGGTGAGCGGCGTGGCCCAGGTGCAGGTCTACGGCACCCAGAAGTACGCGGTGCGCGTGCAGCTCGACCCGCAGGCCCTGGCCTCGCGCGGCATCGGCCTCGACGAGGTCGTCCGGTCGATCCAGGCGAACAACGTCAACCTGCCCACCGGCACGCTGTGGGGCCCGGACAAGGCCACGACCGTGCGCGCCACCGGGCAGCTGAATTCGGCGGCGGAGTACCGGCCGATCGTGGTGGCCTACCGCGACGGCGCGCCGGTGCGCCTGCAGGACCTGGGGCGTGTCGTCGACGGCGTGCAGAACGACCGCACCGCCAGCTGGTTCGTCGACCAGCGCGCGATCATGCTGGCCGTGCAGCGGCAGCCCGGCACCAACACCGACGAAGTCTCGCGGGCGGTGCAGGCGTTGCTGCCGGACCTGCGCAGCCAGCTGCCGGCTTCCGCGACGCTGAACGTGATGATCGACCGGGCCCAGCCGATCCGCGAGTCGATCCGCGACGTCAAGTTCACCCTGCTGCTGACCCTGTGCCTGGTGGTGCTGGTGATCTTCCTGTTCCTGCGCAACCTGTCGGCCACGGTGATCCCCAGCCTCGCCTTGCCGATGTCGCTGGTGGGGACGTTCGGGGTGATGGCGCTGCTGGGCCACAGCCTGGACAACCTGTCGCTGATGGCGCTGACCCTGTCGGTCGGCTTCGTCGTGGACGACGCCATCGTGATGCTGGAGAACATCTACCGTCACCTGGAGATGGGGAAGCAGCCTTACGCGGCCGCGGTCGACGGGGCGCGCGAGGTCGGCTTCACCATCGTCTCGATGACGCTCTCGCTGGCCGCGGTGTTCATCCCCATCCTGTTCATGGGCGGGATCATGGGCCGGCTGTTCCGGGAGTTCGCGGTCGTCATCATGACCGCGATCCTGGTCTCGGGCTTCGTGTCGCTGACGCTGACGCCGATGATGTGCAGCCGCTTCCTGAAGCCCCAGCACGTGAAGCACAACCGGTTCTACGACGGCATCGAGCGGGTGTGGACGGGCGGGCTCGCGCTGTACGAGCGGACGCTCGGCACGGCGATGCGGCACAAGCGCGCCACGCTGCTGCTGTCGGCGGCGGTGTTCGCCGGCACGATGGTCCTGTTCCAGGTGGTGCCCAAGGGCTTCATCCCCAGCACCGACACCGGGTTCCTCACCGGAACGACGGAAGGGGCGGAAGGGCTCTCGTACGAGGCCATGAGCGCGCACCAGCAGAGCGTGGCGGCGGTGCTGGCGCAGGACCCGAACGTCGACGTCTTCATGTCGAGCGTCGGGGCCGGCGGGCCGACCGCGTCCGGCAACCAGGGCCGCTTCTTCCTGCGCCTGAAGCCGCGCGCCGAGCGGGAGCTGAGCGCCGACCAGGTCGTCGGCAGCCTGCGCGGCAAGCTGGCCGCGATCCCGGGCATCCGCGCCTTCGTCACCAACCCGCCGGCCATCAACATCGGCGCGCGCTTCGCGTCGGGGCTCTACCAGTTCACCCTGCAGTCGGCCGACCTCGACGCGCTGTACGCGGCCGCGCCCGTGTTCGAATCCCGGTTGCGGCAAGAGCCGGCGCTGCGCGACATCAACAGCGACCTGCGTGTGAGCAACCCCGAGATCGACGTCGTCATCGACCGCGACCGCGCCGCTTCGCTCGGCGTGACGCCGCGGGCGATCGAGGAGACCCTCTACTCGGCGTTCGGCACGCGCCAGGTGTCGACCATCCTGGCGCCGAACAACCAGTACTACGTGCTGATGGAACTGCTGCCGGAGCGCCAGCGCGACGCGGCGGCCGTCGGCAGCCTCTACGTGAGCGCGGCCGGCGGCGGGCTGGTGCCGCTGTCGGCGATCGCGCAGATCGTGCCCGGCGTCGGGCCGCTCACGGTCAACCACTCGGGGCAGCTGCCGTCGGTGACGGTGTCCTTCAACCTCGGCGAGGGGGTGGCGCTGAGCGAGGCGGTGGCGGCCGTCAACCGGATCGCGCGCGAGACGCTGCCGTCGTCGATCGTCACGAATTTCGCGGGCACCGCCCAGGCGTTCAAGGCCTCGCAGTCCGGCATGACGGCCATGCTGATCATCGCCATCCTGGTCGTCTACCTGATCCTGGGCATCCTCTACGAGAGCTTCGTGCACCCGATCACGATCCTGACCGGCCTGCCCTTCGCCCTGTTCGGGGCGCTGCTGACGCTGCTGATCTTCAAGGCCGACCTGAGCCTGTACAGCTTCGTCGGCCTGATCATGCTGATCGGCGTGGTGAAGAAGAACGCCATCATGATGATCGACTTCGCGCTGGACGCGAAGCGCCGGGGCATGGAGGCGGAGGCGGCCATCGTCCAGGCCTGCAGCATCCGCTTCCGGCCGATCATGATGACCACGCTGGCCGCACTGGTGGGCACGCTGCCGATCGCGCTGGGGATGGGCGCGGGCTCGGAGGCGCGGCGGCCGCTGGGGTTGTGCGTCGTGGGCGGCCTGCTCTTCTCGCAGCTGATCACCCTCTACGTGACGCCGGTGTTCTTCACCTACCTCGATCGCTTCCAGACGCGGCTGAGCGGTCGGAGGGCGGGGCGGACCTGAGAGGCGCGGTAATGACTCAGGGCAGGCGCCGCAGCAGCACCAGCGTCACGTCGTCGCTGGTGGGAGCCTCGCCCACGAAAGCCTTCACTTCGGCCAGCACGGCGTCGCGCACCGCGGCCACGGGGCAGCCGCGCAGCGACGCCAGCAGGGCGCGCAGCCGCTCGTCCCCGTAGTCCTCGTCCTCGGCGTTCCAGGCCTCGGGGATGCCGTCGGTGTAGAGCACCAACAGGTCGCCGGGCGCGAGCGCCGCCGCGCCGGCCCGCCACACCCCCTCTTCGACCAGGGCCACCGGCAGTCCCGTGCCGGCCAGCGACTCGGTCGCGCCGTCGCCGCGTACCACGAAGGGCGGGTTGTGGCCGGCGTTGACGTAGGCGAGCTCGCCGGTGGCCGGATCGAGCAGTCCCACAAACAGCGTGGCGTAGCGGATCGACTCGGTGGCGGCGAAGAGCACGGCGTTGAGCCGGTGGACGAGGTCCGAGGGGTCGGGGATCGAACCGGCGAGTCCGCGCAGCAGCGGCAGCAGCGAGGAGACGAGCAGCGCCGCGCCCAGCCCCTTGCCCGCCACGTCCCCGATCACGACCGCTAGGCGCCCGTCGGGCAGTGGGAAGACGTCGTAGAGATCGCCGCCCACCTCGGTGCAGGACTCCAGGTGGGTCAGCAGCTCCCAGCCCGCGACCGCCGGCGCCTCGGCGGGCAGCAGCGTGGCCATGATGCGCCTCGCCGCACCCAGTTCGGTGTCGAGGCGCTGCTTCTCGGCCTCCATGGTGTGGTAGCGGGCGTGGGTCAGGGCGACCGCGATGCAGTTGGCCAGCAGGGTGAAGGCCTTCAACTCGTCGGTGGTGTAGCGGTCGGCGGTGTCGGCGGAGTCGGCGTAGAGCAGGCCGATGACGCTCTGGTTGTCGAACAGCGGCGCGGCCATGGCCGTGTGCAGCCCCTGCGAGATGATGCTCATCTGCGCCTGCAGGGCCACGTCCCGCTGCGCATCCTCGATCAGGAACGAGACCCGCTCGCCGAGCACCCGCTCGATCACCGTGCGGCTCAGCATGATGTTCGAGGCCGCGCCGCCGCCGCGCACCCGGGAGGCCCGTACCTGCGGCTCGCCGTCCTGCTCGTCCAGCAGCACGATCAGCGCGCGTTCGGGCGCCATGGCCGCGTCGACGAGGTCCAGGATGGGTTCGAAGAGGTCCTCGGGCGCGCCCGGGGAGATCAGCAGGCTGCCCGCTTCGGCCAGCACGGTGAACAGCTCGGCGCGCTTGCCGCCCGCGCGCAGGGAGAGGCGGCCGCTGCGGTCGCGCCCGGTGACCTCGTGCCAGGTGATCGCCACGCCCGTCGACGGCCGGTCGCCGACGAAGGTCATCAGCGCCTGCGTGTCCGGCTTGCCGCCGACGGTGAGCGTCGCTCGGCCCAGCACCAGTTTGTCGCCGTGCTTCAGTTCCTGCCAGTCTCCGATCGCGACCCCGTTGACCTGCGTGCCGTTGTGGCTGCCCAGATCGTGGATGCGGACCCGCCCGTCGAGGTGCTCGATCTCGGCGTGGCGGCGCGAGATCGAGGACTCGGCCAACACGACGGCGCAGTCGGCGCTGCGGCCGACGACGTGGACGCCTTCGCCCAGCTCGAAGCGGACGTCCAGGTCGCCGACGTGGCCGCCCAGGATGAGGGGAGTGTTTTTCATGCGGATCAGGATACGGCAATCCCGCGAACGCAGCCAATCACCGGGCCCGAATCAGCCCTGACGGACGAAGTGCGGCATCGCCGCGGGGATCTCCAGCGACAGCTCCACGAAGCCGCCGTACTCGCCGTCCAGGAACCAGGGGGACTGGTAGATCAGCTTGCGCACGCCGCGCTTCTCGATCGTGTAGGCGTTGCGGGTGCGGTTGGTCAGCATGGAGGTCACCTGCGAGCGCGAGGGTTCGGGGTGGCAGTCCAGGAGGTTCAGGCCGACCAGGGCGGCGCCGCCCTGGTCGGCGAAGGTCGCGATGGCGCGCGCGTTCATCTCGAGAATGATCCCCGCCGCGTCGCAGACGGTGATCGCGGCGGGGAACTCGTGGATCCAGGCGTGGGGCTTCATGAGGTTCCTCCGCGCGTGGGGAGATGGGGGTCAGCTCCGCGATTAGATCGCGAACGAGCCGGTTCGGCAAGAGGGATCGGAGCCCGACCCAGGCGGGAATCCTCAAGAAAGCCCCGGAACGGCCGATATCTTGACAGGTTGGGCTTGATCGGCTATCGTACCGATTCCGCTGGAGCGCCCAGCTTGGGCGGCGGTATCCAACGCACGAGTTCTGGTTCCTCGGTAGCTCAATGGTAGAGCATGCGGCTGTTAACCGCAGGGTTGTAGGTTCGAGCCCTACCCGGGGAGCCAATCCTTTTTCAGCGGAATTCGACATACCTTCCGGTTAGCGGCGTGGCCCGGGGCGAGAGCTTTCGGGCTTTTCGCTTATCCCCAAGTCTGGCAACGGATTGCGCGGTTTCGCCGGGTGGGGTCGAAATCTCTGTTTTGGGAGGAGAGTTTGGGGGTCGGTGGGAACAGTCAGGGGTTACGGCCGGACCCCGGTCGGTGGTAGAAAAACTCTCGGAATCTCTGTTTCACAACCCCCTCGGATTTAGCGCTCGGGAAGCTCGTGGTGGTCGATCGTAACCGTCATCAAGAGAGGGGCGGTTTCCACTGTGGAGAAACTGCCGCTAGCTTCTTCGTATGAACTCCCGCCCTCAGGAACCGGACGGAATGGGGGGATGCCTCAACTTCGGATCTGTGGGGGACCGGGGGAGGCGACTTCTCTGGCTTACCCGACTGTTTCGCACCACTCTCGGATTTAACGCAGCAGTTACGTATCGTGTTCGCAAGGAATGTGGCATATGATTCCGGACGCGGATCCAAGTGTCCGAATGAGCATTGCGGGGTTTGGCGTATCTGTAACCGAACCACGCCTCTGGGTGGGGCTGTGATGGCTTCAAGAGGTATGACTCAGCCTCGACAAGCAAGATTGACGGACCCCGCAGGCAGCGCAGGTGTGCGGCGCCAGTCCGCGGTTGCCCGGGTCCCAAGCACTGGATTCTGCAACTGCCGAGGTAAGGGGAGAATTGTTCCCCGCCCCTTTGTGAAAGCTGAGGCGCGGACGGGACCGATCCATGGCGCTTGTCATGAAGACGATGGCGTGGCTGGAAGGAGACCACATTGTGGTCCGATAACGACACCAGAGAGGATTATCTCAACTTCCGATGCGTAGCCGAGACTGCCGCAGAGCTGATCGTACAGGCGGATGGTTCGCCGCTATCGATCGGCGTATCGGGTGGCTGGGGTGTCGGCAAGTCTTCGATGTTGAACCTCATCTCCGACGCCTTGAAGGCGCGTGACGAAGGTAAGAAGTACCTCTTTGTCAACTTCAACGCCTGGCTCTACCAGGGATACGATGACGCGCGCGCCGCGCTGCTCGAAGAGATTGCCACCAAGCTGGTCGAGAAGGCCGCGGACAACCGGACGGCGCTGACCAAGGCAAAGAAGTTCCTGGGGCGCGTCGACTGGTTTCGTGTCGCCGGACTCACCGCCGGCTCTGCCGTGGCGATGGCCGCTGGAATACCTCCCGTCGGCATATTGGGAGCAGCCTGGGCCGCGTTACAAGGAGTGACGGATGGCGACGTTACGAAGAAGGACGTTGCGACCCTCGAGAAGGCGGGCAAAGAGGTTGTGAAGGCGGGGGCCGAGACGGTCAAGCCGGCCAAAGAAGAGACGCCGCCTCAGCAGATCCACGCGCTGCGGGAACAGTTCGAGGAGATCCTCAAGGCGATGGACACGACGTTGGTCGTCTTTATCGACGACCTCGATCGATGCCTTCCCGCTACAGCAATTTCCACGTTGGAGGCCATGCGACTGTTCCTGTTTCTACCGCGAACGGCATTCGTGATTGCTGCGGACGACAAGATGATCCGTCACGCCGTGCGCGTTCACTTCACGGGCGTAGAGTTTGACAACGACCTGGTCACGAACTATTTCGACAAGCTCATCCAGGTTCCACTCCGCGTGCCGCCATTGGGCACCCAGGAAGTTCGCGCCTACTTGATGTTGCTCTATCTGAACAAGGCGGGGTTAAGTGATGAGCGAATGGAGGAAATTCGCTCGAAGGTCTGCGAGCGCCTTACATCATCCTGGTCTGGTAAGCGCGTCGACCTGGCCTTCATGACCGAGCTTGTTCCGGACGTCGATGTGGGAGTCCGAGCGAACCTGGAGCTCGCCGATCGACTCGCTCCGCTAATGACGACCGCCCAACAGATCAACGGAAATCCCCGTCTGATCAAGCGGTTTCTGAACACACTATGGATCCGTCTAGCGGTCGCGAAGTCACAGGGCGTGGCGGTCGACGAGTCGACGCTCGCAAAGGTGCTGCTCTTTGAGCGGTGTGCTGCCGAATCGGCGTACCAGCGCCTGGTGACAGCCGTAAACGATGGTGATGAAGGACGCCCAGCGTTTCTGGCGGAGTGGGAACGACAGGCTCGTTCGGGGGGCGACATTACCCGGCCCGACCGCGATTGGGATACGCCATTTGTGAAGGACTGGCTTGCCCTCGAACCCGAACTGGGGGAGCTCGATCTTCGCGCCGTCGTCTACGTCAGTCGGGAGACGCTCCCCATCGTAACCGCAGCCGATCAGATGTCCACGCCGGCACTCGCGCTGCTCGAAGGGCTTCTGAAGCTGACTTCCGCCACCTCGACTCTTGGCGATTCACTCCGCGCACTTCCAGGCAGAGACCACACGATCATAGTAGAGCGCCTGATGGTCCGCGCTCGGCAGGAGCAGTCGTGGGGCAAGCCAAACGTGTTGTGGGCGTTCCTCGCGCTCATCGAAGCAGCGCCTGAGATGGCTACGGCGTTCGGCAAATTCCTGACACAGCTCAGCCCGTCGCGCCTGACCCCGGCCATCATTCCCCTGCTCGGCGACAAAGATTGGGCGCGCGAGGCGCTCGATCTGTGGTCGAAGAGCCCGGAGACACCGGGACCGGTGAAGAAGGCAATCAAGGCGCTCGCAAAGAAGGATGTCTGATGGGGACCTCCGCGTCCAGTTCCGGCCCTGGGAGTGGGGTGCCGCTCGTTCCTCCGTGGGTACCGGAGGCTGGCGAGCCGGAACCGGTCGCCGAGCAAGACCAATCTGCCGCAGGGCCTCTCGCACCCCGAGCGAGGTTCGGCACTGCGCGGCGGGGGCTCGGCGATTTCGCACGGTCAGGTGATCGCTCATCGCTTCGCCGCGGTCTCGCCAGCTATGCGGGTAAGGGCTTGGGTGGGTCGCGCAGCGCCGCCCGGAGAATGGGAGGTGCGGCCAATCGCTCCGGCGTTCTCGTCGACGCCCTCAGAGGGCTCAGCGCCGGTACCATCGATCCCGCGCATCTTGGCTTTGATGCGGCAAGTCTTGCAGGGCGATCGGCTCGGGAGATTATCGACAGGGTCGCCAGATTCGTCAGTCCCAGTGATGGCACACAAGATGCGGAGTCGAGCCAGAGGGCGGTCAACGCGGCTCTTTCCGATCTCCTGGCGAACGACCCCAACGTGGACATCGCGTCGCTTACGGAGCAGCAGATCGAGTGGGTTCTTGAGCGCCACATAGTGTACGAAATCGTGCAGCGCATCGAGCTCGACGTGGGCAGGTCCATCTTGGAAAAGGCTCCCAGTCCGGCTTCTGCTATCGATCGAATGAAGGAGATCCGGGAGTACGTCGAGGAGACGGTCTCGGCGGCATTCCGGACGCAGCGACAGACTAGTCGTCCCATGGATGGCTCGGCCGTCGCAATTCTCACGAGCAAGGTCATCCAAGAGACCTTTTCGGTGTTCGAGGAGTATGTCGAGTGAAGATCGTATGCTCCCAGAACCCGCCCGCGATGGACGATGCCACGGGGATTGCCTTCGCAATGTACACGGCACCGACGTCGGGCCGGATCGGCCGGGTTGGGTCATCGATTCCGATCGAGGTGCGTCGATCGGGGCTCGTTGTCGATTCCATGACCTGGGACTTCTTGTCTATCGCCTTGGCAGTGATTGCGGCGGACCAAGGATGTCTGCGGCACAGAAGCGCAGATGGCTGGACTCGTCAGATTGAGTTAAGCGTGGCTGTGCAATCGCCGTTGACCTGGACGCCCCAAGCCGCTGCACTCGAAAAGGCGCTAGGGTTTCTCACAGGTGACGTCTGGACTATCGAATTTGAGGGCGGTGGTCCGACTCCTCCCCCGCGGGCAAAGCGGAGACGACTTGGTCAGAGGCGGCCATCCGGGGACACCGTGTGTCTGCTCTCTGGCGGCATGGACAGCCTGGTGGGCGCGATCGACCTTGTCGACGAGGGGAGGACGCCCATTCTCGTCAGCCAACGAGCTAGCGGCGATTCTGATCGACAAGGTGCTTTCGCGGCCACGATCGGCTCTGGCCTGACTCATCTTCAGCTCTCGCACGCTGCCCGACCGCCCGGTACGGCTGAGCGCTCCCAAAGGGCGCGTTCTGTCATATTCCTCGCGTACGGCCTGCTCGCTGCCTCTGCGCTCCGAGAGTCGGCGGCGACTTCTGTCCATCTCGTTGTGCCGGAGAACGGCTTCATCAGCATGAACGTTCCATTGACCAACCTTCGGATTGGAAGTCTGAGTACGCGAACCACCCATCCGTACTTCCTCCGGCAGATGCAGAGCATCTGGGAAACGGTGGGGCTGAACGTTGTGATTCGGAACCCGTACCAGTTTCGAACGAAAGGCGAGCTACTTGCGGAGTGTCGCCGGCAGGATCTTCTTCAAAACCTCGCGAGTCAATCCACGAGCTGCGGGAGGTTTGGGCGCTACGGCTACAAGCACTGTGGACGGTGTATCCCGTGTCTGGTACGGCGGGCCGCTTTCCTAAGATGGGGACAGCCTGACGGCACGGTCTACGAGTTCGCTAACCTGAGTGCACAGCGGGAGTTCGACGACGTTCGTTCTCTCGCCATGGCGTGCTTGCGAGTGCAGGCAGAGGATGTCGAGCGCTGGGCGTCTGGGGCAATCAGTTTCGCAGAGCTCGACAACCCGACACCGTTCACGCAAACCGTAGGTCGCGGTATCGATGAAGCTCGGATCCTCCTTGAGGCATCGGGAATACTGTGATTGATCTGCACTGCCACATCGATCTGTACCCCGACCCACAAGCGGTCGTCGTCGAAGCTGTGCGAAGGCAATGCTACGTTCTGGCCGTTACGACCACCCCGCTGGCATGGAGCGGAACCAAGCGAGTCATTGACAGCGCGCCGAGAGTGCACTTGGGGTTAGGTCTCCATCCCGAGCTGGTGGTCGAACGGGCGGGAGAGGTAGCGCGGTTCATTAAACTCTTGCCGGAAGCCAGATTCGTCGGTGAAATCGGGCTCGACGGTTCGCGACGGCATCGAGCATCACTCCCATTACAAACAGAGATCTTCCGAACGATCCTCCAGGCAGTTGACCATGAGGGCGGGCGCATCATGAGTGTTCACTCGAGGGGGGCGGCCACAGAGACGTTTGACGAGATCGAGCGCTATGTAGGATCAAGCACGCCGGTGCTTCACTGGTTCTCCGGGACCGAGAGGGAGTTGCTGCGCGCCATCTCGCTGGGGTGCTGGTTCAGCGTGGGGCCCGCGATGCTGAAGGGCGAGAAAGGTCGGAAACTCGTCGGTCTGATGCCAATCGACCGCGTATTGACGGAGACAGACGGACCGTTCACGAGAAACGGCATGGAACCGCTGTTCCCCTGGGATGTGGATCAGGCGGAGCGTGCGCTCGGAGACATCTGGAGGGTGGATCCACTGGAAGCACGTGAACGAATTCGTGACAATCTGAGGAACCTAACGGCCAAGTCCGGTCTTCTGTGAGCGGTGAGAATGGAGCTCGTGACCTCGCATCACTCACCCCACGCCTGGTCTCCGAGCAAGATTTCCTCTTGAGCGGAAAGCCAGGTCCGTGCGCTGCGAGGCGTCGCAACGGTGGATCCGACACATTCAACTGTCTCCGGGTAGGTAAACACCAGAGGTGTTACCGTTACCCGGAGGCGACCCTTGCAGCATTCAATCCCCGATGATCTGACCCCAACGCAGCACCGTCAGGAGGTCGCCGCCATCCTTGGCCGCGGCCTGCTCCGCCTGCGCACCGCATGCACGAACCCGCCGGAAGCATGCGATTCCGCGCCCGATTCCACCGACCAGAAAGCCCTTGATGTGTCCGCGCCCGGCGACCCTCATGTGTCCTGGTTAGCCGAGCCGAGAACATGAGAGGAGATGCACCATGGCGTTGAACATCGGGAAGGAAATCACCGCGTTGAAGCGCATGACGGTGCCGGAGCTGCGGAGGAAGTACGCCGAGGTCTTTGGCGAGGACACGGCCTCCCGTCACAAGGAGTTCCTGATCCGCCGGATCGTCTGGCGCTTGCAGGTCAACCAGGAGGGCGATTTGTCCGAGCGTGCCCGGCAGCGGGCCCGGGAACTGGCCACCGAGTCGGACGTCCGCCTGACCGCACCGAGGCCGCGGGCCGTCGTGCCCGGCGGCGTGACCGCAACCGCTCCCATCGAATTCCCCCAGGACGACCGCCTGCCCATGCCCGGCGCGATCATCACACGCCGCTACAAGGGCCAGGTCATCGAGGTGCGGGTCCTACCAAAGGGGTTCGAGTACGAGGGCGACATCTACCGGACCTTGAGCGCCGTGGCCAAGAAGGTCACGGGCACCCACTGGAATGGGTTCGGGTTCTTCAATTTGGTTGAAAAGGGGTGCGCCGATGGCCGGTAGGAGGACGGGCACCCCGACCATTCGCTGCGCCACCTACACCCGCAAGAGCACAGAGGAAGGGCTCGAGCAGGAGTTCAACAGCCTCGACGCCCAGCGCGAGGCCGGCGAGGCCTTCATTGCCAGCCAGAAGAGCGAGGGGTGGGTCTGCCTGCCGGACCGATACGATGACGGTGGCTACACTGGCGGCAACATGGAACGCCCAGCGTTCAAGCGCCTGATGGCCGACGTCGAGGCCGGGCGGATCGACTGCATCGTGGTCTACAAGGTCGACCGGTTGTCGCGCAGCCTGCTGGACTTCACCCGGATCATGGAAGCCCTCGACAAGCGCGGCGTCTCCTTCGTCTCTGTGACGCAGCAGTTCAACACGACTAGTTCCATGGGTCGGCTGACCCTGAACATCCTGCTGTCGTTCGCGCAGTTCGAGCGGGAGATCATCTCCGAGCGCACGCGCGACAAGATCGCTGCGACCCGCCGCAAGGGGAAGTGGTCCGGTGGGCGGCCGATCCTCGGTTTCGACGTCGATCCTCGAGGCGGCCGCCTGCTGGTCAACGAGGCGGAGGCCACCCACGTGCGGGCCATCTACGAGCTTTACCTGGACCGCGAGTCGCTCATCGCCACCATTGCGGAGCTGGACGCGCGGGGGTGGACCAACAAGCAGTGGACCACCAGGAAGGGCCGCGAATCCGGCGGCTCGCCCTTCAACAAGCACAGCCTCTACTGCCTGTTGACCAATGTCCTCTATACCGGCCGGTCGACCTACAAGGACGAGATTCACGCCGGGGAGCAACCGGCGATCGTGGACGACGAGACGTTCCGCCGCGTCAGGCAGATCCTGGGGCGCAACGGGGCCAATGGCGGCAGGCACGTTTGCAACCAGTTCGGCGCCATCCTCAAGGGCCTGATCAATTGCGTGCCGTGCAACTGCGCCATGGTGCCGACCCACGCCACCAAGAAGGACCGGCGCTACCGGTACTACGTCTGCGCCAACGCCCAGAAGCGCGGCTGGCACAACTGCCCGTCGAAGGCGATCCCCGCCGGCGAGATCGAGAAGTTCGTCATCGACCAGGTGCGTTGCATCGGGAGCGATCCAGCGCTCCTGGCCGAGACGCTGGGTGGAGCGCGGGCAGAGGCCAAGGCGCGGATCAAGGAGCTCGAGGCTGAGAAGTCGGGTCTGACGCGCGAACTGAGGCGCCACAACGCCCAGATGCGCGACCTGGCGGGTTCGGTCGGTTCTGGCGGCACGGCCACCGACCGCATGGCTGACCTGTTGGATCGCATTCGTGGCGTGGAGCTGCGCCTGGCTGAGATCCGGGAGGAGATGGCCACCTTGGGGCGGGATCTGATCGACGAGAAAGAGGCCGCCCGAGCGATGGCCGCCTTCGATCCTGTCTGGGAGACGCTCACGCTGCGCGAGCAGGCGCGGGTGCTGCGACTCTTGATCCAGCGCGTGGACTACGACGGCGACAAGGGAACGGTGGCGGTGACCTTCCACCCGGCGGGCATCGAGATGTTGTCGCGCGAGTACGCGGAGGAGAACGCATGACACGGCCGCTGAAGATCACGAAGGAAGTCCATTTCCGGAGTATGAAGCGTGGCAGGAAGGTGATTCAGGAAGGGGTCAAGGCGAACCCGCCGGCTCTGGGCGGCGTGCCTCGCATCTCGCGCGTGATGGCCTTGGCGATCCACATGGCGGACCTCCATCGGCAAGGGGAAGTCGCCGATTACGCCGAGCTGGCCCGCTTGCAGCTGGTGACGCGCGCCCGCATGACGCAGATCATGAGCCTGGTTCTCCTGGCTCCGGACATCCAGGAGGAGATCCTGTACCTGCCCCGCTCGGATGGCGGCCGGGCCCCCGTCGGCGAGAAGATGGTCCGGCCGATCGCCGCGGTTCCGGACTGGCGGAAGCAGCGGGTGATGTGGCGGGACCTCAAGGCGGGGGTCCCGGACTGACTCTAGGGCGCAGGGCAAAAACCCTAACTTGTTATTTCACAACAGACCGACCGCGATCAGATCACACACCCTTGACGGCCGAGCTTGTGTGTAGTATTAACTGAACATGAACGGGCGGCGATGTCCGACAGACCGAGCGCGTCACCCAGGCCGTTCGGCAAGAGGAAGGCGGTGAAACCATGGCAGGAAACCTAAGATTCGGGCAGCGGATTCGTGATCTCCGCGAGGCGAAGAAGGCGGTCGATCCCACTTTTTCCCTCAGGCAGTTCGCACAGAAAGTCGGTATAAGCGCCACGTTCCTGAGCAAGATCGAAACCGGAGAATTCGATCCGCCGAGAGCAGAGCACATCATCACGATGGCCGCACTGCTCGAAGTCGATGCCGATGAATTGCTGGCGCTGGCCGGCAAGACCGACCCGGAGCTCGATGAAATCATCAAGTCCGAGCCCAGGGCGATGGCCGACCTACTGCGAGCGGCACGTGACCGCGGCTTTACCGCCGAGGATCTCGAACGAACCATACGGTACATGAAGAGGAAGTCCTGATCGCAGGACGTACAGGAGGTACGAATGGCGCGATCCCATGACTTTGTCCCCAAGGAAGACATCGAAGCTGGCACCCTGGTCTTGTTGGCCGACTACGGCAGGAAGTATGGTGTGAGCGTTCAGCCGCCGGTTCCGGTCGAAGAGATCCTCGAGGCCCATCTCGGTCTCACGTTCGACTTCGCGGATCTTCCGCGACTGTTGAATGTCCCGAATGTCCTGGGCGGTACCTGGATCCGGTCTCGCGAGGTGAAAATCGATCAGTCCCTCGATCCGTCCGTGTTTCCGGACAAACTGGGGCGCTACCGGTTCACGGTCGGGCACGAGATCGGTCATTGGGAATTGCACCGGCATCGGTATCTGGCCGACCAAGGGCAAGAGGTTCTGTTCGCGGGTAGGGAGGAGCCCATTGTGTGCCGATCGGGATCGAAGGACCCACGGGAATGGCAGGCCGACTCCTTCGCGGGCAACGTGCTGATGCCGAAGGACATGGTTTACGCCCAGTGGGAATCCGTCCACGGGTCGCGGCGGCCGTACATCGCCGCCGACGAGATCGCAGACCTGAAGGCCCGCTGGGGTCTCGGCGCGGACGAACGGCCCACGGTCGAGGTAGCGAGGCAGATGGCACCGGTGTTCGAGGTCTCGGCGCAGGCGATGCAGATCCGCCTGATCGAGCTGGGGCTGATCCGGACCCACGTGCCAGTTCCAGGGTTGTTCTCGTGATGTCCCCAACCCCTTTTTTTGGTCCACAGCGTTTAGTGTTTAGGCCACAGGTTACGCACAGGTTATCCCCAGGACACCAACAGCAGGAAGGATCCTCCATGAAGCCTCCCAGGAAATCCGCACTCTTGCCAGCCCAGGTCGAGCTCGTCGGACTGATGCAGAAGCTCGATTTCGGCATCATCGAAGGGCTCGTGATCCGCGACGGCCTGCCGGTGCTCAAACCTCGTCCTCGCGTTGTCCGGGACGTGAAGTTCGGCGCCGGCAATGGTCGTCGTTCCGAAGCCGGGCTCACCGACTTCGCTCTGAAGTCGAGCGTCCAGGAACTCATGGACACGTTTGCCTCCCTTGGCAACGCGACGGTGCGTTGCCTGGAGGTCAAGCACGGCCTGCCCTTCCGCATGCAGGTGGAGGAAGCCGCCGCCTGACCCGAGGGGCTGGCCGCCCCGCACTCATCCCTGACTGATCGTCACCAGACATACAACCGGCCACAAGGTGGAGGTGCATGTGGGTGTCGCCGTAACGGCGAACCACGTGCGCCTCCGCCACGCCGGTCTATGCGCTGCCTCGTGCGACACCCTTGCGCCTCTCCGCGGCCTCAAAAGAGGTTCCGATGGAGAACGCGAAGCAGCGCATCCTTGACGGATACGCCCGTGAAGTCATTCGGCACAAAGCCAGGCAGTTGATCAACAAGTACGGATTCACCCGCGACGACTACGACGACCTGCAGCAGGACATGATGCTGGATCTGCTGCGGCGACTCGCCAAATACGATCCCGACAGGGCGGGCCTGAGCACCTTCGTGGCCCGTGTCGTCGACCGCAAGGTCTCCACCCTGATTCGCCACCAGCGCCAGGAGAAGCGCGACTACCGGCGGCATGTCTGCCCGCTGGATGCGCAGGTCGAGGACCAGGACGGCCAGCAGCGTGGGCTCGACGAGGTCCTCAGCCAGGACGCCTACGACGAAGAACTCGCGCGCCACGACCGCCCTGAGGCCGAACGCATCGACCTCAGGCTCGACCTCTCGTTGGTGTTGGACGAACTGCCCGAGGATCTGCGTGACTTCGCCCGCCGCCTGCAGACCCGAACCGTGGCCGAGATCGCCCGCGAAATCGGCGTGCCGCGCAGCACGCTCTACGAAAAGGGCATCGCCCGTCTGCGGAAGATCTTCGAGGACAACGGACTGCGCGAATACCTCGGCGACTCCCGACACCTCGGCAAGGGACAGGGTAAGTAACCCTCAGCGGGCAGACACGCCCGGAACTGCAAAAGAGGAAGCACGATGAACCGAGAAATCCACCGCTACGAGTTCGAGGCCACCGCGCCGGCAGACGAGATCGAGAGCACCCTGCTCCTGGCCGTGATGGCGGTCGAGGGCCTGCACGGGAAGTCGCGGGTGAGGCTCGACGCGAAGTACTGCTTCGACGCCGAGAAACACGCCTGCGTGATCGATGCCGACACGGTCGTCGGTCAGGACATCAGCCGCATCTTCACGGGTTTTGCCATCCGGGAGTTCGGCGAGGGGGCCTTTTCGGTCAGCCGCGTCGAGCGCATGCCCAAGACGGAAACGGAGGACCTCAACTCATGAACCTGCCAGAAGTCTTCAAGCGACGCGCGTGGAGCGTCCAGGACCTGATCTGCGAACCGGCCGACGTGTACCACGCCCAGGCTGGCAAGTACCTGTCCAGCCACATGCTGGCCGAGTTCCGGCGCAACCCGCTGCTCTACCACAAGAAGCACCTCGGACTGGTGCAAGACCAGGACCGCCCGGCGTACGTCGTCGGCCGCGCTGCGCATGTCCTGATCCTCGAAGGCCGCGAGGTCTACGAGCAGACCTACGCCTTCGGCGGGCCGATCAACCCGAGGACCGGCCAGCCGTTCGGCAGCCGCACAAAGGCCTTCCAGGACTGGGCGGACGAGCAGGGCAAGCCCGTGCTCGATGACGAGCAGGCAGCCCTGATCGAAGGTCTCAACGCGTCGGTGCAGACCCACAAGCACGCCTCGGCTCTTCTGGCTGACGGTGTCCCCGAAGGCGTGGTGCGGGCGACGTACTGCGGCCTGCCATGCCAGTCGCGTCTGGACTGGCTGAATCCCGAGCGCGGGATCGTCGACCTGAAGACCTGCGAGAACATCGACTGGCTTCAGACGGATGCGCGCGCCTACGGCTACGCTCACCAGCTGGCCTTCTACCGATCCGTGATCGCCTTCCTCACCGGCACGAACCTCCCCGTCTACATGATCGCCGTGGAGAAGCGCGAACCCGTGCGCTGCGGCGTCTGGAGGATCAGCGAGGAGGTTCTCGGGCTCGCCCAGAAGGAGAACGAGGAAGGCATCGCGCGCCTGATCGACTGCCGAGAGCGGGACGAGTGGCTCACCGGCTACGAGGACATCCGCGACTTCGACTGGATCTGAACGCCAAGGGGAGCGGGCGGAATGGCGTGACGCGCTGTCGCCCGAGCGCGTCGGGACTCCCTGGGTCCGCCCGCTTCCCAACCAATCTCAACCGGAAAGGAGATGCGACCGTGAAGCTTCTGCAGCAAGTCACCAGCGGACGAGGTCCGGCCCCGAGACGGGTGATGCTCTACGGCACCCACGGCATCGGGAAGTCGACCTTCGCATCGTGCGCACCGAAGCCCGTGTTCATTCAAACCGAGGATGGCCTCGGCGAGATCAACTGCGCCAAGTTCCCGGTCACCACGACGTTCGATCAGGCCATGCAGGCCCTGTCGGAGCTCTACACCGACGAGCACCCCTATCGAACCGTTGTGGTGGATTCGCTGGACTGGCTGGAACGCCTTATCTGGACCGACGTCTGCCGCAAGCGAAACGTCGAGAGCATCGAGGACATCGGCTACGCCAAGGGCTACGTGTTCGCCATGTCGCAATGGCGCGAGTTCCTCGAGGGCCTGTCCGCGCTGCGCAGCGACAAGGGCATGACGACGGTTCTGATCGCCCACGCCCGGATCGAGCGTTTCGAGAACCCCGAGACCGATAGCTACGACCGCTACGTGCCACGTCTGCACCGCCTGGCATCCCAAGTCCTGCAGGAGTGGTGCGACGAGGTCCTGTTCGCCACGTTCAAGGTCTTCACCAAGCAGACCGACGAGGGCTTCGACCGCAAACGCAACCAGGGCATCGGCACTGGCGAGCGCGTCCTGCGTACGGTCGAGCGCCCCGCCCACGTGGCCAAGAACCGCCTGAGTCTCCCCGAAGAGATGCCGCTGGACTGGAACGTCTACGCCCAGCACATGACCACCGAACCGATCGTCGCGCCGCAGGGCGGCAAGAGCAAAGGAGCGAAGTAGCCATGGCAAATCTCAACGGCTTTGACGCCAACAACGTCGACCCCGCGACCGATTTCGAGCCGCTGCCCGCGGGCAAGTACATCGCCATCATCACCGACTCGCAGATGAAGCCGACCAAGAGCGGTGCCGGTCACTATCTGGAGCTCACGTTCCAGGTGATCGACGGGCCGTTCAAGAACCGGCTGCTCTGGTCGCGGCTCAACCTGGACAATCCGAACCGGCAGGCCGTCCAGATCGCCCAGGGCGAACTGTCGGCTCTCTGCCGCGCGATCGGCGTGCTGCAGCCCAAGGATTCGATCGAACTGCACAACCTGCCTCTGGTGATCACGGTGAAATGCAAGAAACGCGACGACACCGGTGACGTGGTCAACGAGATCCGCGGCTACGCCCGCAAGGACGCCGCCGCGGGCGTGCCTCAGCAGGAGGCGACAAGCACCCCGCCTTGGGCCCGCCGATGATCGAGATCGAGCTGCCGTTTCCGCCGTCGGTGAACCACTACTACCGGCGCGTTGGTCACCGGACGCTCATCAGCCGCGAGGGGCGCAGGTTCCGCGAACGGGTCTGCGCCATCCTCGCCGGCCTCGGAGTCGGCGGCTTGCGGGGTCCGCTGCGCATGGAGATCGAAGTCTACCCGCCCAATCACCAGCGTCGCGATGCAGACAATTTGCAAAAGGCCCTTCTTGATGCGCTCCAGCACGGCGGCCTGTACGCCGACGACAGCCAGATCAAGAAGCTGAACATCGAGATGTGCGGGTGCGTCCGCGGCGGCCGCACTCTGGTGCGCCTGGAGGAAGTCCGAAGTGCTTGAGCTCAGGCCCTACCAACAGGAGGCGGTGGCTGCGATCTACAGCCACCTGCGCGAACGCGACGACAATCCCTGCGTGGTGATTCCGACAGGTGGGGGCAAAACTCCCGTTATGGCCACGGTCTGCAGGGATGCCGTTGGGCGTTGGGGCGGCCGTGTCCTGATCCTGGCCCACGTCAAGGAGCTGCTCGAGCAGGCGCTGGACAAGATCCACGTCGTGGCGCCTGAGATGTGGATGAAGACCGGGATCTACTCAGCGGGTCTGAAGAGCAGGGACACTGAGCACCCGATCATCATTGCGGGGATCCAGTCGGTCTACCGACGGGCCTGCGAGCTCGACGCCTTCGACCTGGTGATCATCGACGAGGCGCACATGATTCCCCCGGACGGGGACGGGATGTACCGGACCTTTCTGGAGGACGCCCGCAAGGTGAATCCCAACCTGCGGGTGATCGGGCTGACCGCGACACCGTTTCGGATGAAGAGCGGAATGATCTGCGAGCCTGGTAACGTCCTGAACGAGGTCTGCTACGAGATTGGCGTGAAGGAACTGATCATCCAGGGCTACCTCTGCCCGTTGATCACCAAGGGGTGTGCCCAGCCGCTGGACACTTCGGGTCTGCATGTGCGCGCGGGCGAGTTCGTGGCCGGCGAGGCCGAGGACCTCATGGACACCGACGAGCTCGTCGAGTCGGCCTGCCGGGAGATCGTCGAGCAGACCCAGGGGCGGCACTCGGTCCTCGTGTTCACCACCGGAGTCCAGCATGGCGAGCATGTCGCCGCGGTCTTGCGCAGGATGGGGAACGAGACGGTGGCCACCGTCTTCGGCGAGACCGCGACCGAGGAGCGCGACCGGGTCCTGGCCGAGTTCAAGGCCGGCAGGATCAAGTACCTGGTCAACGTCAACGTGCTGACCATGGGATTCGACGCGCCGAACATCGACTGCGTGGCCATGGTGCGGCCGACGTTGTCGCCGGGGCTCTACTATCAGATGGTTGGTCGCGGATTCCGCCTGAACGCGGGCAAGGAGAACTGCCTGGTTCTGGACTTCGGCGGGAATGTGCTGCGGCACGGACCTGTCGACGCCATCCGGATACAGGCCGTCAACCATCGCGGCAACGGCGAGGCGCCGGCCAAGCAGTGCCCTGAGTGCCAGAGCCTGATCGCCGCCGGCTACGCCGTGTGCCCGGATTGCGGCTACGAGTTCCCGCCTCCCGACCGGCGGCAGCACGAGGCGACCGCGTCTACTGAGGGCATTCTCTCGGGCGAGGTGACGACCACGGTCCACGACGTGCGTGAGGTCTTCTACAGCATCCACAGCAAGAAGGGCGCTCCAGAGGATGCGCCCAAGACCCTGCGGGTCGAGTACCAAACCGGCTTTCACCAGCACCAGTCCGAGTGGATCTGCTTCGAACATACCGGCTGGGCCCGCCAGAAGGCCGAATCGTGGTGGCGGCGCAGGTCGACCGCTCCGGCGCCGCGGACTGCGGCCGTGGCTGAGTTGCTGGCCAACGACGGCGCACTGTGCCGGACCCGCTCGATCACCGTGCGCACCGTGGTTGGTGACCAGTTCCCGCGGATCATCGGCTACGAGCTGGATGACAGGCCCGCCTGGCGCGAACCGGGGATGGACGACGACCGCGAGCCGACCGGAGTCCTGGCCGGTGGCTCCGCGGGTGCCTACGACCCGCTGGATGATGACGATCTACCCTTCTGACCTTGAAGTAGGTGCTTGTGGGCGAATCCAACGGGAAGATGCTGCAGGCGGCGTTGAGGTATGCGGAGCTCGGGTACCCGGTCTTTCCGTGCATTCCGTGCGGAAAAGCCCCCGCGACGCCGCATGGGTTCCTGGACGCCACGACGGATGCCGGCCAGATCACGGCTTGGTGGACGGCGCGGCCGGACGCGAACATCGGCATGCCGACCGCCGGCCTCCTGGTCGTCGACGTCGACGGGGCTGACAACCCCTGGCCTGGCGATGACCTCGAGGCGCTCGGAGAATGCCCGGTCTCGCTGACCCCTCGCGGCGGCCGGCACTACATCTTCCGGCAGCCGGCGGGCAAGAGCTGGAGCAGCACCGCGGGTCGGCTCGCCCCGAAGGTCGACACCCGGGCCAACGGAGGCTACATCGTCCTGCCGCCCTCGGTGGTGGGCGGCAAGCCGTACCAGTGGATCAAGGCTATCGAGACTGGGCCGGCCGATCAGCCTGAGTCCCCCGCGTGGCTCGCGGCCCAGGTCGACGGCGGAGCGGACCTCTTTGTCCAGGGAGGCAAACGGCCCGCTGAGGACGGCCAGGTGGCGGCCCACGGCGCACTCGTGGCGCCCCAGGGCGCGACGCCGGCGGCCGGTGGCAATGTGATACCAACCGGCCAACGGAACGCCACGTTGGCGCGCCTGGGCGGGGCCATGCGCCGGGTGGGGATGAGCCAGGAGGAGATCCTGGTCGCCCTGACGCGGGCCAACCAGGACCGCTGCCGGCCGCCAGTGACCGGGCGGGAAGTCGAACGGATCGCCGCCAGCGTCGCCAGCTACGAGCCCGACCAGGTCGCCGTCGCAGTGGCCGAAAACCACTGGGGACAGGACGCCGAGATGGCCACCCCGGCCGAGGATCCGGCACCGGCGCTGGTCGATCCCGGCCCGATTCCTGACGAGTTGCTGCGCATCCCTGGATTCGTGTCCGAGGTCATGGACCACTGCCTGGCCACCGCTCCATACCCCAACGTGGTGCTGGCGTTCGCTGGTGCTCTTGCCCTGCTGGGTGTACTGGCGGGACGAAAGGTCCGCGACCCGGACGACAACCGGACCAACCTATACTTGCTCGGCTTGGCTCTCTCCTCGGCCGGCAAAGACCGGCCACGCAAGCTGAATACCGAGATACTGCATGCTGTCGGGTTGTCCGACCAGGTCGGCGGCCGGTTCGCGTCCGGAGAAGGGGTTCAAGATGCTCTCCTCACAGAACCGTGCATGCTGTTTCAGACAGACGAGATCGACGGCATGTTGCAGTCGATCAACAAGTCTCGCGATGCCCGGCACGAGAACATCATGGGCACACTGCTGACGATGTTCTCGACGGCTAACTCGATCTTCCCCATGCGGCGTAAAGCCGGTCGTGACACGCCTGGCGCGATTGACCAGCCTTGCCTGGTGGTCTTCGGTACGGCCATCCCGAACCACTACTATGAGGCGCTCTCGGAGCGCATGTTGACCAACGGGTTCTTCGCGCGGACGATCATCCTCGAGTGCGGAACTCGGTCACAAGGGCGGGCGCCGGGGATTCATCCGGTCCCTGACAGCGTCCTGCAGACGGCGCGATGGTGGGCCGATTTCCGGCCCGGAACCGGGAACCTACAGGACTGGCACCCCGTGCCCTTGATCGTGCCGCAAACAGAAGCAGCGCGAACGGTCCTCGACGAAGCGCGTGGTGAGGCCGAGCAGGAGTATGCGCGAGCCGAGGGCGTCGGCGATTCGGCCGGCACGGCGTTGTGGGGTCGGGTCGCCGAGCACGCGCGCAAGCTTGCGCTGATCTACGCGGTCAGCGAGAACCATCTGAATCCCGAGATCGGGCGCGAGGCTGCGGACTGGGCGAGCCGATTCGCTATCCACCAGGCTCGCCGCATGCTGTTCATGGCCCAATCCCACGTGGCCGAGAATCCCTTCCATGCTGAATGCCTCAAGCTCCTGCGCAAGCTGCGGACGGCACCAGGTGGCGAGCTGTCCCACAGCGTGCTCCTGAAGCGAATGAAGATCGACGCCAAGACTTTCCGCGTCCTGATCAGCACCTTGGAACAGCGCGGCGACATCGCGATTCGGACGGAGATCGTCAGCGGTGGCGGCGGGCAGTTCTACCGGCTGATGGAGAAAGCAGCCATCGCCGGCTGAGGCACCCCGTTTTGGCAATGCGATCAGAAAGCACAAGTGGATGCAATATGTCCGCTTGTGCATGTGGACTGTCATTTCTGGATCTTCAGCACAGAGACAGGGAACGCCACCAGCTGGAGCCCGCTCCGTTCACCCCCACGGTGAAACAGCAGCGCCTTTCACCCGATCGGGTGCCAGAACGCCCAAAGGTGAAACGCCAACGGTAAAAATCGCCGTAAGAGCATGGACAACAACACGTTGCACGCATTTCACCCTTTTCGCCCCCTCGCAAAGGAAGAAAAGAAGAGGGTGAAACAGGGTGAAAGACAGAAATGATAAATATATATATTTCAATGAGTTATCTCTCTAATTCCCCCTTTCACCCTTTCACCCCCGCGTACTATTTCTTTCTGTATTCTCGTGTGCATGTGAGGGTGGGTGAAAAGGGTGAAGGGGTGAAACGGCCTGGCGGTTGAGACTGGAAGATGGGGGCGAGGCCTTCACTGCCCTGAAGCCGAAGACCCCTCGGGTCGCCGAGAGGTCGTCGGTGCTGGGATGGAGCCAGCGAGCTAGGCTACGGCCGCGATCTCCTTCATGATCGCCCTGACCGCCGCGTCGTCCTTCGTCGCGGCGGCGACAAGCAGGTTGCGCGCGAACTTCGAGGCCTTCGCCGGCCCGGCTGCCTTGTGGATGGCGTCCCGCTCGGCCTCGGTCAGCCGGAAAGCGAACACGCAGAGCTCCTCGCGCGGGGCCTTGGTCTCAGCGGCCGGCTTTTCGGCGGCGGGCTTGCGGGCCCGCGTCGTCTTCTTCGTGGTCTTGCTCATGGTTCAGTTCCTCTCGCTTGATGTCAGGCGCGCGATCCGGCTGGGCTCTTTGCCGCAGCCCTCGCACGCCACGCGCCCGCCCTGGCGGTCGATTTCCACCATGTCAGCGGGCGTGATCTCCTCCCACCGCTCCCAGATCCAGGTGTCGGTCCCGGGGTAGGGGATGTGGCAGCAGGCGCAGACGATGCTGCCCTGCTCGTTCCAGAACACTTGGTGTGCCTCGAAGCCGAATCGCGGCGCCGCGTTCGTCGCCATGTCAGTCGACCTCCTGCGTGATGTCCGCCGCGAACACCAGCGTCCCGTCAGCACCGTAGATCTCCACGCGATCGATCCGGGTGTCGGGGTTCTCGCGGCCAGCGCGCAGGATGGCCTGGCTGGCCCGCATGGCGGTCATCCGCCCGTAGGCCTCGTACTTCGCCGCTTGCTCGTCGGTGAAGAGCGTCGGGTTCTCTTCGATCTGCAGCCCGCCCTTGAACTGCAGCTCCAGGTCTCGGAGCGAGGCACGAAACATGAGATCTTCGAGCGTGCTGTGAGGCTTGGGGTCGACGACGACCCAGAACTTGTCGTCAGGTCCGTAGCGCATCGCTATCGCCTCCTCGGTTGTTCATTTCCGCGACCATGCGGTCGCCTTCTTCGCGATCGGCGACGGGGACGAGCATGCCCCGGCCGACGACGTACCAGCCGTCGCGGCGGTGGACGACCCGCAGGTCGCCGCTGAGGTCGAACTCCATCCCGTCGTTGAAGCGCAGTCGCGAGGGCCGGTCGTGATTCGTTGCCATGGGATCGGCCTCCTCACTGCGCCGCGGCGAACGCCCAGGCGGGCGCGTAGGGGGAGTCGCCATTGGGGTGGCCGCCCTCGACGAGGTAGACCACCGAGGCCGCGTCATCCGGTTCTTCGTCGGGTTCGCCCTGGCCGCGGGACTCGTCGTCGGGGACCGCGATCCCGCCGATCTCGAACTGCAGCGGCCAGCTGGGTTGGAAGGCGAGGCGCACCTCGCATTCGCCAAAGCCGTCGCCCGCGACCTCCTGCAGGCGCTCGATCATCTCGTTGACCGTCATGGGGTTCTCCTAGTTCTGGCGCGCCGGGCCCCGTGCCCGCCGCAGTCACAGTGACGAGCTTTCTGGGCCGAATGGGAAGGCAAAACAACAGATAAATGCATTGTTTGCAGCGTCTTGCGATTGGCGCGAGGAATGGTGATTTGGGGCCAATTCCTGGGCGGCAGAGACGCCAAGTCGGCGTCCTTTGGCCGGTAGCTCTGAGCTCGAATCGGAAACCCGCGCCCCCGGCGCGCCGCAGAGCCTCACGCCAGTTGAACATTCGACATGCATCTGATATGATTCTTCATCAGTGGGGAACGCCGGGGCGCTTCTTGCAGCGCATCTCGCCCAACCCGGCGTAGTCCCTACTTCTCGCCAGCGCATGCGTTATCCCCTCCACCCATCGATCCACCCCCGGCGCCGCGGTATTGGCGCGGACGGCTCCGGTTCGGTCACCGCCGGCGTCTCGCGCCGGTGGGCCAGGGCGGCGGCCCGCTCCGGTAGGGACTTCACGAACGCCGGCCCCAGGATGTAGAGGGCGGCCAGGCAGTAGACCTCCAGATCGAGCGCCTCGTTGCGCTCGCGGGTCTTGACCCACTCGCGAACCGTGCCGCGGTTCTTCACCCACTTGCGGATGGCCTTCTCGGCGGTTAGCTGCGCCACATACTCGGCGTCGATCCACTCGGGCAGGTGGCAGTAGCCGGGCCCCGAGCTCCCGATCCGCAGCCGCGAGTACACGATCTCCTTGCCCGTGTCGACGCAGAGGGTGAACAGCTTCGCCCGATAGCGGTTGTGATCGGACGGGCGGCCGACCAGAGGCTTGCCGCGCTCGGAACCACCGCGGACGGCGAACACGCGCCGGTCGATCCGGGCGCGGCAGAAGCGGTAGACCTGCTCGGAGTGGTGCCCGCCGCTGTCGACGGCCACGCAGGTGATCGGGACCTTCTGGCCGCACTCGTGGGTGAACTCCTGCCGTAGGAAGCGGTCGAGATCGAGCCAGACCTGGTCGCGCCCGGGATCGCCATGGAACTGGGAGAAGGCGACCAGCCAGGACTCCTCGGCGACGCCGTAGCCCTTCACCGCGCACTCCAGGCGGTCACCCTGGACGTCCACCGAAGCGACGAGCACACCCACGCCGGCCGGGACCTCGGCCGTATACCGCTCCGCCCGTGCCAGCAAACTGCCGGGTTCGACGGTCTCCCCGCGTTCTTCCCAGGTCTCGCCCAGCACGCTGTTGACCCAGTTCTTCAGCCGCAGCGGGTTGTCCTTGGACTCCAGGAACTCGGCGACGGTTGCCGCCCACGGTAGCCAGCCAAGCGGGGAGTAGAGGCTGGAGAGGTGGAACCCGATGGTGTCGCCGTTGCCGACAGCCGTAGGGCGCCACTGACCCTGGCTGAGCATCTGCGTCTTGAACCGCTCTTCGATCAGGACGCCGCAGGCGACACAGGCGAGGACGGCGGTCTTCGGGTCGTCGTTCATCCAGCGGATGTTCTCCCAGCGCATCCAGTCGTAGTTGCCGCAGTGAGGGCAGGGGACGAAGTAGCGCCGCTGGTCCGAGACCAGATACTCCCGTTCGATCCGCGAGATGCCTTTGATCGTGGGCGTCGAGACGAGAAAGATCTTCCGCCGTGAGTAGGTCGGGCCGGTGGTCCGCTTCTCGGCGAGCGCGATCGGATCGCCCTGGCCGTCCACGTCGCCCGGGTACTCGTCGATCTCGTCGCAGAAGAGCCAGCGGATCGGCATCGACTTGACGCCGGTCGCCGAGTTCGAGCCGGTGAGGAACAGGACCCCGCCGGGGAATTCCTTGATAAGAAGACTGTTGCCGCCGTCGCGTGAACGCGCTTCGCGGACCAGGTCGTGTAGCACCGGAGTTGTGGCGATCATGGGGTCCAGGCGCTGCCGGCTGAAGCGCCGGGCTTCGTCTACGGTCGGACGCAGGACCAGGATCGGACCGGGCGAGTGGTGCATGACGAACCCGAGCCAGTTGTTGCCTGCTTCGGTGCCCCCCAACTGGGAGCCCTTCATGAAGACGACTCGCCGCGCCGGCGAGCGGGGGCCCAGGGCGTCCATGATCTCGCGCAGGTAGGGCGTGGTCGCCGTGCGCCAGTGGGTCGCCGCGTGGCCAGCGCGGTTGCCCATGACACGGTGCGCGTCCGCCCAGGTGCTGACGGTCAGCCGCGGCTCGGGGCGCCAGCCCGCCCGGTAGGCGGTCTCGTAGACGTCACGGCCGTTCTGCATCCGCGACCTCCTGGCAGATCCGCTCGATCTCTTCCTCGAGGATGCGTTGGACCTCGGCGGGCTCCTGGGTAGCGGCCAAGAGCGCAGCGACGCGCTCGGGCAGGGCGATCAACTGGTCTCTGGCCTTGCGGGCCATGTTGAACGCCCCGATGCGGACCTCGTCGGCCCGGATCAGGGTGCCGCGTTGACGGTCCAGCTCGAGCTTGGCCAGTTGCGCCTGGTACAGCTCGCGGGGGGCGCGGGCCTTGGCATAGCCGGTTGCCGTGTTGGTGCCGCCGATGACCTCGTCGGCCACGCCCATGTCCATGGGCTCAGACGGTTCTCCGGGCGTCCGGGCCTGTTTGGGGCTGCCGGTGATCCGGTTGCGGGGCTTGCTCTGGTCGGTGTTCTCCTGCCACTGCCGGTCGGCCTGGGCCGGGTCGACCTTCCCATTCACCGTCGAGATCCGGCCCGTCTTCACGGCGCGCTGGACTGCCACGTGGGAGACGCCGAGCCGACGAGCGTACTCGCGCTGGGAGATCAACTCCTTCTTCGCTTGCCTGGCCACCGCCTACTCATCCCGAGCAGCCCCGCGGTCAGCGGCGACCGCGTCGAACGTGCGTCCGTCTCCGTCGAGCGTGGCCTGCTGTCCGGTGGCTTCCTGCCAGCGCATCACGATCACGTCGGTGTAGGCGGGATCGAGTTCCATGAGGAACGCATGCCGGCCGATCTGGTCTGCACCCATGAGGGTCGAGCCGCTGCCGCCGAACAGATCGAGCACGTTCTCACCTTGCTTTGAGGAGTACTGGATCGCGCGCACGGCCAGTTCGATCGGCTTCTCGGTCAAATGGACCATGCTCTGTGGGTTGACCTTCTTGACCGCCCAGACATCGACGGCGTTCGTCGGGCCGTAGAACTTGTGCCCCGCCCCTTCGCGCCAGCCGTAGAACGCCCATTCGTGGTTACCCATGTAGTCCTTGCGGGTCAGCACGGGGTGTTCCTTCACCCAGATGATCGCTTGGCTGAAGTAGAGCCCGCATGCCTTCAGGACCGGGGGGTAGTTTCCGCAGTTGGCGTAGCCGCCCCAGATGTAGAAGCAGCGACCGGGCTGCAGCACGCGGGCGATGTTCCCGAACCAGGCCAGGAGCAGCTCGTCGAAGGCCTCGTCCGAGACGAAGTCGTTGGCCAGGGGGCGGTCCTTCGCGCGCATCTTGCCGGTAGGCTTCGACTTGGTCTTGTGGCGGGCCAGGTCGAACCCCTGGTGGTGCATGCCGCGAGCGTCGGAGGCTTCCACTGCGCTCTTGGCCGCCGGGAAGCTCGACAGCCCTGCGGCGATTGCGTTGTTGGACCGAGGCTCGACCTTCACGTTGTAGGGCGGGTCGGTGTTCACGAGGTGGATCACGGCGCCGCCCAGCAGCCGATCGAGCGACGCGGCGTCGGAGCTATCGCCGCACAAGAGGCGGTGGTTGCCCAGGATCCACAGATCGCCCTGCTGGCTCACGGGTTCATCGGGAGGTTCCGGAGCGGGGACTTCTTCGATGGTCTCATCGTCGAGGAGATCGTGCAGCTCGTCCAAGCCGAACCCGGTCAGCTCGAGGTTGAAGTCGAGGCCCTCCAGCGCCCTCAACTCCTCGGCCAGCAAGTCCTCGTCCCAGCCCGCATCCAGGGCGAGACGATTGTCGGCGATGACGTAGGCACGCTTCTGTGCCTCGGTCAGGTGTGTGAGTTCGATCACCGGGACGGTAGTCATCCCCAACTCGCGGGCCGCCAGGAGCCGCCCGTGGCCGGCGATGATGCCGGCGTCGCCGTCCACCAGGATCGGGTTGGTCCAGCCGAACTCAAGCAGGCTGGCGGCGATCTTGGTGATCTGCTCGGGGCTGTGGGTTCGCGGGTTCCGCTCGTAGGGGCGGAGCCGGTCGATGTTCCAGTGTTCCAGTTTTCCGGGCAGACGGACGGGGGAGTCCGGGCCCGTGGAATCTCCCGTGGCGGCCGTTTCGGGCGCGTCTGTGGCCTTCGTGGGCGTTTCGGAACTGGAACGTTTGGTGTCGGTGGTAACTTGTTTCATGACTCTCCCACGCTATGAGGGCCGAGGTCGCCGGCCACCCGCGGTGTTTTTGGCCCAAAGTACCTAACTGCAATGACTTACGGCTGCTGCCAATGGTGTCCGTCGCGTTCGCATCGCATCTGCCTCTCCCCAGCACCCTTCTCCCGGTTGCAGGGCAAACAGCACGCGGCCAGGTTCTCCGCGGCATGGGCTCCGCCGAGCGCAAGTGCGTGCCGATGGTCGATGGACCTGTTGTCGGGCGTCAGATCGACCCCGCAGAGGTAGCACTGCTTGGCTCGCAGGAGATTGCGAACCACAGCGCTCGTCACCGATCCGTCGGCTCGTGATGCAGCCCACTGCCAGTGGTTGCCCCGATCGGACTTCACGGCGAGATCGGGGTGTGTGTATCGGAACACGATGGCCCGCTCCCGTTCGCGCCTGGCGAAGGCGGGATCGTTCTCGTAGCGGCACCGGTATCTCTCGGCACTGTCCGCGGGGAATCGCAGCCACGGCTTGCGCTCGAGGCTGTTGGCGACCAACCGCTCTGCACGTTTGGCTTCAGCCTCAGTGTGCCGCTGGGCGCGCCGCGCTCGCTTGACGTCCATCGGCTCGGCGCCAGCCTCGCGGCGAACGCGGCGCTTGTACTCGGTACGCTGCGGTCCGCTCCGTTTGCGACGCGCACGCACCTTGTCCGGGTCTTCGGAGCGCCAGGCGCAAGGGCCGCACTGCCTGCGTCCCTTCTTCCGTGGATTCGCTCCGCAGGTGATACACATCCCTGTCACAGTCCGCTTCCTTTCGACCTGGCAATGGCGTTGATGACCTCTCGCTCCATCTCCTCGCGAAACCAACGGTCGGCTTCCTTCTCTGCCGTCTCGACGAAGTGCAGACGCGGTTTGATCTTCTTGCCCTTCGAGAAGAAGTAGACGAGGCGCGTCGCGACGGGGCTGACGCGCTGGAAGATCCCAACCTCAGGCACGAGGTAGGTCTTGGTGCGCGTGACGCCAGCGCGTCGGCGGCCGGTCTTGGTGGGGTCGAAGCGAAGGCGAGCCATGCGTAGCTCGGGCGTGACCTGCTGACTGAACTGCGGGCGCGCGGGCCCGCCGACCACGGGCTCGGCCACCCGCCTGGCGCCCTGCGTGAACGGCTTGCGCTCGGCACCGCGCTCGAAGGCGGACAGCAGGAGGCGGGGCTTCTGCCCGACGCCGATCTCTGCGAAGGGACGTCCCTGCCGCACGTTGGCGAACGGCTTGATGACTGCCGCCTGGCGCTGGATGAACTCCTTCTTGCGGACCGTGAACTCTTCCTCGACGCGCCGCCGCTCCACGGCCTGGATCCGCTTGGCTGTGTTGTTGATGGCGTTGACGACGGCGTAGGCCAGGCGGCGCTGGCCGTTCTGCAGGCGCAGGACGAGCGGGGCGGAATCGATCTGGAGGTCGATCCTCATCGCTGGCCTCCGGTGTCGCCCTCTGACTGCTTAACCTGCCTGCTGTGCTCGTAGATGGCCTCGAGGGTGAGACGGCCCTGGGACATCTCGACCAGGGCCATGGCTCGGGCCGGCTGGGGGGCATGGCCCTGGAGCCACTCGTAGACGGCCTGGTTGGTGACTCGCAGGTCCGGGTCGTGGGCGAGGCCGGCGACGATGCGAGGCACGCCGAAATCGGCCACCCAGCGGCCGAAATCGGTCTGCCAGCGGTTGGGATCGCGCTTGTACCTGCCAAGTACGAGCGCCTCGCGGCGGAACATCGTCACTCCTGGGGCGATACCCGGTCTCCGCTCGGGGCGGAATGTGTGCCTCTATGGGTTACCTACCCTGCGCCCACTCGAAGTGTCGGACGAAAGAACTCAATCGTTGTCCTCGGGTCGGATGACGGCAATTGACCGGTAAGCAGCGAATGGGCAGCCGGTGGTGGTCAAGGGGGCTTGACGGGTGGCAGACGGGACATGTTGTCGGGGGTGCCGTGGATCGAGAATTAAGAACGTCGGCCAATGATCGGATTGTTGTTGCTGGAAACGGCCTCGACTATTGTGACCATGGTTCCCCATGCGACGGTCCTGTGACGAAGGCGCGTTGCCAACCATGACTCCTTTCGGTTCGAAGATCAGCAGCAGCGGCGCCTTGGCCGGCTTGCTGGCGGCAGCCCTATTCGGCCTCAGTGCTCCATTGGCTAAGCTGCTGCTGGCCGATGTTCGGCCCGTGACTCTGGCTGGCCTTCTTTACGGCGGGGCCGGGATCGCCATTAGCCTGGCGATGCCCTTTCGGCGAAACGTCCCTGAGGCGAGCCTGAAGCGCGCCGATATCGGCTTCATCTCAGGGGTCGTGGTCGCCGGGGGAATCCTCGCCCCAATTCTCATGCTTGTCGGCCTGGACCGGGTGCGCGGCGTCGTCGGCTCGCTATTGCTGAACCTCGAGGCTCCGTTCACGATTCTGCTGGCCGTGGTCGTATTCCGGGAGCATCTCGGCCGACGAACGGCACTGGCGGCCGTCTTGGTGTTGCTCGGTGCCGGCGTGCTTAAGACGAGCCCCGGGGAAGTCGGCGCCGACGCGGTGGGTGTCCTCTGTATCACAGGAGCGTGTCTCTGCTGGGGGCTCGACAACAACCTCACTCAGCGACTGTCTCTACGCGATCCATTTGCGGTGGTGCGGATCAAGACCCTGACGGCAGGCATGGTCAACCTGGGCCTGGGACTGGCGATCGGAGAGCGATTGCCGTCCGCGTCCCTGGTGCTGGCCGCCGCGGCCCTCGGAGCCGTCAGCTATGGGGCGAGCGTGGTGCTCGACGCCTACGCCCTGCGCCTTTTGGGCGCCGCACGCGAGGCCGCCTACTTCGCGACCGCGCCGTTCCTGGGCGCCATACTCGCCACGGTCGTCCTGGACGAGAGGCTTTCGGCGATCGACATGGCTGCGATGGCCGCGATGATCGGCGGAGTCGTGTTGCTCTTGCGCGAGCGCCACGCGCATTCCCATCGACACGAGGCACTCATGCATGAGCACGCCCACGCCCACGATGATGAGCACCACCGGCATGAGCATGCCGCGGGTGTGGACGGAGCGGAACCGCACGTTCACCTGCATCGGCACGAGACCATTGAGCACGATCATCCACACACACCCGATGCCCACCATCGCCATGACCACTAGCAGGTCTGCCCTTCCCATCTACTCGATCGGCATCGTCCCGTAACTGCTGCCGTGAATCGAGTGGGGAGAGGCCATCATGTCAGCATTCATCCGGCGGCAGTCGACCAATGGCGGAAATTCCCACGAAATTACTTGGGGTACCCTTGCGCGTTTCAAATACCTCGCCTATCGTGGCGCGCATGAAACGAACGGGACGCCCACACTTCGCCGCCGTGCTCGCGCTCGCGTGGATCGCATCGATCTTCACGTGCGGAGCCGTTTTAAATCACTTGGCGGCAATGCACTTCGATGAATCCCGGGACTTCAGCTCACATGACAGCTCACATGACGACGATCACGGCCACGGGTTTGTGGCCGCCGGGCATGTCTTTCGTCTTAGTGGTCCAGATTCAGGAGTGTGGCTGTCCGTTCCTTGCGCCCTGATTGATGTTGACTATTCAGAATCCAGCCAAAGCCTGCCGGTAACCGCCGCTCATTGTGACCCTGTCACACCCGAACGCTGTACCGTTCTCCGCTGCTGAAATCCAGCCGCCTTCCGCAGTTCCTTTCATTCTAGGATAAGTTGGCGCGCCATCCGCTATTAGCGGAGTTGCGGTGCTCACGAGATCAATACCCGCGCATGCCGTGGGTGGCGCAGGGCTGTTTCGATCACCGCGGAACCGCCGGCATTCGGCCCAAGTCGACTTCCGGGGCCACGAGGGGAAGGTAAATCGATCGTGTTCATGAACGCAGTACTCGGGATCGGAACAAAACGAGCGATCGGGGTCCGGCATAGGGCTGGTGGCGCCGGTCGGGTGGGCCCCGCACCGGTCACGGCATCCAGCCCCTATTCAACGCGAGGCGCCGACGGTCCATGTGCCCTCAGACCGGTGCCCTTACCTGGCTCTCGCATCCGCTCAGGTATCGGCCTCTTGTCGATCATAGTCGTCGCAGCCGTTGTGTCGACCGCCCAAGCTCAAACGCCGGAAGGCGTTTTGACATTGAGGCAAGCGCTAGCTTCGGCACTGCAGAAGAACCCCGATCTGGCGGCGTTTTCTTCCGAACTGCGGGTGAGTGAGGCGAGGCTGCTGCAGGCAGGCCTGCGGCCCAACCCTGCTGCTGCCCTGACGATGGAGGACTTCGCCGGCTCTGGCGAATTCGGCGGCGTTGCCGTCGCGCAGACGACGCTTCAGCTCAGCCAGCTCATCGAGCTCGGGGGGAAGCGGTCGGCCAGGCGCGACGTGGCCACTTCGGCACGCGATCTGGCAGGGAGCGAATACGAATTGAGGCGCATGGACGTGCTGTCCGAAGTGACGGCCAAGTTCATCGCGGCACTGGCGACCCAGCATGAGCTGGCCTTGGCCGAGCAGGCGATCGAAGCGGCGGAGTCCGTGGTCCGCAGCGCAGAGGAGCGGCTGGCAGTGGGCAAGGGGACCGTGTTGGAGAGGAGAAAGGCGACGGTCGGACTCGCGAGAAGCCGCATCGCGCAGGAACAGGCCGGTCGCGAATGGCAAGCGGCGCGATATCGGCTGGCCGCGACTTGGGGCGATACGACGCCGACGTTCACACGGGTGGAAGCGGATCTGTTCGCCGTAGTGCAACCTCCCACCTTCGAGACACTGGCTGAGCGCATTGCTGCCAGTCCTGCCCTGGCCCGATTGGAAGCGGAAAGGCGGTTGCGCCTGACCGAGTTGGAACTGGCGAAGTCGAGGCGCACTCCCGACCTGACGGTCGGCGGCGGTGTGCGCAGATTCAACGGGCCCGATGACTTTGCGTTCGTCGCCGAAGTCTCACTGCCCTTGCCGTTGTTCGACCGCAATCAGGGGTCCCGCGAGGAGGCGCAAGCGCTGGCTGAGGTTGCCCCGCTGAGCCGGTTTGCAGCGGAGTCGCGCTTGCGAACGCAACTCCACGGTTTGCACCAGGAACTGGTGCAGGCGGTGCGCACGGTGGAGAGCATCCACAGTGAGATACTGCCCCAGGCCGAGGAATCGCTGGAGATCGCCGCCGAAGGCTATCGGCAGGGTCGGTTCTCTTACCTGGAAACGGCCGATGCGCAGGAGACGCTATTGGCCGTGAGGCAGGACTACATCGAAGCGGCGAAGTCATATCACCTGCTGGTGGCCGAGATCGAACGGCTCACCGGTCAACCCCTGCAGCCATAAGCGGAGGATACCTTTCTTGAAGAAGTTGCTCCTCTATCTGGTGATCCCCCTGGCGCTGGGCCTGGTCTCGTGTCAGCGCAGCGGAGACGATCACGGCGAAACTGTCGTTGGGAATGTGACGACAGGTCCTCATGGTGGACGCCTGCTTTCCGACGGTGACTTCAAAACCGAAGTCACCATCTTCGAGCGGGGCGTGCCGCCACAATTCCGCGTCTACTTCTACGACAAGGACAAAGCCGTCGACCCGGCGGACGTGGATCTGTCCATTGAACTACGCCGAATCGCCGGACGCGTGGACACTTTCCTGTTTGCCAAGGAAAGCGACTACCTGGTCGGCGACAAGGTCGTGGACGAGCCCCACTCGTTCGATGTTGTGGTGACTGCCACGTATGCGGGCGCGAAGCACTACTGGGAATACGCCTCCTACGAGGGGCGGACGACGATTACCGATGAAGCCGCCCAAGGCTCGGGAATCACCATCGCCATGGTCGGTCCCGCCGCGATCAGGGACGTCATCAGGGTGTTTGGCCGCATCAGTCCCAACGAGGACCACCTCCGGGAGGTCGCGCCGCGCTTCCCTGGCGTCGTCAAAGAGGTGCGCAAACGACAGGGTGAACACGTGGCCAAGGACGAAGTGATGGCCGTCATCGAGAGCAACGAGAGCCTCCAGCTCTACGAGGTAAGGTCGGCGATGGCCGGCACCGTAATCCGCAAGGACGTCACCCCGGGGAAGTTCGTCAGGGAGGGCGAGCCGATCTACACCGTGGCGGATCTCGGCGAGGTGTGGGTCGACCTGAACGTGCACCGCAGGGACTTCGAAAAGCTGAAGATCGGCCAGGCCGTTACGGTCACCTCGGGCGAGGGCGCGACCGGCGCCGTGGGTGTCGTGAGCTACATCTCGCCGTTCGGCTCCGAAGACACGCAAACGATGCTGGCCAGGATCGAATTGCCCAACCCCAACGGACGGTGGCGGCCGGGACTCTTTGTCGTCGGCGAGATCATCGTCGATGAGGCCACCGTTCCCCTGGCGGTCAAGGCCGACGCACTGCAGACGTTTCGGGATTGGGACGTGGTGTTCATCCGCGACGGCCACCTGTTCGAGATTGCCATCCTGGAGCTGGGTCGCCGCGATGACGAATGGGTTGAAGTGTTGTCCGGACTGACCGCCGGCCAGATGTACGCGGCCGAGAACAGTTTCATTGTCAAGGCCGACATCGGGAAGTCGGGCGCGACGCATGACCACTAAAGGGGGCCCGGTATGAAGCACGTCACCGCCATCATACAACCGCACATGTTGAGCAATGTCGTGCGCGCGCTGCATGAACTGCCGCACTTCCCCGGCTTCACGATCACCGATGCCCGCGGCCAGGGCCGCGGTCGCGGGACGGGCGGCGCCTTCAAGGTGACCGAAGACTCCATCGAATACCACCGCAAGATCATGCTGCACATTGTCTGCTCGGATGACCTCCAGCCAGCTGTCGCAGGCGCGATTCAGCGCGCAGGTCACACCGGTGCGGCGGGCGACGGCCTGATTGTGGTAACGGAAGTGTCCGAGGTGATCCGCATTCGGACCGGCGAGAAACAAGAGAACGCCCTCTAAGGGGAAGCCAATGCTCGATCGAATCATCGGATTTTCCATCCGTCAGCGGGGGCTCATCTTCATCGCCACGGCGGCGATTGTTGCGCTTGGTGTGTACAACTACAAGCGACTGCCGATTGACGCCGTTCCCGACATCACGAATGTCCAGGTGCAGATCAACACCGAAGCTTCGGGATATTCGCCCCTGGAAGCCGAGCAGCGGGTGACCTTCCCCATCGAAACCGCAATGGGAGGATTGCCGCATCTCGAATACACACGCTCGCTTTCGCGCTACGGCCTCTCGCAGGTGACGGTCATCTTCAAGGACGGCACCGACATCTACTTCGCCCGCCAGCTGGTGAACGAGCGTATACAGGAAGTCAAGAGCAAGCTCCCGCCCGGCATCGAGCCCAGCATGGGCCCGATCACGACAGGTCTCGGCGAAATCTACATGTTCAATGTCGAGGCGGAACCCGGCGCGCGAGACGCCGAAGGCAATGAGATCACGACCACCGATTTGCGGACGATCCAGGACTGGATCATCAAGCCGCAACTGCGGAACGTGCCAGGCGTCATCGACGTCAATTCGATCGGCGGCTACGTCAAGCAGTATCACGTAACGCCCTATCCTGACAAGTTGCGCGCCTACAACCTGACCATGCGCGACCTGATGTCGGCGCTTAGCGCGAACAACGCCAACATCGGGGCGGGCTACATCGAGCGGAGCGGAGAGCAGTACCTCATCCGGAGCCCCGGCCAGGTTGCCGGGATCGAGGACATCGAGAACATCGTCGTCGGCAATCGGGGTGGGTTTCCCCTTCACGTACACGATGTGGCCGATGTCTTTATCGGCAAGGAACTGCGGAACGGAGCTGCCACCAAGAACGGCACGGAAGTCGTCCTCGGCACCGTCTTCATGCTCATCGGCGAGAACAGCCGGACCGTTGCCAGCCGCGTCCATGACAAGATGGCCGAGATCAATGAGACTCTTCCGGAAGGGGTCGTCGCCCGAACCGTCTACAACCGCACGGATCTCGTGAATTCCGCCATTCAGACGGTCAAGAAGAACCTGTTCGAGGGCGCTGCGCTGGTCGTGGTGATCCTGTTTCTGCTGCTCGGCAACATCCGCGCCGCGCTCATCACCGCGATGGTCATCCCATTGTCGATGCTCCTGACCATCACGGGCATGGTCGGCTCCAAGATCAGCGGCAATCTTATGAGTCTCGGTGCGCTGGACTTCGGACTTATTGTCGACGGCGCGGTGATCATCGTGGAGAATTGCATTCGTCGCCTCGGTGAACAGCAACATCGTCTCGGCCGGCTTCTGACGCGGCCCGAGCGCTTCGAGGTCGTGCGGGATGCCACCAGGGAAGTGGCGCGCCCGAGTTTCTTCGGCGGCCTGATCATCATGGTAGTCTACCTGCCCATCCTCAGCCTGAGCGGCGTTGAGGGCAAGATGTTCCACCCCATGGCCTTCACGGTGCTCATGGCCTTGGCTGGTGCCATGATCCTCGCGGCGACGTTCATCCCGGCTTCGATCGCGCTGTTCCTGACCGGCAAGATCTCCGAGAAGGAAAACGTCCTCATCCGGGCGGCAAAGTTCGTCTATATGCCGTCGCTGAGATTCTGCCTGCGATACAGCTGGGCGACGGTCCTTGGTGCCGCCGGCCTGGTCGTGGTCAGCGGCGTGGCGGCATCGCGCATGGGGACGGAGTTCATTCCGAGTCTGGACGAGGGTGACGTGGCCTTGCATGCGTTGCGCATCCCAGGCACAAACCTGACACAAGCAATCGAAATGCAGCACGCGCTTGAGCGGCGGCTGAAGGAATTCCCGGAAGTGACGAACGTGTTCGCCAAGATGGGCACGGCCGAAATCGCCACCGACCCCATGCCGCCCAGCGTCGCCGACGGTTTCATCATCATGAAGCCGCGAAAGGAATGGCCCGATCCGAAGAAGTCGAAGGATCAGCTGGTCAGCGAACTGGCGACAGCGGTCGAGCAAATCCCGGGCAACAACTACGAGTTTACGCAACCGATTCAGATGCGTTTCAACGAGCTCATCGCCGGCGTGCGCAGCGACGTGGCGGTCAAGTTGTTCGGGGAAGACATGGCGGTGCTGCAGCAGCACGGCAAGCAGATCGAAAAGGAATTGAAGACGATTCCCGGTGCCTCCGACGTGAAGCTCGAACAGACCACCGGTTTGCCTCTCATGAGCATCACGCCGCGGCGCGAAGCGTTGGCCAGGTACGGGTTGAGCATTGACGACCTGCAGGAGGTGATCGAGATCGCTCTTGGCGGCAAGGCGGCCGGCGAGGTCTTCGAAGGTGACAAGCGCTTTGGGATCATCGTGCGGCTGCCCGAAGAGCTCCGCGCCGACATCGGCAGTCTTGAGCGGCTGGCGGTGCCGCTGCCGGAGCGCGAAGTGGAGCAGGCGGGGATGGCGCGCTACGCCAGCGCCGCTGGTTCACGATCCGCCGACTACCACGGTCATTCCTTCATCCCGTTGGGCGAGGTGGCCGAGATCACCATTGCACCTGGCCCCAACATGATCAATCGCGAGGACGGCAAGCGTCGCGTCGTGGTCACCGCGAATGTCCGGGGCCGCGATCTCGGCTCGTTCGTCGCCGAGGCCCAGGAGCGAATCGGCGCCAGTGTCGAGTTGCCTCCTGGTTACTGGATTTCGTGGGGCGGGCAGTTCGAGCAGATGATTTCGGCGACCAAACGGCTACAGCTCGTCGTCCCGGTCTCGCTGCTGCTCATTTTCCTCTTGCTGTTTGCTACCTTCGGGTCGGTCAAGGACGCGCTGCTCGTGTTCACCGGCGTCCCCCTCGCCTTGACAGGCGGTTTGGCCGCACTCATGATCCGTGATATTCCATTGTCCATTTCCGCCGGCGTAGGTTTCATCGCGCTTTCGGGCGTGGCAGTGCTCAACGGCATGGTGATGATCTCGTTCATCGGCAAGCTCCGCTCGGAGGGACAACCGTTGGAGGCGGCCATCGTCGACGGCTCCCTGACGCGTCTGCGTCCAGTGTTGATGACCGCGCTCGTAGCGTCGCTCGGTTTCGTGCCGATGGCCTTGGCGACCGGTACGGGAGCGGAAGTGCAGCGACCGCTGGCCACGGTGGTTATCGGCGGCATCATTTCCTCGACGATGCTGACGCTTCTGGTCTTGCCAGGTCTCTATCTGATCTTCCACCGGAAAGACAAGATCAGCGGATGAGAGATTTGTGGTGCGTCTCACTGATGGCTCATAGGGATTGCCGGTTACGGGCGAATGGGCGCCCGACCGGCACATCCCTGTGTGGTGCAATTGCCGCTCACATGCGATCAAATGCCCACTCAATCTCCCGAATCGCCACGTGCGCCCGCCCCGCCCCGTACGTCTGAATGACTACCCGCAGATGGTTGTTGAGCCGACCGAGCCCTGACTCAGCGATCTCCTGTCCCGCATTGTAGGTCCAGGAGGTGCCGGTCAACCCAGCCTCGGTGTGAACGAGCGTTTCGATCTCACCGTAGACCAGGATGTCGTACTCGGTGCCATCCTCAGGAGCGGTGGTCTCGCCCGAGTCCACGTAGCTCCACGTTCCAAGACGGTTCCGATGCGACCATGACACGGTCAACGCGCCGGTGATCGATGCCGGGTAGCTCTGCCCGTTGAACCGGACATCGGTCGGGCAGTAGACCTTCTCGGAGCGGGCGGGTGTTGTGGCCACGACAGGCGAATCCACACACGAGGCGAACAGATACTCGCTCTGGTTGTTGTAAGGCTGAAACCGGAGATTGTTGTTGACCGTTTCGGTCGGCGGTACGGGCCCGCGGATGTTCACGATCCTGCTGCCGTAGGAAATGAACCAGACCCGAGTCCCGGCCGGGAAAGCCGTGGGCGCGGTGTCCAGGCAACCGCGGGCGACGACCTGAAGCGTGATCCCGCTCTCGCCCTGGACCACGTTCTGGAAGGCGATGAACTCCTCCAGCCCGCCATGGGTGAGCCAGGCCACGTTGACGCCAAGCGAGAAGTCCGGGGCGCTGACCGATTCCACGAGATCGGCATCGAGACCCGAGGCGACGACGATCTCGCTTGTGAGCTCGTCGATTGGCGTGCTGAGGGCGCCCGATGGGGTGAAATAACGGACGTTGACTGGCGGCGACCAGCCGCCATAGCCATCAGCCACGTATGCCTTGTACCCCAGGGAGATCCCTGTCACCCCACGCGCAGCCATCGTCACGGCCAGCTGCACGTCAGATCCCATGTTGCCGTAGTCCTTGGTCGCCTCGTATGGAGCGGCCAAGGCCACCTGATCGGTGAGCGCAGGGGGATCACCCGAGGGATCTTCCCAGCCGGATGCGGGCGGGTCGGTGTATCCCGTCCATTCCACGGCGAAGATGTCCTCCATGGCCTCAATCTCGATCTTTCCTGAGTCCAGCCGCCCGGTCCCGACGCGGACGACGCGGCAGGCCATGCCGGTGATACCCAGGGGATCCCAGACCAGCTTGAATACCGCGCCCGGCCTGAACGCCCATGCGGAGCGGTCCGCGTCGATTGTGATCGTGGCCAAGGGATAGGCCAGGGCGGCCAGCGCGCGCGCTGCGGCCAGTTGGGCTGTGGTCGGATTTGACAGTCCGCGCAGGGTGAGATCCTGGAGAGAGACCTCGCCGCCTTGCACTTCGATCGAGGCCAGGTCCTGGGCCTGGGCAGTCTTCTCGATGAACCCGGCCGCTCGGCTGACGTAGCCCACGCGCACGGTGTTCTTGAGGTCGCCCCACGAGGGCCGCGCGAACGACTTCACGGTGCAGTTGTCCGCATCGAGCACGGGGATGGTCTCGGGGTCGTAGTCGTAGCGCACGAGCCGAATGGTCAGCAGTCCAGTCGAGGGCTCGACGTACATGACGCCGTCGATGTGGCGCAGGATCTCCAGCACCAGATCCTTCGCGGTGGTGGTGCGGTCTTGTAGCATGGACAGCCCAAGACCCTCGGCGGCCAACGTCTGTCCGACCGCACGAAAGGCGGCCACGTCGAAGAACCCGACCGGCAGACCGAGCCCGTTTTCAGCCGGCGGCGAAATGAGGATGTCGTAGATCATGGCCGCGGGGTTGGCGTCGCCGTCGATGTCGTGGGCGTCGCCTGTAAGGCCCAGACTGTTGGGGCAGCGGCGCACCACGAACGAGACAGCCTTGATGTAGGGACTCGTTCCCAGGTAGACGTGGCGGAAGACGGCGTAGCTGACGCGCCGCCAGGCGGGCAAGCTCTCGCCGAGGCGGGCCTCGAGGTACGTGTCCGCCGGCTGGGTGGCCGTCCCGTGGTAGACGTAGACGTTGCCTGCGACCCCGCCTTCCGAATCCTCCCCGCCGAAGAAGTTCGGGGCATTGATGTTGATCTGGGTGACGTCCGGCAGGCGGGCGTAGCCGGCCGAGGGGGTCCGGTCATCGAACCGGATCTGCAATACCCGGTCGATTTCGCCGCCACACAGGACCAGCTGAGCGCCGAGGTAGTAGCGGTACCCGGTGGTGATCTCATCGGAGGAGAACAGGCCGGTCTTGACCTTCTCTTTGATTGCCTGAACCTGGAGGTCGCCGTACCAGGTGACCATCGGCCCGGCGAGCTTGCAGGTGCCCCAAACAATCGGAATCGAGCGGCCTTCGCCGATCGTCGGGAACTGGAAGTCGCCCAGGGCGGACGGCGTCGGGGCATCGAACTTGGGCTTGGGGCGCAGAACATCGTACAGGACCGTGCCCACGATGTAGACCAGCGCCATGATCCAGAAGGCCATCAGTCGATCCTCCCGCTGAAGGGATTGCGGCCCGGAAGGCGCGACCAGCCCAGGTGGTTCACGAGATTGTCGAACTTGTCCCGGCAGGTGGCTTCGAGGTGGTCACAGCCCCAGTAGGCCCGGACTTCGTCGAGCGAACGGAGGCCGGGCAGCGGGGAGATCAGCGTCACCGTGTTGCCTTGGTGGTCGACGATGAATCGGGTCTCACCGGTAGCGGTTTCGAGGCGACCGCCGCGGTACCACTGGTCCGGGCGCAGGGCGAAGCCGCTCGAAACCACGGTGGCGCCATTGACCGACGTGACCGAGACCATGTCTCGGCTCGCGGTGGGGTTGGCGCCGCACGGGCCCGAGTAGAGGGCGTGGTTGCACGGTGTCTGCAGAGCCAGGATCGGCACCGTTCGCGCGAGCATTGCCATCAGGCTCGCCCCAGTGAGGATCGCTTCGGATTCCTCGAATCGCGCCCGGATCACCTTGCCGCTGAAGATCGTCACCGCGAGGGACTCCTCGCCGCGGTGGGCCCTGTAGACGGTCACCCAGACCGGCGTGGACGGCAGGTCGCCGATGAACAGCGCCGGGACGGGGTTGGCGCGCGGCAGCGTCAGCTCGATGGTCTCGCCGGTGTCCTCCTGGGAGAAGTCGAGTTCGCTGCGCACGATCGCCTCGGGGGCGAACACGCCAGCCGGCAGCGTGATGGCCCGGTCGGCAGAGGTGTAGAGCCACAGGTTGCTGCCTTGGGCGAACCGGAACCCTTCGACGGGCTGGGCCAGGTAACGGCTCTTCTCGCGCTCGTCATAGGTCACAGCGGCGCCTCCAGGGGAAGTTCACGGACCCGGATCGTAGCTTCAGCCACCTGGGGGCTCGGGTAGGAGACCTCGATGCGGTCGTCCTCGAGGCGGCAGAACTTCAGGAACGACAGCACGGTCTGGGTGCGCGAGTAGTCGCGCTGGGCCACCGGATCAAGGGTCAGGGTTTCGGTGAGATAGTTTGCCGGATCGGTGGCGCCGGTGATCCGGCAGTAGTCCATGACGCCTTCGCCGAGCGACCAGATCGCCAGGTGCCGCCTCGCTCCGGTCGTGCCCCACATCTGCTGCTTGTACCTGACCCACCTGATCGTCGCGCCGGACTGGTTCTGGGCGATGTCCTCGGCCAGGGCGAGGTCCCACTGAAAGCTCGGCAGCCAGAACGGGACGGCGCGCCCCTTGCGGGCATCGATGAATTCCCGCATGGCCGTGATCTCGTCGCGGCCGATCGCCGTCCAGGTGAAGGGGCGCAAAGCGGCCGGAGCCGGCGCCTGCTCGTCGGCGATACGCCGGCCGGTCTTCGAGCTCAGCAGCACGAATTTCCGGCGCAGTCGTTCCTCGAAGGCGCCGATTCGGTTGTAGTTGAGCTCGAGGACGGCGTGGCCGAGATAGCTCATGTCCGGAACCCGTCGATGTCGAAGGTGAGCGCGGTCGAGCCGATCGCGAGCGCGTCCCAGGTGAACCCTTCGTCATCCGAAAGCCGGCCAACGACGATCGGCAGAACGATGGTCAGGCCCGCGTTCCATGATTGGATGAGGCCGAAGTCCAGGACCACGCGGTCCGGCAGCACGCTCTGGGTGGTCTGGACCTCCCAGTGGTATGGGTCGGTCCACAGCAAGACCATGCCGCCGGGCTCGAACGGGATGTCGGAGGTGTCGCAGAGGAGGTCGTGGTCGCCTGCGCTGGCGTCCTGCAGCAGCGGCGCCTGGAACTGCCAGCGACCCACGCCGAACGCGCGGGCCTGGTTGCCGAAGAGGATGGCGCCTGCCATCTGGGCGTCGCGCAAGTCGTCCAGGAGCGTTGCGTAGCGGATCGTGCCCACCGGCACGGCGCGCAGCTGGATGCGCTGCTCCATACCCCGGTATGAGACGAGGATGTCGGTCATGAACCCGAACGTCTCGGTCACGGGCTGGGCCCAGTTCGGGGGGAACGGGAACGGAATCAACCGGAAGCCCAGCAGGCGGAGGTTGGTGCCCAGGGGGTCTTTCCCGGCGAACACCCAGGTAACCAGGTTGTCGATCAGGGCGTCACCGTCGCTCAGGACCTTGACTAGGTAGTTGTGCGAAGCCGATGCCGGGAAATGAGCCGGCTGGCCGAGGTCGTCGATGACCGCGATTCCGGCGGGACCGTCGATGGAGATCTCGTCGAGGGTCTGGCCGCGCTGGATGTCGGCGTTCCAGACTTCGACTTCGGCTTCCTGCTCGGAGACCACGGCACCGAGGTCAAGCCGGCGCGGGATCACATGGACCCGGCCGAGGACGGCCAGGCCGTGGACGGGGGCAATCCCACCGCCCATGTGGAACGCGGCTGGCCGTGGGTCGGCCAGCGCCAGGCGGGGGCCTGCGTTCATCCCGACCTGGTAGAGCGGGCGCGCGCTGATGGGGTCAAGGACGGCCGCGGACAGGTTGACCGAGAGGTCGTTCCCGGAAATGAGGTTCAAGGGACCGGGGATTGCGGCCGCGGTGGCCATCAGGCGGCCTTCTTCACGGCGAAGAACGGGAACAGCATGTAGTTCTGGCCGCCCAGCTGGTAGACGTCGCCAGCGCTGTAGCCATGGCCCACGGCCTCGGTCCAGAACACCGTCGGCGGGTAGCCGATCGGGGCCCAGCGATTCTGCGGCTCGGCCTCCATGAAGCAATGCAGGGGCAGCAGCAACGCGCCGCCGAACGCGCTCTGCAGCGTGCGCTCACCGGCTCCGCTCACTCCGCTGTTCCACAGGTACTGGTAGTTGACGTACTCGTCCTCTTCCATCCCGCCCAAGGCATCCAGGCACTTGTTCAGGGCGTCGCGCATGCGGCGGCCGGTCCAGCCGAAGCCCTCGTCCTCGGGTTTGCAGTCGCCAATCCATCTGCCGGCGAACGACACCGCATCGACGCGGACGAACGCGGTGCAATGCGTCTGGCCGGTGCTGCCGGAGATCGTCGAATAGTCCTCGTCGGTGTGGGACATCGGCGGGTAGGCGGTCAAGTCCATGCCACGGCGGTTGCCGGACAGGACGTCAGACAACTCGGCGGTGTTGATCTTGGTGCTCGAGCTGGCGAAGAAGTAGGGGAACGGTTCCGGCAAAGACGCCCGCTCAAGGGACGGCCCCCAGCCCATGTGGCAGAAGATCCCCGGCGCGCGCTCGACCACGACGGTGATGTGGTCGTTGCCGTCGTCGAAGAGGTGGTACGCGGCCACTGATCCCTGGGGCAGGTTCATGCCGCAACCGGACGTGTTCAGGTCGTATGGCCGCACTGGGCCGCCTGGTTGTGCGTACCAGTTGCTGCCGCCATTCCAGCCGGTTCCAAGGTACAGGCCGATGCCGTAGCCACCGTTGCCAAGGTCGTGGTAGTTGCTTGTGCCTCGGCGCCAGATCCGCTCGTTCTCCGCGGCGCGCAGGTTCAGATTCAGACTTCCCGCCTTCACCAGATGGGCACGCCAGCCGGCGCCGTCCTGCTCGGACTGATTGACGGTCCAGCCTTGGCCCGTGAGCCAGGTCACCAGTGTTTGCAGCAGACTCGTGGGCGAGCTGCTGATTCCGGTCTGGTAGGAGGCCGCCATCAGTCCAACCTCACGGCGCAGAAGTCGTCACGGTCGTTGCGGAACACGTTGGGGATGACGATCCAGTCGACGGCGCCCTGCCGGATCAATGTCTCCGCGGTCAGGCCCTGGCCGGTGACCAGAGCGATGCCCGGCAGCTGGCCAGGCGTGTTGAAGCCGCCCCCGACGTCACCGAGCATGAGCATCACCGGCCATAGGTCGTAGGTGGCGCCCGGGCCCGGGTCCAGAAGCGACAGGCCGCACCGCGTCGGCCAGATGATGTGGTTGTAGGTACTGGGCGTGGACCCGATGGAGTCGAGCTGCGTTCCCTCAAGTGCCTTCCAGCCGCCGTCGAGATTTCTGGCGCGGAGTTGGGTATCCCAAGGATCGCGCTCGCCGGCGCCGACCGGGGCGCCACCGACGTCGGCGTGGGTGAAGATGCGGTGGCGGTTGTCGGACAGGGACCAGCGGTAGTCCGTGTCGTTCCAGGCCGAGAACTCGCCGTGGGACATCGAGCCGCCCAGGACCAGCGGGTACGGCCACTGCTGTGGTGAGTAGTAGGGGTCGAGCAGGCCGAAGACCGCGATCTCGTACTGATTCGAGATCTTCACGATCACGACCGCGCGGCGGCCGTCCGCGATGAACCAGTAGGGGATGGCGGCGTTCCAGAGCGGCAGGTAGAGATTTCCCTGGAAGCCGGGCTGCTGGTAGAACCTGGACCCTGAGACCCATCCGTCCAGGCCGGCGATCTCCCAGTTGTAGTAGTCGGCGTCCTGGCGCTCGAATCCGTGGATGCCGACGAAGATCTCGGACGTGCCGCCATTGCCCGGGGCCATCCAGGCGTATTCGTGGAAGCACGCATCGACGCCATCGGACTGCCGGAACATGCGCAAGGTGCCCATGTGGCACTGGGTGTAGCGCAGACCAGTGATGTGCCACCGGTAGCGGGTTGCCGATATCGGCGCGGCGATGGTGAAGGTCTGGGGGATGCCGTTGTTGAAGTTGATCCCGACCCGCGTATCGATCGTCACCCACGCAGCGCCGTCCCAGTACTGCATCTGCCAGTCGTCGGGCGCCGCCCCGGTCGTGTCGTGCAGGGTCAATTCGTAGGTAGCGATGGTCACGGGCTCGAAGAAGGTGATCTCCACCTCCTGCGGAAGCGTGACCGTCGTGTAGATGTTCCAGGAGCGGTTGGATATCCCTCCGATGTTGAACGGCCAGATGTCGAGCTTACCGTCCACCAAGTTCTGGACGGCGTAGATGCCCTCATTGGCCTGGGTGGCCATGAGCCTGCAGCCGCGGGATCGGCGCAGGCTGGTCCACTTGGGCGCGGTCGACAGGGTGAACTGGTCGCCAGCCACAAACGGCGTCGCGCCGGCAGCAATCAGGAACTCCAGGTGCGCGTGGGCGAACGGCGTGCCAACAGTCGCGGGCCCGATCGAGCCGGTGACAGTGCCCACGACGTTGAATGACGTGGGGGAGGTCGCGGTGATCGTGAACGTCTCCGCGACCGAGGAGGCCCCGCCGCTGTAGGCGGTCAGAGTGCCGTTGCCGGTTCCGGTGTAGGCGAGACCGAACGCCGATCCCTTCGCGGTCAGGAACGTGTTCAGCCGCTCGGCCAGGTCGTTGTAATCGGTGGCGGTGCCGGTGGTGAACATGGCTTACGTTCCCAGGGCCGAGCGGACCGCCCGGCGATTCTTGGCCATGGCTTTCACAAGGATGCGCTGGCCGGCGGGGCTTTCGAGGTGGCGCAAGATGAGACCTTCCTCCAGGCCGATCAGCAGCTGGCTGTCCTTGGACGCCTGCGGGTCGGTGGGGGCGGGCGCATCGACCAAACCGCCCTCGGCGAACCTGGGCACAGCGGCTTCGATCAGGACCGGGGTTTGGACTAACGCTTGGGCCCCGCGCCGGTTCAGCTCTTCGAGGTGGCGCAAGACACCGGGCTCGCGGACTACCGCGGCGCGCACGAGGTACTCGCCCCGAGAGAACCACGCGAGGTTGGAGTCCGACGTGCCCGTGCCGATCCCGCCCAGGACACCGCCGGTGGCCTTCTTCTCGGCGCCACCGACCTGGCCGCCATCGCTGAACACCCCGGCGATCTTCTTCATGATGGCGGTGGCCAGAAGCTGGGCGGCCATACGCTTGAGGTCGGCGATGATGGAAAGGGCCAGGTCCCGGAACGCGTCGCCCAGAGACTTCGCGCCGGTGATGCCGGTATCGAAGAACTCGGTCAGGGCGTCGCGACCGCTATCGAGGGCCGTCTTGCCGAAGGCGGCGAACGAGACGCGGGCGCCGTCGACGGCATACCCGAGGTCGCGGACGGCCGCAGTGAAACCCTGGGCCTGGGCGATCCGCTCGGGGTCGCCGGTGGCCCAGGCGGCCTGCTCCAGTGCTGTGGCCAGATTCTGCAGGGCGATCAGGCGCTCGGATTCGATCGCGAGGATCTGTTGCTCGCCCTCGACCTGAGACAGCAGGCCCGCCGAGACGCGGGCCTCGATCTCGGATCGGGTGGCGTCCAGGTCAGCCAGGGCGGCCTCGGCCTGGCGCTTGGTATCGTCAAAGTTGGCGCCCGATTCCATCGATCGGCGCATCCGGGCGAGCGTCGCCTCGCGCTCCGCATCGGACGCACCCTGCTTCTTGAGCAGCAGATCGGCCCGGCGGATCTCCTCGTCGATGCCCAGGAGTGCTGCCTCGTGCCGGCGGCCTTGGGCTTCGAGCAGAGTCTTCTCCAGAGCGAGCCGCTCTTGGGCGAGCTTCTGGACCGCCTCACGCTCCTCGGCCAGGAGGGTGGCCGTCTGGCCTTCGTACTCGAGGCGGGCCTTGGCCAGTTCGGCGTCGAGCTTCCCCTGCTCATCGGTCCGGCGGCTGGGATCGGGCTCGCTGGCCAGCAGCGCGCGCTTCTGCTCGAGGACTTCGATCTCTTTGGCCTGCTCCTCTTCGGCGATCCGGCGACGCTCGGCGTAGTAGGTCTGGACATCCTTGAGGCCCTCCTCGAACGCCCGCTTCTCGGCTGCGGTGCGCAGGCTGGCTGCCGCGCGCACGAGCGCTAGTTCGCGGTCGAGGGTGGCCTGCAACGCCTGAACGCGCCGGGCTTCGAGGACCGCGGGGTCCTCGGCGATGTCGCCCGCGGGAGCCTGCGGCCGCGCGGTTGGTGCGGGCGGTTTGGAAACCGTCAGTTCGAACCGCGCCTTGAGGCGGTCCTCTAGGGCGCTTCGTTCTGCGCTGATCGCTACCTGGGCGGCCCTGAGGAACGTCTTGGCCTCATCCAGATTGCCGTGCAAGAGCGCCCAGGCCGCGCGCACGCCGGCATCGATCCGCATCATGATCATTGCCAGGGCGCTGCCCACAATGTCAAAGGCGGACGACACCACCGCGACAATGAACTTCACGACCAGGCCGATGCCCTGGCCGAAGCGTTCCCAGGCTTCGGTCGTCTGCTTGAGGTCCCCGCTCATGATCTGCAGGGCCTGCGACATCTGGGGGACCAAGCCGGCGGCGAGCCGGGCACCGAGGCCTTCGCTCTGGGCCTTCAAGAGCTCGAAGTCGTCGTTCATCTGCGCGGCGGACTGCGCCAGATTGCTGTCGATCAGAACGCCCAGCTCACGGGCGCGCTCGATGACCGCACCGAGCCCTTCGTCGGCCAGGGCGGTCATCGTGGGCACGAGGTTCGCGCCGGTCCGTCCGAAGACGTCCATCGCCGTCTTGGTCTTCTGGATCGGCGACGGTAGCGCGGTGATCCGCTGGGCGAACAACTCGAAGATCTGGACCGCGTCCTTGCCCTTGAAGTCGGCCAGGGTGAGTCCGAGGTCACGCAGCGTGGCGGTGGCCTTGGCGTTCCCCGCGGCCGCCTCGCCGATGAACTTGTTCTGCTTGGCCAGGGCGGCGCCCATCTCCTCCAGGCTCGAGGCGGAAGTGCGGGCGAGCATGTGCAGCGCGGACAGGTTCTCAGTCGAGGCGCCGACCTTCTGGCCAAGTTCATCGATCTGGTCGGCCGCGTTCACTGAGGACTGGATCCACTGCCGGAACTGGCCGACCCCAAGCGCCACCCCAAGGCCCCCAAGCAGCGCAGAGGTCGACCCCAGAACGCGGTTCAGGCCCAGGAAGCCGCGCGACTGCTTGGCCGAGGCGTTCTCGGCTTCGGCCTGGACCTTCTTGAGGGCGGCAACGACCTCGGCAACGCCCTCGGCCGACAGCCTGACCCGAACATCAGGAGTGGCCATCAGACGGCCTTCCTCTCAGGATATCCGGCAACGCCGGGGGGCGTGGCCGCGATCCCTTTGCACTGTGAGGGGCCAGGACGCACCAGCAGAGGTACCGATGACGGAAGTCTGCCAGCGCCTGCTCTCTCATCAGCCGACGGTAGGATGCGAGGGCGACGCGAAGCGGCCAGTAGACGATTCGCTCGGCCCGGTCGTGGTCGCCTGCGGCGAGCTCCCGGACAAGCTCGGTCCAGGGGCCATACCGTCCGGGTGCGCCTGGCTGTTCTCGGGGTTCGGGATCGCCTCGACGGAGGATGTCCTCGAAGTCGACAAAGAGACGATCCCGCTCTCGAAAAAAGAGACCAGCAGCGACAGGACCAGGCCGCGCACCTCCGCCTTGTCCTTGGGGTCCCGCAGCTGCCCGAGGAACCGGGCTGTCTCGCGTCCCACCTCAGAGGTCCAGACCTCCCCGGGGTCCCGGTCCCGGGGTGCGATGTCCTCCGGGACCAGGAGACACCCGAGGAGGTCCAGAATCACGCCGCTCTCAATGGTCGCTTCGAGCAGCCGCCGGGCAAACGCCTCGGCGCTCTCGCCCGGCTGCAGGACCACCTCGTCGATCTGGGCCCGTTTGATCAGGGCCAGGAACCGGAAGTCCTGCTCGACGGTGGACTCGCGCAGCGGCAGGAACGTGCGGCCGCCAATCGTGTGCTTCTCGGTCATCACGCGATCCTGATCAGCCGGTAGTGCGGCTCGTTCGGGTGGCTCGCGGCGTCAGACTCGATGTCACCCGCCATGGTGAAGCTCGCGTACTCGTCCGAGATGAAGCCGATCGCCCCGTCCGCGCGCAGTGACGCCCGCCAGATCTCGCACTCGTACTTGGGGCCGCGGGCCGGGTCGCCGATGAACCGCAGGTACCCCTTGACCGAGGTCTGGTTCATGCCCCGGATGGTCGGCAGGGCGATCGTTCCGAAGGTGAAGTCGACCTCGATGTCCGAGCCGTCAGTGATATCGCCGCCCTCGACGATGTAGATGCGGCCGGTCACGGCATCGACCTTGTAGTCGGTGTTCAGCACGTAGGTCGGCGTTCCGCCCGTGCCGGACACGGAGACCAGGCTCACCTGGCGCTTCGACAGCGGGTAGTACCGGCCCTGCAGCACGTCCGCGATGGCCTCGTTCGTGACCGCCGCCCCTGTCTGCGACAGCGTCGCCGTGTCGCCGAACAGGGCCATGGCGAGGTTCTCCTTGGAGAACTCATCCCCAACGATGCGGATCGCGAGCGTCGTGCGCAGGACGTCCGAGGCGATCAGGTCGGCCGACCGGTCGGCGCTCGAGTACTTCTTGATGTCCTCGCTGGTGGGCGTGATCTCGAACGTCGGGCAGTTGCCCAGGAACAGCTCGCCGGTGCGCGCACCGTTCGTGTCGAACCGGTCGAAGTAGATCTTGCCCCTGCCGAGCAGGATGTTGTTGCCGTTGACGACCTCGGACATGGTTTCCTCCCTGTCAGGTCAGGCTTTCCGCGTCACCCGTGCGGGTCTGGTATTCGATTCGGAACGTCTGCGTGGCGCGGCAGAACGACGTCTCGGACTGCTCGTACTCGAACTTCGTGCCGATTTCGTCGGCGGGGCCGTTGGCTAGGCCGCCGAATGCGCCGGCAGCGGCCAACGCCGACGTGGCCCAGGCCAGGATCGGATCGGCCGCCTTGTCGGGCTCCTCAGACGTTCCGGCCCTGGTCAGGACCTCGACACTCAGCAGCACCGACCGCCGCACGATGGGGCCGCGGCTGGCCGTGCCGGTCTTGGCATCTCGCATCGTCTCGACCGTCTCGGCGCCCTGGTAGACCGTCAGCGCGGGCAGTTGGTCCGCGCTAGGCGAGTCCAGGCGCGTCCGCACCGGAGTCGGGATGCCTACGGGGGCGTCCGTGGCCAAAGCCAGGACGGCGGCCGCAACGATCTGCTCGCGGATCGTGCTCATGGCTTCCTCAACGCGACGCGGACCATGGCCCCGTCTCCGTAGGGCAGGACCTTCAGGACGGTGTAGGCGGTCCCGCCGACTGTGATCGCGGCTCCGGACTGGAGGCCGGGCAGCACCCCGACCTGGACGTGGACCATCTCTTCAGCTGCGATGACGCCCGGCATCTGGTCGCCGAGGATCTCGACGGCCTCGCGGTCGAGCAGCCCGAGGACGGTGACGTCGCCAAGCGTGACCTCGACGCCGCCACCGGCGGCGGCCAGGTCGGCCAGGATCGCAGTGATGTCGGATTCGCCGAGGAACATCGTTCAGCTCACCTTCTTGATCCCCACGAACTCCACGCCGAAGTCGAACGACGGCGTGGTGCCGGCGATCGTCCCGACCACGCGCAGGTAGCGCTTGAGGTCCGAGACGTTCACCTTCATCACCTTGACGCCGGCGGTCTCGGCCACGCTGGTGACCTGCGTGAAGGCCCCGCTGGTCACGTCGGCGAAGGTGGAGTTGTCGTCCGAATGCTGGAGCTTCACGTCGAGGGTCGGAGTGGTTCCGGTGCCGGCCGAGGTGTTCAACAGCACCAGGGCCACGCCCTCGTAGTCCAGCACGTCGATCCCAGTGCCGGTCAGCGTCGAGGTGCGGCGGGCCGCTGCGGCCAGCACCGCGCCCACGGTCTGGGCTAGGGCATTGAGAAGGTGGGTCATGCGGTTACCTCCCGCCGGTTTGCTGCCGGCCTCTGTGTTTTTGGGGCGTAAGGGTGGCGGGGTCCCGGCTTTCAGGCGCCGGGTCCGGGTTGATCAGGACAGCAGGTCCGGAGGCCTCGGGCGCCTCCGGACCCACCTCGGGCTGCGAGGGGATGACGCGGGCATAGCCCATCCGGACCTTCTTGCGGGCGTCGGCGATCGACAGATCGATCGGAGCCACCAGGACCTGACCCGGGAAGACGTCGTTGCCTTCGCCACCCAGGCAGTGACCCGTCGTGACCTCGATCGTGAGCTTGCCCTGCTCCGTCATGCGATCCATCCCTCTGCGCCGTTTGCTACGACAGCGTCGCGCCGGTTCCCTTGACGAACGACTCGCCGCGGCGGACCGCGATGTCGCCCATCGAGTAGCTGGTGATCAGGATCTGGCCACGCGCGGCCTTGGTCACCACGTCGACCACGATCTCCAGATCGTTGCCCCACATGCCGACCAGGAGGTCGTTCCAGTTGCCGAAGATCAGGCCGTGCTCGTTGCTGCCGGCACCCAGCGTCTTGGAGATCTGGTTCGTGGTGCGGGCGGGGTAGCCGCCGAGCTCGCCCTCGCGGTAGGTGCCGGCCCACAGGAACACAGGGTACCCGCTGACCAGCGGCGTACGCTTGAGCACCCCGGCCATCAGCGGCGTGGCCATCCAGGACAGCGCTCCCAGGTCAGCGTTCTTGTCCGCGACCAGGGCGGGCATCGTGGTGATGTCCGCGAGGTCGGGCACGCCGCCAACGGGGTGGGACTGCACGTCGGCGGCGCCGTAGATGCCGACGGGCTGCTTGTCGGTGCCCTTGCCGTGGAGCGCCCCGAAGTCGAGCGCCAGGCCGTGGCCGATCGCGAGGTCGCTCCTGATGTCCGCCTCGACGTCGATCGAGGACATCACCAGCAGCTGCCGCGGGATCTGCACCTGGCCGATCAGCGTCTTGGGTGAGAGCGATACGTAGCCGAAGGCCGGCTCGGACTGCGGGGCGTCACTCGGCGGGTTCTCCTCCATCCAGGTCACACTTGGAGCGCCGGTCTTCTTGTTGAAGTAGACCACCCCCTGCAGACCCGGATAGAGCTTGGCGCCAGCGACCAGCACCAATGCGCGGTTGCGCAGCAGGTCGATCATGTCGGGCATGACCTGCTGGCCCACGAGCGTGGCCCCGCCGGTGGGCTGGGCCGTGCCCAGCACACGCTGCTGGTCTTCGTCGTGCAGACGCCACGGGACGAGCACGCCGCCGTGGTCGGCGCCGGTGCGGTGCTTGGTGAGTTCCTCGTGGACCTCGGCTTCGATCCCGTCGTACCGGGCGCGCTTGCCGTCCATCAGCTCGGCCTGCATGCGGATGGCGCGGTGGATGGAGTAGCGCTTCTTGTCGCGGGTCGGCATCGCCGTCAGGGATTCGGCCGAGGGCTGACCCGAACCGTGCGTGCGGACGGCATTGAGGATCTCGCGCGAGACCTGATCGGGGCTCAGGCCCTGCCGGATCCAGCCGGACGCCTTGTCGGTCACGCCGTGAGCCTGGGCCATGTCCATGATCTCGGCCGCCTCGGCGCCGCGGTCGCGGGCCTGGATGGTGGTGGGTGCCGGCGCAGCCGCCGCCGACCCGACCTGGGTCTCGGTGCCCGGCGCGGGCGTGGTGACCGCGGTGGGCGGGGTTCCTGCTTCGACACTCATGGTTCGTTCTCCTTCGGTGGCGGGCTCTTCGATCATGAACTCGACCAGGTCGAGGTCGGCCGCGGCGCGCGTGCGCCCGAAACCGACCTTGTGGTCAGCGGGGATGGGTTCGGTGGAGACCTCGTAGGGCATCCAGCGGCAGCGGTAGGTGGCGACCCCGGACTTCTTGTCCTTGGCCACCATCTCCATCGACAGGATCTGGTAGCCGACCGACACGGTCTTGATGTGCCCCTCGCGGAGCATCGTTTCCTGCTCCTGGCCCAGGGGGATCGACGAGAAGCTCGCCTGTCCACGGAGACGCCCGCGTTTCTCGTCGAGCTCGATGTCGTTCACCGAGCCGAAGTGCAGGAGCCGCTGGTGGGACTTGATCAGGGGCAGGCCGTTCTTGGCTCTGGTGAGGTCCACGTCGCCGGTCACGTGGGAAAGGACCTCGTCGTACTCCTCAAAGGTGTCCCAGGAGAAGCGGCGAACTGGTACCTCGCTGGAGAACGAGACGGGGTAGAGGCGGATCTGGCCGTCCTCGCCTTCAGCGCGAGCTTCGACTTCGACCTCGAAGTCCCGGTATTGGATCCGCGGCACCTTAACCGTGCGCGTCTTGATGGTAGTCGGTGTGCTCATGCACCCAGTAGTGATGCATTCGCGAAAGCCCAACCAATCTAAATGTCATTTAGATTGGTCGGGTCATGCGGCGGGTGGCACCGTCAGAGCATGGCACAAGAACTCACGCACCTGCCCGATCAGTTCGCCGCCGGCACGACTGTCTGCTACCGCAGGCGGCTTGCCGACTATCCGGCATCAGAAGGGTGGACGCTCCAGGTCTATCTGGCCGGCGCGAGCGTTCTGGCCAAGACTGCCGCCGCGGACGGAGACGACTTTGTAGTCACCATCGCGGCCACTGATACGGCCGATGGGTTCGTCCCCGGGCTCTACAAGTGGGTCGAGCGCGTCTCTGGCGTCGGCGGTGAGGTCTACGAGATCGCCACCGGGACGGTCACCGTGCTGCCGAACCTGGCCGAGGCCACCGAAGGCACCGAACAGGAGTGGATCGAGCGGGCGGTCACGGCGCTGCGGGCCCACATCGAGGGCCGCTTGCCGGCGGGCATGGAGAGCTATCAAATTGCCGGTCGGGTGGTCGCGAAGATGCCGGTCAAGGAGGCGGTCAGCCTACTGACCAGCTTCGAATCCCGCCTGGCCAGTCTCAAGAACCCCGGTTTCGTCACCCGGCCGGTCCTCGTGTCGTTCACCGGCCCGGGGTTCGAGCGATGAAGCGGTCGCTCCACCAACGCGTCAGCCGCGCGTTCCAGCTTGCCTGGCGAGAAATCCGTGGCCAGCGCGGCGCCTTCGATGGGGCGGGCGTCCACCGGCTGCTGCTGGACTGGATCGCGCAGGCTCGGTCCGCGGACGACGAGATCCGCGGCGATCTGCGGCTCCTGCGCGCCCGGGCCCGTGAGCTCGGCCGCAACAACAGCTACGTCAAACGCTACTTCCGGCTGCTGGTGAACAACGTCATCGGCCCGATGGGGATCAAGCTCCAGGCCCAGGTCTGGGCCGGGGACCAGCCGGACACGAAGGCCAACACCGCCATCGACGCCGCCTGGAACGCCTGGGCCAGCGCTCCGGTCACGGTCGACGGCAAGCTCACCCTGCGACGCTTCGAGAAGCTGATCCTCAAGACCGTGGCCTGTGACGGCGAGGCCTTCGTCCGCCTGTGGCGGGGATTCGAGGGCAATCCCCATGGTCTGGCCCTGCAGGCGATCGACGCCGACCTGATCGATGAGACGTTCAGTCGGCCCCGCCGCGGTACCCAGAACGAGATCCGCATGGGCGTCGAAATTGACGCCATCGGGCGCGCGGTCGGCTATTGGATCTGGAATGCGCCGGGCACCGACCTGGTGCGGGAGCGCTACTTTGTCCCCGCGACCGAGATGCTCCACTTGTATGACCCCGAGCGCGTAAACCAGACCCGCGGGGTAACCTGGGTCCACGCGGTCATGGTCCCGGCGCACATGCTCAACGCCTACGAGGAGAGCGAAGCTGTCGCAGCCAGGATCGGTGCCTCGAAGATGGGGCTGTTCGAGAAGCGGGCCGACTCGTTGGCCGGGGATCTTTCGAGCGACCCCAGGCCGGCGACGATGGAGGCCAACCCCGGCACCTTCGAGATCGTCCCTGACGGCTACGAGTTCAAGGCCTGGGAGCCCGACCATCCTACGGCGCAGTTCCCTGCGTTCATCAAGCAGATGCTGCGGAAGATCGCCTCGGGGTTCAGCGTCTTCTACAACGTGCTGGCCAACGACGCTGAGGGCGTCAGCTACTCCACCATGCGGAGCTTCGCGCTGGTTGAGCGCGACGACTGGCGGTCCATCCAGCAGGACTTCATCGACATGTGGCGCCGGCCGCTGTACTCGGCCTGGCTCGGCATGGCGATGCTGACCGGGACCTTGAAGCTCGCCTCCCGCGATCCCTCCCGCTACATGGCCGTCCGGCATCGCCCGCGCGGGTGGCAATGGATCGACCCCGAGAAGGAAGCCAGGGCTGCGGTGATCTCGATCCAGAACGGGATGGGGACAAGGACCGGCTTCCTGGCCGAGAAGGGCGAGGACATCGAGGACGTCTTCGCGGAACTGGCCCGGGAGAAGGCGTTGGCTGAGGAATACGGGATCAGCGTCTCCGGTGAAGTGCCGGAGAGCCAGAAGGAGCCGGAGGACGAATCTGAAGAAGTCGCCAGCGGCGACGATACGAGCAAGAAGAGCGTGAGTGCGCACGAAGCCCGCCGATAGCGCGGCGCAACCCGATGGGCGCCCTGAAGCCAGGGCGGAAGCGAAAGGTGGAGTCGTGAGGAAGATCGTCATCAGTCTGCTGCTGTTGATCGTGGCCGTAACGTGGCCGTCTCTGCCGAGTCAGGCAGCCCAGGATGGGGCTCGATCCAGTGTCACCGGCTGGGTGCCCTTCTATGGCTCCGGTCAGGCGGGGTCGAAGAAGGCGCACATTCTCGACATGTACGCGCTGCCCGATCTGGGAACGGTCTCCATGTCGTTCTGGACCTACAACGCTGCGTCGAACACGTGGTCGAAGCTCAAGCCGAAAGTGGCCCTGGGAGACACGGCCTTCACGCTGAGAGCTGGCCTGCCTGTCCGCTTCATCTTCGAGCCGAACGCTCCGGACGCCGCTTTTCTTTCGGGTGATGGAAGAGCGGACCTGATGTGGGAGTGACCGTCATGCGATCTCAGTTTCGCTGGCTGGTCATCTTCTGCTTGGCCGCGATGGCAGCGCCCGAGGTTATTTGGGCACAGTACGGCGGTGCTTTGCACAGCGGTGGCTGGGCCAACGGGATGGGTGTGCCCATGCCGCCGCGCTCGGTAGCGGGCGGGCCACCACCGGTCACTCTGGCCATGTCGCCCCCCGCGTCATTCACAGCCGGCGGTACAAACGCCTACGCATACGTGTACCTCAACGCGCCGCTGTCCGAAGCCAGAGCGAGAGCGCGAATCATCCGGATCAGCGACTCCGTGGTCATCGCGACGAGCGGTTGGACAATTCCGTCGAATAACCGAGTGACCATGTCCGGCTTGACGTTAGGGACCACCTACCGCGTTGAGGTTGAACTCGAGGCTCTGACGCCGGCGTGGCTGAGCGTGCCCTGGGCCACGTTGATCGCCTCGTACGTTCAGCCGGACAAATACAGTCCACCGTTCGATTGGGAGCTGGAGTCCTAACGACAGCGCATGAGGAGAAACGATGGAACTTGCATTTGAGGTAGCCCGCAGCTTCGGACTCGGCGGGCTGGGGCTCATGGCGACGGTGCTGTCGGTGAAGCTGGCCATCCAGGCGGTCGATCTCGTCCGAAGCCAACAATGGCGACGCAACGGCGGGAGTGGATCGAAGGTCGCGTTCGATGAGCTCAAGGTCGTCTGCCCTCTGGCGCCGGGTCGGCACTCCTTGGACGACGTCCACGAGGTCTTGATCCAGATCCGCAGCGGCATGGAGCGGCTCAACGAGACCCAGAAGGTGATCGAGACGGACATGAAGGATCGCAGCCAGCGACTGTGCGACATCCTCAGCGCGCTGCGCCTGGAATTGGCCCGAAGGGAGGGTTGAGGTGACCAGCAGAGAACTCTTCGACCGAGCGATCGAGGTCGTCCTCGAGCACGAAGGCGATGTCTACACCGACAACCCGGTCGATCACGGCGGCGCGACCAGGTTCGGGATCGCCCAGCGCTGGAATCCCGATCTGGACGTCAAGAACCTGACCCGAGCCCAGGCGATCGAGGTCTACTGGGAGCGCTACTGGCATGGGCACCGATACGAATTCCTGCCGGAAGTGATCGCCATCAAGGCCTTCGACCTGGCTGTCAATTTGGGACATCAGACCGCGGTGACCTGTCTGCAGCGGGCTCTTCATGCTTGCGGCCGACGGGTGGCACTCGACGGTCGTCTCGGGGCAGAAACATGCGGTGCCGCGAGGCAATCCGACCAAGCAGCGCTGATGGCGGCGCTGCGATCCGAAGCGGCAGGGGAATACAGGCTCCGGGTCGCTCGCAGCGCAGATCAGGTTGTGTTTCAGGGCGGCTGGTTGAACCGGGCCTATGCCTGAGAGGAGACGCGATGGTTGGCGAAATTCTGGGCATTCTGGGGAAGGTCGCGGGCTCGGTTGCGGACCGGATTTTCCCCAATCCCGAGCACGAGTTGAAGCGAATCGAGCTTCAGCAGGCGCTCCAGGCGGCGGTTCTGGAGCGGTCTTCCGAGATCGAGCGGGCGGCCGCCGATGTCGTCAAGTCCGAGGCGCAGGGCCAGAGTTGGCTGCAGCGGACCTGGCGGCCGATTACGATGCTCACCTTCGTGGCGCTGATCGTGGCCCGGTGGCTTGGCTGGTCGGCTCCGAACCTGGGCGAGGCCGAGGTTCTGAAGCTCTGGGACATCGTCGAGATTGGCCTGGGCGGGTATGTGATCGGGCGGTCGGCGGAAAAGGTCCTGCCCGGGGTGGTCAGCTCATTGCAAAAGAAATAGGATTGAACTTTGCAGGCTGGCTCTGTGGTATGGTAGAACTGCAGACCGTTGGGAAGGTACGGGCATCATGCACTTGCTCAAGCGCTTCAACTGCGCAGTATAGGAGGTAGATCCTATGGAAGTTGGGACGCAAGACCTGACTATCCGAGATGTAGTCCAAGTTGCCCGTGCTGAAGCAAGTCCGCAGAACTCAGGCAGCGTATTGACGATGGGGCGCAGTACATACGAAGCCCTAGATAGAACCAGAGCACTCCTTGTTGCCCAGTGGCTGCACAACGATTCACCACCTGCATATGGCGTCACCACAGGACTTGGTGCCCTACAATCAAGGCGGGCCAACCCGGCAGACAGTGCTGAAAGCCAGCTTCAAATTATCAGCGATCATTGTGTGGGAATTGGGGCCGCTCTATCAGCAGATGTTGTGCGGGCGGCAATGTTGCTGCGAGCTCATTCACTTGCGACAAACCACTCAGGCGTCAGGCCGTGCGTTGTTGAGCGCCTTGTGGATCTTCTCAACGCGCACATCACGCCTGTAGTTCCTGAGCAAGGTAGCGTGGGCGCGAGCGGGGACCTTGCTCCGCAGGCGTATATTGCCGCAGCGATGATTGGGCATCCGGAATCGCGGGTGATGTATCAAGGAGCGGTGCTTCCGGCAGACGAAGCGCTGAGCCGCGCTGGTCTTGCAGCCTCCTTCCATTTCGAAGCCAAGGAAACTCTCTCGCTGATTAACGGGAGCACCGTTAGCGCTGCTCTAGCGGCTATTACGCTGGATGAAGCGGCTCTGGCAATGCGGCACGCTGACGTGGCATTGGCCGTGACGCTTGAGGCTGTGCGTGGTCATCTTGGTGCATTCGACGAGAGGATCCACAATAGTAGGCCCCATCGAGGCCAAATTGCGTCAGCGGCGAATGTGCGAATGATCACAGAGGGTACTTCTCTATGTACGCCAGAAGCCCGACGCTTTAGCCTTGGAGGCAAGGCGACTTCCAGTTGCCGGGTACAGGATGCTTACTCCCTGCGCTGTGCTCCGCAAGTTCACGGTCCTGTAAGGGAGGCAATCGAATACGCAACCGGAATAATTAATGTGGAGTTGAACAGCGCCACGGACAACCCTCTCGTCTTCTTGACAGATGACACCCCTAACTCAGGCGTCGATGTCTTAAGTGGCGGCAACTTCCACGGACAGTATCTTGCCCAGGCGATGGACCTCCTTTCCATGGCACTCACCGACGCGGCTTCGATTTCTGAACGCCGCGTAGCGAGACTCCTTGACCCGATGACGAGTTATGGTCTGCCGACAAATCTCACCGTTGGTTCGGCGCCGCGGGCTGGGTTGTCAATCGCTCATTCTACCGCCAGTGCAGTCGTGGCAGAGTGTCGCACCCTCTGCGGTTCCGCAAGCGCTGACAGTATTCCAACCAAGAACAACCAAGAAGACCATATCAGCAATAGCATGTGGTGCGCGCGAAAGGCCTCGATGATTTTGCGAAATCTCCGCTGTGTGCTAGCTATCGAGATGCTTGCTGGGGCTCAGGCGCACATCTGCTTGCGTGAGTTGATGTCAGGGCGCAAATCAGGTCGGGGTACCGAAGCTGCGCTCAACGCGATTGAGAGGTTCCTAGAGCCGCGGGCTTCGGCGTCCTCGCTCCTACATGGCGATATCGCGAAAATGGTCGTGGGTCTAATGTCCGACCGCATTGTGCGATCTGTGGAAGAGCGCACTGCCTCCGTAGTCTTATAATCCAAGCGCAGGTTAGTCTAGTGAAGTAGTAAGGAGGCCATTGTTGTTGGCGCGTACGCGAACGTGATTCCAGCCGATATCGGCGAATGCAATCTGAGCTTCTTCAGGCTCACGAGTTAGCACAAATAGTGCCGGGCCAGTAGATGTAATTGATCCTATTTCCGCCAGCCCAGTAGTCAGCAAGTTCTTTAGCGTCGCAATCCCGTCCCGGCAAGAGGGGTAGCGGCCAAAGTACCGGGCAATCTGACGATCGCTAAGGCGATGCTCCTGGATCACCTGTCCAATGGTGCGAAGATCCTGTAATGTCATTGCCGGAAGGAGTCTGTATAAGACGTCATATGCCACTGCGTTGCGAAGGTCCTCAGAGTAGTGATCCAGGTATGGATAGCTGCTAACGTCCTTGTACAGCGCGTCTACCGATGTCTCAATGCCGGCGCCGGGAGGAAGAGCAATCACGAAAGCGTGTGTTTGGGGAATGCTCATGCGCGCAACAGGAATTGCCGAGCCAGCCAGTACGATCATCCCCCCCCCATCCAATGCGATCGCAGCACCTGCTCCCATGGCCTGGACGCGGAGAACACGGTTGCTGTCGTCTGGTATCTCCTCCGCGTAATTATTCAGCAGAACCGCCCTCATTTGGTGAGAGGGGATGGGCGCACCGAGGAGATTGTTCAGAGCTGAAGCTACAGCGCACTGAAGGGCTGGGGTTGAGCCAAGCCCCATGTGTACCCATGGGGATTCTCGGAGAATCTCCACCTCAATACCAAGGGCCGTATCTATTCGGAGAACGTGACGCATCACTTCCGCGACGTGACGGACCACAGTAGCGCGCCTATTGGCTCCCAAGACGGCAATCCCGTCATGTAAGCTAGAAAATGCGACACGAACTGTGCAATACGAATCCAGGCCAAACGCAATCGAGCCAGCACGGATCCACTTACTGGTACACCCCCCAACAAACTTGGAGTAATCAAGGAGCATCGCATTCACGCGAAGCGGGCATGAGCACATGGACGATTTATGAGCAGGGCGAACGATAGGCCCAGAGTACCTTTCAGTATGTGGTGCTACATGCCCAATTGGAACTGGAATCAGCCCGTATGGCTCCAGCGCAGCAAGGCTCTCAGCGAGGTCCAAATCATTACTCCGTCGTCGGAACGTAATCGCCCGGCAAATGCCAATCCAGTGCTGAGCATACATCATGTACGATCGAGGTCAAGTGCGCGGCATTGTGCAGGCAATCGAGGGCGGCCGCATTATAGCGAAGCACCGGACAAAGGGTGAATGTTGAGAGCCAAATCTCGTAGAGCTCATTCGTTCGCACGAGCAGGCTTGTAAGTGCGGCCTCTTCTCCAATGCGGCCACGTCGCGCAATGCGCAACTGCAGCCAATCACACTCGGCTTGCAGATAAAGTATGAGATGGGGAACGGGGAACAGGGGAGCCACAGAGTCATATAGGTTTGTGTAGAGGGCGAAGTCACGAGATGACATGTCCCCCTGCGCGAGAAGCGCAGGAGCGTAAATATGCCTGCCCTCCCAAAAACTCCTGTCGCGTACGCATCCGACTGTTGCCGTACGGATGAACTCCGAATCTCTTGCGTGGCGCGCGAGATAGTGGAGTTGCATATGGAGCCCCCAGTAAGCCCTATCCCGCACGAATTCTGGGTAGTACGGATTGTCGACGAGAGTTTCGACAAGAGGTGCCCAGCGAAGATCCCGCGCCAGAAGCATCGTGAGCGTCGTCTTGCCAACGCCGGAGTTGCCGACAATGGCGACAAAGGGCGCATTCGCCCGAAGCGGACATTGCTCAAGCAAGGTGCGGGAGTGCACTATGTTCTTCCGTCATTCAGTATGGCATCTGCGGCAAGCAGAATGCGCGCAGACTGGAGTACTCGTCCAATTTCGCGCGCTTCCTCGGCATTTCTGATTGCATCAGACATCTTGCCAAGGTGCCTACTCAGGTTGGCTAGTCGTAGGAGAATGCTGGCAACGTGAGACCTACTACCACCTTGCGAGAAGAACGCCAGCGATTGCATGTATATTGCCTCCGCCTGCTGGTAGTCCCCCTTGGTTTCGGCCACGAAGCCCAGTGCCGCGTGAACCAACCATGCAAATTCGACGTTGAAAGAAGGGTTGCCGAGTTTATCGACGCGAAGAACGCGGCGGGCCGCCATGAGTTCCTGGTTCATTTTGTCCAATGCCCCGATGTCGCGGGCATTCAGCCCGAGTTCATACCGAATCCACGCACTTGCATGTGTGCGGCCCTTACCTTGCAGGCGACTTGCGACGCGCAAAGCGTTCTGGCATGATCTGATTGCGGCGGCGTGGTCCCTCCGTCTGCGCAACACAACGGCTTCCATCGCCATTGCTTCACACTCCCAGAGTGGCAACGAGGCCTTACGGGCTATTCTGATTGCAGCATTGACGTGACTCATAGCGGCATCTGTATGTCCCTGGCCGCTGAGCAACCATGCTTGCGCAACAAGGCTTCCGATGCGGCTCTCGTGATTGCCGCATCGTTCTGCGAACAACAGGCCCGTTGATGTGAAGTCTTTGCGTTCGGCCCACAGTCCTGTGAGATCGCAATATTCCCGCAGAGCGGGCAACACAAGAAGAAAGAGGTCGCAACGGTCGTTCTCTTGAGCCCATTTAGCGATCTCGATAATCTGACGTCCATGTTGGCGGAGAATGGGGCGGTCGCGAAAGAACCAGCGGTTCCTGTGAAATTGTAGGGAAAGATCAAAGACCAGCGTGGCTTCAGTCAAAGAGCTCTTTTCCGGCGAGCTCCCTGAAGATCGGGTCGCCTCATGTGGGATGAGGAAATGAGGCGGGAGATTCCGAAGCAGCGAAATCGCAAACGACGCCGCAGTGGCGCAAGCATATGCTGTCCACTCGATCTCGCGACGAAAGCCCACAATGTCGCTAATGCCCCGGATGGCCACTATAGGATACTCTTTCTGCCGCCTCCGCGCAGCCACGTAGACTCCCGACAGCTCCATCTCCACGGCCGCAACCTCGCGGGAGGCGTTCTTCCATTGGGACATAAGCCGAGAACTCTTGACGAGGTTCCCAGAGGAGGCGACAGATCGTGTGGTGAACAGCGGCCGAGTTCTTGGGCTTTCCCCTTTGAAGTGATACCTTAGAGCAGATCTTGCTGCGCGCTTCCAGTTGTCGGAACCATAGAATCGCTTTGGCGATAGCGTGACTTGTGGACGCTTCGCATGGACTTGGCGGACGTGATTCCAAGGACCCAGGTCAAGGGCCGGAGCAATAGCCACGAGGTCTTGGATCTCTTTTGCCATCGGGCCACCCTGGTTCATGAACTCCGGAGGCAGATCTTCGACTTGAGCTCCCACGACGAAGTCGTGAAGTCTGGTGGCCATGATCACGTCGCCCAAGGTAAACTCGGCCTCTGGTACTGCACCGCAGATGCCGACTAATAGAATCCAGGTAGGGTCCAGGTCCGCGATGGCGTCGCGTGCGGTGTCTTGCGCATAGCTTGGCCCTTGCTCAGGAGTCCGCACAAGCGCCACGTTGTAGTTGTACCCATGGCGCGTCGCGACCCGCCCCACCTGATATGTACGATGCTGTAAACGCCGGCTGAAAAGTGCGGCACCTGTCGCGCCGGTCTAAAACTGCGGCACCCCTTGCCGCCGGCCGGAAGTAGGCCAGATTCCTCTGGGATTCCCCCAGACGGACCTGGACCCGATCTTCCGGAGGCATGGAGG
>JANOEP010000008.1:0-75456 GCA_031441465.1 bacterium | reverse complement strand
GACTCGCAGTTCGCGGCGGCCGCCGGCTCGTGCGTAACCATGAGCACGGTCATCTCGTGGTCCCGGGCTCCCGCTCGCGCCGCGGACGCGGCCCGGCCAAGCCGGACCAGCCGGCGGCGCCGACCGCGGCGGCGGCCCCCGCGCCCGCTGTCAAGCCGACGAAGAAGACGACGGCGCCCAAGACGGCGAAGAAGGCCGCGGGCCGGCCGGCCGCCAAGCCGGCGGGAACCCGACCCAAGAGCGCGGCGGCGAAGCCCGCTGCGGGCAAGGAGACGGCGGCGAAGGCCCCCGCGCGTCGGGCGGTCAAGAAGGCTTCCGCCCGCAAGTCCCCAGCCAAGGACTAGCCGGCGATGACCGGGGAACACGTGGACCTCACCCGGGAGCCGAACTGGCGCGAGTCGCTGGAATTCCACCGGTCCGAGTCGCCCGTCCTCTACGAAAAGATCATCCGCCATTTCCTCCTCGTGCTGATCGAGGAGGGGCTCATGACGCTCGACGAACTCGAGGTCCAGGTCTCGCGCGTCGCCGGCGACGCCGATTTCCTGCACTGGTCCAACCCCAACCGGCCCGCGCCGTCACTGAGCGAAGGCGCCGTCGAGGAACTGCGCGACATCGTCCGCGGCAAGGCGGCCGACCTCTGGTCCGACGACAAGATCCAGGACCTGATCTACATGGCCATCAAGAAGGACCTGGCCCTGCGTCTGGCCGAGATGGCCGACGACCCGTTCTGCTCGTGGCGGGAGATCGGCCGCGAGTCGCTCGAGTTCTCCAAGATGCCCATCGGGGGCGCGACGCTGTCGCTGTCCGACGCGATGGGCACGCGCGTGGCCCTGATCCGGCGCCTGCTCTCGGACCAGCTCGAGTACCTGAGCATCGCCAAGAACGTCCTGACGATCCGCGACTTCTCCGAGATCATGTCCCGCGTGATCGGCCCCGAGCAGGGCCTGGGCAAGCTGGGCGGCAAGGCGGCCGGGTTCATCCTGGCGCACGATGCGCTGGCGAAGGCCCGTCGCCAGGGCCGTGCCGTGGGGCACTTCAAGACGCCCCACACCTACTACATCCGGTCGGACGTGATCCTCGACTTCCTGAAAGCCAACGGCCTCGGCGACCTGACGAACATCAAGTACCGCGAGGGCGACGACCTGCGTCGCCAGTACAGCATCCTGCAGCGGCTGTACCGCACCGGCCGTTTCCCGACCTACGTGGTCAAGCGGCTGTCGGGGATCCTCAAGACGCTGGGCGAGGTGCCGCTGGTCGTGCGCTCCAGCAGCCTGCTCGAGGACCGGCTCGGCGCCGCCTTCTGCGGCAAGTACAGCAGCCTCTTCGTCGCCAACCAGGGTTCCCTGCACGACCGCATGCAGGAGCTGCTGCGCGCGGTGACGCAGGTCTACGCCAGCGTCTTCAACCCCGGCGCCATCCAGTACCGCAAGGAGCGGGGCCTACTGGACTTCCGCGAGGAGATGGCCTGCATCATCCAGCCGGTGGTCGGCCGGCGCATCGGACGCTACTGGCTGCCGGCCTTTGCCGGCGTGGCCTTCGGGTCCAACGACTACACCTGGTCGCCGCGACTGCGCCGCGAGGACGGCATGGTGCGCCTGGTGGCGGGGCTGGGCACGCGCGCCGTCGACCGCGTGGGGGAGGACTACCCCAAGCTGTTCAGCCCGGGGCAGCCCAGCCTGCGCACCGTCGTGCAACCGGAGGAGATCCTGCGCTACAGCCAGCACTACGTCGACGTCGTGGACCTCGTCGAGAACGAGTTCGTCACGGTGCCCCTGGAGCGGCTGATGCAGGAGGCCGGCAACCGGTTCCCGGTCGCGCAGCAGATCTTCTCGATCTACCGCGACGGGCAGTTGATCCCCGCGACGGGCCTGCTGTTCAACGTCGAGCCGCGGGACCTCGTGATCACCTTCGACGGTCTCCTGGAACGTACGGGTTTCGCCCGTCAGATGAAGGAGATCCTGGACGTGCTCGGGGAGACCTGGCACGTGCCGGTGGACGTGGAGTTCGCCCACGACGGCGAGCATCTCTACATCCTGCAGTGCCGGCCGCAGAGCCGCGCCGGTCACTACGCGCGCGTGGAGATCCCGCCGGGAATCCGCCCCGCGGACCAGATCTTCTCGGCGAGGCGATTCGTCCAGATGGGGCAGGTCGAGGCGATCGAGTACATCGTCTACGTGCATGGCGAGGCCTACGCTGAGATCGAGGATTACGAACGGCTGCTGGCGGTGGGGACGACCGTCGGCCAACTGAACCGCATCCTGCCGCACCGGAAGTTCGTGCTCATGGGCCCCGGCCGCTGGGGCAGCCGCGGCGACGTCAAACTGGGAGTCCGCGTGGACTACGCCGACATCAACCACGCCCGGATGCTCCTGGAAGTCGCCCGGCGCAAGGGCGATTACGTGCCGGACGTCTCGTTCGGCACCCACTTCTTCCAGGACCTGCTCGAGGCCGACATCGGCTACCTGCCGTTGTACCCGGATGATCCCGGCGTGGTATTCAACGAGGAGTTCCTGCTGGGCTCGCCGAACTGCCTGGCGGACCTGTTGCCCGACGCGGCCGGCCTATCCGACGTCGTCCGGGTCATCCACGTGCCCGCCGTGGCCCAGGATCGCCGGCTCGACATCATCATGGACGCCGACCAGAGCCATGCCCTCGCCTTCCTGAAGAAGGCCTGACCACCTCCGCGGCCGAGCCCTCAAGACTCACCGTTTCAGGCCGATGACACCCGAAGAGGAGTCCCGGGCATTCCGTCCAGGGCGCCGTCGTCCCGTCGACCGGGAGAGGGCCGGACCTTGACCGCCAGTCTCGACAAGAGCGCGGCCGCCGACGGCTTCCGTACGCGTTGGCGCCGCGAGTTGGCGCCGCTCGACGGGATGGTGTTGACCGCCGCGGCCAACCCCGCCGCGGACGACCTCGACGACCTGCTGTGCCTGTTCCACGATCTCGGTTGCGAGGCCGATGCGGCCGGCGATCCGGAGGTCGCCGCCCGCGCCCGCGAGGTGCAAGACGTCCTGCTGGACGAGGGGCTGAGCGCCGGCGTCGACCGCATTCTGGATGCGACCGACTGGATCCTGCACCGCCTGGCGCCGGCAAGGGCGACCGGCGCTCCGGGTGCCGCCTCCGACCGCACCTTTGACATCGACCTGCGGTCGCTCGATCCCGAGACGCTGCGCGACTTCCTGGAAGAGGCGGACGAACTCCTGCCCGAGGCCGAAGCCCGCCTGCTGGCGCTCGAGCAGGCGCCGAACGAACCCTCCTCCCTGCACGCCGCGTTCCGGGCCTTCCACACGCTCAAGGGCGTGGCCGGCTTCGCCGGACTCGCGCCCGTCCAGGCCTTGGCCCATGCCGCGGAGCACCATCTGGACCGGGCCCGCCGCGGGGAGATCGTGCTCACCGGCGACGAACTGAACCCGGCCCTGGCGGCCACCGACGCCCTGAAGCGGCTCGTGGCCGACGTGGTCCTTGGCCTGCGGGGCGACGGCTGGTTGCACGTGCCCGGGGAAGTCCCGACGCTGGCGGCGTGCCTGGCGCCACCGGCGCCGACCGGCGGCCTGGTGATGCTGGCGCGGGGGAAGGAGCGCCGGCGCGATGCGGCCATACCGGCGACAGCATCGGCACCGATCGCGGCGCCGCCCCGCGCCGTGCAACGCGAGGCCGTGCGCGTGAGCGCCGACCGCCTCGACCTGCTGGTCGACACCATCGGCGAGCTGGTCATCACCGAGGCGATGATCCGGCGCCACTTTGCACCGCAGCAGCTGCCGGTGGAGCAGCAGCGCAACCTGGAGCGCCTCGGCAAGCTCGGCCGCGAACTGCAGCGCATCGGGCTGGACGTGCGCCTGGTGCCGGTGCGGCCGGTCTTCCAGAAGATGACCCGCCTGGTGCGCGACCTGGCCCAGAAGTCGGGGCGCGACGTGGAATTGCGCACCAGCGGCGAAGAGACCGAACTCGACCGCTCGGTGGTCGACCTGCTGACCGATCCCCTGATCCACCTGCTGCGCAACGCGGTGGACCACGGCATCGAGCCCGATCCCGCGACGCGGGTCGCCTCCGGCAAGCCGGCGCGCGCCACCATCGGCTTGCGGGCCTACCACGAGGGCGGCAGCATCGTCCTGGAAGTCGAGGACGACGGGCGCGGCCTCGACCGCGCCGCCATCCTCGACAAGGCGATCCGCCGCGGTCTGCTGCCGCCCGGCGCGCAGCCGGCCACCCACGAGATCCACGACCTGATCTTCCTGCCCGGTTTCTCGACCGCGACGCAGGTCACCGAGGTCAGCGGGAGGGGCGTCGGCCTGGACGTGGTGCGCCGCAACCTCGAGGAATTGCGCGGCGGGATGGAGATCGCGTCGGAACCGGGACGGGGCTGCCGGTTCCGGTTCCGGTTGCCGTTGACGCTCGCGGTCATCGACGGGTTGTTGCTGGGGGTCGGCGCCGAGACGTACATCGTGCCGACGCTCGCCGTCCTGAGGATCGTGAGGCCGGAACCGGCCGACATCGTGCGGCCCTTCGACGCGGACGAGTTGCTGCGCCTCGACGGGGAGTTGATCCCGTTGCTGCGGCTGCGCGAGCGCTTCGGCATCGGCGCCGCCGTCGCCGGGCCGGCGCGGCCGGTGGTGCTGGTGATCGAAGGCGACGGCTGCCGCATCGGCCTGGTGGCCGATGAACTGTTCGGGCAGCAACAGGTCGTGATCAAGGGTTTCGACCGCCCGGCCGGCGGCGTGCCGGGCATCGCGGGCGGCACCATTCTTGCGGACGGGAACGTGGCGCTGATCCTGGACGCTCCGGGACTGGTGCGTTCCGTGCGCGCGCACGGCGAGCGCGCCCGGGCGATTCCGGCCGGAGCCTGAGCGAACACTGCGGTCTCGCGGAAACGGAGTACGGACATGGAGACGCTGGCACGGAACACGACCGTCGCGGCCCCCGGGCGCTACCTGGGCTTCCGGCTGGGTGGCGAAACCTACGGGCTAGACATCGGCGTGGTGCAGGAGATCAGCGGGATGCTGCCCGTGACCAGGGTCCCAGGAGCGCCGACCCACGTGCGCGGCGTCGTGAACCTGCGCGGCCGGGTCGTTCCGGTCGTCGATCTGCGTTCCCTGTTCGGGATGGAGGCCGTGCCGGAGTCCCGGCGTACGTGCCTGGTGGTCTGCCGGATCGAAACCGTGGCGGGAACCGTGGTCGCCGCCGCCGTCGTCGACGAGGTGACGGATGTGCTGACGATCGACGTCGCGACGACCGCCCCGCCGGCGGACGGCGCCACCGGCTCCTGTGTCGCGAGCTTGGCGCAACTGGGCGACCGCGTCGTGATCCTGCTGGACGCCGTCCGCGTGTTCATCGGCGCCGATGGACCGGGAGGCACGGCATGAACCGTCGTCAGACCGGGACCTGGGCCGAGGCGGACACGCCGTCGCCGCACGAGGCGTCCGAGGCCGCGGCGGGGTTGTCGGCGTGCGAATTCGCCCGATTCCGCGACATCCTGCACGAATACGCAGGCTTCTCGTTCGACGAGGGGAAGTCGGCCCTGATCGAAGCGCGGGTGCGCCGCCGCCTGCAGGATCTCGGACTGGCGGACTTCGGCGCCTACCTGCGCGTGCTGGATTCCGCCGACGGCGCGTCGGAGATCGTCCACCTCGTCGACGTTGTTTCCACAAACGTCACGCGCTTCTTCCGCGAGCCGGACCACTTCACGTTCGCCGCCGCCGCCGCCCGCCGGCTGGCGTCCGCGGGCAGGCGCCTGCACTTCTGGTCGGCGGGGTGCGCGACCGGCGAGGAGCCGTATTCGTTGGCCATGGTCCTGCGCGCGGCCCTGCCGGCCGCGACGGAGTGGCGCATCCTGGCCACGGACATCTCGACCCTGGCCCTGCAGAAGGCGCAACAGGGCAACTTCACCGCGGCGCAGGTCGCCGCGGTGCCGCGCCGCTACCTGGAAGCGGCGTTCTCGACCCGGGCCGGCCGGGAGGGCGATGTCCAGCGCATCGACGACGAACTCAAGCGGATGATCCTGTTCCGCCGCCTGAACCTGGGCCGGACGCCCTTCCCGGTCCGCGGCGTCTTCGACGTCGTCTTCTGCCGCAATGTGATGATCTACTTCGACCCGCAGCAGCGGGCGAGCGCAGTGTCGGAATTCCACCGTCTGCTGCAGCCGGGCGGGCACCTGATCGTCGGCGGATCCGAGACGTTGCTGGGCGTCGCGGATCGATTCGAGCGCCGGCAGCAGTCCGTCTACAGGAGGATCTGAGATGATCCTTCGACCGAACCGCATGAAGGGAGGGAACCGATGAATGCGCTGATCGATGTCGCCCAGGCGCAGAAATCGGGACGTGCCATCGTCGCGGTGGACATCTCCTCGATGGCGGCCGCGGCGGATCCCACCCAGATCCTGGTGACCTACTCGCTCGGTTCCTGTTTGGGGGTGACCGTCTTCGACCCCGAGACGGGCGTGGGCGGGTTGATCCACTGCATGCTGCCCCTCTCGAAGATCGACCCCCGCAAGGCCGCCGCCCGGCCCGCGATGTTCGTCGATACGGGCGTGCCCGCGTTGCTGCAGGCCGTCTACGACCTCGGCGCGAACCGCCGCAACCTGCTGGTCAAGGCGGCCGGCGGCGGGTCGCCCCTGGGTCCTGATGAGATCTTCAAGATCGGCCAGCGCAATTTCGAAGTGCTGGGCAAGGTGTTGTGGAAGAACGGACTCGATCTGCGGGCCCAGTGCGTGGGCGGATCGCAAGCGCGCACCCTGGCCCTGGACCTGCAGTCCGGGCGCACGATCGTCCGGACGGACGGAAAGGAGTCGGAACTGTGAGCCTCAAACGCGAGATCCTGGCCAAGGTGCACGCGGTACCGCCGCTGCCCGAGGTCGTCTTCAAGCTGCAGAAGTACTGCAACGACCCCAACGTCAGCTACGCGGAGCTGGCCAAAGTCATCGAGGTCGATCCGGGCCTGACCACCAGCCTGCTGCGGCTGGCCAACTCGGCCTATTTCGGCTGCGAACAGTCGATCGGCTCGGTGCAGTACGCCATGACCCGGCTGGGTCTGAAGCGGGTCTACCAGATCGTGCTGGCCGTGTGCGTGGCGCCAATGACCCGCAAGCCGATCCGCGGGTACGACCTCGCCCCGGCCATGCTCTGGCAGCACGCGATCGCCACCGCCATGGCCTCGGAGTACCTCGCCCAGGAACTGGGCAGCACCGAGCCGGCGGACGCCTTCACCGCCGGTATGCTGCACGACATGGGCAAGATCGTCCTGGGCAACTTCGTCGACGTGGACATGGACAAGATCAGGCAGCTGATGGACCAGAACGGCATCCCCTTCGACGAGGCCGAGCGCGAGGCCTTCGGCACCGATCACGCTTCCGTCGCCGCCTCGTTGCTCCAGCGCTGGCAGATCCCCGCCCGCATCGTGACTGCGGTGCGGTACCACCATCATCCCTCCGCTTGCCCCGATCCCGAGCCGCTGCTGGACATCGTCCACATCGCGGACGTTCTGTGTCGGGACGTGGGCTGGGGCATGGGCGCCGACGCCCTGCTCTACCGCTTCGATCCGACGTCGGCCGAGCGGCTGGCGCTGCCCCCGGACATCGCCGAGCAGACCATGGCCGAGGTTTCGCTCGGACTCGAGGGTATGATGGAGATCTTCCAGTCCCTCGGCGCCGCGCGCGAGCAGCCCAGGGTCCAGCCCGTCGGTTGACCCCGGAACCGGGATGCGGGAAGGCCGTCCCCGAGGGGGCGGCCTTCGCCGTGGTGATCGGCTAGGGGTCAGCGACCGAGGAACGCCAATCGGATCGGCCCGAGCGCGGAGTTCGCGACGAGGTCGAGCTGCGACGTAGGTGCGGCTTGCCAGTCCGCGCCCTCATCGTACGGCCCGAGCCGCCCGGGGACGACATGGGGGTTGCGGTGGATATTGTTGATGACGCTCCGCAGGACGTTCACGACTTCCGCGTAGGCTTCCAGGACCGGGGACGAAGGGCATCGATCCGCCACCTGTTCCCGCATGCTGCTCTCCGGCAGCATGATCAGCGATCCGCCCAGCAGCACGACCGATCCCAGGTCGGCGACCACGGATCCGACCTCCTCGCCCTCGTCGTCCAGCAGCGGGATGCGCCAGGCGCCGACGGGTGCCGTGGCCGGGTCCCACGCCGGGCCTGCCGGGGCCGGATCGTAGCCGGCCGGTTGGCCCAGTGTCCGGTCCAGCGTGTCGATCAGGGTTCCGACGGCGAATTTAAGACTCATCTCGGTCATCTCCCGGTTCGTCTTCCCGCCGCCATCGGAGCAGCACGTGGATCTGGGGATCGGAAGTGCCGGCGGTCAGTCGTATCGAGTCCTGGACGCCGGCGGGCGGCGCCTGGCCCGGCCAACCCACCGCGAACACGGGCAGAGTGATGCGAAGCGCCTCCCCGCAGCGGTCGCGCTTGAAGACGCCGGCCGCGATGTTGACCATCTCCTTCAAGGCGTCGGACAGTTCTGCGTGCGCGGGGTCCTCGTCGGGATCCAGGGCGTACAGCCTCTGCGCCAGCCGGCGGGCGCTGAGGGCGTCCACCACCATCGTCAGCCGCCAGCAACCGCCGGCCGTCGTCAGGCTGATGCTGCTGCGGCACCAGTCCGCCGCCACCGCCGCCACCGCCGCTCCCTCGTCGTCCGGTCGAGTCCGGAGCGCCAACCCCAGTTGCAGGTCGCACGTCTCGCGGACCGCGTTGGCGGCGGCGGCGAGGTCGGCGAGAGCCGGGGCGTCGCGGGTCGGGATGTCGGTCGCTGCCGTCACGTCACGAACGCCTCCAGCGCCAGGTTCATGTCCTCGGGCGTGAACGGCTTCGCCAGCAGGAAGTCCGCCCCGGCCTCCTCGGCGAGCTGCCGCATCTCGTGGGTGTTCTCGGAGGTGACGAAACCGAAGGGGATCCCGATGCCGGCCTCGTTGAGGGCCCGTTTGAACTCGAGCCCCGACATGCGCGGCATGTGCCAGTCCGACAGGATCAGGTCGGGACGCGAGTCGAGCACGATCGCGAGGGCTTCGGCGCCGTTCTCAGCTTCGAGAATCGCCAGACCGGTGAACCCCGCCTGGCGCAGGGTGCGCTGGATGATGCGCCGCATGGCGCGAGAATCGTCGACGATCAGGATCTTCATGGGTGTGCTCCGGGTCAGGGACGGGTGCCGGGCCGGCGTCCGCGGGCGTGCGCCGGGCATCCAGATTATCGGCGTCGGGAGGCGCCCATTGAGCGGAATACGCCGCCCGTCGGGTCTCGTGGCGGCGATTCCCTTGAAAAGGGACGGCCTTGCGGCCATCATTCAGGCGGGGCGCCGCCGCGGGCGGGCCCCGCGACTTCACACCACGACCGGATCGACCGTGAGGTGGGACCATGGCAGGCAGGGGAGAGGCGGGCAGCCGGGGCGCGGGCGTACGCTCGGACTGCTGGATCTCGGTGGAACTGCGCGACAAGGGAGGCCTGGAGCTGTCCGTCGTGAGCAAGGTGGCCTCGATGTACGGCGAGCGCATCCGGACGCAAGTCGCGGACGGTTGCCGCGCCCTGGGCCTGGAGCACGCGCGCGTCGAGGTCGACGACCAGGGCGCGGTGCCCTTCGTCCTGGACGCCCGCCTGGAGTGCGCGGCGCGCCGCGCCGATCCCGGCCTCTCGCGTGTCCTGCTGCCGGAGCAGCGCCCCTGCGGCGCTGCTCCGGCCGCCCGACGCCGCCTGCGCCGCTCGCGCCTGTACCTGCCGGGCAACCAGCCCAAACTCTTCCTGAACGCCGGCCTGCACCTGCCCGACGGCGTGATCCTGGACCTCGAGGACGCCGTCGCGCCCGCCGAGAAGGACGCCGCGCGCGTGCTGGTGCGCAACGCCCTGCGCGTGGTGGACTTCGGGCAGGCCGAGCGCATGGTCCGCATCAACCAGGGCGCGCGCGGGCTCGAGGATCTCGACTGGGTCGTGCCGCACAACCCGCACGTGATCCTCGTCCCCAAGGTCGAGGACCCCGCCCAGGTGGAGGCCGTCGCCGCCCGCATCGCGGCGATCCGCAAGAAGCTGAAGCTCGCGGGCGACATCTACCTGATGCCCATCATCGAGTCGGCCCTGGGCGCCTGGCGCGCCTACGAGATCGCGGCGGCGGACCCGTCGGTGATCGCGCTGGCCGTGGGGCTCGAGGACTACACCGCCGACATCGGCGCCCCGCGCACGCTCGAGGGCCGCGAGTCGTTCTGGGCCCGCAGCCAGGTCGTCAACGGCGCGGTGGCGGCCGGCGTGCAGCCGATCGACACCGTGTTCACCGACGTGGCCGACGAGGCCGGCCTAAACGCCTCCTGCGCCGAGGCCAAGGCGCTGGGCTTCGTGGGCAAGGGCTGCATCCACCCGCGGCAGATCGCGGCGGTGCACGCCGCCTTTGCTCCCTCGCCGGACGAGCTGGCGAAGGCGCAGCGGATCGTGCTGGCGTTCGAGGAGGCCGAGGCGAAGGGCCTCGGCGTGGTCGCCCTGGGCAGCAAGATGATCGACGCCCCGGTGGTCAAGCGGGCCCAGGGCGTCATCGCCACGGCGCTGGCCGTCGGGCTGCTGCCGGCCGATTGGCGCACCCCGGACCACGAAGCGGCGGGCAACGCAACCGCGGGCAATGCAACCGCGGGCAATGACGGGGGTGCGCGATGACGAAACTGGTCGAGAACGCCGTCGGCCGCCTGGTGCCGGTCGAGATCAACGGCGACCCGGCCGTTCCCTTTCAGGGTGTGGGCCGCCACCGCCCGCAGGGGCGCAAGGCCGCCCCGCCCGTCCGCACCTGCGCCGACTACCCGGCCGACGGCGATAAAACCGTCGCGGATCTGAAGACCGCTCTGCAGCGCGCCGGTCTGCGCGACGGCATGACCATCGGCAGCCACCACCACCTGCGCAACGGCGACCTGGTCGCCAACCAGGTGTTCCGGGCCGCGGCCGAGCTGGGAGTCAGGGACCTGCGCTGGGTGCCCAGCGCGGCCTTCCCCTGCCACGCTCCCCTGATCGAGCTGCTGGAGAGCGGCGTCATCCACCACATCGAGGGCAGCATGAACGGCCCCCTGGGCGACTACTGCAGCCAGGGCCGGATGCGGGGGATGGGCGTGCTGCGCAGCCACGGCGGCCGCTGGCAGGCGATCCAGGACGGCGAAGTGCACATCGACATCGCGGTCATCGCGGCCCCGACGGCCGACCCCTTCGGCAACGCGACCGGCGACCGCGGCCCGACCGCCTGCGGCCTGCTGGGCTTCGCGCTGGCGGACTCGCTGTACGCCGACCACGTCATCGTGGTCACCGACAACCTCGTGCCGTTCCCCTGCATCCCCTGGCAGATCCAGGGCAACAACGTCGACCAGGTCGTCGTGCTGGACCGCATCGGCGACGCCAGCAAGATCGTCTCGGGCACCACCGAGATTACCAAGTCGCCCGACCGCCTGCTCATCGCCGAACTCACCGCCCGCTTCTGCGACGAGGCCGGCATCGTGCGCGACGGCTTCAGCTTCCAGGCCGGCGCCGGCGGCACGGCCCTGAGCTTCGCGCTGTTTCTGCGCGACATCATGCGCGAGCGAGGGATCAAGGCGCGTTTCGTGCGCGGCGGCAGCACCCAGTACCTGGTCGACATGCTCGAGGAGGGCCTCACCGACTACATCCTCGACGGCCAGACCTTCGACCTCGCGGGCGTGCGCTCGATGCGCGAGAACCCCGGCCACGTCAACACCAGCCCCTTCACCAGCTACAACTGGCACGGCAAGGGCAACTTCGCCAGCCTGCTGGACGCGGTCGTCCTGGGCGCCACCGAGGTCGACGTCGACTTCAACGCCAATGTCGTGACCCACAGCGACGGCCGGCTGCTGCACGGCATCGGCGGCTGGATGAACTGCCTGGCCGGCAGGTGCACCATCCTGCCCGTGCCCAGCTTCCGCGACCGCATCCCGGTGCTGGTCGACCGCGTCACCACCCTCTGCGGCCCCGGCGAGCTGATCGACGTCGTGGTCACCGAGCGGGGCATCGCGATCAACCCCCTGCGACGGGACCTGCTGGAGAAGCTGCGCGGCAGCAGCCTGCCCCTGCGCGACATCCGCGACCTCAAGGCCGAGGTCGAGGAAATCGTCGGAGGTCCCCCGGCCCCTCCCGCGCTCGGCGACAAGGTGGTGGCCGCCGTCAAGTGGGTGGACGGGACCGTTATCGACTGCGTCCGGGAGGTGAAGGGCTGATTCCGGACCCGCCGTATCACTTTTCCTTGGCGGTTCCGGTCGATTGCGGGTAGAATGGATGCTCCCGCGTGGAGTTCGGCACCCCCATTACCTTTCAAGGAGATCCGACGTGAGCCAGAAACCGGCCGTTACCGCGACCCGCACCGCCAGGTCCCTCGTTTTCGTCACGCTGCTGGCCGTGTTGGCCTTGGCCTTCGCCGCCGCCGCCCAGGCCGGCGACAAGGACGTCATCGAGTCGATCACCCGCAACGACGTCCAGGAGCTGCTCGAGGGCGAGGGCTTCTCCGTCGAGGTCGACGAGGACGGCGACCTGTTGTGGAAGCTCGAGGGTTACAACACGTGGATGTTCGTGGCCAAGGACGGCGAGTCGCTGCAGTTCTATGCGCCCTTCGGCGACGGCAACGCCACGCTGAAGAAGGTCAACACCTGGAACCAGACCCGCCGCTACTCGCGCTCCTACCTCGACGACGAGGGTGACCCTCGCCTCGAGCTGGACCTCGACATGGCCGGCGGCGTGACCGTGGCGCGGATCAAGGATTTCTTCCTCACCTGTCGGGTCTCGTTCACGGCTTGGACCACCGAAGTCGTCCAGTAGCCGCAGGCGGCGTATTGATGTCCGAAACAGTTACCGGTGTCCTCGGTCTCGACAAGCGCGGCGGCGGCTATCTGCGCAGCCCAGTGCGGTCGTTCCAGTCCCGTCCCGAGGACCCCTGGGTCCCGCCCCAGCTCGTGCAGAAGCACGCGCTGATCGACGGCGCCGTGGTCGAGGGACCGCTCGAAAAGGGCCGCAAGGGCCCGCAGCTCGGGGACGTGTCCTCGATCTGCGGGCTCGCGCCCGCCGCCTTCCGCAATCGTATCCACTTCGACAAGCTCACCGCGATCAACCCCGCCGAGCGCTTCCGGCTGGGCGACGGCGGGAACGTCACCATGCGCATCGTCGACCTGGTGGCGCCCCTGGCCCGCGGCACGCGCGCGATGATCGTCTCGCCCCCCAAGGCGGGCAAGACGCAGATCCTCGAGGACCTGGCCATCGCGATTTCCGCCTGCGATCCCGAGACGCGCATCGTCGTGCTGCTGATCGACGAGCGTCCGGAGGAGGTCACCCACTTCCGCCGACGCGTGCCCGCCGAGGTGCTGGCCAGCTCCAGCGACCAGGACACGGCCACCCACGTGCGGCTGGCCGAGCTGGCGATGGCGCAGGTGCGCTGCGAGCTGGAGTGCGGGCGTGACGTGGTGGTGCTCATCGACAGCCTGACGCGGCTGGGGCGCGCCTTCAACCTGCACGCCGCGGGTTCGGGCCGCACGATGACCGGCGGCCTGGACGCCCGCGCCCTGGAGATCCCGCGCCGGATCTTCGGCATGGCCCGCAACATCGAGCACGGCGGCTCGGTGACTGTGGTCGCCTCCGCGCTGGTGGAGACCGGCTCGCGCATGGACGACCTGATCTTCGAAGAGTTCAAGGGCACCGGCAACAGCGAGATCGTGCTGGACCGCTCGCTTGCCGAGAACCGCGTCTTCCCGGCCATCGACCTGCGTGCCAGCGGCACCCGCCGCGACGAACTCCTCTACACCGTCGACGAGATGGCCCGCCTGAACACGCTGCGCCGCCGCATGGTGCAGGCCGACCCCAAGACCGCCATGCTGGGCCTGCTGAAGCTCATCGAGCAGACGCCCGACAACGAGGCGCTGCTGCGCAGCGTCTCGGCCCTGTGACCGCCGCCAGCCGTCGCGATCCCCTGCAGGTCATGCCCGGCATCGGTCCGAGCCTCGCCGCCGACCTGCGCGAGCTGGGGATGTGCGAACCCGCCGACCTGCGCGGCCTGGATCCCGTCCGCCTCTACCACGAACTCTGCGAGCGTCGCGGCGAGCGGCAGGACCCCTGCGTGCTCTATGTGTTCCGTTGCGCGGTCTACTACGCCTCGACCGCAGCGGCCGACCGCGATCCCAAGCTGCTCAAGTGGTGGAACTGGAAGAACCGCGCCTCGGCCTGAGCCCGCCGTACCCCTGACGATGTCTCGCACCTTCCTGACGGGGGTGTCCTGCAGGCCCTGAAGCCAGGATGGCGAAAGGGCCGGAAGGCCAAGCGCCCCGGGCACACGATGTGCCCGGGGCGCGTCCCCCGTCAGGAAGGTGCGAGACGTTAATTTAACCGAAGCGCTTCATCCGAGTCGGCGCCCGCCGCCGCCCGCCGCCACCTGACCGTCCCGCCGCCGCGGCGCGGCGCACCGGGTTCAGGGCCGTCTCGGGCGTGAAGGCGCCGTAGTCGAAGCCGTCGATGCGGCGCCGCTCCAGCGGGACGCCCAGGGTCTTCTCGATGCGCTCGATCAGCTCGCTGTCGTCGCTGTCGACCAGGGTGAAGGCCTCGCCGGTGAGCTGGGCCCGGCCGGTGCGGCCGATGCGGTGGGTGTAGGCGTCCACGGTGTCGGGCGCGTCATAGTTGATGACGTGCTTGACCGCGGTGACGTCGATGCCGCGGGCCGCGATGTCGGTGGCGACCAGGATGTCGTAGCGGCCGCTGCGGAAGCCGTCGATGGCCTGCTGCCGCTTGCTCTGCGGCATGTTGCCCTGCAGCTCGGCGACGCGCATCCCGCAGCGCTCGAGGTCCTGGGCCAGGCCGCGCGCGCGGTGCTTCGTGCGGGTGAAGACCAGCGTGCGGCCGGTGGCCACGCGGCGCAGCAGCGTCTCGAGCATGCTCTTGCGCAGGCGGTCGGTCGTGGGGTAGATCGCATGGGCGACCGTCGCGGCCGGGGCGATGGTGTCGACCTGGACGGCCAGCGGGTTGCGCAGGATCCGGTCGGCCAGGGAGCGGATGTCCGCCGGCATGGTCGCCGAGAAGAACAGCGTCTGGCGGTCGACGGGCAGTTCGCGCAGGATGCGCTTCACGTCGGGCAGGAAGCCCATGTCGCACATCCGGTCGGCCTCGTCCAGGACGAGCACCTCGATCCCGGTCAGGTCGGCGTCGCCCTCGCCCATGTGGTCGAGCAGGCGGCCCGGGCAGGCCACGATGATCTCCGTGCCCCGGCGCAGGGCCTGGGCCTGGGCGGCGCGGCCGACGCCGCCGTACACCGTCGCGCTGCGCAGGCCGGTGCGGCGGGTCATCGAGTGGAAGAAGCCGTGGATCTGCTCGGCCAGCTCGCGCGTGGGCGCGATGATCAGCGCGCGCGTGCGGCCGCGGGGGCCGTCGAGCAGGCGTTGGAGGATGGGCAAGGCGAAGGCCGCGGTCTTGCCGGTGCCCGTCTGGGCTACGCCCAGGACGTCGCGGCCGGCCATGACCTCGGGGATCGCCTGGCGCTGGATGGGGGTCGGCGTGGTATAGCCGGCGGCGCGCACGCCATCGAGGATGCGCGGATCGAGACCGAAGATTTCGAAACTCAACTCAGGGTTCTCCTTGGCTCGGATGAGCCAAGTCGCATTCTCAGCTCGTAACGGAATTTATGGGGGTCGGGATGCGAACCATTGACACTGATGCCCGACGGATCCCCACCACGATAAGCGTCCCGGGCGGAAAGCGCCAGGGCGGATTCGCGACGGGCCCCGGCGGATCCCCGGCTCAGCCCAGGATCTCCGCCAGGAACCGTTCATCCGCGGCGGCGACCCGACCCATGATCGCGGCGATTGCCGGCGGGAACAGGCGACTCATGAGCCCGACGTTCAGCTTCGCCAACCACACCGTCCCGTCCTGCCGCTCATAGACGGCCCAGGTGCACGGCATCATGCCGGCGAAGGTCGGATCCAGCCGCAACAGGCCCGAGGCGAGCTGGGGATTGCAGACGAAGAAGAAACGCAGCGAGCGCAGGTTGGCCGGTGCGAGGCCCTTCTTCTCCAGGACGGCGTGGGCGTCCCAGGCCGGCAACGGCAAGCTCCAGCCTTCGGGGTCGGCGGGGACCACGCGCTCGATCGCGGCGCAGGTCTCGTCGAAGCCGTGACGGCTGCGGCGGGGGGTGATCATCCGAGTCCGCAGCACGCCGACGCCGACTCCGGCCGCCAGGGCGAGGCCGAGGATCAGGCCCAGGACAAGGGCGAACGTGGGGTTCATCGCGACCTCCGGGGATGGTGTTCGGGCTTCATTCGCCAAGATAGTGAACGGGCGCGTTCAGGAAAGCCCTGTTTGCGGCGCTGGTCGCCGGGGTGGGGAACCCGTATACTGAATCAGATCCGGCCACCCGTCTGGAAGGGGACCGACGTGTCGTTCGCCCGCCGCCCCGGCCTCGCCCTGCTGGCCGCGCTGCTCGTCTGCGCGGCGGGCGCCCGCGCCCAGACCGATCCCGGCATTCCCTTGCCCAACGCCGCCGAACGCGTGAAACCGCTGGGGCACTGGCCCAACGGCGCCTGCTACGGGGCCTGCGCCATGGGCGACACCGTGCTGGTCGGCAACGGCGCCGCCCTGGAGATCGTCGATTTCCGCGACCCCGCCGCCCCCGTCCGCCTCGGCGGCCTCACGCTCCCCAGCGAGATCTACTGCGTGGCCGAGGCGCGCGGCATCGCCTACGTGAGCCTCATCGATTACGGCCTCGCGGTGGTCGACGTGCGCGACCCCGAGCACCCGCGCGGCCTCGCGCGGCTCGACTTCCCGGGGCGCATCTACGACATCGTGGTGCGCGGCGGTTTCGCCTACCTCGCCCTCGGCGACCACGGCCTGCGCATCGTGGACGTCCGCGTCCCCAAGGACCCGCGCGAAGCGTCCGCCTACAGCACCGACGGCACCCTGTTCGAGGTCGACCTGCAGGGCCACCTGGCGTACCTGTCGTACGGGTCCGGGGGCCTGCACGTCCTGGACGTCACGTGGCCGGCCGCGCCGAAACCGGTGTCGGTGACCCAACCCTGGGATTCGGTGCGGGGCCTGAGCCTGCACGGGGACCACGCCTACTGCGCGCTCGGCGACGACGGCTTCGGCGTCCTGGACCTCTCGACGCCGGCCGCGCCCCTCGCCGTCCGCACCTACCCGCTGCCCGGCAACGTCGTGGATGCGGTGACCGTCGGGGACCGTCTCTACGTCTCCGGGTTCAGCTGCGGCTTCCAGGCCTACGACCTGACGGACGCGGCGGCGCCGGTCTGGACGGGGTCGCTGCCCTACGACAACTGCCTCACGACGGTCGCCGGCCGCAACTGGCTCTACGTGCCGACCAGCCCCACCGGACTGGCGGTGGTGGCGCAGGCGCCGGGAGAGGCCCCGGTCGAGGTCGGCCGTCGCGACGAGGGCGGCCACAGCGCGAAGATGGACGTCGTGGGCACCATCGCTTACGTCGTCGGCCGTTACGACGGCCTGCGCATCGTCGACGTGCGCGATCCCGCCCGGCCGCGCGAACTCGGCCGCTGGCCGGCGACCCACGCCCGCGACGTCAAGGTCCGCGACGGCATCGCCTACGTCGCCGCGGAGTCGGGCGGGCTGCAGATCGTCGATGTGCGCGATCCCGCCGTGCCGGTCCTGCTCGGCCGATACTCCACTTTTTACGCCAACTGCATCGTGCTGGCCGGCGACCTCTGCTACGTCGGCGACCGCAACCAAGGCCTGCTGATCGTCGACGTCGCGACGCCGTCGGCGCCGCGGCTGGTCGGGCGCTACTACGTGCCGGGGCAGTACGTCTACGGCCTGCAGGTCCGTGACGACACGGCCTACCTGGCCTTCGGCTACGACGGCCTGCGCATCGTCGACGTGTCCGATCCGGCCCACCCCACCCTCGCCGGCCACCTCGGCACCGATGGTTTCAGCCAGGGCGTCGATGCGGGCGACGGCTTCGTGGTGCTCGCCGAGGGGAGCGCCGGCCTGCGGCTCGTGCTGGTGAGCAACCCCGCCAGCCCGGTGGAGATCGGCCGCTGCCTGACCAAGGGCCACCCCGCCGGGGTCACGCTCCAGGGCGACTTCGTCTACACGGCGACCTACCCCCACGGCCTGACGATCCTGGACATCAAGGACCAGCGCCTGCCCACGCCGGTCGGCCACTTCGACACCGCTGGCACGGCCCAGAGCGTCGTCGCGCGCGGCCCGCGTCTCTACCTCGTCGACATGGAGGACGGCTTCTGGATCCTCGAGCACGAGGACGTCTACCAGACGATGGGCGTGCCGCCGTCCGCCGCCGGCCTGCAACTGACGGCTGCGCCGAACCCGTTCAACCCCTCCACGCAGCTGGACTTCACGCTGGCCCGCGCCGGCCGCGCCCGCCTCACCATCCACGCCGCCGACGGCCGCCTGCTGACGAGCCTGGTCGACGCCGACCTGTCCGCCGGACCGCACGCCTTCGTCTGGGACGGCCGCGACGCCGCGGGCCGGCCCGCGCCCAGCGGGTTCTACCTGGTCCGCCTCGCGACGGAGGGATCGGTGGTCGGTCGCAAGTTGATGCTCGTGAAATGAAGGCCGGTCGGTCAGAAGAGCAGCGACACGATCTGTTCGAGTCCCGCGCGGTCGGCCTCGCCGAAGGCGTCCGGACGCTCGGAATCCACGTCCAGGACCGCCACGACGGCCCCCGTGCGGTCCCGCACCGGCACGACGATCTCGCTGCGGGAGCGCGCGTCGCAGGCGACGTGGCCCGGGTAGGCGTGGACGTCGGGCACCACCACCGTCGCGCCGCCGCGGACTCCGGCCCAGCACACGCCCTCCGGTCCGCGCAGCACCGCGCAGGCTACCGGCCCCTGGTAGGGGCCGACCACCAGCGCCCCGTCGACCACCCGGTAGAAACCCGTCCAGAAGTAGTGCGGCATCTTGTGGTGCAGCACGGCGACGGCGGTCGCCATGCGGGCGGTCGGGTCGCCGGTCTTCAGGAACAACTCGGCCAGCTGCGCTCCGATGCGGCGGTAGCGTCCGGCGAGGCCGTCGCGGTCGTCGTGCATGTCGTCCTCCGGGGCGGCGGCGGGCGGCCGTGGGATCAGGTGAGGGTGACGGTGTCGAGGTACGCCGGCACCGTCGCCTCGTACCCGCATTCCCGGTTCAGGGACTCGGCGAAGGCCGCCGCGGTCTCGGGCTCGCCGTGGGTGACGAACACGTGCCGGGGCTTCTCACGCAACGCGCGCGCCCAGCGCAGCAGCTCGCCGCGCCCGGCGTGGGCCGAGAAGCCGTGGATCTCGGCCACGCGCGCCCGGACCGGCCGCATCGCTCCGAGCAGCCGCACCGTGGGCGCGCCGTCGAGGATGTCGCGGCCCAGGGTCCCGGACGCCTGGTAGCCGATGAACAGCACCGTGCTCTCGGGCCGCCCGAGGTTGTGCTCGAGGTGGTACTTGATGCGGCCGCTGGTGCACATGCCCGACCCGGCGATGATGATCGCCGGCCGCTTCTGGAAGTTGATCGCCTGGGACTCCTCGCGGGTCCGGCAGAGCCGCAGGCCGGGGAAGTCGCTGAGATGACGGCCTTCGCGCAGCAGGACACGGGCTTCCTCGTCGAAGAGTTCGGGATGCCGCGCGAAGACCTCGGTGACCTTGATGGCCATCGGGCTGTCCACGAAGACGGGCAGGTCCGGGACGCGGCCCGCTTGGCGCAGCAGGTTCAGGTGGTAGAGCAGGTCCTGGGTGCGCTCGACCGAAAAACTCGGGATCACCAGGTTGCCGCCGGCATCGGCGGTCTCCCGGATCACCTTGGCCAAGGCTTCAGGCACGGCCTGCGGCGGGTCGTGGTCCCGTTCCCCGTAGGTCGATTCGATCACCAGGTAGTCGGCGTGGGTGGGGGGCTGAGGATCCTCGATGATCGGCATGTCCCAGGGGCCGAGATCGCCGGAGAACACCAGCGTCCGCCGTGCGTCGGCCTCGCCGAGGCGCAGAATCACTGACGCGGCGCCCAGGATGTGCCCGGCGCCCGTGAACTCGACCTCGATCCCGTCGGCCACGCGCACCGGCGCGCCGAAGGGAGTCTTGGTCAGGCGCTTGCGGACGGCGAGGGCGTCGCGGTGCGTGAAGAGGGGTTCCTCGGGATGCGGGCCGCTGCGTCCCTCGCGCAGGTGCCGCTTGCGCTTGTTGCGGGCGTCCTCTTCCTGGATCGTGCCCGCGTCCTCCATGACGATCATGGCGATGTCCGCCGTCGCCGCGGTGCAGTGGATGCGCCCCGCGAAACCGTCGCGCACCAGCTTCGGCAGCAGGCCGCAGTGGTCGAGATGGCCGTGGGTCAGGATCACGGCGTCGATGTCCGCGGGCGCGACCGGACCCGGCTGCCAGTTGCGCGTCTTGTAGCGCCACTCCTGGAACATGCCGCAGTCCACGTAGACGCGCTTGCCGCCGGCTTCGACGAGGTAGCGCGAGCCGGTGACGTTGCCGGCCGCGCCCAGGAAGGTCAATTGGATGGTCATGTTCGCTCCCTCGTCATCGATGGGTTGCATCAAATAGCCATTCCTGGATGATGAGCGGCTATCCAGGCTTCCACGTGCACTCTGAATTCACCGGCCTTATCGACGAGCTCAGTGGCCTCTGTCTCGGAAGCTGAACTGGCAAAATCGTAGTCGATGATGTTCCGCTTGCGTCGGCAGGTGTCGAAATACCGGGCGAAACTTGCGATCTCGGATCCCAGTGCGAGCGGGAGCGCTTCGAACGTGGTTTGGTGGTGACCACGACTGGTGATCCGGTAACCGGCGCAGGCGATAGCCATTTTCGACAATTGCAGAACGGCGTTGTAGGCGGTGGCGAACCGACGGTCCGCTGAGAGGTCGGCGAGCGATGCGTCGGTGAGATCACGGTCGACGACCGATCGCAAACCGTCAATCTCGGAACGGCTCGTTGAGTGGTGCTGAACGCGGTGTGAGTCTAAAAGAGGATTCCAGTTCATCGAGACGTCCTAGGATCGACAACTTCTCACGATTAAAAACCTCACGGAGGAAAGGGTGCCCTGCGGCTAACTTATTTGCAACCTCTGCTTGTGTATACACGGTGGGGTTGACTGGCCGCATCAGCCGCTTCTCGACCTGCTGGAGGGGAGTGGCGAGCACGGCCAGACCGATGTCCCCGATGACCATCAGGTCGATGTCGCTGGAGCTGATCTCCTCGCCACGGGCAATGGAGCCATAAACGAAGGCCCACGAGATGAGCGACGAGAACGGCGTGAGCGCCTCGCGGAGCACGTCGACGAGGCCGACGGTTTTCAGCATGAGACCCTGGAGTTCCCCGAGGAAGGGGCACTCCGGGTCAGGCTGGAAGTAGACGCGATTACCATCGCGACGTCGGAGAAGAATGCCGGCTTCAACCAATGATGTCAGTTCACGCTGAAGGCTCGAAGGTCTTACTTGAAGGTGATTTGCGAGATCGCTTAAATACCACCAGCGATCAGGATGCAAGCAAGTAGTTGCCAGGATCCCCAGGCGAATGTTTGGAAATATTGCGTTGATAGGTCTTGTTTTACGCATTTAATGTAAATATATACGCAAAATACATAAGTGTCAATAGGTAGGCCGTCTTTCCGGTTGTGCAGTTGGGCTACGATTGCCGCCAGCCCCGCCGATGCCCTACACTGCGGGGAACCGCAGCCCGCACCCCGGAGGATTCCATGACCGACGGCAAGACGACCTGGCGCTTCCCGCGCGCCTTCTGGACCGGCAACGGCGCCGAGCTCTGCGAGCGCGCCGCCTACTACGGCACGTTCATCGCCCTGCGCACCTACCTGATCCGCGCGGTCGGACTGGACGACGTCCAGGCGGGCGTCGTGGCCGGCCTGTTCGGCGGCTGGATCTACCTGATGCCCTTTTTCACCGGCGCGCTGGCCGACCGCATGGGCTTCCGCAACGCACTGATGCTCGCCTTCGCCCTGCTCACCGTCGGCTACGGCACACTGGGCTTCTTCCACGATCTCGGGACGGTGATCGCGGGCCTCGTGCTCGTGGTCATCGGCGGCGCCTTCGTCAAGCCGGTGATCACCGGCACGGTCTCGAAGTGCTCCGACGAGCGCAACCGGGCCCGTGCGTTCAGCATCTTCTACATGGTGGTGAACATCGGCTCGTTCACGGGCAAGACCGTCGTAGCGCCCATGCGCATCCAGATGGGTGTGGAGACGGTGCCCTTCTTCTCGGCCGCCGCATCGTTGGTAGCGTTGATCCTGGTGGCGCTGGTCTACCGTCCCGACGACGACAACGGCGCGGCCCAGGTCCGCACCTTCCGCGAGACCCTGCAGGGCATGTGGTTGGCCCTGAGCAATCTGCGGTTCCTGTCGCTCATCCTGATCACGGCGGGATTCTGGGCGATCCAGGGCCAGCTGTACGCGGCGATGCCGGACTACGTGCTGCGCATGGCCGGCGAGGCCTACAAGCCCGAGTGGTACGCCAACATCAACCCGCTGGTGGTGGTGCTGCTGGTGGTGCTCATCACGCAGCTGGTGCGCTCGTGGAAGCCCGAGAACTCGATCCTGGTGGCGATGTGCCTGATCCCGTTCTCCGCCCTGGCCATGGCCGGGTCGGCCTGGATCCACGGCCACGTGAACGTCCTGGGCATGTCGGTGCACCCGATCACGCTGATGATGGTCATCGGCATCGCCATCCAGGGCCTCGCGGAGTGCTTCCTCAGCCCGAAGTGGCTGGAGTTCGCCTCCCTGCAGGCGCCCAAGGGCAAGGAGGGCACCTACCTGGGCTTCGCCCACATGAATTCCTTCTTCGCCAACATCTTCGGCTTCGTGCTCTCGGGCTTCCTGCTGAGCAAATATTGCCCGGAGCCATCCACGCTCCCGCACGCCGTCCAGCAGCAGCACGCCGCCGCCCTGGCCGGCCAGGGGCCGATGCCCGCGGTCTACGCGCAGGCGCACTACCTGTGGTACGCGTACTCGGCGGTGGGGCTGGTGTCGCTGGCGGCGCTGGGGGTTTACATCGTGGTGACGCGCAGGTTGGATCGCCGAAGGATGGCAGCGGCCTGACGCCCGCCGTTGCGTCGAAGGGGCGCTTCATGGCTGGACCCGGTCGATGCCGCGATCTACTCGTGGCCCTCGTGGGCCTCGGCACGCTGGTCGCCGGCTGTGCGATGCCGCCGCCGCAACCCGCGACCAGGGACCAGGCTGAGATCCTCTTCCATTGGGGAGCGGGGGGGCGCAATCGCCTCGACACGGTCAGCGAGACGCTGGTGAAGGACATGATCGGCGATCCCCCGCTCGTCGTCCGCTTCCCGCTCAAGGCCCGGGAAAAGTCGCGGATCATCACGTTGGCCGATTCTCTCGGGTTTTTCGCTCAGCCGGTGCACGTGGCTCCACCGGACACGAACGCCTACAAGACCATGCAGCAGCCCTGTTCGGAATACCTGCTCCGCATCTCGGTGGGCGCTCGACGGCACACATCCTATTGGACGACGTGCGACCAGAGCCCATGTGTCGAATGCGATCGCGCGGAAACCTTGGGGCGTCTGCTGAGCGAGTTCATCGAGAGCCGCCCCGGTTTCAAGCGGCTGCCGGCGGCGCGGGGCTGGTATCAGTGAATGACCCGCCGGGGTGCGGCGGCCGGTCATGCTCCCTCATGTTTCAGGAGCGTCTGCAGTTTATCGAGAACTTCGGTCACCGTGTCGTCCGGCAGCCGGCAAACCAATGCCGCTCGTCGCTCCCGCCAGTCCAGACTCTTGACCTGGTCGGATAAGATCGCCCCGCTGACGCCTGAACCGGCAGCAATGACGACCTCGAACGGATAACCCTTCACCCGACTCGTGATCGGGCACATGATCGCCAACCCGACTTTGGCGTTGTACGCATGTGGGGAAATGACGAACGCCGGGCGCCGCCCCGCCTGCTCGTGCCCCGCTTGAGGATTCAACGTGATCCAGACCGCGTCGCCCCGGTCCGGGACATAACCGCCGGGCGTCACCAGATCTCCCGACCGACCGGTGGCCCGTAGTCAACCGACGCCGGGAGGTTGCCACGCGACACACCGGCCAGAAGCTCCTCAAGGCTCGACGTCTCCCGGTCGACCGGCGACACGACGAGTTTTCCTTCGACCAGCGCGACTTCGACCATGGACCCCTGATGGACGCGGACCTCCTCCGCGAACGGCTTGGGAATCCGCAACGCCAAACTGTTGCCCCACTTCTGGATCCGCAGTCTCATGTTCTCGCCCCTCGCAAATGGGCTCAGGATGCGTATATACAATGATGATACCATGGGTCTCCAGCCGCTGCAAGGTCTTGGCCGGGGATCATCCCCTGGCGGTGTTCGTGGATCGCATCGTGATGATGGGAGGGTTGGATCGCGGGAGGCTGTCGACGTCGGCCGGAGGGATTTCCGACAGGATCACGTGACTGAAGGACGCTTCACGGCGCGAACATCTCACCAAGCGCCTGGAGAACCTCGGTTGCCGTTTTTTCCCCGAGGCGCCCCAGCTTCTTGACCAATCGGCTCGAGTCGACGGTGCGGAGCTGGTCCAGCACGACTTGCCCCGTCTTGCCCTTGAAGCGACAGGGGATCCTGGTCGGGTAGGCATGCCCTCTCGTTGTCATCGGCGCCACGATCACGGTCCGGATATGGTGATTCATCTCGTCCGGGGACACGACCAGACAAGGCCGGGTCTTCCTGATCTCGCTCCCCACGGTCGGGTCGAGATCGACCAGGTGGACCTCGAACCGGTTGATCACCATTCCCATTCCTCTTCATCCCAGCGGGTGGCTCCGATCGAACCGGGATCCAACAGCGTGTCGTCGCCGACGGCCGCCATCGCACGGAACGAATCCTCCCACCCGGATCGAGGCGGACGCGCCGATCGGATCACCAGGGCGTTGCCGCTGAGTTCGATCTCGACCTCGTCGGCGATCCCCGATTGTTCGATCAGCAGCTTGGGGATACGGATCCCCCGCGAGTTGCCGATTCTGACGATCCTGGATTTCATCGGCGGGCCTCCCGTGTGTGGCTACATTGTAATCACATCACGGATGTCCGTCAAGCAGGGAGGTCGGCCGACGCATCGTGATGGCCGCAACAAGTCGCCGCGATGAGGCCGGATCCGGTCTCACACGGAACTCAGGGCCAGCGTCGCCATCCGCAAGTGTTCGGGAAGCCACGGGAACGAGGCGGAGATCGCCTCGCACCGATCCGCGAAACTCCCCATCAGGTCCAGCCGCTTGCTCCGCCACAGCACGTCGATCCACGCCCGCAGCGCGACGTCGGCGACCTCGGGTTCCAGGTCCACCTCGAGGTCGAGGTCGCGCCCGGCGATCAGGTCGCACACCACCACGCCCAGGGCGGCCGCGGGGTGTTCCGCCATCAGTGAAGCCGCCAGCGAGCGCGCTCCGCCGACGTCCCCGCAGGCCAGCCGGGCCTGGGCCAGCTTCAGGGCGGCGGCCCCGCGGGGCGGCGTGCCGGCGGCGCGGGCCAGGGCGGCGCGGGCGGCCGTCCAGTCGCCGCGGACCAGCGCGTGCTCGCCCACCGCGGCGTGCCACTGCGGCGGGTTGCCGTGGCGGCGGTGGTAGCGCGAAGCCAGGCCGTCAGCGTCGCGCACCAGGTGGGCGAAGGCGACGGCGGCCAGCAGGGCCTCGGGATCGCGGGGCGCGTGCTCGAGCGCCGACTCGGCCAGCGCCAGTGCTTCGCGCAGCTCGCCGCGGGCGGCGGCCAGCCGACTCAAGCCCATCAGCGGTCGGACGCCTGCGGTCTGGGACGAGGCGACGTCGCCGCGCTCCTGGCAGGCCCGGTAGGCGTCCGCGGCGGCGTCGGCGCGGCCCAGCGCTTCGAGCACTTCGCCCCGGCGCAGCCAGTATTCCGCCGCGCTCGCGGCGGTCGGCGCCCAGCGATCCAACCAAGCCAGTTCCCGGATGGCCCCGTCCGCCAGTCCCCGTCCGATGTGCACAATGAGGTCGCCGGCGAAGCGGAAACCGTCCAGCGCGCGGGGCCCGGCCCGGTCCAGCAGCGACGCGGCCGTCAGCGCCTCGCGCCGCCAGAGCGGGGCGTCGTTCCAGAAGCGGGCCTGCTCGAGCAACTTGTAGCGGCTGTACCAGTCGCCCGGATCGGCGGCGAGGCAGCGCCGCAGCAGGGTGACGTCGCGGTCCTTCTTGTCGCGCGCGGCGGCGACATCGCGCGCGTAGCCCAGGTGCCGCAGGACGCCGTCGAGGTCGCGCGTCTCCCGCTTGTCCCGCAGCAGCACCGCGGCGACGGTGCACGCGGCGTCCTCGTGGATCGCGTGCTCGTAGCGGATCGCGGCATCGCGGCGGAACAGGCGCAGCAGGCGGCACTCGTGGACGTGGCCGTGGGGCAGCTCGTCGCGCAGCAGGACGGTCGCCGCACCCGCGTACGGGTCAGCCAGCAGGCCGCGGATGGACGCCGCCAATTCGGGGCTGACGCGTTCGTCGGCGTCGAGCATCAGGACCCAGTCCCCGGTCGCGGCCGTGAGTGCGGCGTTGCGCGCCGCGGCGAAGTCGTCCCGCCAGACGAACGGCACGACGCGCGCGCCGGCCGCTTCCAGCAGCGGCACGGTCGCGTCGCGCGAACCGCTGTCCACGGCGACCAGTTCGTCCCACAGGCCGGCGACGCTCTCGAGCAGGCCCGGGAGCATCCCTGCCTCGTCGCGGACGATCATGCACAGACTCAGGCGCGGGGTGGCCAGGGGTGGTCCCTCCGGTTCGGGTCAGGGTGACCTGCGGGAAAGGCAAGGCCCATGCCAGCGTTCCCGGGCCGGACGGGCCCCGCCGGGCCCACCCGGTGCCGCGTTCCGGCCAGGCCGGGCAGGTCGCTGGTCGGATTCTGGCCGCCAGGACCCCTGAAAGCCCGTTCCCGGGCTCTCGCCACCGGTTGCGGCCCGGCCCGCCGCTTGCAACCACGCCAGCGAAGCATGAGGACACCTCCTACAGGAGGACGGAGTGAGGACGGCAAACCTCCCCCAGACGAGCGTTCAGGAAGCGTCGGGCACCCCCCGCCTGGCGTACTTCGGCGGGGAACCGGCCTTTGCGGTTCCCCGACACGTCGGCGCCCCGAACCTGGGCGATCGCACGGCCCTGCTGCAGCGCATCGAGGGACTGCTCGACCGCCGCTGGCTGACCAACCGCGGCCCGCTGGTCGAGGAGTTCGAACGGCGCCTGGCCGAGCGCGTCGGCGTGAAGCACGTCGTGGTGACGTGCAACGCGACGACCGCGCTGGAGATCGCCGTGCGGGCGCTGGACCTGCAGGGCGAGGTCATCGTGCCCTCGTTCACCTTCGTCGCCACCGCCCACGCGCTGCAGTGGCAGCGCATCACGCCGGTGTTCTGCGACATCGAGCCCGGCGGCTACACGCTCGACCCCGAGCGGGTCGAAGAGCTGATCACGCCGCGCACCACCGGCATCATCGGCGTGCACCTGTTCGGGCGCACGGCCCGGGTCGCCGAGCTGCAGCGCGTGGCCGAACGCCGCGGCCTGCAGCTGCTGTTCGACGCCGCGCACGCCTTCGGCTGCACGCGCGACGGGCGCGCGGTCGGCGGCTTCGGCCGCTGCGAGATCTTCAGTTTCCACGCCACGAAGTTCCTCAACGCCTTCGAGGGGGGCGCCGTCGCCACCGACGACGACGACCTGGCCGAGCGCGTCCGCCTGATGCAGAACTTCGGCTTCGCCGGCGAGGACCGCGTGATCCACGTCGGGGTCAACGGCAAGATGACCGAGGTCTCGGCGGCCATGGGGCTCACCTCGCTGGAGGCGGAAACCGGGATCGTCGCGGTCAACCGCGGCCACTACGACGCCTACCGCCGCGAGCTGCGCGGCGTGCCCGGACTCGCGCTCATGCGCTACGACGAGCGCGAACGGAACAACTACCAGTACGTCGTGGTCGAGGTGGACCGCGACGAAGCCGGCCTGTCGCGCGACCAGCTGGTCGCGCTGCTGCGGGCCGAGAACGTCCTCGCCCGCCGTTACTTCCACCCCGGCTGCCACCGCATGGAGCCCTACCGTTCCCTGTTCCCGCACGCCGGCCTGCTGCTGCCCCGCACCGAGCGCGTCACCGACCGGGTGCTGGCCCTGCCCACCGGCGGCGGCGTCGAGCCCGCCGACGTCGCGCGCATCGGCGGTCTGCTGCGCACGATGGTCGCGAACGCCGCCGACATCCGCGACCGCTGGCCCCACGCCGTCCGCCGAGGGAGCGCCCCGTGACCGAAAGCCCGCTCCGGATCGCCGGGCCTGAAGCCGCCGACGTGCTTGTGAACGTGGGCTGCGGCGACCAACCGCTGCCCGGCTTCGTCAACCTCGACCTGGACCGCGACGCCGACCTGAAGCTCGACGTCCGGCGCGGCCTGCCCTTCGCCGACGGCACCGTCGACGGGATCCACAGCGAGCACTTCGTCGAGCACCTGACGCAGGGCGAGCTGCTGGCCTTCCTGCGCGAATGCCGCCGCGCGCTGCGGCCGGGCGGCGTGGTGCGCGTCGCCACACCGGATCTCGCCGAGATCGTCCGCTGCTACGCCGACCCCGACTGGCACGAGCGCTGCGGCCTGAAGGACTACGGCTACGACTGGCTGGCCAACCCCTGCGAGATGCTGAACGTCTGCCTGCGGGACTGGGGCCACCAGCACGTGGTCGACGCGACCGAGCTGAAGCGCCTGGCCCGTCTGGCCGGGCTGGCGGAGCCCAAGGCGTGCGCGACGGGGGAGAGCGTCTGGCCGTTCTTCCAGGGCGTCGAGTCCCGACTCGGCCGCCACCTGGTCATGGAGTTCCGGCGACCCGCTCCGCCGCCCCGCCCCGCGGACGGGCCGGCCCTGATCAGCGTGCTGATCGCCGCCTACGAGCCACGCTGGTTCGAAGCGGCGCTGCTGTCCGCGCGGCGCCAGACCCATGCGCACCTGGAGATCCTGGTCGGGGACGACAGTCCCGGCGGCGAGATCGCGGAGATCTGCCGGCGCCACGCCGTCGAGGATCCGCGCGTGGACTACGTGCGCAACCCGTCGCCGCTGGGAGAGATCGACAACTGGCAGGCCCTCTACGAGCGGGCGCGCGGCGAGTACGTCAAGTGCCTGGCCGACGACGACCTGCTGGAGCCGGACTGCGTGGCGCGCCTGACCGCGGCGCTCGCCGATCGCCGCGAGGCGACCCTGGCGGCTTCCTACCGCCGCCTGATCGACGAGGAAGGCGGCGCCCTGCCCGACGACTTCAACGCGCCGCTGGCTGCGGTCGACGTGCTGATCCCCGGCACGAGCCTCGCCGCCCTGATGATGGGCAACCGCCGCAACCTGATCGGCGAACCCACGACCTGCCTCTTCCGGCGCGAGGACGCCGCCGACGCCTTGCCGGCCCTGATGTCCTTCGGCGGCCGGCGGGCCCTGACCAACGGCGACATGTCTCTCTGGTGCCATCTGCTGAGCAAGGGGGACCTCGTGCTCCTGCGCGAGCCGCTGAGTTCCTTCCGCCAGCGCTCGACGCAGACCTGCCGCAGCGCGCGTCATCTCGCCCACGCCCGGCTCGCCTGGGATCTGCTCGGCCAGGACGCCCAGCGACTCGGGCTGTGGTCGGGTGCGATGCCGTCGGGCGGGCGCATCGCGGCGAGGCCGCTTGCACCGACACCGCCGCCGGCGCCCGAAGTCTCGGTCTTGTTGCCGGCCTTGGGCGACCTTGCGGCCGTCCTGCGCGGCCTCATCGCCCTCGCCGCCGAGAAGTTGCCCACGGAACTCGAGTACGTGGTGGTCGACGTCGGCCTGAGCGCGTCGGCGCGCCGGTACCTAGAACGTGCGATCCCGACTCAGCCCGGTCTGCGGTTGACCGCAGCCGTCGCCGCCGACGGTCACGCAGCCGCCATCGACCGGTCCGCCGCCATCGACCGCGCCGCCGGCTCGGCGCGTGGCGCCTGCCTCGTGATCGCCGATCTGGACGCCGAACTGCCCACCGGCTGGCTAGCCGCCGCGGTGATGCCCCTGGTCTCGCAGCCGGAACTGGCCGCGAGCGGTCCCGGCGACTTCCCCGTGTTGGCCGTACGGGCTGAATGCTACCGTCGGACCGGCGGATGCGGGAACGGCGCCGACTGGCGGCCAGGGCTCCTCGAAGGCTTGCAACGAGCGGGATTACAAGCTTCGCTCACCTCGCCGCCGGCAGTAAAAAATCCTTGCGCCTAGTTGTTACGCACATATCTTTGTTATACCAATAAGTCTTGTCCAACCAAGACATAGCCGCAAGACCCGGTGCACCAACGATCGGAACGCGCGTGACACTCGACCTGGTGCCTGCCGGATCGGCCGCCGAACTCCTCGACATCGACCCCTGCAACGGGCTGCGGATGCGCCTCATGGAGATGGGTCTCACACCCGGCACCCAGCTGTCGGTGGTCCGGCACGCACCCATGGGCGACCCCATCGAGATCAAGGTCCGCGGTTATCGGCTCTCGATCCGCAAGCAGGAAGCGGCGCTGATCCGCTGCCGCTCCCTCTGACCCCGAACGCTCGCCGGAGGACGCGATGGCCCCCGTCCCGGACCCCGCTCGCCGGCAGCGGATCGTCGCCGTCGCCGGCAACCCCAACAGCGGCAAGACGACCCTTTTCAACGCGCTGACCGGCGCCCACGCCAAGATCGGCAACTATCCCGGCATCACCGTCGAGTCGCGCACCGCCGAGGCCGAGCTGCCGCGCGCCGGGCGCGTCACGCTGGTCGACGTGCCCGGCACCTACAGCCTGACGGCGCGTTCTCCCGACGAGGAGGTGGCGATCAACTCGCTGCTGGGGCGCAAGGGGCTGCCGCGCCCCGACGCGGTCCTGGTCGTGCTGGACGCCGTCGCGCTCGAGCGCAGCCTGTTCTTCCTGATGCAGGTGATGGAGTTCGGGCTGCCGGTCATCGCGGTGGTCAACATGATCGACGCCGCGCGCGGCGAGGGCATTGACCTGCACTTCGACGCGCTGCGCAAGGAGTTCGGGATTCCGGTCGTGGGTACGGTCGCGCGCCGCCGCCAGGGCCTCGATCTGCTCCGCGAGACGCTCGACGACCTGCTGGCGGACGAGCGGCCGCCACCGGCGCCGGACTGGCTGTGGGAGCCCTGCGCCGAGCTGTCCCGCGACCTCGACCAGTTCGACGCGGCGATCCGCGAAGAGGTGCAGTTCAGCCTGCCCACGCCCGCCGCGCGCCGCGCGTTCGCCCTGTGGCTGATGATGAGCGTGACCCCGCACAGCGAACTCGAAGTCCGGCCGCGCCTGCGCGGCATCGCCCTCGAGGTGCGCGCCCGCCTGGAAGCCGAAGGCCGCGACCTCGCGCGTGAAGCGGTGGCGGCCCGCTACGCGAAGATCGACCTGCTGGCCCCGCGCCTGATCACCCGCAACCCTCCCCGCAGCCACCAGACCGAGCGCATCGACGCCGTGCTCACGCACCCACTGTGGGGCACGGCGGTCTTCGTGACGATCATGGGCCTGATCTTCCAGACGCTGTTCTCCTGGTCCGAGCCGTTCATGGGCCTGATCGAGAACGGCGTCGGCGGGCTCGCGGGCGCGCTGCGCGGCGTGCTGCCGGCCGGGTTCCTGCGGGACCTGCTGCTGGACGGCGTGATCGCCGGCGTGGGGGGCGTGCTGGTGTTCCTGCCGCAGATCCTGTTCCTGTTCCTGTTCATCTCGATCCTCGAGGGCACCGGCTACCTGGCGCGCGCGGCCTTCCTGATCGACCGGCTCATGCGCAGGCTCGGCCTGCACGGCCAGGCCTTCGTTCCGATGCTCAGCGGCTACGCCTGCGCCATCCCCGCGATCATGGCCACGCGCACCATCGACAACCGCCGCGACCGCTTCCTGACGATCATGGCCGTGCCGCTGATCAGCTGCTCGGCGCGCCTGCCGGTCTACACCCTGGTCATCGCGCTGACCTTCCCCGCCGCGCAGAAGATCGGCTTCCTGAGCACCGGCACCCTGGTGCTGCTGGGGATCTACGTGCTGAGTTCGTTGCTGGCGCTGCTGGCCGTGGGCCTGCTGGGCCGCACCGTCTTCAAGGGGCGCCCGCGCCCGCTGCTGCTGGAGCTGCCGGCCTACCGCATGCCCGACCCCAAGACCGTCCTGATGGTCATGTGGGAGCGCTCGCGGGCGTTCCTGACCACCGCCGGCACGGTGATCCTGGTGATGACGGTCGTGCTCTGGGTGCTGCTGTCGTTCCCGCGCGCCGGCGCGGACCTGCCCGACGGGACCGCCGCCGCCGCGGTCCAGTCCGAGCAGCTGCGCCACAGCTACGCCGGCCGCATCGGCGGCGCGATCGAGCCCGTGATCGAGCCCCTGGGCTTCGACTGGAAGATCGGCATCGGTCTGATCGGCGCCTTCGCCGCGCGCGAGGTCTTCGTGGGCACGATGGGCGTGGTCTACGGCGTCGGCGGCGACGGCGACGCCGCCGATGAGACCCTGCGCGAGGCCATGCTCCGCGACCGCCGACCCGACGGCCGGCCCGTGTGGACGCCGCTGACCGGGGTGAGCCTCATCGTCTTCTTCATGATCGCCATGCAGTGCATGAGCACGCTGGCGGTCACCCGCCGCGAGACCGCCAGCTGGGGCTGGACGCTGTTCATGCTGAGCTACCTGACCGTCGCCGCCTACCTGGCCTCCCTGCTCGTCTACCAGGGCGGCCGGGCGCTGGGCTTCGCCTGACCCCGGAGGGCTTGCGCGGCGGGGCGCCATCGTCCATCATGTCCTGCATTCGCCGCGAGTTCCCACTGCCAGCGCGAGGAATCGACATGGCCGCCACCAGGATCCGCGATCTCTTGGCCGGGACAGTCCCCACCGGCGCCGACGTCACCGTCCAGGGCTGGGTGCGCTCCCGCCGGGACTCCAAGGCCGGCCTGAGCTTCGTGCAGGTGCACGACGGCTCCTGCTTCGCCCCGATCCAGGTCGTGGCGCCGGCCGCCCTGCCCAACTACGAGGCCGAGGTGCAGCGGCTGACCACCGGCTGCGCGGTGACGGTGCGCGGCGAGCTGGTCGCCTCGCAGGGGCAGGGGCAGAGCGTGGAGATCCGCGCCGCCGCGCTCGAGGTCGTCGGCTGGGTCGACGAGCCCGAGACCTACCCCATGCAGCCCAAGCGCCACTCCTTCGAGTTCCTGCGCGAGAACGCGCACCTGCGCGCGCGCACCAACACCTTCGGCGCCGTGACCCGCGTGCGCAACTGCCTGGCGCAGGCCACGCACCGGTTCTTCCACGGGCGCGGCTACTTCTGGATCCACACGCCGATCATCACCGCCAGCGACGCCGAGGGGGCGGGCGAACTGTTCCGCGTCTCGACCCTCGACCTGGCGAACCTGCCGCGCACGCCCGACGGCAAGATCGACTACGCCCAGGACTTCTTCGGCCGCGAGTCGTTCCTGACCGTGTCGGGCCAGCTCAGCGTGGAGACCTACTGCTGCGCCCTGTCGAAGGTCTACACCTTCGGACCCACCTTCCGCGCCGAGAACTCGAACACCTCGCGCCACCTGTCGGAGTTCTGGATGATCGAGCCGGAGCTGGCCTTCGCCGACCTGGACGCCGACGCCGACCTGGCTGAGGACTACCTGCGCTTCATCTTCAAGGCGGTCCTGGACGAGCACCCCGACGACATGGCGTTCTTCGACGAGCACGTCCAGGCGGGCGTGACGGCCCGGCTCGCGGCCTTCGTCGACAAGGCCTTCGACCGCCTCACCTACACCGAGGCCGTGGCGATCCTGGAAAAGGCGAAGGCGACCTTCGAGTACCCGGTGGAGTGGGGGATCGACCTGCAGTCCGAGCACGAGCGCTACCTCACCGAGGTCCACTGCAAACGCCCGGTCGTGGTGATGAACTACCCGAAGGACATCAAGGCCTTCTACATGCGCCTGAACGACGACGGCCGCACCGTGGCCGCGATGGACGTGCTGGCCCCCGGCATCGGCGAGATCGTCGGCGGCAGCCAGCGCGAGGAGCGCCTCGACGTGCTCGACGCCCGCCTCAAGGCGATGAACCTCGACCCCGCGCCCTACTGGTGGTACCGCGACCTGCGCCGCTACGGCACCGTGCCGCACGCCGGCTTCGGTCTGGGCTTCGAGCGCGCGGTGATGTACGCCACGGGCGTGGCGAACATCCGCGACGTCATCCCGTTCCCGCGGGCGCCCAAGAGTGCGGACTTCTAGGGCGCAGACTTCTAGGGCGCGGTCTTCACGTTCCACCGATCACACGACGAGGCCCCGGACACGCGCCCGGGGCCTCGTCGTGTCAAAATGCGGGCCTCAACTGGGAACCGGCTCGACCTCCACCGCCGCGAGTGCCTTGCGGATTTCCTGCAGGTTCCACCGCGCGTCCTCGTTCTCCGGGTCGCGGCGCAGCGTCTCCTCGAGCACGACCGCCGCCTCGTCCGGCCGCCCCTGCTCCCACAGCGCGCAGGCCAGGCCGTTGGCGGCCGCCGGCTCGTCGGCGCGCCATTCCAGCACGTGCCGGAAGACGGCCTCGGCGTCGTCGGCGCGGCCGTCGCGGAACATCGATTCGCCCTCGCTCTGGCGACGGGCGAGGTCCTGCGGCGTGGGCTCGATCTGCACCACGCCGTGGGCGCGCGGCAGCGGCTCGAAGTGCAGCACGGGATGGAAACCCGCCACGACGATGCTCTCGAGGTCGAACTTCTGCTCGTAACCCACCGCCGTCGGGATGCGCCACTTCTGCTTGAACACGCCCCAGTTCTTCTCGAGGGACGTGCGGTAGTCGACCTTCGCGGCGGCGAAGCTGCGGCTGCCGAAGTGGTGCACGAAGCAATCGCGGGCGATCAGGCACTGGTAGCCGGCCAGGAACGCACGCAGGCAGAAGTCGGTGTCCTCGAAGTTGCCGCGGCCGAAGCGCTCGTCCAGGCCGCCGATGCGCGCCAGCAGGTCGCGCTTGATCAGCATGCAGAAACCCACGACCCACAGCGCCGGCTCGTCCTGGCCGCGGCAGGAGTCGCCGTGCATCCGGGCGAAGAAATCCAGGTCCCGGAGCGTCTCCTGGTCGTAGCCGACCTGCGCCAGCTTCTGGGGCCCGGTGATGCTGTTGGTGACCGGCCCCACGACGCCGGCCTGGGGGTGCTGCGCGGCGGCGATCAGCCGCTCGAGCCAGCCCGGCGTCACCACGACGTCGCTGTTGAGCAGCACCAGGTGGTCGCCGCGGGCGTGGGCCAGGCCCAGGTTGTTGCCGGCGGCGTAGCCCAGGTTCTCCTGGCTGTAGATGCCGTGGCAGCGCTCCTGGTGCGCGGTCAGTTCGCGCAGCCAGTCGGCGGTGCCGTCGGTGCTGGCGTTGTCGACGAAGATGATCTCGTGCCGCGGATCGGTGTGGGCCAGCAGCGAGGCGGCGCACCTCTGCGTGTATTCCAGCGCGTTGTGGCACAGGACGATCACCGAGGCGGTCTGCGCGTCCGCGGAGCGGCGGACGTCGCGCTCGAACCGCAGGCGCGGCGGCGCGTACTGGCGCAGCCGGAAGTCGGGTGCCGCCACGGCCTTCCAGTCGAGGTCGCGGTAGTAGTCGGGTGTGATCCGCCCGCGCCAGCGGGTGTTCAGCAGCGCGATGTTCTGGTCCAGCTTCGAAAAACGCTCGGGGCCGCTCTGGGACTCGTGGTGGACGACCACGCTCTCGGGCCGGTAGACCAGCCGCCAACCGGCCTGCTCCAGCTTCAGGCAGAGGTCGACGTCCTCGTTGCCGTTCCAGTAGGCCTCGTCGAAGCCGCCGGCGGCCTCGAAGGCCTCGCGGCGCACCAGCAGGCAGGCCGCGGTCAGGCAGCGCACGATCATGGCCTTGTCGGCGGCGGGGGAGTCGGCGGGCTTGCCGTAGGCGAGGTGCTGCCCGCCCAGGAGCGGGCCGGAGGGCGAGTCGCCCTGGACCAGCGCGACGCCCGCGTGCTGGACGGTGCCGTCGGGGAACAGCAGCTTCGAGCCGACCGCACCCACGTACGGGTCGTGGTCGAGTGTCCAGACCAGGGGATCCAGCCAGCCCGCGGTGACCTCGGTGTCGTTGTTCAGGAACAGCAGCAGCTCGCCGCGCGCGGCCGCCGCTCCCTGGTTGCTGGCCCGGGCGAAGCCGAGGTTCTCCGGATTCAACACGGCGCGGATTTCGCCACGCTCGTGCAGGTTCCTCAACCAAGCCGCCGAACCATCGGTCGAACCGTTGTCCACCACGACGATCTCGACGCCGGTGGGGGTATGACGATGCAACGCGTCGAGGCAGGCCTCGGTCAGCGCGCGCTTGTCGAACACGGGAATGACGATCGAGACGCGATTGGCGTACGGGCCGGTCATGACTGCCTCCGGGATCGGGATACTCCGTCGGATCGGGACGGATCTCAGAGAGCAATTCCCCGGCCACCACCGCTGCCGCCCCCCACATCGAGGCAACCGACAACTCATTGAATGATATTCAGTTTCGTCTCGTCGTGGTCGGTGGGATCGCCCCCCTGCGCCCCCCACCGCCAGGGATCTGACCACGCCTGGCCCGAATTGCCCCGTTCGGTAGTCGGTGCCGGCACCACCGCCCATGTCCCAACGAGGTCGAACACCCCCCATGTCCAGGTAGCCACCTTTCCGGCGGCGGCGTCTTGCAGGCCCTTTCGCCACGGATGGCGAAAGGGCCGAAAAGCCGAGCCCTCCGGTCACACGAGGTGACCGGAGGGCGTCCGCCGACGGAAAGGTGGCTACCGATCTCTTGGGAAAGCCGGTGCCGCCGGCAGCTCCCGCCGCTCCTTCATCGCCGCGAGCACCTCCTGCACCGCCCGCTCGAGCTGCGGATCGCGCCCGCGGTTGACCTCCTCGGGCAGGTTCTCGACCACGAGGTCGGGATCGACGCCGTGGTTTTCGACGTCCCACTCGCCCTCGAGGTTGAACAGGCCGAACTCGGGGAAGGTCACCAGGCCGCCGTCCATCAGCGGGATCCGGCTGCTGATGCCGATCAGGCCGCCCCAGGTGCGGGTGCCGACGACCTTGCCCAGCCCGTACTTCTGGAAGTAGTAGGGCAGGGCGTCGCCGCCCGAGCCGGCGTGCGAGTTGCTGACCATGACCATCGGGCCGTGGAAGGCCGTGCCCGGCGTGCGCCAGTCCTGGCCGTAGCGGGGCTTCCAGAGGTTCAGGAAGTCCTGGCCCAGGATGTTCAGCAGGAAGTCGGGGATGAACCCGCCGCTGTTGAAGCGCTCGTCGATGATCAGGCCCTCCAGGCGCACCTGCGGGTAGTAGGCCTGGGCGAAGGCCTGCACGCCGTCGACCGCGGTGTCGGGCAGGTGGAGGTAGCCGACCTTGCCGCCCGACAGCTCGGCCACCTTGCGGCGGTTGCCCTCGACCCACCGGACGTAGCGCAACCCGGTCTCCGAGGCGATCGGCAGGACGACGACCTCGCGCTCCTCGCCGTCGGGCTTGTCGGCCACGGTCAGGACGGTGCGGACGTCGACCTTGTTCTCGAACAGGGAGTAGGGATTCACCGGGGCCTGCAGCGGCTTGCCGTCGACGGCCAGCAGGTAGTCGCCTTCGCGGACGTCGAGGCCCGGGCCCGCCAGGGGCGTGCGCTGGTCCTCGTTCCAGTCGCGCTCGGTCAGGATGTTCACCAGCCGGTAGCGGCCCGACGCGGCGTCGAGACGGATGTCCGCGCCCAGCAGGCCGACGCCCACCGGCTTGGCTTTCGGAGCCTCGTCGCTGCCGTTGACGTAGGCGTGGCCCGCGCCCAGTTCGGCGATGAGTTCGCCCAGGATGTAGTCCAGGTCGCGCCGGTCGGTCACGTAGGGGACCAGCTGGCCGTAGCGTTCGTGCATGCGGCCCCAGTCGACGCCGTGCATGCCCGGGTCGTAGAAGAAGTCGCTCTCGAGCCGCCAGGCGTCGTGGAACATCTGACGCCACTCGGCGCGGGGATCGCTGCGGGCCTTCATCTCCGCGGTGCGCAGCGGCTTCTCGGCCGGCTTCTGGTCGGCGTCCGCCGTGACGATGCCGTAGGTCTTGCCTTCCCGGTACATCAACTTCGCACCCTCGGCATCCAGTTCGAAGCCGTCGGCCTTGGCGAGCACGGTCTCGGCTTCGCGCTTCTCCAGGTCGAAGACCATGATCTCGCCGCTTTCGGCCTGCGGATCGCGCTTCAGGTAGAACAGCTTGCCCTTGGCGGCCGCCAGGTTGCCGTAGTTGCCCGGCGGCACGTCCAGGGCGACGATGCGGCTGCCGATACCCTCGAGATCGATGACCGTCGGCTCGACCTTTTCCTTGTCGCCGCTCTTCTTGTCGTCGTCCTTCTTCTCGTCTTCGGCCTTGTCCTTTTCCTTGTCTTTGTCGTCGTCCTCACCCTCGACGGCGACCTCGTCGCTCTCGGGCGGGAAGGGGTGCGGCGCGTCGGCCTGCAGGGTCGCCAGGTACAGGCCGGTCGTCCCGCTCCAGTGGGGAACCTGGTCGTAGGGGCCGAAGTCGGGCTGGAAGCTGCGCTCCGAGGCGAAGTACAGGTACTTCCCGTCGGGGGAGAACGTCGGGGACGTGTCGTCGGTCATCGGCGTGGTCACGCGGCTGCGCGACCCGTCCTTCGTGTCGAAGAGGAAGATCGAGGAGAATTCGTTGTCCTCGGCCTCGGCGAAGGCCACCCAGCGGCTGTCCGGACTCCAGGCGGCGTCGAAGCTGCGCTCGGTGGGGCTGCGGCCGATGTCGTGCTGCTCGCCGCTGTCGGCGTCGACCCAGCGCAGCATCATGGACGCGTCGTAGGTCAGGATCATCTTGCTGTCCGGCGACCAGCGCAGCCCGACGTAGTAGGTGCCGCTGCCCGAGGTCAGGCGCCGCTCCTCGCCGCTGCCGTCGCCGCGGCGCAGGGTCAACTCGTACTCGCCGGAGGCGTCCCCGAAGTAGGCGATCCACTTGCCGTCCGGCGACCAGGCGGGCAGGATCTCGTTCACCGCAGGGGTGCCGGTGAGGTTGCGCACGTCGCCCTTCTCCGCCGGAACGGTGAAGATCTCGCCGCGGGCCGCGAAGACCGCGCGCTGCGCGTCGGGGCCGAGGCCGCTGCTGGTGATCCGGCCGGCTGCTTCCACGAATGCCGGGCGCGTGCGGAAGAAATCGTCGTGCAACGCCACGGTCACCTTGCGGGTCTTGCCGGTCGCGAGGTCCAGCACGTGCAGCCAGCCGCCGTTCTCGTAGACGATGGCGCCGGTGCCGAGGCTCGGGAGATTGACGTCGTATTCGGAATGGTCGGTCACCTGCCGGAAGCCGCCGCCCACGGTGTCGTAGGCCCAGATCTGGTGGCGGCCGGTGCGGTCGCTCGTGAAGTAGATCGTGTCGCCGAACCACATCGGGTAGTTCTCGGCACCGGGCCAGTCGGTGATCCGCACCGTCGTGCCTTTGTCGAAGTCGTGGATCCAGATGTCCTGGGCCATGCCGCCCTGGTAGCGCTTCCAGGTGCGGCTCTCCGAGGTGATGCGGTTGTAGGCGAGACGGCGGCCGTCGGGCGACCAACTGGACAAGCCGCCCTCGGGCAGGGGCAGCATCTCGGGCAGGCCGCCTTCGAGCGGCACCGTCCAGAGCTGCTGCTCGCGCATGGTGAAGCTGGTGCGCGAACTCTGGAAGCGCACCGCCCGTCCGTCGGGCTGCCAGTCGATGACCCGGTCCCCCAGCGGGTGCCAGGTGAGGCGCCGGGGCTCGCCGCCCTCGGCGGGGATCACGTAGACGTCCCGATTGCCGTCGTAGTCGCCCGAGAAGGCGATCCACCGGCCGTCCGGCGAGAACTTGGGCTGCGACTCGAAGCCGACGTGGGAGGTGAGCCGTCGGGCCTCGCCGCCGGCGGTCGGCACCGTCCACAGGTCGCCGCCCTGGACGAACACGATGGTGTCGCCGTGGAGGTCGGGGTTGCGCAGCAGGCGCATGTCCTGCGCGTCGAATTCGGCGGCGGCGGCGGACAACCCCGCCGCGAGCAGGATCAGGACGGCCAGGGGCCAGGAACGCATGCTCATGATCACTCCTCGGGGATCCGGATCAGGGGTCGTTCGGCACGGCACAACCATCTGTCAACGATGACGCGGGCGGATTGTTGCACAATCCGCCCGCGCGCAGAAGCTCGATGGGATCGGGGATCAGCGCTTGAAGACGCGGTCCCAGAAGCTGCCCTTGACCACGGCGGCGGACAGGGCGATCGGCACCTCGCCCAGCGGTTTGCCGTCCAGCTCCGCGACGGCCTTGCCAACCACGGTGCCGGCGATCGCGGGGGCCTCGATGCGGGCCGGCAGCTCGTAGCGCAGCGTCACGTCGCCGGCCCGGGCCTTGCGGACGCCGACCTCCAGGGGCTGGGTGAAGACCAGGCCGGCGGTCTTGAGCTTCCCGCCCTTGACCGGGATCTGACGTGGGCAGGAGTCGCCGGCGGCCGGCACCAGCTTCACCGGCGAGTACTCCGTGAAGCCGCGGGCCAGCAGGCGGCTGGTCTCGCTGCCGCGGGCGGCGTTGGTCTTGGCTCCCATCACCACGGAAATCAGGCGCACGCCCTTCTGGGTGGCGGCTGCAGTGAGGCAGAAGCCCGCCTCGACGGTGTAGCCGGTCTTGATGCCCTCCAGGCCGCGCAGCTTGCCGACCAGGGGGTTGGGGTTGCGCAGCAGGAACTGGCCGTTGCGGAAGGGAACCTGGTCCATCACGGCCCAGGACAGCGATTCCGGATGGCGGCAGATCTCGCGCCCCAGCACGGCCATGTTGTGGGCCGAAGAGAGGTCGCTCGACTGGCCGCGAGCCGGCGGCAGGCCGTGCACGCTGTGGAACACGGTGTCGCGCATCCCGAGTTCGCGGGCGCGGGCGTTCATCAGCACGACGAAGGCGTCGTCGGTGCCGGCGACGTGCTCGGCCAGGGCCACGCCGGCGTCGTTGCCCGAGTGGATCGCCAGGGCCATCAGCAGGTCGCGGACCGTGAAGACCTCGCCCTCCTTGAGGTAGACCTGAGAGCCGCCGATGCGGCTGGCCCGCGCGGACACCGTCACCATGTCGTCGAGCGTCAGTTCGCCGCGGGCGGCGTGCTCGAGCACGATCAGCTCGGTCATCATCTTGACCATCGACGCCGGGGCGAGGCGGGCGTGCTCGTTCTCGGCGAACAGGATCTCGCCGCTGCGCTCCTCCATGACGATGGCGGACGAATAGGCGCCGGACAGGGCGGCGGCGGCGGGAAGCAGGAACATGACGATCAGCAGGGTGGCGGTCCGAGCGTCCATCCGTGGCATGGCGGTCCTCGCGAGTCGGGGGTGTGAGGTCGGGGTGCCTTCCATGGTCCCCGCGCGCAAGTTATCCGGACGCCGCCGGGTCTGTCAAGACGCCGCGACCGGAACGCTGAACTTCTTCCCGCCGCCTCCGTAAGGATCGCGTTCCCGGCTGCGTCCTTGCTTTCGCGCTTGAATTGGGATGGAATGAAGCCGGTTCGGGATCGTGGTCGGCACGATGGAGGAGCTGCCATGCGGTTCGGCTGGTACATCGCGACGGCGCTGGCGGCGGGTTTCGTCGCCGGTTGCGCGCGCACGCCGGCGCTGTCCCTGAGCTACCACGAGGCCTGGCGTTGCGAAACGCCCGCCGATTCGCTGGACTACGAAGCTGTCCGGGCCCTGTCGCCGGCCGTCCGCGAGCGGCGGCGCGCGCTGGCGCAGCCGTGGCGGCGGCTGGCCGAAACGACCCGCGACGACGCCGAGCGGCTGCGCGCTCTGGTGACGGCGGTCGCGCTCGCGCCCGACGTGCCCGATCACGGGTTCGCCCTGGCCGAGGCCGCCGGTCGCGTCGGCGACACCCAGCGGGCCCTGGCGGCGCTCGAGGCGCTCGAACCGGCGATCGGGGAGTTGCCGGTCAAGGAGCGGCGCGCGGCGCGCTTGCGGCTGGCCCTGGCGCGCGGCTGGCTGCACCGGGACCGCGGCCGCTGGACGTTGGCCCACGCCTGGGCCGACAGCGCCGCCCGGATCTCGCCCGCCGAGCGCGAGGTCCGCATGTTGCTGGGGTTGTGCCGGGCCGCGCACGGCGACCTGCGCGGCGCCTACAACATCTCGCGCGACATCGAGACCAAGGAGTACTTCCGCTTCGAGTGGCGCTGGATCCGCGGTGTCGCCGAACTGGCCCGCGGCGACGTCGCGAACGCGTACTACTGGTTGCGCGACACCCGACCCGAGGCCGCCTGGTCCGCCCGCTTCCATCGCGACCTGGCCCAGGTCTGCGAGCGTGTCGGCGATCCCGTGGAAGCCCGCCGCTTCTTCAACTACAGCTACGATGCGCTCGAACTCGGACTCGGCACGTGTCCGGGACCCGCCGAGGTCGTGATCGACGAGGGCGGCGCGAAGCCCGAACTCCGTCCCGTCTGGATCGCCTTCGGGCGTCTGTTGGCCGCCGGCTCGGCCTATGGCTGGTCCCTGGCGGCGGACGACAGCTTCGCGGCGGCGACCACCCCCGACCACCGGGTCGCCTGGGCCGATCGCGCCGTGGACGCGCTCGGCGTCTGCATCCGTCTCGACGACCACCAGGAGCAGAGCCGCGCGCGGCGAGGCCTGCTGTACGTGCAGATCGGCGCCGACGAACTCGCGCTGGAAGACCTGCGCCGCGTCCTGACCGCCCGCAGGGAGCGGGGAGAAGGAGCGGGGGATCTCGCGGCACCGTACGGGCGACTGCTGAACCGCGTCGGCAAGGTCGAAAGCGCGGAAGAATGGCTGCGCGAGGCGCTGCTCGCGGCGCCGGAGCGGGCGGAGATCTGGAGCGACCTGGGCTACACCTTGATGATGACCGGGCGCGCGGCGCAGGGGGAGGAGGCGCTGGACCGCGCCCTGGCCCTGGACCCCGGCCTGGCGGCCGCCTGGTACAACCGCGGGCTGCACCGCTACCAGGCTCGGCGCTGGAGCGAGGCGGCGGACGACTTCGTCCGCGCCCTGGAACTCGCGCCCGACAACCCCGACATTCCGCCCTTGCTGCAGCAGGCCCGCGAGCGGGTGCGGCAGTGAGCCCTGCGGTCACCGGGCGGCCGGACTCCGTTCGTGCCGCCGCCACGCCTTGGCGATCAGCCACAGGTTCAACACGACGATCGCGAGCATGAGCGCACGGGCTCCCCACAGGTAGGGGATGTTCTCGCGAGCTTCGTCGTGCATGAGCAGCTTGGGCACGGCGTCCTGGTACGTCCAGACGCCCAGGATGGCCAGCATGTAGAGCGGAGTGACGTACTTGATCACGAACTTGAAGAAGCCCGGGACCTTCAGCTGCGCCCCCTTGTGCATCTCCTGCCAGCCGCGCTCGATCCCGAACACCCAGCCGAAGATGATCACCTCGATGATCCCGAACACGACCAGGCCGAACGTGCCGGCCCAGAAGTCCATCTCGTCCATGAATCCGTAGCGGAAGAACGCCACCACGGCGACCGTGCCCGCCAGCAGCACGGCGAAGACCGCGTTGACGGACCTCACGCGCGACCATTTGAATTCGTCTTCGACGAAGGCGACCGCCGGCGACAGCAGCGCCACCGACGAGGTGATGCCGGCGATGAACAGCAGCAGGAACCACATCGCGCCCAGCAGCTGGCCGAGGGGCAGCTGCTGGAAGATGGCGGGCATGGCGACGAAGCCGAGGTCGAAGGAGCCGGCCGCCGCGATCTGCTGGGTCTCGGCGATGCCGAAGAAGGCGACCGCGACCGGGATCGCGATGGTGCCGCCGAGGATCACCTCGGCGAACTCGTTGGTCATCGTGGTGGCCAGGCCGTTCAGGGTGACGTCGTCCTGCTCGCGCACGTACGAGGCGTAGCAGTTGATCATCCCCTGGCCCAGGCTCAGCGTGAAGAAGATCTGGCCGGCCGCCGCCAGCCAGACCGAGGCCCTCCCGAGCAGGGCGAAGTCCGGTTGCCAGACGAAGGCCAGCCCCTCGGCCACGTTGCGCTCGGGGAAGGCGGGATCCGGCGCGCCCAGGGTCAGGACGCGCACGGCCAGCACGATTCCGAACAAGAACAGCACCGGCAGTCCGTACTTCGCCAGCACCTCGATGCCGCGGGAGATGCCGCGCGCCAGGAAGAACCAGTTGAAGAACAGGGTCAGCGCCAGGAAGACGACCGCGGGCACGATCGAGGCAAAATACTGGTTGGCCGCCACGCCCTGGTAGCCCTGCAGGAACGCGCTCATCGCCTCGCGCGAGGTGTTGCCCCAGTAGGCTCCGGTGCCGGAGAACCAGCTGTAGCCCAGCGTCCACGACTCGATGAAGCAGTAGTAGATGCCGATGGTGAAGGGCAGGAAGATCCCGAAGGCGCCCAGGTACTTGGCCAGGGGGTGCTTCCACATCAAGTGGAACATGCCGGGCGTTGAGCCGTGGCCCCGGGTGCCGCCGTAGCGGCCCGTGGTCCACTCGACCCACATCAGGGGCACGCCGAGCAGCAGCAGAGCGATGAAGTAGGGGATCATGAAGGCGCCGCCGCCGTTGTCGGCCGCCTGGCGCGGGAAACGCAGGAAGTTGCCCAGCCCGATGGCGTTGCCCGCCATGGCCAGGATCAGCCCGATGCGCGTGCCCCACTGCGCCCGGCCGCCGCCGTCGGCGGCCGTCAGGTCCGCTTTCTTGCCCAGCCGCAGGATGCGCGAGAAGGCGAACCAAGTGAAGCCGATGATCGTGCCCCAGGCCAGGACCAGGAAGAGCATGGACATGCGCGGCACCTCCTGCGCGGTAGCGGAACGCGACGGGTACGGACGGGGATCGTAGCGGGAGGGTCCCGGGGCGTCAACGCCGCAACGGGCGGGGCGGCCCGGTTCAGCGGGGAAGAGCGCCGGGCGCCGCCGCCGTCCGGACCGGCGCGGGCGCGTCGCGCATGTAGGCGCCCAGCCGCCAGAACAGCAAGGCCAGGCACAGGACGCCGCCGATCAGGTCGGCTCCGGCCATCCCCAGCCAGCCGCCGCTCAGCGCGCCCAGCTTCAACCCCACCCAGACGCCGGCCGGCTCCAGCAACACGCGCATGCCGAAATTCGGCAGCATGCCCATCAGCCCGTTGCCCTGGGCGTGGAACCAGAAGGCCGTGATGTTCACGATGCTGAGCATCGGTCGCGCCAGCGTCACCCAGCGGGCCAGCCCGACACCGGCGGCGATGACCGTCGGTTCGTCCGTGAAGATCCGCAGGGACCAGGCGGGGAACAGGATCACCGGCAGCGACAGGACCGCCATGAGGGTCAGCGCGTAGCGCAGCGTCAGCAGGGTCGTCTCCCGCACCCGGTCGTGGCGCCCGGCGCCGTGGTTCTGGCCGACCATGATCATCATGCTCATCGAGATGCCGAGCGTCGGCAGGAACACGAAGCTCAGCAGGCGCGTGCCGGCGCCGAAGGCGGCGATCGCGTCGGTGCCGTAGCCGGTGAGCATGTCGGTGATCAGGTAGGCCGAAACCGGCATCGACAGGTTCGCCACGAACGCCGGCGCCGAGACGTTGGCCCAGCTGCGCAGCAGCGCGGGGCTCCAGGACCAGGCGGCGCGGTCGTAACGCACCTGACGGCGGGGATTGCGCAGCTCGCGCAGCACCATCAGCGAGGCGAACAGGAAGCTGGCGGCGGTGGTGACCGCCGCGCCGGCGACGCCCCACTCCGGGAACGGTCCCGGCCCGAAGATGAACAGCGGGTCCAGCACGACGTTCAGCGCGAGCGCCACGGCCATGACCTTCAGCGGGAAGATCGTGTCGCCCTCGCCGCGGAACAGCGAGTTGAGCACCATCGGCAACAGCGAGAACGCCGAGGCGGCGAACGCCACCTGCGTGTAGAGGATCGCCCCTTCGGTGACGGCGGGTTCGGCGCCCATGCGCCGCAGCGCCGCCGGCGCCAGCCATAATCCCAGCGGCGTCATGATCGCGGCGAAGATCCCGATCACGATCAGGGTGTGCCAGAGGAGGTTGCGCAACTGCCGCTCGTCGCCGCCGCCGACCAGGCGCGAGACCAGCGATGTCGCCCCCTGGCCGAGTGCGCCGGCGACCGAGTGGATCAGGTAGGCGATCGGGAACGACAGCGACACCGCCGCCATCGCCTCCCGCGAGTAGCGCCCCAGGTAGAGCATGTCCACCAGCCCGAAGGCCGTGACCAGGACCATGGCCATGATCATCGGCACGCTCAGTCCCAGCAGGGTCTTGTCGACCGGCCCCTCCAGGATGGGGTTGGCGGCGCCGGGTTCGCGGCTGCCGGCGGCGCGCAGGCGGGCAAGGAAGGACGGCATGGGGGCTCGCGATCGGTTCGGGACGGGGGCGGGCGAGGCCACAAGTAAGCACGACGGGCCGCGGGCGGCCAGGAGGCGGGCCGCGTCTGGCCGAGGCGCCGCCGTTGGGTCTAGATTGACATCCGGAGCCGGGGCCGTCGTCCCGGTCGGCACTCTATCGCGGGGAGGGACCAGGCATGATGAGGATCCGGGCGAGGTTCGACCAGGCGGACCTCCGCATCACGGCCCTGATGGCCAGGCACGGCCTGCTCCTGCTGCGGATGAGCGTCGGGATCGTGTTCCTGTGGTTCGGCGGGCTCAAGTTCTTCCCGGGCCTCAGCCCCGCCCAGGACCTCGCGGTGCGGACCATCGACGTCCTGACCTTCGGCCTGCTGACGCACGGGACCGCCATCGTCGTGCTCGCCGCCTGGGAGGTCCTGATCGGAGTGGGCCTGCTCACCGGCGCCTACCTGCGCGCGACGCTGCTGCTGCTGTTCCTGCAGATGCTGGGCGCGATGACCCCGCTGGTCCTCTTCCCGGGCGAGACGTTCACCCGCTTCCCCTACGCCCCCACGCTCGAGGGCCAGTACATCATCAAGAACCTGGTGCTCATCAGCGCGGGCATCGTGCTGGGCGCGACGGTGCGCGGCGGCAGGTTCGTGCCGGATGCGACGGGGTTGCCCCGTTCCCCCGATACAGGACGCCGCGGCTGACGGGCCGATAAATCTCTGGCCCGGGTCTGGACGTTGTGGGACCATCCTCCCGTATCGCCCTCAGTAGGGTGCCCGGTGCGGAGCCGCTCCGCCGGCGCACCCGGATGAGGTCTGCTGACATGTGCGAGCGATCCTGGTCGGCTGCGGCCACGTGCCTGACTCGCGGCGCCGGTTCCGTCCTCGTCGCCTTGGCGGCGCAAGGCGGACGGGTGTTCTTACTACCTGCTGCCAATCGCCTATATCGTCGTTCCGGGTGCCGTCGGAGGGTTGCTCGTCGTCGTCGCATCGTGTCGGTCCTGAGCACGGAGGGATGCTACCAGGGGAGGCGGCTATGAACTTCGAGCTGAGCTATGACGAGGATCTGGACATCATCAGGGGCCGGCTGTACGGGAAGCTGGACGCCGCCGTCGCGAAGGCCGTGGCGACCGATCTGGCGCAACTCGTCCGGAAACACGGGTGCCACCGCTTCCTGCACGACCTGCGCGAGGCGCAGGTCACCTCCTCGACGCTCGATCTCTACTCGATCCCCAGGATCGTGAAGGAGGCCGGGGTGTCCGGCGGCATCAAGCGCGCCCTGGTCGTCGCCGAGATCACGCAGGATTTCGACTTCCTGGAGACCGCTTCGGTCAATGCCGGCAACCAGGTCAAGCTGTTCACCGATTCCGAGGCTGCGCTCGCGTGGCTGAAGGGATGAGGGATCTGGCCCGCCGGCCCGCGCCGCGATATCCCTGCCCGCGACGAAGGGGGCGCAGCCTACCGCCCCGGACCCGCGCGCGACGTCTCCCCGAGCCACCTGACCGGGAAATCAGCCGGCAACGCCACCATGTCCAGGATGGCGGCGATCAGCTCCCCGTGCTCGCCCGCCCGGTACACGTTGCGGTACTCCCAGACGGTCCCGCCGTCCGGTGTCACCTCCAGAGCGCGGCCGTTGTCCGACTCGACGATCAGCGTGTTGCCGCCGGGCAGCCGCTGGGCCGCGCCGCAGGTCGCGGAGTAGAGCCGGTGGCCGGTCCCGTCGGCGTAGGACCAGACGATCTCCTGCGTGAGCGGGTCCACCTCGAGGACCTGCGAGCGGCCGCGGCGTCCCAGGTTGTCGAACAGCAGGATGCGCCCCGTCGGCAGCAGTGTCGGCTGGTGCTGCTTGACCCACGGGCCGCTCAGGGCCCAGACGACCGTCCCGCGCTGCGGGTCGAGGATGGCGAGGGCGTTCAGCTCGCGGATCGAGGTCAGGATGTTTCCCCGGCCGAAGATCGGCGACAGGCCGGCGAGCGATCCGTCCAGCCGCTCCAGCGTGTTGGTGTGGAAGACGTCGCCGCCGGCCGGCGCCTTGTCCAGGAGCGGGGCGTAGGGCGAGGACTCGAGCGCCGTGAGCAGCGAGACCCGCCGCTCGAACTTCCCTTGCGGCGTCAGCACCGTGAAGTAGTCCAGCAGCGCGGGCTCGTCGTCGCCGAACCGCGGCACGAGTTCCGCTTCGCGCGTCAGCACCCAGATGCGGCCGTCGTCGTCCACGTGCAGGTCGTGGTGGCAGTGGCCGGGGTAGGCCCAGAGCAGGCGGGAATCCCGGTCCAGCTTGACCAGGGCGTGCCCTTCGAAGATCGCAAGGATGCTGCCGTCGGCGTCGAGGTGGGCCCGCCGCCAGCAACCCGTGGCGTTGTTCCTGCCCGGCGGCAGGAAGGCTTCCGGATCGGTGGCCGCCACGTCGCGGTAGTCGCAGCGCCAGCGGTGCAGGACTTCGCCCGCGCGCGTGATCAGCAGCGCCTCCGGCGCGTGGCCGGACACGAAGAACATGAGTTCGTGGCCGCTGTGTGCGGGGTCGTGTACCGTCACCCCGGAGTGCGCCGGCGGCGGACGGGAGCCGGCCGCGTAGCCGAGGCTCAGGAGCTTGCGGGCCGCGGCGCGCTGGACCCGGCTCAGCGCGTGGCCGGCGCCGTCGTCGTGGTCGTCCATGACGGACCACTGGCCCGGCAGGTCGTGTTCGGGCGGCCGGGCGTGCAGGCGGCGCGCGGCGGCGTCGGCGAGGCGCACGGGGAGGGAGTCGCGACCGCCAACCAGGACGGCGGCGCCGGCGGCGATGGCCAGGACCGCGGCCACCCGCAGCAGGACGACCGTCCGGCGTGCGGGGCGCCTGTCCGCCGTGCGAAGCCGACCGCGTCGGAACATGGGCGATCATCCGATCTCTGACGATGGACCCGAGAGGGAGGCAGCATAGCACAGCCACAGAGCGCGGTCATGCCGGATCGGTCGTCGCCCTGTTCTGTTGGCGATGCGGGAAGCGCGTGCTACGCTCGCGTCGTCACGGCACCTCGTCGTGGTCGGGCATGGGGATGCGTATCGGGATCGGGGGTTCCGCCATGAAGCAGCGCGCATTGCGGATCTGTGCCTGGGCAGGCCTGTCCTTCCTGACGGGGTGCGCCGGCTACATGCCGGCGGTCTGGCAGGAAGCCCCTGCCTCCCCGCCGCCGCCGCCGGAAGCCCGTCTCGTGCTGCTCTTGCAAGTCGGTTCCCTGGTCCGCGCTCACCTCGTCGACGGCGACATCGTCGACGGCAAGGTCGTCCGACTGACGCCGACGGAGCTTGCGATCGGCCAGGACGGCTTCGGCCGCGATTTCAACCGGGTGCGGATCCTCGACAGGTCGAGCCTCATCCGGCTCGAGGTGCGGAAACAGGCCACCGGCAACGCCCTGGGGAAGGGGTTCGTGGGTGGGATGGTCCTGGGGCTGCTTGCAGTCGCGTTCGGGTTCGCGCTCGCGGTGAGGAACATCCATCTGAGCTGACGGGGCCGGCGTGTTTTCGGCTTCCCGCCACCTTGACGCCCCCCGCCCCCGCCCTTATCGTGCGCGGGCACCCGCCCCCGAAAGGACGCCCCGGCGCCATGCCCCGCACCATCGCCGTCACGACGGCGCTGCTGGTCTGCAGCAACGTCTTCATGACCTTCGCCTGGTACGCGCACCTGCGGAACCTTTCGCACCGGCACTGGCTCGTCGCCGCGCTGGTCAGCTGGGGGATCGCGCTGTTCGAGTACCTGCTGCAGGTGCCGGCCAACCGCATCGGGCACGCCGAGTTGAACCTGGGGCAGCTCAAGATCCTGCAGGAGGCCGTCACCCTGATGGTCTTCGTGCCGTTTTCGGTCCTGTACATGAAGGAGCCGCTCCACCGGGACTACCTGTGGGCGGCGCTCTGCATCCTGGGCGCGGTCTTCTTCGTGTTCCGCCAACGCCTCGCGGCCTGAGCCCGCGCCCTCACGCAGAAACGAACGGGAGGTCCCATGTCCGACAAGCAGTGGCCCGCGCCGCCCGAGATGCGCATCGACACCGACAAGATCTACCACGCCGTCATCGCCACCGAGCGCGGCGAGATCGAGCTGGAGCTGCACGCCGAGCACGCGCCGCGCACGGTCAACAACTTCGTGTTCCTGGCCCGCGAGGGCTTCTACGACGGCGTGGTGTTCCACCGCGTCATCGACGACTTCATGATTCAGGGCGGCGATCCCACCGGCACCGGCCGCGGCGGCCCCGGCTACCGTTTCGGGGACGAGTGTCGCGGCAACCCGCTGCGCCACGGCGCCAAGGTGCTCTCGATGGCCAACTCCGGCCCCGACACCAACGGCAGCCAGTTCTTCATCACCCATTGCCCGCAGTCCCACCTCGACGGCCGTCACACGGTCTTCGGCACGGTGGTCCGCGGCCACGACGTCGTCGACGCCGTCCGGCAGGGCGACGCCATGACCCGGGTCGAGATTCGCGAGCAGCTCAAGGAGGGCGTCGAATGAAGACCCCGCGCCGCCGTCTCGTCCTTCTGGCTATCGTGGGCGCCGTGGCCGCCGCCGTCGCGGGCGGCTGCGCCACCGTCGGCCGCGAGTTCCCTTCGTCCGGGGTCACGGAGATCCGGATGGGCCAGACCACGCAGCAGCAGGTGCGGACGCTGTTCGGCGAGCCCTGGCGCACGGGCGTCGAGGACGGCCGGCCGACCTGGACCTACGGCCGCTACCGCTACCAGCTCTTCGGCGAGACCCAGACCAAGGACCTGATCGTGCGCTTCGACGAGCAGAACCGGGTCCACTCCTACACGTTCAGCACCACCGAACCGCGGTAGGGCGGCCGGACCGCAGCAAAGAACCCGGACCGCCGCCGGTCCGGGTTCTGGTGTGTCGTCCGTGGCCGGTTCAGCCCAGCAGCTCGAAGACCTTCGCGATGCGCTTGACGGCCCAGTTGACTTCCTTGCGGGTGATCGTCAGGGGCGGCGCGATGCGGATGATCTTCTCGTGGGTCTCCTTGCAGAGCAGGCCCTCGGTCATCAGCACCTCGCAGTAGGGGCGCGCGGGACGGTCCAGCACGATGCCGATCCACAGGCCCGCGCCGCGCACGGTCTTGATGCTCTTGGCGTCGATCTTCTTCAGCTCGGCCATGAAGTGCTCGCCCTGCTTGAGCGAGTTCTCCACGAGCTTCTCTTCGACGATGACCTTGAGCGCCTCGCGCGCGACGGCGCAGCCGAGCGGGTTGCCGCCGAAGGTCGAGCCGTGGTCGCCGGGGTGAAAGACGCCCATGACCTCGTCGTTCGCCAGGAAGGCGCTGACGGGGTAGAAGCCGCCGCTGAGGGCTTTGCCGACGATCAGCCCGTCGGGCTTCACGCCCTCCCACTCGTGGGCGAACATCTTGCCGGTGCGGCCCAGGCCGCTCTGGATCTCGTCGACGATCAGCAACACGTTGTTCGCGCGGCAGATCTCCGCGGCCTTTTTCAGGAAGCCCTGCGGCGGTATCACGATGCCGGCCTCGCCCTGGATGGGTTCCACCAGGAAAGCGCAGGTGTTGGGCGTGATCGCGGCGGCCAGCGCGGCCGCGTCGCCGAAGGGGACGATCTTGAAGCCGGGCGTGAACGGCCCGAACCCGTCCTGGTACTGGGGTTCGGTGCTGAAACCGACGATGGTCGTGGTGCGGCCGTGGAAATTGTCGGCGCAGACGATGATCTCAGCCTGGTTGTCGGGGATGCCCTTGACCTTGTAGCCCCACTTGCGGGCGGCCTTGACCGCCGTCTCGACGGCCTCGGCGCCCGAGTTCATCGGCAGCGCGCGCGCGTAGCCCGTCAACTCGGTCAGCTCGCGGGTGAAGTGGGGGAGCTGGTCGTTGCGGAAGGCGCGGCTGGTGAGCGTCACGCGGGCGGCCTGGCGGCGGAAGACCTTCAGCAGGCGCGGGTGGCAGTGGCCCTGATTCACCGCGCTGTAGGCGGCCAAGCAATCCAGGTAGCGCTTCCCCTCCACATCCTCCACCCAGACGCCCTCGGCCCGCGCGATCACCAGATCCAACGGATGGTAGTTGTGCGCCCCGTAGCTGTCTTCCAGCTCGATGTACTTGCGGGTCTTCATCGCGGCCTCCAGGCATGTGATGGGTTCGCGCCCTTGTGCGGGCCATGTATGGACAGCGGCACGGCCGCGTCGTGCCCAAGATATAAGGCGCCCCTGCGCCACTCAAACCCAATTGCGGGTGCAATAAAGTGGGATCGGGTGAAACTTTTACTTGAATAACCAAAGAACTTGAATTATTAAAGTAACTGCGCCGCTGGGATCCAAGGATGGAAACCGGTCGGCGCCGTCGGCCAAGCCGACGTCGGCAGCCAGGTCGATGGCGGGAGAGACCGCCGGGTCCGGACGGAGCGCCGGTGAAGGCCGCGGACCCTGTTCACAGGGCGGGGAAGGATCCCCGACCGGCACCCTCTCGGAGGACCGTGCTGGCAGGATGCCGGCGCGGTCCTCCTGACAACTGCACGGCCCGGACGTGCGAGGCGGACCACGGAGGCAAGGAGGCCCCAGCGTGCGCCGCGAACCGCCGTCCCCGTCGCCCGACGGTGACGGCACGCCCACTGCGCCGCCAACGCCCCTGGCCCCGCTGGTCCACGGCCGGGTGCGCCTGCTCGTCATGTCCCACCTGATGCGGTCCGGCGCGACCGCGTTCACTGAACTGCGGGCCCGACTCGGCTTGACCGACGGCACGCTGTCGGTCCACCTCGCCACCCTCGAACAGGGCGGCGCCGTGGAGATCGTCAAGGAATTCGTGGGGAAGAAGCCGCGGACCGTGGTCCGCCTGACGCCGCGCGGGCGGGAGATGTTCGCGCGCTACGTCGCCGATCTGAAAACGATCGTCCCCGGGCTGGCGCCCGGGGACGAGTGACGTGCTCGCGGTCCCGCGGTCTCAGTCGTCCATCGCGCAGGGCAGGTAGAAGCGCCCGGCGTACTCGTCGACCATCCGCTCGGTGCTGAATCGCGGGGTCACCGACGTCATGGCGTGCTGCATGCGCTGGATCCAGGCGCGGGGCAGGCCGTCGGGCCCGCGGTCGTAGAACATCGGCACCACGACCTTCTCGAGCAGCTCGAACAACTCGTCGGCGTCGCGGGCGTCCTGCGTCGCTTCGTCCACGCCGTGGTCGTCGCCGAAGGCCCAGCCGTTGCGCCCGTCGTAACCCTCGCACCACCAGCCGTCGAGCACCGAGAGGTTCAGGGCGCCGTTGGCGGCCGCCTTCATGCCCGAGGTGCCGCTCGCCTCCAGCGGCCGGCGTGGCGTGTTCAGCCAGATGTCCGCGCCCTGCACCATGCGCCGCGCCAAGGCGATGTCGTACCCCTCCAGCACCACCAACCGCCCGCGCAACGCCGGGATGCGCGACAGCTCCCAGACACGCTGGATGAGCAGCTTCCCGGGCTCGCTGCGCGGGTGGGCCTTGCCGGCCATCAGCATCTGCACGGGTCGGTCGGCGTTCGCGAGCAGCCGCACGAAGCGATCGGGGTCGCTCATCAGCAGCGTCGCCCGCTTGTACTCGGCGAAACGGCGGGCGAAGCCGATGGTCAGGGTGTGGGGCTCGAAGACGCGGCCGATGTCGGCGATCTCCTGCGCCGCCGCGCCGTTGCGCTCCAGCTGGCGCTGCAACCGCCGACGCACGCCGCCGATCAACTCGCTCCGCAGGTGCTCGTGCACCCGCCAGAGCAGCTCCGGCGCCGGGGTGCCGGCGCCCGCCTCGCGCCGCAGGACCTCGATCTCGGGCGCGGTCCAGGACGGCATGTGCACGCCGTTGGTCACACTCGTGATGGGCACCTGGGCGGCCGTCCGGTCGGGCCAGAGGTGCTGCCACATCCCGCGGGACACTTCGCCGTGCAGGGCGCTGACGCCGTTGGCGAAGCGCGTCAAGCGCAGGGCCAGCACCGTCATCTCGAACCGCCCGTGCGGGTCGGTCGGATCGGTCAGCCCCAGGGCGATCAGCTTCTCGACCGGCTCGTCCATGCTCGCGGCCAGGGGCCGCAGGTACTGCATGACGTGGGCGACTTCGAAGTTGTCGTTGCCGGCGGGCACCGGCGTGTGGGTCGTGAAGACGCAGCCCGCGCGCACCGACGCCACGGCCCGGTCGAAGGACTGGCTCCCGTCCACGATGTGCCGGCGCAGCTGCTCGAGGCAGAGGAACGAGGAGTGGCCCTCGTTGAGGTGGCAGACCGCGGGGGCGATGCCCATGGCGCGCAGGGCGCGCAGCCCGCCGACGCCGAGCAGGAACTCCTGGCGGACCCGCGTGTCCTCGTTGCCGCCGTACAGGTGCCCCGTGATGTTGCGGTCCTCGGCGTTGTTGCCGGGCACGTCGGTGTCCAGAAGGTACAGGGGGATGCGCCCCACGCTCACCTTCCAGACGCAGGCCTGCACCTTGCGGCCGGGATAGGGCAGCGAAAGCGTCAGGGGGTCGCCGTGCTTGTCGTGCACCAGGGCCAGGGGCAGACGCTCGAAGTCGTTCGGCAGGTAGACCTCGTGCTGGCGCCCGGCGAGGTCCACTTCCTGGTGGAAGTAACCGTAGCGGTAGGCCAGCCCGACGGCGACCAGAGGCAGGTCGCGGTCGCTGGCGGCCTTCAGGTGGTCGCCGGCGAGGATTCCCAAACCGCCGGAGTAGATGGGGAGGGACTCGTGGATGCCGAACTCCGCGCAGAAATAGCCGATCAGGCGCCCGCCGAAATCCAGGTCGATCGGCGGCTCGCCGCTGCCCAGGTAGGCCCGCTGGCGGTCCCGCACGATCGCGAGCCGCGCGGTGAAGTCCGCGTCGGCGGCCAGGTCCGCCACCCGGGCCGCGTCGAGGGCCTCGATCACCGCGAGGGGGTTGTGCCGGCCGCTCTTCCAGAGGACGGGATCCAGTTCGATCATCAGACGGGTCGCCTCGGCGTCCCAGGTCCACCAGAGATTGTGCGCGATCTCGTACAGCGGCGTCAGCGACGCCGGCAGGGCGCGCTCGGGTCCGAAGCGCTCGGTCAGGGACATGGAGACTCCTCGTCGCTCGACGGTCCTGGCCAGTCACTCCCGTGCGGAGTGAGTTCGGCCGGGGAAGATAACCCGGGGACGGCGTTGCGCGCCAGCCCGGAGACGAGCGTGTCTTCGGCCTGGAATCAGAAGAGTTGAGGCGCTTCCAAGCGGGGAGCATCGCCCAGGGTATGGCCCTCGAGGCGCAACAGCTGGGCCTTGACCGACAGACCGCCGGTGAAACCGACGAGCGCTCCGTCCGCGCCGACGACGCGGTGGCAGGGAATCAGGATAGGCAGGGGATTCTGGCCGACCGCCTGGCCGACGGCCCGCACCGCGTCGGGCCGGCGGATCTCGGCGGCCACTTGCTTGTAGGCGCGCAGTTTGCCGTAGGGGATCGCCAGCAGCCGGTGCCACACCGCGAGCTGGAACGGCGTGCCGTGCGGGTCCAGCGCGAGGTCGAAGGCCTCGCGGCGGCCGGTGAAGTACTCGGCGAGCTGGGAACGCAGGACGTCGAACGACGCGTCGTCTTCGTGCAGTCCCGGTTCTGCTCCGAGCGACCGCGCGACGGCGTGGGCGTGGATGTGGTATTGGTAGGCGCGCGGCAGGAATTCCAGGCGCACGAGCCCGGCGTCGCCGGCGACTGCCAGCAAGGGGTCCAGGACGGTCCGCAACAAGGTGTAACGCAACATGGTCCACCCGCCGTCGATGATCACGGCCGCGGTTCGGGACCACGGCCAGCGTCGGCGCGGATCATAGCAGACCCGCGGCCGGCGGGGAAGAGGGCGCCGCATGAAACTGCTGTCCTGGCACGACGTTGGCGCTCACCCCGCCTGGCAGTCCGGGGACGTGGCCGACCTGCGCCCGGCGGCGGCTCATCGCGCCGGCCACCCGCGCGGCGCGGTGTCGTTGCCGATCGAGGCGGCAGACGGGCCGCCCGGTGAAGCGGCGTTCGCCGCCGCGCTGCCCGCCGCGCTGCTGCCGCCGCGCCACCTGCCGCTGTTGCTGGTCGGCGACGAACCGGGTCCGGTCGCCGCGGCGGTGCTCTGGCTGCGGGAGCGGGGTCGCGAGCACGTCGACGGGGCCGTGCTGCAGGGGGGGGACGCGCCGCGGGGCGATTGGGTGACGAGCGTCGAGATGCGCGGGCTGTGGCGTCCGAACGCCTTCCTGGCCTCGCACGCCGACCTGCTGCCGCCGCCGGGTGCGGGTCCCGTCGTCGATTTCGGCTGCGGGGGCGGCCGCGAGGCGGTCTGGCTCGCGGGGCGGGGCCACGACGTCACGGCCGTGGATCATCTGCCGGATGCGCTCGCCCTCTGCGAACGGCTCGCGAGCGGTCAGGGCGTCGCGGTGCGCACGCTGTGCCGCGACCTGACCGCCCAGAGCGCGGCGCCCGCCGGTCCGTGGGCGCTGGCGCTGGCGCTGCGCTTCCTGCACCGGCCGCTGCTGGCGGCATTGCCCCGCTTGCTGGCTCCCGGCGGCGTGGCGGTCGTGCGCACCTTCCGCTTCGTGCCCGACGTCGCCCGCCTGCCGAAACGGCGTTATTGCGTGGAGGCGGGGGAGCTCCTCGAGCTCTTCCCCGCCTCCCGGTTCGACATCCTGGCGCATGTGGAGGATAGCGACCCCGACGGTCGGCCCGCGGCGGGCGTGGTCGCCCGCCTGCGGGTCACTCGAGGTAGCTGACGTAATTCGGATTGTACATGGCGTCCTTCATCGCCTGCAGCAGGTCGTCCGGACGGGCCTTCTGGGCGAGGCCCTCGTCGTAGGCCACTTCGGCGACCGCGGCCGCGATGTGCGCCGACACGTTGCGGATCTGCTGCAGCGGCGGGTACAGGCAGCCGGTGGCCAGGTCGCCCTCGGTCACCTGCCCGGCCAGCGCGTGCGCGGCCCGGGAGAACATCTCGTCGGTGATCCGCGTCGCCTCGCAGACGATCGCGCCCAGGCCCACGCCCGGGAAGATGTAGGCGTTGTTGCCCTGGCCCGACACGTGCCGCTTGCCGTTCAGTTCCACCGGGTCGAAGGGGCTGCCGCTGGCGAACAGGGCGCGGCCCTCGCTCCAGCTGTAGCACTGCTCGGCCGTGCACTCGGCCTTCGAGGTCGGGTTGGACAGCGCGAAGATCACCGGCCGCTTGTTGAGGCGGGCCATCGCCTCGACCACCGGCTTGGTGAACGTCTGCGGCGTGCCCGAGACGCCGATCAGGCAGGTGGGTTGCAATTTCTCCACGGCCTCCAGGAGGCTGCCGATGAACGGGTGGTCGTGGGCGAAGGGCTTCTTGTGCACCGCCAGGTCGGTGCGCGACTTGCACACCAGGCCGGTGGAATCCACGTACCAGATCCGCTCCATCGCCGCCTGGCGGTCCATGCCGTCGGCGACCATCGCCGAGACGATCAGCTCGCCGATGCCGATGCCCGCCTCGCCGGCGCCGTAGAACAGGATCTTCTGCTCGGACAGCGACAGGCCGGTGACCCGCAGCGACGAGAACACGCCGGCCAGGGCGACCGAAGCCGTGCCCTGGATGTCATCGTTGAAGCTGCAGATGCGGTCGCGGTACTTCGCGAGCAGCCGGAAGGCGTTGCAGTTGGCGAAGTCCTCGAACTGGAGGATCGCCTTGGGGTACACCTTCTGCACGGCGACCACGAATTCCTCGATGAACTCGTCGTAGGCGGGGCCGCGCAGGCGCTTGTGGGGCATGCCGATGTAGAGGGGGTCGTTGAGCAGCGTCTCGCGGTCGGTGCCCACGTCCAGCGTGATGGGCAGCGTGTACACGGGGTGCACGCCCGCACAGGCCGTGTAGAGCGTCAGCTTGCCGACCGGGATGCCCATGCCGTTGGCGCCCTGGTCGCCCAGGCCGAGGATGCGCTCGCCGTCGGTGACGACGATGATGCGCACGTCCTCCTCGGGCCAGTTCCACATGATGTCCTCGATGTGGCCGCGGTCCTCGGCCGTGATGAACAGGCCGCGGGGCTTGCGGAAGATGTGCCCGTACTCGACGCAGGCCTGGCCGACGGTCGGCGTGTAGACGATCGGCATCATCTCGTCGAGGTTGTTCAGGATCACCTGGAAGAACAAGGCTTCGTTGCGCGACTGCAGGCCGATCAGGAAGATGTACTTCGCCAGATCCGTCGGCTGCTTGCGGAAGTTCTCCATGACCCGGTCGACCTGGTCGCCGATGGTGTGGACCCGCGGCGGCAGCAGGCCGCGCAGGCCGAGCGCGTCGCGCTCCTTGTCGGTGAACGCCGAGCCTTTGTTCAGCGCGGGGTCGTGCAGCAGTTCCATGCGCGTGGGGAAACCGGAGGCGTGGGAGTGCTTCTTGCGGAACATGGCCTCTGTCCTTGCTGGGGGTGGAAGTGCTGTTAACCGATTCACATCTACGGTAGGTCGCGATCTCCGGAATCTCAAGAAAATGCACGGGGTTTTTCAGCCCGCCGCTCGAGCCGGCTCCGGCAGGCCCGGATTGCAGATCCACGGCGCGAGGGTTATCATCGGGCCGCCCCGCCCTTCCCGACCCTGAGGAGATCCGCGTGCAGATCGGTATACTGGGTTTCAAATTCACCGGCAAGACCACCCTGTTCAACGCCGTCACCGGCGCTGCCCTGCCCACCGGCATGGGGGGCGTGGAGCCTCACCTCGCCGTCGGCAGGATCCCCGATCCGCGCCTCGAGACATTGACAGCCATGTTCAAGCCGAAGCGCGAGGTCCACGCCACGGTGGAGTGGGTCGACGTGCCGGGCTTCGAGCCCTCGGGCGCCGCCGGGCCGGGCGAGGGCACGCGGTTCCTGGAGCACGCGCGACGGGTCGACGCCCTGGCGCAGGTCGTGCGCTGCTTCGGCAACGACATCGAGCCGCCGGATCCCCAGGGGGAGATCGAGTCGCTGGCTCTGGAGTTGGCCCTGGCCGACCTGCAGGTCGTCGAAAACCGGATCGACAAACTGGCCAAGGAGAAGCAGCGCAAGGGCAAGAACGATCAGCCGCTGGAGCCGCCGCTGATGGAGCGCTTCCAGGCGGTGCTGAGCGAAGGCAAACCCCTGCGCGATCTCGAGTTGAACCCCGACGAGCGCAAGCTCACCAGCGGCTTCTCCCTGCTCACGCTCAAACCGCTGATCCTGGTGCTGAACGGCGACGAGGGCGGCGTGCCGGACGACGTGCGCGCGGCCGCCGCGACCGCCGGGGCGGAGGTCGTCGACCTTTGCGCCAAGGTCGAGGCCGAACTGGCCGAACTGTCGCCCCAGGAACGCAGCGAATTCCTCGCCGACCTGGGCGTCGCCGAGCCCGCCGCCCACCGCATGGTGCGCTCGGCCTACCGCGCCCTGGGCCTGCACAGCTTCTTCACCGTCGGCGAGGACGAGTGCCGGGCCTGGACGCTGCGTTGCGGCGCGCTGGCGCCGGAAGCGGCCGGGGTGATCCACTCCGACCTCGAACGCGGGTTCATCCGCGCCGAGACCGTCGCCTACGAGGACCTCATCGCCGCCGGCGGCCTGGCCGAAGCCAAGAAGCTGAACAAGCTGCGGCTGGAGGGGAAATCCTACGAGGTCCGCGACGGCGACGTGCTGAACATCCGCTTCAGCGTGTGACACGGGGAGGCCGATGATCCGCTCCGCCCCCGGGATCCGAGCGGGCCGACCCACGGTCTTGGCCGTGGCCGTGGTCTTGGCCGTGTCTGCGGTGTGGTTCGCGGCGTGGCGCGACCTCGACCGTTCCCCCTTGTCCCTTGTCCCGGTGCTCGACGAGGCGCACTACCTGCGCGAGGGCGCCGCCATCGCCGGTGGTCGCCTGACGCCCGAGCGGCCGGCGGTCATGTCCCCCCTCTATCCCTACCTCGTGGCGGCGACCGGCGGCGGGCGCCGGCTGGACGCCCAGGGAGTCCGGACGGGCCCGCCTCCCTGGGGTCTGCGCGTGGCCCAGTTCGCGATGTGGTTGGGGACGGCTTGGCTGCTGCTGCGCGAGGGCCGGCGTTTGTTACCGCCGGCGATGTGCTGGTTGCCGGCGCTGCTGTGGCTGCTTTACCGGCCGGGGGCGGTGCTGGCCGGATCCGCCTTGATGGAAGTGCCGCTGACGTTCCTGGCCACGCTCGGCCTGACGCTCGCGGTCGCGCCGGGCACCATCGGCCAGGGTGAGACGGCCGCGGGTGATCGGCGGCTCCGGCGGCGAGCCGCCGGTGTGGGCGTGTGCCTCGGCCTCGCCGCCCTGCTGCGCGGCACCGCCCTGCTGCTGCTCGTGCCGGCGTTGCTGACGATCGGCACCGCCGACCGCCGCCGCCGGCAAGCAACGGTCATCGGCGCGGCGCTGCTGGTGATGTCGCCCTTCGCGCTGTTCAACTCCGTGCGGTTGGGCCGGCCCGCCGGGCCGAGCCTCAACGCCGGCATCAACCTCTACATCGGCAACGGCGGCGCGGCCAACGGGATGTTCCAGACCTTCCGGGGTCTGGACGTCGGGGAGGATCCTTCGGGGCGACGATTCCTGTCGGACCGGCTGGGGCGACCGCTGGCCGACGAGGGGGCCGCCGATCGCGCCTGGGCCGGCGAGGCGTGGCGCGTCATGAAGGAACGGCCCCTGCACACGATCGGCCTGTGGCTGCGCAAGGTCCGGCTGCACCTCGTGACGGCCGAGATCCCGCAGATCTCGCCTCACGCCGCCTGGACGCGGGAAGCGCCGATCCTGCGTCTGTTCTGCGTGCCCTACGGGCTGCTCGCGGCGGGGGGCTTGGCCGGTGCCGCGCTCGCGCTGCGGCGCGATCCCAGGTTGCGACCGTGGGCGCTGGGTCTGCTGCTGATCGTCATCGCACAGAGCCTGTTCTTCGTGGTGTCGCGATACCGGCTGGTGCTCGTGCCCGGGCTGGCGCTGCTGACCGGCGCCGCCGTCGCGGCCTTGTGCCGGGCGCGAAGTCGGGCTCTGATCACAGCCGTCGCGGTGGGCCTCGCGGCGGTGTCGGCGGTGCAGCCCTGGGGACTGGGCAGCCAACTCGCACGGCTGGAGGCCGCCGGCGATCTCAACGAAGCCGTCCGCTGGTCGCACCTCGCCGAATCGCGCCGGGCTGCCGACGGAGGTGCAGACCGGGCCGGATCGGCAGCGCGCCGCGCCGAAGAGTTGTTCCGCGCCGCGCTCGCGCGCGACCCCTTGCATCCCGAGGCTTGGCGCGGCCTGGCCGGCTTGTTGTTGCAGGCCGGCCGCGAGCAGGAGGCCTTGGCTTGCCTGCGTGAGGGGTCTGCGCGCGCCGCGCCGGCTGAAGGCGTCCGCCGGGACTTCGTCGCGCTGGCCCTGAGCCGGGGCGAGGCCGCCGCAGCGCTGCCCGTCCTGCTGCCCCTGCTGCGCGAGGCGCCGCAGGATCCCGACCTGCTGCACCAGGCCGCCGTCGCCATGGCGGAGACCGGCCGCTCCGACGAGGCCCGGGAATTCGCCACGACGCTGACGATGGCCGCGCCCGACGACCCGCGCGGCTGGCTCGATCTGGGCGTGATCCTGGCCCGCGACCGCCGCTTCCCGGAGGCGCGCGCGGCCTTCGCTGAAGGCCGGCGCCGGCGGCCCGACCATGCCGGATTGCGGGAGCAGCTGGCTCGCGTCGATTCGCTGCTCGCGCGACCCTGACCCGGTCGCGCAGGATCGATGGTGTCCGGGCGTTCAGGAGGGCGAACCTGCAGGCAACGGGAAACGAACCGATCGCACGACCACCCACGCTGGAGGATCCCGACATGAAGACCCGCATCCCGTTCATCGCCGCCATGATCCTGATCATGGCCGCCACCGCCTGGGCCGGACCCGGCAGGTCGCCTTGCGGCCGCGGCGACGAAGCCGGCCCCGGCCGGATGCTCGCGCGGTTGGACCTGACCGCAGCCCAGACCGCCGCCATCGCGAAGATCCATGACGAGGCGCGTGCAAGCGGGCGTGAGACCCGCAAGGAGATCCTGCGCCTGCGCCACGAGCTGCAGGGGATCATGATGCAGGACGAGCCCGACGCGGCGGCCGCCGAGCGGCTCGTCGAGCGGATGGGCGAACTGCGCACCGAGCAGCAGGTGCGGCGGCTGCAGACCCGCCTGGCGGTGCGCGGACAGTTGACGCCCGAACAGCGCGACCGGATGCCGCTGCCGGGGGACGGCCCCCGCGGGCGCGGCGGCCGCGGGCATCACGACGGCCGTCCCGGCCCCGACGGCGGGTGCGGGATGCGCGGCAACGGCTGCGGCGGGTCCGGCGAGTGCGGCGGCGACGGCCCCCATGGGCCGCGCGGGGGGAATCGCTGACCAGGCATGAAGCGGAGAGTGGCGACTCGTGAACGACGACCAGCTCATGACGCGCATCGCCGCGGGCGAGGAGGCGGCCTTCCGCCTCCTCGTCGAACGCTGGGAGCACCAGGTCCAGGCGTTCCATTGGCGCATGACCGGGTCGCGCGAGGAGGCCGAGGACCTGACGCAGGACACCTTCCTGAAGGTCCACGCCCACGCCGGCGGCTATCGGGCCGAGGGCCGCTTCCAGAGCTGGTTGTTCCGGATCGCCGGCAACCTGGCGCGCAGCTGGGCCCGGCGCCGCAAGATCGTCGGCTGGGTCCGTTTCGATCTCGACGTCCACGACCGCGCCGGTCGCGGGCCCGCTCCCGACGCGGTCGTCGCGGGGGAGCAGCTGCGGCTGCGCCTCCAGAGTGCGCTGGCGGGTCTCCCGTCGCGGCAGCGTGAAGCGCTGGTGCTGCGGCGGTACCACGACCTGAGCCAGCGCGACATCGCCGCGGCGATGGGCACGAGCGAGGGCGCGGTCGAGTCCCTGTTGGTCAGGGCTCTGGACACGCTGCGACGGGAACTCGCACCCGAACCAGGAGCAGGGTGATGAACCACATCGACACACGATTGACCGCTTGGTTGAGCGGAAGCCTGGACTCGACCGCCCGCCTGGAGATCGAGGCGCACTGCGCCGCCTGCGAGGGGTGCCGCCGACTTCTCGCGCAGAGCGAGACCGTCTGGAATCTTCTGGGAGAGTTGCCGGCGCCGGCGCCGGTCCGCCCGGCCTGGGAGGGGATCGCGACCGCCCTGCACCCGGCGGGCCAACGGGCCGGTGCGCCGGTCTGGCGCCGCTGGTCCTTCCCCGCGGCCGCCGCGGCGGCGCTGGTCTGCGGCATCGTGCTGGGAGATCGGCTCGCCGGGGAGCCCAACGGCGTGGCCAGGATCCTGACCGACGACATCATCGCGGGCACGCTGCTGTCCGCGGACGCCGCCGCGGACCTCGACGGCTTGCTCACCATGGCCTGGACCGGCTCCGCCCGGGAGGAATCACGATGAAGCGCCTGCTGCTCCTGCTGCTGCTGGTTTCCCTGGGCCTGAACGTGGGGCTCGGCCTGGCGCTGCGCCGGGTGCACGACGACGCCTCGGACGCGGTCGCAGCCTGCCGTTTCCGCGACGAGGGCGGTCCCGGCGGGGAAATGCGGGGCGACGGGCACGGACCGCGCCAGGACCGTCGTTTCGACCCCGAGCGCCACGGCCGGCTGCTGAAGCTGCGCGAGCGGATGCAACCCCGTGTCGGCGGCCTGCGGGACGAGGTCGAAACCGCCCGGCTGGCCCTGCGTGAAGCCCTGAACAGCCCCGACCTGGACCGCGCCGCGATCCTGCCGCTGGTGCGGGCCATGACGGCCGCCCAGGCCCGGCTCGACTCGACGGTCGCCGAGGCGCTCGTCGAGGATCTCGGCGGCATGACGGTCGAGGAGCGCCGCGAGTTCCTGCGGTTGATGCCCTGGGAGCGCGGCCAGCGCCCACCCCACTGAAGAGCCGTTCCCGCCGTCTCCTCTTGACAGGGACCCGGCGGCGGCATTTAATTCTTGTTGCTCATTGCTTTCCGCGGCGCCCGGTCTTCATGCGGCCCGTCTCCGTGTCCGGCCGAAACCGGTGCCACGTCCCCACCCCGGCAGATTCCGATCCTAGAACTGGCCGGCTGCCGTGTGCGTGTCCTCAGGGGGAATCCGAATGACGTCGAAGCGCATCCTCGTGTCCGCCGGCCTGGTGCTGTTGTTCGCCCTGTCCGGATGCCGATCCGCGCACGTGACCAGCGCCATCCTCTACATCGACCAGCAGATGTACAGCAAGGCGATCGACGTGCTCCACGAGGGCCTGGAGTACAGCCCCGACGAGGCCGACGCCTTCTTCTACCTCGGCGAGGCGCACACCGAGCTGGCCAATGTGAACGTGCGCGACAACGACTTCCTCGCGGCCAAGCTCAACTACACCACAGCCTACGACTACTACCAGAAGGCGAAGGCCGTGGACCCGTCCCTGGCCGAACAGGTTCAGACGTCTCTGCTGTTCAGCTACGTGCAGCGCAACAACGACGCCAAGAACGAGTACCAGGGCCAGTACTACGAAGCCGCCGAAGGCCAGTTCCGCCTCGCCTACGCGTGCCTGCCCGACTCCGTCGCCCCGATCAAGAACCTGGCCCGCATGAAGATCCAGCTCGCGTCTGAATCCAGCGAGAATCAGGAACTCTACGTCGAGGCCCTCGACCTGCTCGACCGGGTGTTGGCCGCGAACCCCGGCGCCTACGAGCTGCTCTCGGACAAGGCCAACGTGCTGGGCCGGCTCGGCCGCAAGGCCGAGGCCGTCGCGATCTACGACCAGCTGCTGACCGACCACCCGAACGACGCGCCGCTGCTGATCGACATCGCCAACCTGTCGAAGGATCAGAAGCAGTACGAGCGGGCCGCGGACCTCCTGGTCCGCGTCATCGGCATCTACGAAACCGACGAGGACATCGCCAACGACGAGGACACCTACTACCTCTCCCTCCAGGCCGGCGCCTTCTACGGCGAAGTGCTCCGCTACAAGGACGCGCTGGCTCTCTACGAGCGGGCCCTGTTCCTGGAGCCGGTGCCGGAGGAAGCGACCCTGCTCCAGAAGCTGCTGATCCATTTCAAATTCGGCGAGGAGTTGGCGGCGTCCGCCGAGGCCGAGCCCGACCCGGCGCGCAAGGCCGACCTGCAGCAGCAGGCCCGGGAGCAGTACGAAAAGGGTGTCAGCACCGGCGAAACCCTGGTCGGCCAGTACTTCGAAAGCGAGAACGGCTTCTTCTACCTGGCTCTTTGCCACCAGCGGCTGGGTCACGAGCAGCAGATGGATGAATACATGGCAACCTTCAACAGGCTGTCGGGAAAAGGCTGACCGCCGGCAGGCGCCGGGGCTCCCGAAGCCCCGGCCTGGACAAGGCACGGCGCTTGCAATATCGTGATGGCCGCTCCGGAACCCGCACGCGATATCCAGAACCCGGCAACAACCTGTCCGAAACGCCGCGAAAGCGCCCAGCGCGGCCTTGCCGATAGAACCTCCACGGGGAAGAACACCCACCGACCCAGGCCCGGCCGGCCACGGCCACGGGAGCGAAATGGACATCAAGGAACTGCAGGACAAGAACATCACCGAACTGGTGGAGATCGCGAAGGGACTGAACATCGAGGGGTTGAGCACCCTGCGCAAGTCCGAGCTGATCTTCAAGATCCTCGAGGGGCAGACCGAGAAGAACGGTCTGATCTACGCCGAGGGGGTGCTCCAGGTCCTGCAGGAGGGGTACGGATTCCTGCGCTCCGCCAAGTACAACTACCTTCCCGGTCCCGACGACATCTACCTGTCGCCCTCGCAGATCAAGAAATTCGACCTGAAGACCGGCGACACGGTTTCGGGCCAGGTGCGTCCGCCCAAGGACAACGAGCGCTACTTCGCGCTTCTCAAGGTGGAGTCCGTCAACTACGAGGACCCCGAGAAGGCGAAGAACATGACGCTCTTCGACAACCTCACCCCGCTCTATCCCGAGGAGATGCTCAACCTCGAGTGCGCCAACGGGGACATCACGACGCGCCTGATCAACCTCATGGCGCCGATCGGCAAGGGCCAGCGCGGGTTGATCGTCTCGCCGCCGCGCGCCGGCAAGACCATCATCCTGCAGAAGATCGCCAACGCGATCAGCGAGAACAATCCCAAGGTCGTGCTGATCGTGCTGCTGATCGACGAGCGGCCCGAGGAAGTCACCGACATGGCCCGCTCGGTCAAGGGCGAGGTCGTCAGCTCGACCTTCGACGAGCCCGCCGAGCGCCACGTGCAGGTCGCCAGCATGGTGCTGGCCAAGGCCCGCCGCCTGGTCGAGCACGGCCGCGACGTGGTGATCCTGCTGGACTCGATCACCCGCCTCGCCCGCGCCCACAACACCGTGGTGCCGCACTCCGGCAAGATCCTGTCCGGCGGCGTCGACTCCAACGCCCTGCAGAAGCCCAAGCGCTTCTTCGGCGCGGCGCGCAACATCGAGGAGGGCGGCTCGCTGACGATCATCGCCACCGCCCTGATCGAGACGGGCTCGCGCATGGACGAGGTCATCTTCGAGGAGTTCAAGGGCACCGGCAACATGGAGCTGGTCCTGGACCGCAAGATCTCGGAGAAGCGCGTCTACCCGGCCGTGGACATCTTCAAGTCCGGCACCCGCAAGGAGGACCTGCTGATCGACCGCAAGGACCTCAACAAGATCTGGGTGCTGCGCAAGTACCTCAGCGACTACAGCCCGCACGAGGCCATGGAGTTCATGATCGACAAGCTCAGCAAGACCAAGACGAACGAGCAGTTCCTGGCGGCGATGAACACCTAACGCGATTGTCGACAGCGCGTTGCGGCTGAGGGCGGCCGCCGCCGCCCGCCCGCCCGCCCGGCGCGGAAGCCGGACAAAAAATTTGCCCTTTCGGGGTCCCGGAGTTAATGATGTGGCTTCCCGAGGCCGCGACTACCGGATGCGAAGGTGAGTGCCATGAAGAAGGACATCCATCCCAAGTACATCGAGTGCGAGGTCAGTTGCCTGTGCGGCAACGTGGTCCACACCCGCTCGACGTTGCCGAAGATCAACGTGGAGATCTGCTCCAACTGCCACCCGTTCTTCACCGGCCAGCAGAAGATCGTCGACACCGCCGGACGCATCGAGCGCTTCAAGAAGCGGTACCAGGGCGTCTACGGCGACAAGCAGAACTAGCGGCGCGCCGCGGCTCCAGCCGCCGCGCCGGACGCCCGGAAAGACGGGCCCCGGGGACGTCGCCCGGGAGAATTCCGCGAGGGTGCTGGCGAACGGGCCGGCACCCTCGTTCTTTGTGGTAGCCCCCGGCGGGGGGCACCCCCCGCCCGACCGGCGGGGCGGTCACCAGCAGCCATGCGAGGATGAAGCCAGATGAACGGACAACCGGCCGCCGGGGGCGAGACGCCCCGCGCCTGCGACCCCCGCGAACTGGACCTGGCCGTCGGCGGCCAGGCCGTGATCGAAGGCGTGATGATGCGCTCGCCGACGGCCATCGCCACGGCCGTGCGCACGCCCGACGGCAGGATCGTGGTGCGCAAGCAGCCCTTCCGCAGCGTGTTCCGGCGCTGGCGCTTCCTGAACGTCCCGGTGCTGCGCGGCGGCATCCACCTGATCGAGTCGATGGGGCTGGGCATCGGCGCCCTGATGTTCTCGGCCGACCAGGCCATGACCGAGGAGCGCGTCGAGACGAAGAAGGGCTTCAAGGACACGGCGCTGATGTGGGGCACGATCGTCGTGGCCTTCATCCTGAGCCTGGGCCTGTTCTTCTACCTGCCGCTGTTGCTGACCGACCTGACCGGCGTGCGCGACGGCTTCGGCTTCAACCTGATCGACGGCGTGATCCGCATCGTGATGTTCGTGGCCTACCTGATGCTCATCTCGCGCATGAAGGACATGGCGCGCGTCTTCGAGTACCACGGCGCCGAGCACATGTCGATCCACGCCTTCGAGGCGAAGCGCGACCTCACGGTCGACCAGACGCGCCCCTTCACGACCCTGCACCCCCGCTGCGGCACGAGCTTCCTGTTCTTCGTGATGCTGATCTCGGTGGTCGTGTTCAGCTTCCTGGGCCGCCCCGACGACGTGGGCCAGCGGCTGCTGCGCCTGGCCTTCGTGCCGGTGATCGGCGGCCTGGCCTACGAGGCGATCAAGCTGTCCGGCCGGTTCCGCAACGCCTGGTTCGTGCGGCCCCTGATCTGGCCGGGGCTCATGCTGCAGAAGATCACCACCAGCCGCCCCGACGACTCCCAGCTCGAGGTGGGCCTGGCCGCCCTGCGGGCGGTGCTCGAACCCGAGCCCGAGGACTTCCGGACGCGGACCTACGACGCGCCGGCGGGCGTCCCGGTGGAGGCGTGAGGTGAAGGACATCATCGTCCGCCTGCGGGAGAAATCGGCGGCGCTCGAACGCCTGCTCAGCGATTCGGACCTGGTCAAGGACCGCCAGAAGTACCGTGACGTCTCGCGCGAGCACGCCCACCTGCGCGACGTGCTGGAAATCGCCGACCGCTGGGAGGCCCTGACGGACACGGTCGTCGGCCACCGCGAACTGCTGCGCGCCGAATCCGACCCCGAGATGCTGGCCCTGGTGCGCGAGGAGCTGCCGACCTGTGAGCGCGACCTCGCGGCGGCCGAGGCGGCGCTGGAGCTGGCTCTGCTCCCGCGCGATCCCAACGACGACCGCGACGCCATCCTCGAGGTGCGCGCGGGCACGGGCGGCGACGAGGCGGCGCTGTTCGCCGAGGAGATCGCCCGCATGTACGTGCGCTTCGCCGAACGCCGCCGCTGGAAGGTCGAGCTGCTCGAAACGACCCCCGGCACCGCCGGCGGCGTCAAGGAGATCAGCTACGCCGTGCGCGGCGAGGGCGTCTACGGCCTGCTGCGCTGGGAGAGCGGCGTGCACCGCGTGCAACGCGTCCCCGCGACCGAGAGCCAGGGGCGCATCCACACCTCGGCCGTCACCGTCGCGGTGCTGCCGGAGGCCGAGGAGATCGACGTCCAGATCGACGACAACGAGCTGCGCATCGACGTCTTCCGCGCCTCGGGACCCGGCGGCCAATCGGTCAACACCACCGACTCGGCCGTCCGCATCACCCACCTGCCGTCGGGGCTGGTCGTCCAGTGCCAGGACGAGAAGTCGCAGCACAAGAACAAATCCAAGGCCATGCTGGTGCTGCGCTCGCGCCTGCTCGAGCAGGCCATCGCCGTGCAGGACAGCGCGCGCTCGGCTGAACGGCGGACCCTGGTGGGCTCCGGCGACCGCAGCGCCAAGATCCGCACCTACAACTTCCCCCAGAGCCGGTTCACCGACCACCGGATCGGGTTGACCGTCCACAGCCTCGAGGCCATCATGCAGGGGGACCTGGACGAGGTCGTGCAGGCCATCCAGGACCACCGCCGCCAGGAGTCCCTGTCCGAGAGCCGCACCGACGGTTCCTGAGCGCGGCCGGCGCCCCCGAACACGGAGACACACGTGGCCGAGGCCCTCAAGAGCGTGCGCGAACTCAGCCAGGCGACCACCGCCTTTTTCGAGAAGCGCGGCCTCGATTCGGCGCGTCTGAACGCCGAGCGCCTGCTGGGCCACGTCCTGGGCCTCGCGCGCCTCGACCTCTACCTCAATCACGACCGGCTCCTGACCGCCGACGAGATCGACCGCTACCGCGATCTGGTGCGGCAGCGCGCCGCGGGCGTGCCGCTGCAGACGCTGCTGGGGGAGACGGAGTTCTACGGTCGCCCCTTCCGGGTGGAGCCGGGCGTGTTCATCCCGCGTCCGGAAACCGAGCGCCTGGTCGAAGCCGCCGTGCAGCTGCTGACCGGGGGCGCGAGCAGCTGGCTGTCGCCGCTGGCGCTGGAGATCGGCTGCGGCACCGGCGTGGTGGCCTGTTCGCTCGCGATGGAGATCCCGCGACTGCGCGTCCACGCCTCGGACGTCAACCCGCGGGCGGCGGCCCTGACCCTCGCCAACGCGCGCCGGCTGGGCGTGGCCGCACGGGTCGACGTGCACGAGGGGGCCGGGTGCGAACCCTTCCCGCCGCAGCTGCGCGGCCACGCCCACCTGCTGGTCAGCAACCCGCCCTACGTGCGCCGCGGCGATCTGGCCGGCCTGCCGATCGAGGTGGCCGAGCACGATCCGGTCGCGGCGCTGGACGGCGGTCCCGACGGGCTGAGCGCCTACCGCGAGATCGCGCAGGAGGCGCCGGCGTGGCTGATGCCGGGGGGATGGATCGCCCTGGAGATCGGCGAGGACCAGGCGGCGGACGTGACGGGGTTGCTGCGGGACGCCGGGTTTTCGTCGTTGATCGTGAAGCGCGACTACTGCGACCGTGATCGGGTCGTGACCGGTCGGTTGTAACGGAGGCTGAGCGAGCCGCGGGCCGCGCCCGCGGCTGTGAGGAGCGCGACATGGACCGCTTCGTGATCGAGGGACCCGTCCGCCTGACGGGCGAGGTGCGCTGCAGCGGCGCGAAGAACGCCGTGCTGCCGCTGATGGCCGCCGCGCTGCTGACCCGCGGCGAGTCGGTCATCCGCAACGTGCCGGACCTGCGCGACGTGCGCACGTTCATGCGCCTGCTGACGATCCTGGGCGTGAAGTGCGACCTGACCGAGGGGGTGCTGCGGCTGGACACCGCCGAAGCCACGGGCATCGAGGCCCCGTACGATCTGGTCAAGACGATGCGCGCGAGCGTGTACGTGCTCGGGCCGCTCTGCGCTTTCCGCGGCGAGGCGCGGGTCTCGCTGCCGGGCGGCTGCGCGTGGGGGCCGCGGCCGGTCAACCTGCACCTGGAGGGCCTGCGCGCGCTGGGCGCCGAGACCGACCTCGAGGGCGGCTACATCAACGCCCGCGCGCCCCGCGGCCTGCGCGGCGGCAATTTCCGCTTCGAACCCAGCAGCGTGGGCGCCACCTGCAACGTGCTGATGGCGGCGGTGCTGGCCGAGGGCGAAAGCGTGCTGGCCAACTGCGCGGTGGAGCCCGAGGTCACGCAGCTCGTCGACGCCCTGATCGGGGCCGGCGCCCGCATCGAAGGCGGCGGCACCACCATGCTGACGGTCCACGGCGTCGCCGCGCTCGACCCGCTGCGCTGCCGCGTGATCCCGGACCGCATCGAGGCCGGCACCTTCTTGGCCGCGGCCGCGATGACCGGGGGCGAGGTCACGGTCGTGGACTGCCGGCCGGATCATCTGGGCGAGCCGATGGCGGTGCTGCGCAGCATGGGTTGCCGCGTCGAGGAGACGGCCGACTCCATGCATGTCGCGGCGCCCGAGCGTCCGCGGTCGGTGGAGATCGTCACGCGTCCGTTCCCCGGCTTTCCGACCGACATGCAGGCGCAGTTCATGGCGGTGCTGACGCGGGCCGACGGCACCAGCCACATCAGCGAGACGATCTATCCGGACCGCTACACGCACACCGCCGAGCTGCGCCGGCTCGGCGCCGACATCAGGCTCGACGGCGCGACGGCCACGATCTTCGGCGTGCCCGGATTGTCGGGGGCGCCGGTGATGGCCACCGACCTGCGCGCCTCGGCGGCGCTGATCATGGCGGGCCTGGCCGCCGCGGGGACCACCACCGTGGACCGCATCTACCACATCGATCGCGGCTACGAGCGGATCGAGACGAAGTTCGCGGCTTTGGGCGGGAAGATACGGCGGCAGGACGCATGAGCGGGGAGCGACGCTTCATCCTCGGCACCGCCGGCCACGTCGACCACGGCAAGTCGGCGCTGATCAAGGCGCTGACCGGAATCGAGACGGACCGGCTCAAGGAGGAGCAGGAGCGCGGCATCAGCATCGAGCTGGGCTTCGCGGAGATGACCCTGGCGGACGGCACGTCCCTGGGCATCGTCGACGTGCCGGGCCACGAGCGCTTCGTGCGGCAGATGGTCGCCGGGGCGGGGGGCGTCGATCTGGCGCTGCTGGTGGTGGCCGCCGACGAGGGCGTCATGCCGCAGACCGTGGAGCACCTCGAGATCCTGTCCGCGCTCGGCGTGCGCGGCGGCATCATCGTGATCACCAAGCTCGACCTGGTCGACCGCGACCTCGCCGAGGTCGCCCTCGAGGAGGTGCGCGACCTCGCGCGCGGCACGTTCCTGGAGGATCGGCCGGCGGTGCTGGTTTCCGCACGGACCGGCGAGGGCCTGGACGACCTGCGCGCCGCGCTCGTCGCCGAGGCGGCCGCGCTGCCGGACCGCGGCGGCGACGGCCCTTTCCGCCTGCCGGTGGACCGGGTCTTCACCATGCCCGGGGCCGGAGTCGTGGTGACCGGCACCTGCTGGAGCGGCGTGACCGCGGTGGGCGACCAGCTGGAACTGGCGCCGACCGGCGCCAAGGTCCGCGTGCGCGACGTGCAGGCCCACGGCTGTGCGGTCGCGAGTGGCGGTTCGGGCCAGCGCCTGGCCCTGGCCCTGCACGGCGTCAAGAAGGACGAGTTGGAGCGCGGCTTCCAGGTGGTCGCACCCGGCGCCTGCACCACCACGCTGCGGCTGGACGCGCGCGTCGATCTGGTGGCGCACTTCGGCGGCGAGCTGAAGAACCGCCAGCGGCTGCACGTGCACCATGCCGGGCGCGAGGTGCTGGCCCGCGCGACGCTGCTCGACGTGGAGCTGCTGTCCCATGAGACCGGTTGCGTCAGCGGGCTGGTCCAGCTCCATCTGGAGGCGCCGCTGGTCGTCCGCCGCGGCGACCGCCTGGTGCTGCGCTTCTACTCGCCGCTGGACACGATGGCCGGCGGCCGCATCCTGCACGGCGATCCGCCGCGCCGCCGCCGCTTCGACGAGAAGACCCTGGCCGAACTCGCGATCCTGGAACAGGGCGACCCGGTGGAGCTGTTCCGGCAGAAGTTGCGCGCGGCCGGCACCGCCGGCCTGCCGTCCGCGGAGCACGCGGCCTTCGCCGCCGACCCCGCGGCGCTGCCGCTGGGCAAACGGCTCTACGACCGCGCCATGGTGGAGGAGATCGCCGACCGGGTGGCGGTCTTGGCCGGGGAAGCCTGGCGTCAGAACCCCCTGCGCGGGGGCGTCGGCAAGGAGGAAGCGCGCCGCAAGGCGCATTTCGAGGGATCGCCGGCGGAATGGAATGCGTTGATCGAGGCCCTGACCGCCGCGCGCGGCTGGAGCTCCGCCGGCGACCGCATCGGGCCGGCGGGGGCGGACGTGCTGCCGGACGAACTGCGGCGGGCCGTCGAGACCGTCGAAGCCCGCCTGCGGGTTTGTGGCCTGGACTGGCCGGGAGCGGCCGCCATCGGCGCGGACCTGACTGACAAACTGCTCGCCGGCCACGACCTCGAAGAGCACCTGCGCTACCTCGTGGCCCACGGACGTGCCGTGATGGTGACGGACGATTATCCTGTTCACGCCGCCGCCCTGGTCGATCTGCGCGCGCGCCTGCGGGCGCACTTCGCCGCCGAGGGCAGCCTGAACTTCGCCACGTTCCGCGAGCTGACCGGCCTGAGCCGCAAGCTGGGCATCCCCCTGCTCGAGCACCTCGACGCCGCGGGCGTCACGCGCCGCGTGGGGGACCTGCGGACCATCGGCCCTGTCCTGAAGAAGGATGCATGAGCGATTATCCCACCACCGCCCCGCGCCGCACGACCCGCCGAGTCATGGTCGGTCCGGTCGGCGTCGGCGGCGGCGAGCCCGTCCGCGTGCAGTCGATGACGACCACCAAGACCGGCGACTACGACGCCACCCTGCAGCAGATCCTCGAGCTGGCGACCGCCGGCGCGGAGATCGTGCGCGTGACGGTGAACGACGCCGCCGCGGCGGAGTCCCTCCCGCGCCTGGTGCGCAGCTCGACGGTGCCCCTGGTCGCCGACATCCACTTCCAGCACGAGCTGGCGCTCAAGGCCATCGCGGCCGGCGTCGCCAAGCTGCGCATCAATCCCGGCAACATCGGCTCCTCCGACAAGGTGCGCGAGGTGGCGCGCGCGGCGCAGGACCGCGGCATCCCCATCCGCATCGGCGTCAACAAGGGCAGCCTGCACCGCCGCTACGAGGAGTTGGCGAAGCGCGATCCCGCCGGCGCCATGGTGCAGTCAGCGCTGGACGAGCTGGAGGTGCTGGCGGGTGTCGGCTTCGACGACGTCATCGTCTCGCTCAAGAGCAGCGATCCGCCCGAGGTGATCGAGGCCTGCCGACGCTTCTCGCGCCTGAGCGACGTGCCCCTGCACCTGGGCGTGACCGAGGCCGGCACGCTGCAGGCCGGCATTTCGCGCTCGGTCACCGCGATGAGCGTGCTGCTGGCCGAGGGGATCGGCGACACGGTGCGCATCTCGCTGGCGGCCGACCCGGTCGAGGAAGTCACCGCCGCTTTCCACATGCTGCAGGCCCTGGGCCTGCGCGAGGGCTTCGCGCGCGTGGTGGCCTGCCCGACCTGCGGCCGCGTCGAGGTCGACGTCGTGGCGCTGGCGCGCCGCGTCGAGGAACTCGCCAAGGATCTGCCACCGGACCGGGTGATCGCCGTGATGGGCTGCATCGTCAACGGCCCGGGCGAGGCCAAGGCCGCCGACCTGGGCATCGCGGCCGGGAAGACCAAGGTCGCGATCTACCGCAAGGGGGTGCTGCACCGCAGCATCGACAAGGCGGACCTCGAGCGGGTGCTGATCGAGGAGATGGACCGGCTGCGGTGATCACGTCGGGGAACGCCGCTCAGACCCGCCAAGGCGCCAGCACCCGCCGCAGCGCCGCCGGCCCCTCGTACCAAGCCAGCGCCAGGCCGTAGTTGGTGACCGGGATGCCGGCGGCGGCCAGCCGCAGCACGCGCGCGCGCAGCTTCTGCTCGTGGATCATGCAGCCGCCGCAGTGGATCACCGTGGCGTACTTCCGCAGTTCGTCCGGATCCGGGAACTCGCGGCCGAAGGCGTGCTCGACCACCAGGCCCGGCACGCGTTCCAGCAGCTTGCGCGGCAGCTGGACGGTGCCGATGTCCTCGGCGATGCGGTCGTGGTTGCAGGCCTCGGCGATCAGCACGCGGTCGCCCGCCTGCAGCGCGTCGAGCGCCGCGGCGCCGCGGGCGAAAAGGTCGAGGTCGCCGCCCGCGGTCGCGTGGATCATCATCACAGAAAACGTCGTCAGCGGGACGTCCGCCGGCACCCAGGCGTCCATCACGTCGACCGCCTGGGAGTCGGTCAGCACGAGCTGGACGCCCTCGGCGGCGGCCAAGGCGTCCAGGAAGGCGATGAAGCGCGCGCGCTCGGCCTCCCGCTCGGTGGGTTCGCCGTGGCGCGCGCGGCGCAGGTCGGTGCGGTAGAGCGCGACCGGGACGCCGCGGCGCAGCAGGAACTCCATGGCCATCTCCTGCGGGCGCAACAGGCGTCCCGAAGGCGTCTCCTCGTCCATCGGGATGTGCAGCAGGGCCGTGCCGCGGGCCCGCAGGAAGGGGAGCAGCGGGACGGCCCGCGCCGCGGCGGGGGCGGCGGCGGCCAGGAATTCCGCCAGTTCCGTGGCGCGCGCGTCGTCGGCGAGGTCGATCTCCAGCACCGGGACGCCCGTGTCGCGGGGCAGCGCGTCCAGGCAGTACCCGCGGACGTCGGCGGGCAGCGCGTCGCCGGCGCGAAGGTTCAGCAGCACGGCCAGGTTCTTGCCGAGGCGCAGCGCCTCCCGCGCGACGAAGGCTTCGACGTCGCTCTGCTCCGAGGCGAAGGCCTGGCGGGGATCGACCACCAGCGCGACGAGGTCGCATTCCTCCAGC
>JANOEP010000007.1:0-6081 GCA_031441465.1 bacterium | reverse complement strand
CTGCCGGGGCGGGTGATTGCGGCGGAACTGGCAGGGCAAGGGGTCGGGGTTGGGGTGAACCTTGGGGCCGAGGCGCAGGCTTTCCTCATGCCGCCCCAGGCCATAGACTGGCTGGCCGATGCGCTGGGGCGGGCCCCGGTGGCCGGTGCGGGCCGCCCGCGGGCCTATTTCGCGCCGTCCTTGCCCGGGCTGGCGGATGCGCTTGCCCAAAAGCTTGCGGGGCTGGGGGCGCTGACCTCGGGGGTCTGGCTTGGCGGGGCGCTGCACGGCGACCACAGGCGCGGTCATGTGCTGGTTTTTGAAGATGCCAACCCGGCAGCCGAAGCCGCCCTAGCCAAGGCGGCAGCAGAAGCGATCCTGTTTTCCGGGGCCGAGGCAGAGGCGATCGAAATTCTATTTCTCAGCTCTGCGCAGATCGCATCGGAGGGGTTGGCTGATCTGGCGGTGCGGATCGCGGTTTCAGCGCCGGTTCCGGTTATGGCCGAGCGCCCGGCCCCCGCGGCCCCCGGGTCCGATCCGGCGAAGCCGCCGATTTTACGGTAAAGCCCTTCAGTAGCCGCGCGCCCGGTCGACCAGATAGAGGAGGGGCTGCCCCGACTCGCCCCGGCTGATATTGTCGGCCAGAACGGCGCAGGCACTTTTCACCCGGGTCGCAGCGGCGATATGCGGTGTGACCGTCACGCGCGGATGCGCCCAATAGCGGTGATCGACCGGCAGAGGTTCCACCCGGAAAACGTCCAGCGTTGCATGGCCGACATGGCCAGTGTCCAGAGCCGCCAGCAAAGCCGCGTCGTCGATCAGCCCGCCGCGCCCCGGATTGAGGATGACCGCCCCCTTGGGCAGCAGCGCCAGCCGCCGGGCGTTCAGGATATTGGTGGTGTCCGTCGTCAAGGGCATCAGCAGGACGACGATTTCCGCGCGGGCCAGAACCTGGTCCAGCCCCGCTTCACCGGCATGGCAGTCGACCCCCGGCAGGGTTTTCTGTGTCCTGCTCCAGCCCATCACCGGGAAGTTGAGCTGCCACAGGGCATGCGCCGCCGCCTGACCCAGCGCACCCAGCCCCAGCACCGCCACCGGCCTTTCGCGCGCCAGGGGCGGCAATACCTCACTGCGCCAGACGCCATCCTGACCGTGGATATGCGCGTCGATGCCCAGATGGTGGCGCAGCACATGGCCCACCACATATTCGACCATGCCTTCGGTCAGGTCAGGGTTGACCATTCGCGCCAGCGGCTGGGTCAGGGTCGGGTTCAGAACCGATGCCGCCCACCAGCAGCGAGATGCTCGCGATCGCCGCCAGGAGCACCGTCATCACCTCGGTGGTGGCCGACGCCGCCTCGGCCAGGTCGGTCTGGTTGCGTACCAGGAAATCGTCGGCCTCCCACACGGCCAGTCCGTGCGCCTCGCGCATGATCGCGGCGATCTCCTGTTGGGCGGCGGGCAGGTCGTTCGGGTTGGAGGTGCTGGCCAGGATCTGCGCGATGAACATGCGGCCGGCCAGGCGGGTCCGGACGGTCGTGTAGGGCGCCAGCACGAGGTCGTCCTGGTCGGCGCCCTGGGCGTTCTGCCCCTTGGCCGCCAGCACGCCGATGACCTGGAAGGGAACATCCCGCAAGCGGACCGTCTGACCGACGGGATCGGCGTCCGGGAAGAGCTGCTTCGCGACGGTGGCGCCGAGCAGGCAGACCTTCTTCATGCTGCGCTGGTCGGCGGCGTCGAAGTAGCGGCCGCTGCCGACGTCCCAGTCGCGGATCTCGCGGTACCCGGCGTCGACGCCGTAGCACACGGCCCGCCAGTTGCCGGTGCCGCCGACGATCTGGGCCGGCGCGAAGATCACCGGGGAGACGGCCGACAGCAGCGTGCTCTCGCGCTGCAGGGCGATCGCATCGTCGACCGTCAGGCGGTTGAAGCTGCCCGCCCCGTGGCTGACGCCGCCCTGCGCGCTCGCGCCGGGCGTGATGACGATCATGTTCGAGCCGAGATTCTGGATGCTGTGGCGGATCTGGGAGCGCGCCCCCTCGCCCACCGCGACCATCACCAGGACCGCCGCCACGCCGATGATGATCCCGAGCATGGTCAGCAGGGTCCGCATGACGTTGCGGCGGATGCTGCGCGCCGCCAGGCGCACCAGGGTCGTCGCCCTCATCTCGTCCCTCCCTCATCCACGACTGCGGCCCGGCGGCGCTCGGCGACGGGTTCGTCGCGCACGATCACGCCGTCGCGCAGCTCGATGACCCGCTGCGCGTAGGCCGCGACGTCGGGTTCGTGGGTCACGATCAGGATCGTCATGCCCGAGGCGTGCAGGTCCTGCAGCAGGGACATCACCTCGATCGTGGTGTGGCTGTCGAGGTTGCCGGTGGGCTCGTCGGCCAGGAGGATGGCCGGTCGCGTCACCAGCGCCCGCGCGATGGCCACGCGCTGCTGCTGGCCGCCGGACAGCTCGTTGGGTTGGTGGTCGACGCGGTCGGCCAGGCCGACCAGGCCGAGCGCCTCGACGGCGCGGGCGCGGGCGTCGCGTTCCTTCATGTCGCGCGCGTACAGCAGCGGCAGCTCCACGTTCTCCAGGGCCGAAGTGCGGGACAGCAGATTGAAGCCCTGGAACACGAAACCGATCTTGCGGTTGCGGATCTCCGCCAGCTGGTCGCGATCCAGGCGGTCGACCCGGACACCGTCCAGTTCGTACGTTCCGGCGGTCGGGGAATCGAGCCCGCCCAGGATGTTCATCAGCGTGGACTTGCCCGAACCGGACGCCCCCATCACCGCCATCATCTCGCCGCGGGACACCGTCAGGTCCACGCCCTGGAGCGCACGCACCTCGACGGCGCCCACCGTGTAGGTGCGCCTCAGGCCCGAAGTGCGGATCACGATCCCGTCCGTCACGCGCGGTCCTCCCGACTGCGTTCCCGATCGGTGCGGCCTAGAACCCGCCCGGCGGCGGGCGCGAGCCGGTGGACTGGGTTTGGAACGGGTTGGTCGACGTCGCCGTGACCGTCCCGCCGGTCACCCCGGCCACGACCTGCAGGCCCTCCTGGAGCCAGGGCGCCGTGATCTCGGTGACCGTGCCGTCGCTCACGCCGACGCGCACCGGCCGGGCGCCGACCGTCCCGTCCTCGTCCTGGTACCACAGGAGCGTCGGCTTCGCGCCGCCGGGGAAGCCGGCGCCACCGCCGTGCATGCCGGCGCCCTGTCCCCCGGTGCCCTGTCCCCCGGTGCCTTGCCCGCCGGCGCCCGCGCCGCGCCCCCCTTCGGCGACCATCTTCGCGCGGCGCGCCTGGAGGGCGGCGAGCATGGCGTCGGTGGGCTTGAAGCGCAGCGCGGCGTTGGGGATGGTCAAGACGGAGTCGGCCCGGCTGACGACGAAGTCCACGGTGGCGGTCATGCCGGGCAGCAGGCGGCCGTCGGTGTTGTCCACGTCCACCACCACGGTGTAGTTGACGACGTTTTCCGAGACCGTCGACTGCAACCGGACCTGGCGCACCTTCCCCCGGAACTGCTCGTCGTCGTGGGCCTGGACGGTGAAGCGGGCGGACTGGCCCTCGACGATCTTGCCGATGTCGCTCTCGTCGACCGCGGCGAGGATCTGCATCCGCGCCAGGTCCTCGGCGATCAGGAAGAGCTGGGGCGCCGAGAAGTTGGCCGCGACCGTCTGCCCCACGTCCACGTTGCGCTCGACCACGGTGCCGGAGATGGGCGCGCGGATGGTGGCGTACTTCAGGTTGTTGCTCGCGCGGTCCAACCCGACCCGGGCCGAGACCAGCGAAGCCGCGGACGATTCGGCCGTGTAGAGCGCCTTGTCGAGGTCCGTCTGGGACACCAGTTCCTCGCGGAACAGCTCCTGCGTGCGGGCCAGTTCCCGCTGCGCGTCGTTGCGCTCGGCCTCGGCGCGGGCCACGTTCGCCCGGGCGCTGCGCACCTCGCTCGCCAGCAGCGTGGTGTCGATGACCGCGATGACCTGGCCGGCCGTCACGCGGTCGTTGAAGTCCGCGCCGATGGTCGCGATCAGGCCCGACACCTGGGTGCCGACCTGCACCTTGGTCACCGCGTCGAGCGTGCCGGTGCTGGTCACGACTTCCTCGACATCGCCGCGGGCCACCTCCACCAGGCGGTAGGTCTCGCCCCCCTGGTCGCCGCCGCGGGTCAGGAACCAGGCGGCGGCACCCGCCGCCGCCAGGATCACGATCAGGATCGCCCATTTCTTCATGCCCCACCTCGGGTCGCGCCGGTCCGCCGTCCACGCACGTCAACTTCACGGAACGCACGACCCCGGCCGATCCTGCGGGAAAACCCCGAGGCGACGGCTCGCGCCTCGTCCCAAGATGCACCATGCCGGCCTCGGAGTCGAGACTTGGTCGCCGGAGAACCTGGACATCCACCCCCGTTCGTCGCTACACTGTGCGGGCGGCGCCGCCCCTCGGCACCGCGGGGGAAGGGAGGGACAGGCATGCCGGACATCCGCAGTCCGCGCATCCTGATCGTCGACGACAACCGGCAGCTGAGGCGGCTCTTCGCTCTCTACCTCGAGAGCGAGGGTTTCGTGATCGGCGAGGCCGACGACGGCAAGACCGCGCTCGAACACTGCGCCCGCGAACACTGCGACCTCGTGCTGCTGGACCTGCGGATGCCGGGTCTGGGCGGCCACGAGGTCCTGGCCCGTCTGAGCGCCGACTCACCCGACCTGCCCGTCATCGTGGTCTCGGGCACGGGCGACGTGGGCGACGTCATCGCCGCCCTGCGCGCCGGCGCCACCGACTACCTGTTGAAGCCCGTGGAGGACCTCGCGATCCTGCTGCACGCGGTGAAGCGTGCGCTCGAGCGCTCCGAGCTGCTCCAGGAGAACCGCCGGCACCGCGAGCACCTCGAGCAGGAGGTCCGCGAGCGCACCACGGAGCTGACCACCGCCAACCGCGAACTGCAGGACCTGCGCCGGCACCTCGAACAGGAGAACGAGTACCTGCGCGAGGAAGTGGGCGCCGCCGCGCCGGTCAGCGGCATGATCGGCGACAGCGCCGTCATGCACCGCCTCCTGCGCGAGATCGAGCTGGTCGCCCCCACCGGCGCCAACGTCCTGGTTTCGGGCGAGTCGGGCACCGGCAAGGAACTCGTGGCCCGCGCCATCCACGAGCGCAGCCCCCGTCGCGAGAGACCGCTGATCAAGGTCAACTGCGCCTCGATCCCCCGCGAACTGTTCGAGAGCGAATTCTTCGGGCACGTCCGCGGCTCGTTCACCGGCGCGGTGCGCGACCGCGTGGGGCGCTTCCAGCTCGCCGACCACGGCACGCTGTTCCTGGACGAGGTCAGCGAGATCCCGCTCGAACTGCAGGGCAAGCTGCTGCGCGTCCTGCAGGAAGGGGAATTCGAGCGCGTCGGCGAGGACCACACCCGGCGTGTCGAGGTGCGCATCATCGCCGCCACCAACCGCGATCTGCTGCACGAGGTGGAGCAGGGGCGCTTCCGGCGCGACCTCTTCTTCCGCCTGAACGTCTACCCGATCACCGTCCCCGCCCTGCGCGACCGCCTCGAAGACGTGCCCGCGCTGGCCGAGCACTTCCTGGCCCTGGCCTGCCGCCGCCTGGGCACCGAAGCGACCGTGCTCCGGCGCAAGCACATCACCCAGCTGCAGGCCTACGCCTGGCCCGGCAACGTGCGCGAGCTGCAGAACACGATGGAGCGGGCGGCGATCATGTCCCAGTGCGGAGAGGTGAGCTTCGATCTGGGGACGCCGCCGGTCGCCACTGCGGCCATCGCGCGCGAAGCGGCCGCGGCCGGTGAAGTCCTGACCGAGCTGCAGCTGCGCAGCTTCGAGCGCGAGAACACGCTACGAGCCCTGACCGCCACCGGTTGGCGCATCACAGGCGAGGGTGGCGCGGCGGAGCTGCTGGACTTGGCGCCTTCTACCTTGGCCTCGCGCATCAAGGCCCTCGGCCTGAAGCGCGCCGAGGCCTAAGGGCCTGTAATTAAATAACTGCTTGACTTGGTGTTTTGGTGTAGTAGCCTGCGGATATGGACGTTGACACTCTGCAGACGAAGTACACGGCCTTGGCGCCGGCTCTAAACGAACGCTCCCGGCGATTGTGGGCAGCG
>JANOEP010000006.1:0-43576 GCA_031441465.1 bacterium | reverse complement strand
GCCACACGCGTTCGTGACCGACGAGCTGCGCCACCTCGACCAGGAAAGGATCCGCCCGGAACGCCGAGCGCCGCGCGGCCTGCCGGATGAGATCTCCGGCCGGCACCAGGGAGGCGCCCCCGTCGGCCCGCCGGGCGAGTTGTTGCAGCCCGCGTTCGGGATGGGTGATCCGGCTCGCCACACCGAGCAGGTCCACCGACACGAGCGCCAGCAGGACCCAGGGCAGCCAGGCGCGGCGCGGCGCGGCCCCACGCGTTCCGAACCAGGTGGCGGCGCCGGCGGCGACGAGCAGCAGGCCGATGCGCAGCAGGTCAGCCCGCTGCAGGCTCCAAGCCGCGGCGAGGACCTCGGGCGCGGGGGCGCCCCGACCGGAAGCGGCGGCCAGGCTCGCGAGTTGGGAAGCGTGCAGCCCCTTGCCCGGTCCCAGCGCGCCCAGGAGCGAGACGGCGCCGAGCCCCAGCCAGACCCAGGCCAGCCGTCGCGGCAGGCGCGCTCCGGCCCCGGCGCCGTGCAGGGCGGCCACGCCGTGCGCCGCCAGGACCGCCAGCGCGAAGCCCGTCACCGACAGGATCATCACCGGGATGCGGAACTTGTTGAAGTACGGCAGCAGGTGGTAGAACGGGCCGTACAGCACCGGGAAGAAGCGTCCGCAGGCGACCAGCAGCGACATCAGGGCCAGCGCCACCAGCGCGCGTTGCGGCCAGCGCGGCACGGCCCAGGCGCCGAGAGCCGCGAGCGTCAGCAGCAGCCAGCCAAAGTAGTTGGGGTAATCCGTGAACGGCATGAAGCCCTGGTAGGTGCCCAGTCCGAAGCCGGCGGCCGCCGGCTGGACGAGGGTCGGGAATTCCCGCGGGTGCAGGCTCCAACCGGTGGCGTACTCGTAGCTGGCGCCGCCCCCCTCGGACGAGCCCCGCACCGACCAGCCGGCGTACTCGCGCACCGGCAGCAACTGGACAGCGCCGACCAGGAACGCCGCCACCAGGGCGGCGCCGATCGCAGCGGTCGGCCGCCAGGGCCAGCCACCCGCGCCGGCGACACGCCGCCGCCGGGCCACCAGCACGGCGACCCACTTGCCCAGCACCAGGACACCCACGCACAGCAGCGAATAGTAGAGGATCTGGACGTGGCCGCGCAGGACCTGCAGCGCGACGGCCAACGCGAGCAGGGCGGCCCGCCGGCGGCCCTTCCCTTCCAGCAAGTCCAGGCACGAGCCCACGATCCAGGGCAGGTACATGGCCGTCACCAGCTTGCTGCCGTGGCCGTGCACGCCCCAGGCCACGACGTTGGGCTGGAGCAGCCAGACCGCCGCTCCGAGCAGCCGCGCCGGCAGGGGCAGCCGCCAGCGACCCAGCAGCCAGACCATGCCGGCGCCGCCGAGCAGCAGGTGCGCCAGCATCCAGGTCAGGGGCGGGAAACCGAGGTGGTCCTGCAGGTAGGTCAGCGCTTCGCCGGGCGGGTAGACGAAACGGGTGTACGACAGCGAACCGAAGGTCGGCATCCCGGCGAACAGGTAGGGGTTCCACTGCGGGTAGACGCCGCGGGCGAGCGAGGCGTCGCCGACGATCGTGAACAGCGCGGCGTTCTCGGCGTCGCTGCTGCCGAACACCCGGCCCTGCAGCAGCGCTTCGGGGTAGAGCAGCCCCAGCAGGACCAGCAGGGCCAGGGCGATCCCGCCGGCATGCAGCAGGCGGCGACGCGGGCCGGTCCCGGCGCCGGGACGGTCGTGGTTGACGCGCACGTGGTTCCCTTTCGGATGCGGCGTGGCCGCGGCACCATACCGATCGAGGATATCATCCGGCGACCGCGGGCGTCCACTCCCGAGAGACGGTCAAACCCGAGGAGCGACAGGGGGTTCCGTGGGCCGCCCCGTCAGTTCGTCCAGGGCGCCCGTCAGGACGGCGCGCGCGACGGCGGGCCTCCCCTGCCACAGGTGCCAGACCGCGTGCCCGGCGAAGTACGCCGCTTGGCAAGGCCAGAGCGCCGCGCGCGCCGTCCCCCGCCAGTGGTGCTTCAGCAGCCGGACGTGGCTGCGGCTGCGCAGGTAGGCCTTGCGGGGCGACCGGGCGCCGACCGACGCGCTCACCTTGTGCAGGATCAGCGACCGCGGGACGTGCAGGATGCGGCCGCCGGCGGCCCGCAGGCGCAGGCAGTAGTCGGTGTCCTCGCCGTAGAACGTGTAGGCCTCGTCCAGTTCCGGCACCGCCGCCAGGGCCCGGCGCGACAGCAGCAGCGCGCAGCCCGTCCCGTACTCCACGAAACGCTCGTCGAGCGCGCGGCGGCCGGCGGCTTTCCGGATGCCCTGGTGCCCCACCCAGCCCGAGAAGCGCCCGACCCGCCCGCCGTCGTACCAGATGCGCCACGGCTCGTCCGCGAAGCAGATGCGCGGCGTCGCCGCCCAGGCACCCGGTTCGCGGACGGCCGCCTCCACCAGACGGGCGAGACTCCCCTGCGGCACGATGGTGTCGTTGTTGAGCAGCAGCGTAAAATCCGCGCCCCCGGTCGCCCGCAGGTGCCGCAGACCGAGGTTGTTGCCGCCCGCCCAATAGCGGTTGCGATCGCTGACGACGATTTCGACCGAAGGGAAGGCGTCGCGACAGAACTGGTCCGACCCGTCCGTCGACGCGTTGTCGACGACGACGATGCGCAGGGGGTCGTAGCCGTCGGCGAGCAGGGAGCCGATGCACTCGGGAAGGTGGTCGCGGCCGTTCCAGTTGACGACGACCACCGCGAGTGACGGCGGCGTCTCGGTCGTCACACCGGCGACGCCGGTGCCGGCGTCAGTGCCGGCGGCGGACACGGTACCCGGTCTCGGGATGGTTGCCCGCCACCACCAGTTCGGCGATGAGGCCGAGGCTGACGAACTGGACGGCGACGATGACCAGACCGGCGCCGAGCAGCATCAGCGGCCGCACGCGCAGCCCGTGCCCCAGCGCCCACTGGACGAGGAACCAGGCCAGGATCGCGCCGCCGACGGCGAAGCTGGCCGCGCCGATCCGCCCGAACAGGTGCAGGGGCGACGCGGAGCGCGAGCTGAGGAACATCAGGGTCAGCAGGTCCAGGAAGCCGTTGAGGAAGCGGGCCGGGCCGTACTTGGTGACGCCGTGGCGGCGGCGGTGGTGCCGGACGGGGATCTCGGTCACCCGGAACCCCTCGCGGTACGCCTGCGCCGGGATGTAGCGGTGCATCTCGCCGTAGAGGCGCACCGCCTCGACGACCTCGCGGCGGTAGGCCTTCAGGCCGCAGTTGTAGTCGTGCAGGCGCAGACCGACGGCGCGGCTGGTGACCGCGTTGAAGAAGCGCGACGAGGTGTTCTTGACGAAGCCGTCCTTGCGGTCCTGCTTCCAGCCCGAGACGAGGTCGTAACCTTCTTCCAGCTTCGCCACGAGGTGCGGGATCTCGTCGGGGTCGTCCTGCAGGTCGGCGTCCATGGTGACCACGTAACGCCCGGTCGCGGCCGCGAAGCCGGCCGCCAGGGCGGCGGCCTTGCCGTGGTTGCGCGTGAACTCCAGACCGCGGACGCGGGCGTCGGCGGCGTGCAACCGCTCCAGGACGCCGGGCGTGTCGTCGGTGCTGCCGTCGTCGATGATCCACACCTCGTGCGACAGCCCCGCCGCGGCCGCCGCGGCCGCGATGCGCGCCACCAGTTCGGGCAGCGATTCCGCCTCGTTCAGCGCGGGCACCACCACCGAGAGGTCGAGCCGGACGTCAGGCATGTCCCCTCCTGCGCGCGGCGACCCAGAAAACTTCCCGGCGCAACCCCTCGCCGAACGGAACTTGCGCGACGTAGCCGATCTCGTCGCGGATGCGGCCGGGATCGGCCCAGGTGTCGCGCACGTCGCCCTTCTCGACCGGCACGTGTTCGATCACGACGCGGACTTCGGGCGCCGCCTCGCGCAGCAGGTCGCGCATGACCGTCAGGGCCGCGTCCAGCGCGATGCGCGAGCCGCCGCCGACGTTGTACACGGCCCACGGCCCGGGCGCGCCGACCGCCAGGAGGTTCGCGTTCACCGCGTCCGCCACGTAGGTGAAGTCCCGCGTCTGGGACCCGTCGCCGAAGACGAGCCAGGGCTTCCCGTCGAAGGCCGCCTCGAGGAACTTGCGGAAGGCCATGTCGGGCCGCTGGCGCGGCCCGTAGACGGTGAAGTAGCGCAGGGACGTGGTCGGCACGCCGTGGTTGGCGCTGTAGAGCACGCAGAGGTGCTCGGCCGCCAGCTTGGTCACGCCGTACGGCGAGAACGGCTGCGGCAGCGCGCGCTCGGTCACCGGCAGGTCGAGGCGGTCGCCGTAGACCGAACTCGAACTGGAATACACGAACCGGGCGAGCCCCGGCGCCACCCTCGGGTCGCGGCAGGCCTCCAGCAGGCGCTGGGTGGCGGCCAGGTTGCGGGACAGGTAGTCGCCGAACTGGCTCCCCCAGCTGGCGCGCACGCCGGCTTGGGCGGCGAGGTGGAACACGGCGCGGCTGCCGGCGAGCAGCTCGACCGCGTCGACGTCGTTCAGGTCGGCGTGGTGGAACGTGAATCCCGGCCGCCCCAGCAGCGGCGCCAGGTTCTCGCGCTTGAGCGCCGGGTCGTAGTAGTCGGTCAGCGCGTCGATGCCGACGACCGCGCAGCCGCGCTCCAGCAGGGCTTCGGCGAGGTGGCTGCCGATGAACCCCGCGCAGCCGGTCACCACGACGCGCGCCCCGCTCGCGAGGCCGGCCTCGCCCGTCATGGCGTGCTCCCGGCGGCGCCCGGCCGGCGCAGGGCTTCGAGCTGCTGGCTCGCCACGGCGTCCCGGGGATCGTCGCGCAGGCGCTGCTCCATCCAGGCGATGGCCGTGGCGTCCTGCCCGCGCTGCACCATGGCCTGGACCAGCTGCGGGATCAGGGCCTGCTCGTCCCGAGGCGGGATCGCCCCGTGGAGGCGCTGGACGTGGGCGGCGGCGTCCTGGGCGCGGCCGCGCTCGACCAGCACCATGGGGTAGATGTCGGTCACCATCGGGAACGTGGGGTCGAAGCTGCTGGCCAGTTCGAACGCGTTCTCCGCCTTGGTGATCATCTCGTCGTAGTCGGCGTCGGTGGCGCCGGGCGCCTGCGCCCGCATGATGTAGTCGTAGCCGGCGCGGATCAGGCCCGCCGGGTAGTTGCCCAGCAGGTTCTCGGCGTTGCGGTCGAAGTGGACGTCCTGGCGGTGGCGGCCGTTCTGCCGCCACAGCCCGTCGAAGCGCCAGTCGCGCTCGCCCAGGATCTCGCGGACCTCACCCTCGGGGCTCGGGTTCTGCGGCAGGTTGTTCAGGGCGAGGAACTCGGAGCGCCGTCGCGCCGAGTCGCCGTCCAGGGTGGCGCTGAAATCGTAGATCCCGTAGCAGTTCGCCAGCAGGCGGTCGGCGTCGACCGTGGGCAGGCCGTCCTGCCCCTTGACGCCGGTGAAGCGGTACGCCAGCCCCTCCATCTGGAGCATCGGGAAATAGCGGGCCATGTTTTCCTGGGGAATCGTCACGGCGAAGAAGACCGGGCGCTGGCCGCGGTTCTGGATGATGTCGTGCACGATGTAGTCGCGCACGTACACGACCTCGCGCTGCCCGGTGTCGGGGTCCTCGTACATCACTGCGCGCAGCTGCTCGACCTGCGCGTCGTCGTAGGAAACGGGCATCGGCGGGTGGCGGCGCTTCATCTGCTTGACGTACCAGGGCAGGTTGATCAGCGCCAGGTTCACGACCGTGACGTCGCGCCGGAATCCCTCCACCTCCTGCAGGTACCACAGCGGGTAGGTGTCGTTGTCCCCGTTGGTGAAGACGATGGCGCCGGGGTCCAGGCCGGCCAGGAGGTTCCAGGCGTACTCGTGCGCCGTGCGGTTTTCCGTGCGGTCATGGGTGTACCACTTCGTATTGCCGGGTGCGAGCGCCGGCAGGGCCGCGACCAGGATCAGCGCCGCCGCCGTCACCGTCGCCGCCCGGCCGATCCGGGCCGGCGGCGCGTTGCGGGCGCCGCGCGCCGCGAGCGGCCCCGAGAGGTAGCGCAGCAGAGCCGCCGCACCCAGACCGATGAACAGGGCGAAGAACATGAAGCCGGTGGAGAAGAAGTAGTCGCGGGCGCGGACCTCGTTGTCCGAGAAGTTCAGGTAGAGGTTCAGGATGTCCGCGTTGATCAGGTAGTTCACCAGCAGCATCCAGTACCAGGGGCGGCAGCGGAAGAACCCGTGGATCGCCCCCAGCAGGCCCAGGAACACCGGCACGAAGATCGTCAGCAGGCGCGTCAGGCGGACCTGGCCGAGGTCCAGGAAGCTGAACTGGTCCAGCAGGAAGCCGTAGTAGTAGCGGACCTGCCACCACAGGTCGGCCTTGCGCACCAGGGGATCGATGGGCGGGTACTGCTCGCGGCGCAGCACCGACATCAGGGTCTGGAAGTTGTCGGGCTGCGTGTTGTTGAGGGCCGGGGCGAGACCGGCGCGGATCAGCAGGATCAGGTGGACGCTCAGGCCGAGCAGGAACACCCCGCAGCCGATCAGGATGAAGGGCTTGCCCCCGTAGGCGCGCCACCCGGCGAAGGCCAGCAGCAGGACCAGGCCGCTGACGATCACAACGTCGTCCTTGACGATCGTCGAGAGCAGGAACAGGCCTAGGCCGACGCTGACGCCCATGAGGTCCACCAGCGCGAGCTTGCGGCCGCGCGCCAGCACGATCAGCAGGAAGATGCCCGGGTAGACCAGCAGCGTGCCCAGGTGGAAGCCGACCCCCAGGCCCAGCAGGTAGATGACGAGGTAGAGCAGCCGATCGCTGTGCTGCTCGTCGCGGATGTCGTACCACTTCAGGCCCAGCCAGGTCAGGAACGCGACGACGAAGGCCGCCAGCCCGTACACCTCGGCTTCGATGGCGTTGTTCCAGTAGGTCTCGCTGAACAGCAGGAACAGCGCCCCCACCACGCCGCCGGCGTGGGGCAGCCACCCGCTGTCGGGGTCGGCGCGCCGGGCGATGTCCTGGATCGTCAGGTACAGGAACACCAGGGCCAGGGCGCTGAAGAACGCCGACATGAAGTTGACCGCCGTCGCGGTGCCGACCAGCGGCGCGAGCAGGATGTCGAAGAAGCGGCCGACCAGCACGTAGAGCGGCGTGCCGGGCTGGTGCGGGACGCCCATGGTGTGCGCGGTGGTGATGTACTCGCCGCAGTCCCAGAAGCTCAGCGTCTGCGGCAGGGTCAGGCAGTAGACGATCGTCGCGACGGCGAAGACGCCCGCCGCGATCAGGAACGTCGGGCGGCGGTACCAGTCGGGTGCCAGCATGGAATTCCTCGGATTCGGGTTCCGGCGTCCAAGACGGGCCAATCTAGCACACGGTCCGCGGGGCAACAACCCCGCGCCGGGCGGGGTTCCCCTCCCCCGCCGCGCCGGCCGGCAGGGGTCAGGCGTCGTCGTGACGCCGGCGCGGGCCGGTCAGGAAGAGCACGCCGCCGACCAGGCTGACCGCGACCATCAGGGCGTAGGCCAGGAACTCCATGGCCACGGCGTCGGCTTCGGTGGGCACCACGCCGGCGGCCACGAACAGCTCCGCGGCGGCCAGTTCGCGCACGCCCAGCCCGTTGATGCTCACCGGCAACGAGACCAGGATGCCCAGCAGGGGCACCAGCACGCACAGCTGCAGGACGCGGCCCCCGTCCAGGGCGAGCCCCAGGCCGAGCGCCACCAGCAGGTGCGTCGCCACGCGCATGGCCTGCACGAGCAGGGACCACGCCAGCAAGCGCGCCAGCCAGCCCTTCCGGGCGCGATAAGTCCGGAACTCCAACAGCATCGCGCCCAGGCCGGCGGCGGCCCGCCGCCAGCGCACGGCCTCCAGGGCGCGGACCGCCAGCGCCGAGAGGCGGCTGGAAAACAGGACGGCGAACGCGCCGCTCCAGCCCACCAGCGCCAGCCACAGCGGGAGCGTCGGCGGCACGCGCACGCCCGCCGCCGCCGCGGTCGGGACCGCCAGCAGCGCGAGCACGGTCAGCGCCAGCAACCCCAGCAGCCGATCCAACAGGGTCGCCCCCAGCACCGCGGCGGTGCGCCCCTCGCGACGGCCCAGGTCGACGACCTTGTAGGCGTCGCCGCCCACGTTGCCCAGCAGGAAGTTGTTGAAGAAGAGCCCGACGAAACTCAAGCGGACCGCCTCGCCGATCGAGACCCGCAGTCCCGAGCAGCGCAGGATCCAGGCCCACTGCAGCGCGCCGCACACCGCCGACAAGGCGAAGACGAATCCCGACAGGGCGAACCACGGCCAGTCCGGGGCCGCCACCGCCGCGCGCAGGGTCGACCAGGACAGGGGGCGGTAGGCGAACAGGAACACCACCAAGGCGAGGCTGACCCCCGTCTTCAGGATCGTCGCCGGCCGGAGGCGCTTCAAGGTCGGCCCCCGCGAGCGGCGACGTCTTCGAACACGTCCAGGGACTCGCGCACGCAGCGCTCCCAGCTGAACGTGCCGGCCCAGGCGCGGGCGGCCCCGCTCATCGCGCGCCAGCGGGCCTCGTCGCGCAGCAGGGCGACGGCGGCGGCGGCCATGGCCCGGTCGTCGCCGTAGGGGACCAGCTGGCCCGTCTCGCCGTCACGCACCGAGTCGCGCAGGCCGGGCCGGTCGCTCGCCACCGTCGGCAGCCCGCAGGCGGCGGCTTCGATGACGGTCAGCCCCCAGCCCTCTTTGGGACTGGGGTTCAGGAAGAGGCGGGCCCGGTGCAGGGTCGCCGCCAGTTCCGCGCCGGGGAGGTAGCCGGCGAACACGACCTCGTCGCCGAGGCCCAGGCGGGCGGCGACGCGGCGCAATCGGGGTTCGTCCGGCCCCCGGCCCATCACGACGAGTCGGGCGCCCGGAATTTCGCGGCGCACGTGCGCGAAGGCGCGCAGCGCCACCTCCACGCTCTTGTAGCGGCGCAGACGGCTCCACGAGACCAGCAGGGGGGGATCATCGCGCGGGGGCGGGTCGCGCAGTTCCAGGCGCCCGGCGTCGTTGCCGCAGTGCACGGTGCGGATCCGCGCGGCGTCCAGGCCGCGGGCCACGAGGTCGTCGCGGGTCGAGGGGCTGATGACCTCGAAATCCCGGCCGCGGTAGAGCCAGGGCAGCAGGCGTTCGGCGGCCCAGACGTAGGACGCCACCAGGGGGTTGGCTTCGCGGAAGACCGTGGCGCCGAACAGGTGCGGCACGACCGCGAGCACGGGCACGCCGCCGGCGAACAGCGGCGAGCAGAAGGGGACCTTGTTGATATCCTCGACCAGCAGGTCGTAGCGGTTCGCGCGCAGCAGGCGGCGGCACACGCCCGGCAGGACGAAGTTGGCCACGGCCCAATGGCCGCGCCGGTGCACGCGCACGCCGTCGAGCGTCGCCTGCGCCGGCGCGCCGCGATAACCGGCCACCACCAGGTCCACCTCGTGGCCCGCGGCCACGGCCCCCTTGAGGATCTCGTGCAGGTGCAGTTCGGCGCCGCCCCCCAGGGGGTCGCCGATGTCGCGCCAGTTCAGCGCCAGGATCCTCACGCGGCGCCTCCCGCGTCGTCGCGGCGCGCGATCACCCCGATGGTCATCGCGGTGTGCAGGGCCCAGCGCCGGCCTTGGTGCCGCTGCCGCCAGCGCGCCAGCAACCGCCCGAGCGGCGGCACCGGGTCCGGGTACATCGGCAGCCGCAGGCCCAGGCGGGACAGCAGCGTCTTGCGCAGCGCGCGGTACCAGAGGCCGGGCACCATCCAGTCGCCGTAGGTGCGCACCACCGCGCCCCCGGCGCGCCGGACGACGTCCTCGAGCTGGGCCGGCGTGTACTGCGTCTCCCAGCCCGCGAACCAGCGGTTCAGCGCGATCAGCAGCTGCTTGCCCAGGGTGTAGTAGTGCCAGGTCTGGGGCACGTCGACCAGCAGCCGGCCGCCCGGCTTGAGCACGCGCAGATCCTCGCGCAGCAGGGGCAGCGGGTCGCGAAAATGCTCGAGCAGACCCTGGTGGTAGACGAGGTCGAAGGTCCCGTCGGCGAAGGGTTTGCACAGGGCGTCGCCGTTGACCGCCTGCACGCGGACGCCGGCCTGCACGGCGGCCCGCGCGGTCAGCGCCAGCGACCCCGGCACGTAGTCCAGCGTCCAGACCTCCGCGCCGGCGCGGGCCAGCGCCACGGCGTCGCGGCCGCTGCCGGCCCCCACCTCAAGGACCCGCTTGCCCGCGGGATCGCCCAGCGCGAACAGCTCGCGCACGATGCGGCCGTCGTTGCCGTAGACGTCGTCGAGGCTGAGCCGGTCCGCCTCGTCCCAGAAATCCTGCCAGTGGCGGCGGGTCGAGACCCTCACGGCGGGCCTCCCCCGCCGGCGCCCGCATCGCCGCGCGCGGCGGTCGCGAGGTCCCGCGCCGCGCGGTCGAGCAGGCCGTTGATGAAGCCCACCGCCTCGTCCCCGCAGTACAACCGCGCCAGCTCGCAGGCCTCGTTGATCACCACCCTGACCGGCACGTCGGGGCAGAAGCGCAGTTCGGCCAGCGCCAGCCGGCAGATCGCGCGCTCCACCTGGCCGACGCGCTCGGGGTCCCAGTTCTGCAGGAGCCCGTTCAGGATGGCGTCGAGGCCCGCCCGGTGTTGCGCGATCCGCGCGGCGAGCGGGCGCACGAAATCCGCCGTGTCGGCGGGCGCGTCGCGCCGTTCCAGCTGGTCGTCCACGCAGACCTGCAGATCCTGGCCGCTGAGGGCGGCCGCGTAGAGGGCCTGCACGAGCAGTTCCCGTCCCTTGCGTCGCTTGCCCACGTCACGACCCTTCGTCGATCGCGCGCCAGAGGTCGATCATCTCGAGCGCGGACAGCGCCGCGTCGAAGCCCTTGTTGCCGGCCTTGGTGCCGGCCCGCTCGATGGCCTGGTCGAGGGTGTCGGCCGTGATGATGCCGAAGGACACCGGGATGCCGGTGTCGAGCGCCACCTGGGCGATCCCCTTGGTGACCTCGGCGGCGATGTAGGAGAAGTGCGGCGTGTCGCCCTGGATCAGGCAGCCCAGGCAGATGATCGCGGCGTAGCGCCCGCTGTCGGCGAGCTTCGCCGCGGCCAGCGGGATCTCGAAGCTGCCGGGCACCCAGGCCACGTCGACGCGTTCGGGGTCGACCCCGTGGCGGGTCAGGCAGTCCTGGGCGCCGTCGAGCAGCTCCCGGACCAGGAAATCGTTGAAGCGGCTGGCGACGATGACCAGGCGCTGCTCGCCGGCGTGGAAATTCCCCGCGTAAGTCTTGCCCATGGTTTCCTCCTTCAGTCGGTGGCCTCGGCGGCTCCCGCGTCGTCCAGGCGCAGCAGGTGACCGAGCTTGTCCCTCTTGGTCTGCAGGTAATGGCGGTTGCTCCGGTTCGGCCGCATCTCCAGCGGCACGCGCCCCGTCAGTTCGAGCCCGTGCCCCTCGAGCCCCACGAGCTTGCGCGGGTTGTTGGTCATCAGGCGCAGGCGGCGCACGCCGAGGTCGCGCAGGATCTGGGCGCCGATGCCGTATTCCCGCAGATCGGCGCCGAAGCCGAGGCGGTGGTTGGCTTCGACGGTGTCCGCGCCCTCGTCCTGCAACCGGTAGGCGCGCAGCTTGTTGATCAGCCCGATGCCGCGCCCCTCCTGCCGCATGTAGAGCAGCACGCCCTCGCCCTGGGCGTCGATGGCCGCGAGCGCGGCTTCGAGCTGCTCGCCGCAGTCGCAGCGCAGGGAGTGGAACAGGTCGCCGGTCATGCACTCGCTGTGGACGCGCACCAGCGTCGGCCGCTCCGGGTGCGGCGTGCCCTTGACCAGGGCCACGTGCTGGGAATCGTCGACGCTGGTGGTGTAGGCGACGAGGCGGAAGTCGCCGTAGCGGGTCGGCATGGCGACCTCGGCCTCGCGGCGCACGAGGTTCTCGTGCAGGCGGCGGTAGGCGATGAGGTCGGCGATCGAGACCAGCTTCAACCCGTGCTCGTCGGCGATCTCCCGCAGGCGCGGCAGACGGGCCATGCTGCCGTCCTCGTCCATGATCTCGCAGAGGATGCCGCTGGGGTGCAGGCCCGCGGTGACCGCGAGGTCGATGGCCGCCTCGGTGTGGCCGGCGCGCTTGAGCACGCCGCCCGGCTGGGCCTCGAGCGGGAAGATGTGGCCCGGCCGCACCAGGTCCGTGGGACCGGCCGCGGGATCGGTGAACACGGCCACGGTGCGGGCGCGGTCCTGCGCCGAGATGCCCGTGGTGGTCCCGACGGCGGCGTCGACCGAGACGGTGAAGTGGGTGCGCAGGCGTGCCTCGTTGTGCGAGACCATCTGGGGCAGGTCCAGGCGGCGGGCCCGCTCGCTGGTGATGGCCACGCAGATCAGGCCGCGCGCGTGCTTGGCCATGAAGTTCACCGCGGCCGGGGTCACCTTGTCGGCGGCGAGGATCAGGTCGCCCTCGTTCTCGCGGTCCTCGTCGTCCACCACGATCACCATTTCGCCGGCCGCGACGGCCGCCACGGCGTCGTCGATACGGTCCAGCCGCACGGCGGCGGCGGCGCCGGTGGTCCCCTCGTTGTCGGTCATCGCTGTCCTCCACGACTGCGGCGGAAACCGCTGGCCAGGATGCGTTCGTAGGTGAGCCGGCCCGTCGCCGCGGGCCGCGCCGCGGCCCCCTTGGCGAGCACGTCGGCCTCGAGGTTGACCCGGTCGCCCGCCGAGAGGTCGCCCAGGCGCGTCGCGCCCAGGGACTGGGGGATCAGGCTGACCGTGAAGGCCGCCTCGCCCGGTCCGGCGTCCAGGGTCAAGCTCACGCCGTCGACCGCGATCGAACCCTTGGGCAGCAGCCAGCGCGCCAAGCCCGGCGGCGGCTGGACGGTCAGGCTCGCGGCGGCGCCCGTGCGGGACAGGCGCAGCACCCTGCCGACGCCGTCGACGTGGCCGAGCACGAGATGGCCGCCCAGGGAATCGCCGGCCCGCAGGGCGGGTTCCAGGTGGACCAGGCGGCCGGGGCGCCAGGTGTCGAGCGTCGTGCTGCGGCGCGTCTCGGCGACCGCCTCGACCGTGACCAGCGGCCCCCGCCCGGCCGTGGGTTCGGAAGTGACCGTCAGGCAGATCCCGTCGACGGCCAGGCTGTCGCCGCGGGCGAGGTTCGGGGCGCACACGGGCGCGCGCAGGGTCAGGACGGTGACGCCGCCGCGCGCGGCCACGGCCGTCACGGCGCCGATTTCACGCACCAGACCGGTGAACACGTCAGTCCCCTTCCCTTCCCCCGCAGAGGGCCGCGCGTCGTCGCGCGAAATCCGTGCGGTCCCAGGTCAGGCAGGCGTCGCCGCCGGAACGCACCGCGCGCGTCAGGCTGAAGTCCCGCGTCGCCGGCGGGAACTCGCGGTCCGCCCAGCGGGGACCGCCGCCGGCCAGCGACGGCGCCACGAACTGCACCCAGCGGTCGACCAGCCCCGCGGCCAGGAACGACGCAGCGAGGGCGGGGCCGCCCTCGAGCATGACCGTCCAGCCGCCCCGCGCCGCCGCCTGCGCGAGCAGGTCCGCGGGATCGAGCCGACCGCCGTCGTCCCGGCAACGCACGACGTCCGCGCCGGCCTCGCGCAGCACGCGCTCGCGCTCGGGATCGGCCGCGCCGGACGTGAAGACCAGGTGGGACCCCGTGCGCCAGCCCACCGCCTCGGCGAGATCGCCGTCGGCGCAGGCCGGCAGGGGCTCGGCTTCGGGGCACAGCACGGCCGCACCGGCACGGCGGCCGTCCAGACGCGGCCGATCGCAGCGCACGGTGTTCGCGCCCACCAGCACCAGGTCGTGCCAGCGGCGCAGCCGCGCCGTCTCCTGCAGCGATTCCGCGCCGGTGAAGTAGACCGGCGATCCCTCGGGCGCGCCCGGCGGCGCGAAGCGACCGTCCAGCGTGGTCGCGGTCTTGAGCGTGACGAAGGGCCGGCTGAAGGCGTCCGTCACGACGTAGGGCCAGATCAGTTCCAGGCAGCCGCGTCCGAGCACGCCGAGCGTGACGCCGATCCCCGCCGCGCGCAGCAGGTCGAGGCCGCCGCCCGCCACGCGCGGGTTCGGATCGCGGGCGCCCGCGACGACCAGGGCCACGCCGCTGTCGGCCACGCGCGGCGCGCAGGGCGGTGTCCGCCCCTGGTGGTTGCAGGGCTCGAGGGTCACGTAGAGGGTCGCGCCCCGGGCCGCGTCCCCGGCCTCGCGCAACGCGACGATCTCGGCGTGATCGGAGCCGGGGCCGTGATGCGCGCCGCGGCCCACGATCACGCCGTCGCGCACCACGACCGCGCCCACCGGCGGGTTGGGCCAGGGACGGCGCGGCAGGCGCTGCGCGACGCGGTGCGCCTCGGCCATGAATTCGGTGTCGCTGCGGTTGTGTGCCATGGTCCTGAACACGGCTGTTCGGGAAGCGGGAGGCAGGCAGGCAGGGGCCGCCCGCAGTAACGGGCGCGCCGGACCCAACTTCTCCCATCCAGACTGTGACTGTCGGCCCCGGAGTTCCACCGGATCAGCCGGCCGCGCAGGGTGCGCCGCCGGGTCGCGGGCTGTGACCGCCGGTGGGGAATTCCACCCCGCCCCGAAGTTGAGATTCGCGGTGAATGTCGCGACCCAAGGGCCGCCCGTACAAGCTAATGCGGGGCCCGGACCCGTGTCAAGGCCGGCCGGCGCCGGCTCCCTCACCCTCGGGTTCGGACAGGGTGAACAGGGCTTCGGCGAACGTCGCGGGGTCGAAGACCTCCAGGTCGCCGAGCTTCTCCCCGAGGCCGACGTACTTGACCGGCAAGCCGAGGGTCTCGGCGATCGCGACCACGATCCCGCCCTTGGCCGTGCCGTCGAGCTTGGTGAGGATCAGCCCGTCGACGGGCACCGTCTCGGCGAAGATCTTCGCCTGCTGCAAACCGTTCTGGCCCGTGTTGGCGTCGACCACCAGCAGGGTCTCGGGGTCGCGGCCGCTCTTGCGGCGGATGACGCGGGCGACCTTGCCCAGCTCGTCCATCAGGTTGGACTTGGTGTGCAGGCGGCCCGCGGTGTCGACGATGACGATATCGTGGCCGCGGGCATCGGCCGCCGAGAGCGCGTCGTGGACCACGGCCGCGGCGTCGGCCCCCTGGCCCTGGGTCACGAAATCGACGCCGATCCGGTCGGCCCAGATGCGCAGCTGCTCCACGGCGGCGGCGCGGAAGGTGTCGCCCGCCGCGAGCAGCACGTGGTGGCCCTCCTGCTGGAACATGTAGGCCAGCTTGGCGATGCTGGTGGTCTTGCCCGTGCCGTTGACGCCGACCACGAAAATGACCCGGGGTCCGGTCGGAGTCGTGCCGGCCGCCGACGGGGATGCCGGCTTCTCCGGCGCTGATTTGGCCGCCCGGGCCTTGCGGCCGCGCACCGGCGTCTCGCCGGCCTCGTCCCAGCTGCGCACCTTCACGCGGGGCGTCGCCTCGCGCAGGATCGCGGCGATGTCCGACCGGATGACCTGGGTGACGCCCTCCAGCGAGGCCTCGCCGCCGGTCTCCTTCAGGCGCTTCTCGATGGACTGGACGATGCGCGTGCTGGCCTTGACGCCGAGGTCCGCCGAGATCAGCAGCGCCTCGATCTCATCGAGGGTCGCGGCGTCCAGGCGCACCTTGCCGGCGAACAGCTCCCCGAGCCGGCCGACGAGGCTGTCGCGCGTCTTGCGCAGTCCCTGCCGCAGGCGGTTGATGGCGCCGAACATCTACTCCGCCTCCAGGGCGAGGCGGGAGTCCGGCGCGGGCCGGTCCGCCTCCGTCGCGTCCTCGGCGTCGTCCCCCGCGTCCAGCACGAACCGGCTCGCGGTGACGGCGGTTTCCGGCGCCGCCGCCAGCACCGCGCGCTCTTCGGCGGTCTCGTCGATCTGGCGACGGCGCGCCGCGATCACCTGGCCCAGGTCGGCGTCGTTGCCGGCCTCGGCGACGTCGCGGAAGCTGACCGAGACGAGGCTGCTGACGCCCTCCTCCATCATCGTCACGCCGTAGAGGTGGTTCGCGGTCTCCATCGTCAGCTTGTTGTGCGTGACGACCAGGAACTGGGTCTTCGCGGAGAACTCGCGCAGCAGGCGCACGAAGCGCTGCACGTTCGCATCGTCCAGCGGCGCGTCGGCCTCGTCCAGCAGGCAGAAGGGCGACGGCTTGACCAGGTAGACCGCGAACAGCAGCGACAGCGCCGTCAGGCAGCGCTCGCCGCCCGAGAGCAGCCGGATGTGGTCGACGCGCTTGCCGCGCGGCTGGGCCACGATGTTGATGTTCGACTCCAGGGGATCGTCCGTCTGCTCCAGTTCGAGATCGGCGCGGCCGCCCTCGAACAGGGTCTGGAACACGGCCACGTAGTTGCGGCGGATCTCCTCGAACGTCTCCTGGAAGAGCTTGCGCGCCGTGCGGTTGATCTTGTCGATGGTCTGGGCGAGGTCCTTGCGGGCGGCCTCCACGTCCGCGACCTGCTCCTCGAGGAAGGTCAGCCGCCCGTGCTTCTGCTCGTACTCCTCCACGGCCAGGTGGTTGACCGCCCCGAGTTCCTCGAGCTTCCCGCGGGAGTCCTCCAGCAGGGCCCGCGCCTGCTCCTCCTGGAAGACGTCGCCGTCGCGCTCCAGTTCCGGCGGCAGGGCTTCGGGATCGACGGCGCGCACGAGTTCGCGGAAGCGTCCCTTGTACTGCTCCTCGACCCGCTCGACCAGGTTGGCGCGACGGACCTCCATGGTCGCCTGCTCGGTCTCGAGGCCGTGGGCCTCGTCGCGGCAGGCGGCCCGCTGGGATTCGATCCCGCGCACGCGATCGTGCCACGCGGCGGTCTCCTGGTGCAGGCCCGAGATCGCCTCGGCGCTGGCCTGGACCAGCAGGCGGCGCCGTTCGCGCTCGTCGAGCCCGGCCACCAGCTGGGCGCGACGGCTGACGATCTCCTCCTCCATCCCGGCGAGTTCCTCGCGCAGCGAAACGATTTCCTGGCGCAGGCGCTCCTCGGCCGCCGTCATCTCGGCGACCGCATCGCGGCGGTGGGTGAGCGCCGTCTCCAGCTCGCGCAGCTCGCCCTGGTGGCGCGACTGCAGCAACTTCTTCTCGCCGGTCTCGACCCGCGCCGACTCGCGCGCCTGTTCGCTCAGTTTCACGGCGGTCCGCAGTTCGTCGACGCGCACGCTGCTGTCGCTGCGCAGGCGCCCGCTCTCGTCCAGGTTGCCGCGCAGGCCGGCCTCCTGGTGCGCCAGCTCGCGCAGGCCGTCCCGGGCCAGTTCGGCGTCGCGGGCGATCGCCGCCAGGCGCTGCTGCGCGCCGTCGATGCGCGAGCGCGCTTCCGCTTCGTCGACGTGGACGCGCCCGAGGCGCCGGTCCAGCTCCTCCAGTTGCCCGCGTCCGGCCTGGATCCGGGTCCGTTCCGTCTGCTCGCCCTGTGCGGCGTCCGCGACGCGCGCGGTGTGTTCCGCGATTTCGCGCGCGAGCCGGGCCAGGTCCTCCTGCAGCCGTTCCAGCTTTTCGCCGCGACCGAGCAGGCTCACCTCCTCGCTCTTGCCGCGTCCTCCGCGCACCAGGCCGTCGCTGGTGACCAGCAGGCCGGTGCGGGACAGGCAGGCGACGGGGTCGCCGGCGCCGTGAGCCGCCGCGGCGGCGAGTGCTGCCTCGTCCGATTCGAAGGCCCAGACCCGCGACAGCAGTCGCCGCAGGTGGGGCGTGGCCGCGCCTTGGCCGCGCACCAGATCGGAAGCGGGGCGCCCGCCGGGCGGCGGCGACAGGTCGGCGGCGCACGGGCGCGCGTCGGCCACCAGGAAACTGGCGCGACCCTTCTCCGCCTCGCGCACCAGGCGGACCAGGTCGAGCGCCTTGCCGTCGTCGCTCACCACGACCGAATCCAGGACGTCCCCGAGCAGGGTCTCGAAGGCCGACGTCCAGCCCTCGTCGACCGTCAGCTGTTCGGCGAGGCTGCCGAGGATCCCGGGATCCCCGCGCCGGGTCTGCAGGACCTCGCGGGCGGCGCCGCCGTAGCCGTGCAGGCTCTCGGTGATCCGCTTGAGCAGTTCGTGGCGCGAGCGGAGCGACTCGCTGCGCGCCTCGCGCAGCGCGACTTCGTCGCGCAGGCGCGCGCGCTCGGCCTGCGCTTCCTGGAGCTTGCGCTCGGCGTCGGACAGCTCGCCGAGCAGCCCGCGCCGGGCCTCGGTCAGCTCGCCCTGACGGACGGTGAACTCCTGCAGGCGGGCGTCTTCCCGCCGCCGCACTTCCTGCTGCTGGGCCGCCTCCTGCTCCAGGACCCGCAGGCGCTCGTGGCGGTTCTCGCGGCGGATCTCCAGTTCCCGCAGGTCGGACTGGCGGCGGTTGTCCGTCTCGATGAATTCCAGATTGAGCTGGGAAGCCTTCTCCAGGGCGCCGCGGTCGGCGTCGTACCGCGACTCGATCAGCTGCAGCTCCTCCTGCAGGCGCGCCAGATCGGCGGCCAGTTCCGTGGAACGCGCCGCCAGGTCCTGCTTGCGGTCCGCGAGGTCGTGCAGTTCCGCGTGCGCGGTCTCGCGGCGGCTGCAGATGTCGGCCACGGATTCGGTGCTCTCCTGGAGCCGGCGCTGGTGGTCGCCGATGCGGTGCTCGAGCAGCAGCGACTTCTGCTCCACGCCGCGCAGCTGCTCCTCGAAGGCCTGCAGCGACTCTTCGAGGCCGTGGCGCTCGGCTTCGCGCTCGTCGACGGCGGGACGGGTGGCCTCGATGCGCGCCCGCAACCCGGCCAGCTCGCCGCTGTCGGCCTCGGCGAGCACGGCCAGCTCCCGGCGCCGCTCGCCGAGTTCCTGCTCGCGCTGGTCCATCCGCTGCACGGTGCGGCCGGCGAGCAGCAGGTCCAGGGCGCGGGACTGGGCGTAGAGACGCTGGTAGCGGCGGGCCTTGCCGACCTGGCGCTGGAGCGAGCGCACCTCCCGGCCGATCTCCTCGCTGATGTCGCGCAGCCGCAGCAGGTCCTGCTCGGTCTGGTCGAGCTTGCGCTGGGCTTCCTTGCGGCGGGCCTTGTAGCGCACGATGCCGGCGCCCTCTTCCACCAGCAGGCGGACCTCCTGGCTGTTCTCGCTCAGGATACGGCCGATCTTCTCCTGCTCGATGACGCTGTAGGCGGTGTTGTTGACGCCGGTGTCGAAGAACAGGTCGCGCAGGTCCTTCAGCCGGACCGGCGCGTCGTTCAGGTAGTACTGCGAGAACCCGTCGCGCGTGACCCGGCGCTTGATCGTCACCTCGTCGTAGTCGATGCGCATGGCGCGGTTGTCGTTGGTGAAGGTCAGCGCCACCTCGCACAGGCCGACCGGCTTGCGCCGGGCCGTGCCCTTGAAGATGATGTCCTCCATCACCGTGCCGCGCAGCTGCTTCGCCGACTGCTCGCCGAGCACCCAGCGGATCGCGTCGACGATGTTGCTCTTGCCGCAGCCGTTGGGCCCCAGGATGGCCGTGATGCCCTCGTCGAATTCGAGCGTCGTGCGGTCGACGAACGACTTGAATCCCTGCAGTTCCACCCGCTTCAGTTTCACGTGCGTGTCCTTCTGGGTTCGCCGCGGCCGGGCCGCGTCAGCGCAGGCGATCCGCGGCGACGGGCTGGGCCCAGTCCGTCCGCAGGCGCGCGAAGAGATCCGTTTGCGCCGCGTGGGCCGCGGCGCGGCTGGGGAAGTTCCCCGCATAGATGCGGAACAGGTGCCGGGTGCCGGAGTCTTCGGCGTGGATCAACCCGGCGACGCCCTTGCCGGCCATGATGGCGACTTCCTCGAGGGCCAGCAAGCTGTCGTCGAACGAATAGACGTGGAGGCACCAGCCCGCCGTCCCCACCGGGCCGGCGAAGGCGTCGCCGGCCCTCGCCGGATCCGCGACGGCGGGAGTGGCGGCGGCAAGCCGAGGTTCGACGCCGGGCGCCGCGGCCGTGTCGACCGACGTTACTGAAGCGCTATCCGGAATCACGGCAACAGATTGCTGGGCGGGATGAATGTCCTGCTGGATGTCCACGCTCGCGGGAACCAGCGTCGTCGCCACCGCCGGAAGGGCACGCGACCGCCGCAGGGTGCCGGCCCACCAGACGCCGGCGACCACGACCAGCACGGCCAGGACGGCGAGCACCCTCCCCGGCCGGCGCGGCGGGCGCGGCCGCGGCTCGTGCTGGAGTTCGGGCGCGGCCCGGGTGGCGGCGAACACCAGCGCGGCGGCCGGCGGGTCCCCCAGCTGCCCCACGTCGCGGATCATGACCTCGCACAGCGATGAATCGAGGGCGGCCCGGTCCCAGCACAGAACGCGCAACGAGGGCACGGTCGCCCACACGGCGCCGCGATCCCCCGTCGAGGCGCTCACCAGCACGATGTCGACTTCCGCGAGCAGGGTCGCCACGAGGGCGCGCACTTCGTCGCCGGAAACCCGGCACGGTTGGTACGAGCCCACGCCCAACAGCAGCCCGCCGGGGGCGGCCCAGGGCAGGGCCGCGGCCGCGGCGGACGGCGACGAGCCGTAGCGCACCACGTCGATCCAGCCCTCGGCATCGGTGCGGCCGGCCCACCGCGTGAGGTCCGGCGACAGGTCGTCGCCGTCGACCACCGCGACACGACGCCCGCGGCGCCCCAGGGTGCGCGCGGTCATCAGCGCGGCGGCGGCGCGCGCCGCCGTCGCGTCGGGCGGCGCCAGGATCACGCAAACCCGCGGTGCGCCGGGCGCCTCGAGGTGGTCGGTGACGAAGCCGGCGAGCGCCTCGCCCGCGCTGAGCCGCTGCACCTCTTCCCAGAACATGGGGCCGCTGTCCACCCGCAACTCCTCGACCGTGAAGCCGGTCGGGTACAGCGGCAGACCCAGGGGGCCGAGACGGTTGGACTGGTTGCTCAAGGAGCCTCCCCGATGCTCGCCCGCGGACGGGCCCACGCCGACGACAAGGCCGCGGCGATCAGCGGCAGGTCCTCGCCTCGCAGGGCCCGCAGATCGAAGGCCAAGCCATCCTGCCCGATGCGCGCCAGAACCGCGGGGTCCCCGGTGCGCAGCCGGCGGTGGCAGTGCTCGAGTTCGTCGTGGGGGCCGGTCCACTGTACCAGACGCGTCGGCAGCGCGGCGTCGGCCGAACAGCCTCCCCCCACCTGGGCCAGACCGGAGACGACGGCGCCGCGCCAAGCCGAGGGTGCGACGTCCGAGAGCAGCGCGAGCAACTGGTTCGCCAGCCGCTCCAGTTCGTGCGGCGGACGGGCCAGGAAGGCCAACGTGGGCACGGCCTCCCCGTGCGTCCCCTCCAGGTAATGGGTCAGCGTGCCGTCGAGGGCCGCCAGCGTCGTCTTGTCGACGCGCAGGGCCCGGCGCAACGGGTGGGCGCGCAGGGTGTCGATCAGGTCGGCCCGCCCCATCACCAGACCGGCCTGCCCCGCGCCCAGGAGCTTGTCGCCGCTGCAGGTCACCAGGTCGGGGCCGTCCGCGAGATCCTGTTCCAGGGTCCGGTGGCCGGTCAGTCCCGCCCCGGAGAGATCGGCGAGCTGACCGCTGCCGGCGTCGTAGATCAGGACCTGACCCGAGGCGCGGCACAGATCGGCGAGTTCGCGCAGACCGACTTCCTCGACGAAGCCCTGCTGGACGAAATTGCTGCGGTGCACCTTCAACACGACCGCTCCGGGGCATAAGGCCTCGCGGTAATCTTGCGGGCGAGTCCGGTTGGTGGTGCCGACCTCGACCAGTTCGCAGCCGGTCTCACGCAGGATCTCGTCCAGGCGGAACGAACCTCCGATCGCCACGACCTCGCCCCGCGACAGCACGACCCTGTTCGTCCCGGCGCAGGCCCGCACCGCCAGCCACAGGGCGGCCGCGTTGTTGTTGACGACCAGGGCGTCGGCGGCGCCGGTCAACAGCGCCAGCTTCCACTCGACGCCGCGGCCGCGGTGGCCGCGCCGGTTCGCGGCGAGATCCGTTTCGAGGTCGAGGTTGTGCCGCGCGGCTTCGGCGGCCCAGGCGATCGCGCGTTCGGGATGAAGGGAGCGGCCCAGGTTGGTGTGCACGAGGATGCCCGTGGCGTTGATCACCCGACGCATCGCGGGCTGCAGAGCCCGCCGGTGCCCGAGCAGGACGGCGGCCACCGCGCGCCGGGTCAACTCATCGCGTTCGGCGACGCCGACGCCGGGGTCGGCGCCGGCATCTCCGCCGGAACGCAGGCGCGCACGTTCCTCGTCGACGACGCGCTGGACGAGCCGGGTCACCCAGGGCCGTGCGCCCCCCTGTGCGAGAGCCGCGACCTCGGGATGCTCCAGGAGCTGTCCGACCGAGGGGAGATGGCGCAGCACGTTCTCGCTCATGGACCTGCCGTTCGGTGCCGGACACAACGATCGCGCCGGCCCGACGGGACGGCCGGCGTTCGATGGCCGTTCAAAATACCAGACGCCCCATCCGGTGTCCAGCCGCGGCCGTCGTCCCGACCACGGCTGGACACCCGGCCGCGTCGCCCTTACCCTCACCGGTGCACCGAGGAGGGTTCCGATGACCGTTCCGCGCCGGGCGGCCCCTGGGGTCGTCCTGATCGTCGCCGCCCTGCTGGGGTCCTGCGCGCCCCGCCGGACGGCTCCGCCCGCGAACACGGGCTACCCCGAGGCCACGGCGCCCGTCCCCACCGGCGACGATGGCCCGCTGCGGAGCCGCCGCATCCTGCTCGACCCCGGCCACGGCGGCGTGTTCCGCGGCGTGGTCGGCCGCGACGGCCTCGACGAGGCGACGGTCAACCTGGACGTCGCCCTGCGACTGCGGGACCTGCTGTCGGCCGCGGGAGCCGAGGTCGCGCTGACCCGCACCGCCGACGCCGATCTGCTCTCGCCCGCGGATTCCACGGTCAATGCCGACCTCGCCGCCCGCGCGGCGCACTGCGCGGCGTGGCGTCCCGACGTCTTCGTCTCGCTGCACCACAACAGCAACGCGCAGCTCGACCGCGACCTCAACGAGACCCAAACCTACTACCCGGTCGGACGACACGGCACCGACCTGGACCTGGCCCGCGCCGTCCACAAGCACCTGGTGCGCCGTCTGCAGATCAGCCCCGCGCGGATCATGGCCGGCAACTTCCACGTCCTGCGCGCCGCGACCGCGCCCGCGGTCCTGGGCGAGCCCTCGATGCTCTCGAACCCCCTGGTCGAGGACAAGCTGGCCCAGCCCCGCTTCCGCCAGCTCGAGGCGGAGGCCTACTTCCAGGGCTTGCAGGCGTATTTCGCCGAGGGCGTGCCGTTCTGGGAGGCCGTCGGCGACACGACGCCGCAAAGCGGCGAAGCGGTCGCCTGGCGCTTCGTGCCCGACCGCGCCGCCCCCGGCGCCGCGCCGCCGCTCGACCCGTCGTCGGTCTCGCTGCGGGTCGACGGCGTCGCCGCGGAGATCACCCTGTCGCCCTCCGGAGAGACGGTCGTCTGGCGCCACACCCGGCCGATGACCGACGGCGACTACCGCTGCGAGTTGCGCGGCCGCAACCTCGCCGGCCGCAGCGCCGAGTTGAGCGTCGTGGTCCGGCGGCGCACCACGCGGCGGCGGATCGAGGTCACCCGCACGACGGAGCAGGGCGTGCCCTCGCCCCGCGTGCTGCTCCACTGGCGCGCCCTCGACCGCGGTTCGCCCGCGCCCCTGCGCGCGCCCACCTGGATCGACAGCGCCGACAGCGCCGCCGGCCACCTCCCGCTGGGTCCCCTCGGCGCGTCGGAGGGATGGCAGCTGCTGCCCTCCGTTCCCGGTGCGGGCCGGGGCGCGCCCCGGGCGGGATCGCGGGCGCTGCCACCGGGCGCCCGCTGGATCTGGCTCGAAGGCGGCAGCGACGGCGGCGGCTGGCGCGCGCGCCACCTCCCCGGAATCGCGCTGGACCAGGCCGACCAGGACGGCTTCCTCGTCGATCCCCGCGCCCCCGCCTGCCCCGTCGCCGCCGGCGCCCCGGCTTGGCTGGAGAAGCCCGGCTGCCTGCCGTTGCTGCTCGACACCGGCCACCGCACACCCTGGCGGCCGGCGAGTGTCGCGCCGCCGGAGACGCTGCGTTGGACGCCGCTGATCCCCGCGCTCGTCGGCCGCCGGATCCTGATCGATCCGCACGGCGACGCCGCCGAGGACGACGGGCTCTGCCCGCTGGGCACGACCGGCCGCGAGTTGAATCTGGAGGTGGCGCTGCGCCTGGCGGACCTGCTGCGCGGCGCCGGCGCCGACGCGCGCCTGACGCGAGCCGATGAAAGCTGGGTGCCGCCCGAGGCGAAGATCCTGCAGGCGAACGCGCAGGGCGCCGAGCTGTTCCTGACGCTGCGCCGCGCGCCCGGCGGCGATTGGCGGCTCACCCATCACCCCGGCAGCGTCGGCGGAAGCCACGCCGCGCGCTTGCTGCAGGAGACCCTGGCCGCACTGAGCGGGTCCACGTCCCCGGCGGTTGCCGAGTCCTACGGCTACCTGTTGCGTCAAACCGCCTGTCCCGCCGTGGAGGTGTCCCTGCCGCTGCCGGCGACCGTGGACGACGAGGAGCGCTGGCGCGCGCCCCCCTACCAACAGGCGGTGGCCGCGGAGATCTTCAACGCCGCCGCGGCCTGGTTCGCCGGCCGCGAACTGCTGGCGAGCCTGCGGGATCCGCGCGATCTCGTGCACGGGCAAGCGGCGGCGACGCGCCTCGGCGAGCGCGCGGCCTGGATCCGGGTCGACGGCAACTGGTCGTGGCTGCCGCCGCGCACGGGCGATCCCCCGGCCCGACTGCCCCTTCCGGGCGCCCGACACACCTTCGAGATCCACGGCGGCGGCGGGTGGGAACTGCTGGTCACGAACGGCGACGCCGACGGTACGACGACCGCAACGTCCTTCGCGTGGGATCCCGCCGTCGCCACGACCCCGCAGGCCGGGCCCGGGGCAGCGCGCTGATGGATGCGCAACGACGCCGCCACCTGCACGAGCAGGATCTGTGCGGCTTCCTCGCCGTCGCGAGCGTCGGGGCGGTGATCGGCCTGCTGTTGTTGCTCGTCCCGGCCGGCCCGCGTCACGAGCCGGCACCCGTCACGAAGCATTCCGCGGGCGCGGCTGGCGCCTTGCACATCATGCCGCAGATCTCGATCGACGGCGGCCACGATCCCGTGCACCAGGATGCCCAACGGCGGGCCGGTCCGCCGGCGCCGGCCACCGCCGGGCGGGTCGAAGCGTCCGACCAGCCGAGCGCCCAGCCGCAGGCGGCCGCTCTCTTCACGGCCTCGTCCGCGACGGACGTCGCCGAGTCGGACCGCGCGGCGTCCGGCGGCGGCGGGACCGGCCTCTACGACGCGATCGAGATGAGGCTGCCATCCTCGACCGATCCCTGCTTCCATCTGGTACGGCAGGTCTACCCGCTCTACCCGGCCGGCGCGATGCCCGCCGAACAACTGATCCCCGAATTGACGGTGAAGGTCGCCTTCTTCGTGGGCGGGAGCGGCGCCGTGGCGGGATCCTACGTGCTGGAGTCCAACGCGGGGCCGGCCTTCGCCGCCGCCGTGCTGGAAGCGGTCGATCAGTGGGTCTACGCCCCGGATTTCGCCGTCTGCTCGAACCCCTCCGGCTTCTGGAACGTGCTGACCGTGACGTTCCGCAACCCCCAGGTGCAGCGCGGCCCCGTCGTCCCGGAGACGACAGGGCCGCGTTGAACCAGGAAGTGCATCAGTCGCGGGGCGACGCGGCCGGCCAGGGTACGATCGCGCCGTCGCGCACGGTCCGCATCGCGGTCGGCAATTGCTCGGCAGTCCAGGCGGCCGACCGGACGCGCGTCAGGCGAGCCGTGAGCGCCGCGGCAAGATCGACCGGTCGGGTCGCACCGCTCTCTCCCAACGTGTCGAAGAGCAGCATCGCCCCCAGGAAGGCCTGGCGCGCCACGACGGTCGCTGCGGGCGGTCGCCCCCGCGCGTCCCACAGCGCGTCGAAACGCGCGGACCAGCCGGATTCGCCGGCGTTCGCGTCGCCCGGGAAGGCGAGTCGCGGCAGTGTGGCGCCGAGCAGGGCGGCCTGCGCGGGCGTGTTCCAGCTTCGCGGCCCCAGGATCAAGGCGCCCGTCGCGGCGAGGTCCGCCAACGCGGCGAGGGGCGGCAACCGCTCCGGATCCATCGGCACGTAGACGACCGTGGGGCCGGCCGCGACGATCCTGCGCACCTGATCGGCGATGTCGGCGATGTCGGCGATGGCGGCGGCGTCGGCCGGGACGGCCTCGGCGGCGACCAGAGTCCCGCCGCGCTCGATCGCCTCGGTCGCGAACAGCTCGTAACGGTGCAGGCCCTCGGGGTCGTCCGCATGCAGCACCGCCACGCGGGTCAGGCGCTGCGACTCGACGGCGAAGCGGGCCGCCAGCCGCGCCTCGGCGCCCCCGTCGGCGCCGGTGGCGAACACCCACGGTCCCAGATCCTCGAGCCGCGGGTCGGTGGGCGTGGGCGAGATCAGGGGCAGGCCGGCTTCTCCGGCGACCAGCGCCACGGCCACCGTCGGGGCGTTCAGCAGGGCGCCGATCAGGGCCACCGGCGGTTTCTCGGCCAGCAGACGTCGCACGGCGAGGACGGCCGCGACCGGGTCGCTCCCGATGTCGTGGGCGGTCACCGTGTACTGTCGCCAGCCGCGGCGCCCGGCTTCGTCGCGCGCCAGGCGCACCCCGTCGTAGAAGGCGTTGCCCAGGACGGTATGGCGCCCGGTGAGCGGGCAGAGCACGGCCACGTGCTGCGGGTCGACGCCGTCGGGTCCCGGCTGCCGGGGGCGTTCGGCCAACACGGCCGCCTCGGGGTCGCGCAGCAGGGCCTCGGCCTTCGCCGTCCAGGCGTCGGCGGGCGACTCGCCGCGCAGGACGGCCACGGCGTCGCGCGCTTCGCCGTCGCGGCGTTCCGCGAGCAGTTTGCCCGTCCAGAGGTAGCCGAGCAGGGGGCGGGTGCCCGAACCCGGATGAGCGGAGCGCAGGGCGCCGAGGGCGTCGGCGGGCAGGGCGGCGGCCGCGGCGGCCAGCCGCGCCCCCGCGTCTTCGCGTGCGGACGCGGTGGCGGCATGGTCGTACAGCAGGACGAGCGTCTCGGCGGCGCGGGGGGCATCCCCCGCTTCGCCCAGGAGTTCGGCCCGCAGGTCCAGAAGTGCGGGCACGCCCGCGGCGTCGGGATGGGCCGCCAGGAACTCGCCCGTCAGCTTCAGGGCTTCGCCGGAATCGTGCAGGCGCCTGGCGGAGCGCGCCGCCAGCAGCGTCGCTTCGTCCAGGCGGGCGAACCCCTGGTAGCGATCGAGCAGTTCATGGCCCAGCGAGAGGGCGGTGCGGTCGTTGCCGAGGCCGTGCTCCTCCTGCTGGCGCGCGAACAGGCGCTCGGCGAGCGCACGCTCGGTTTTAGAAAGGGACCGGCCGGCGCGGTCGACCCCGCCGCCGCCGGCGCAGGCGCCCACGACGAAAGCCAGGGTCCAGACCAGGATCCACCCACAGCGACGACGGCGCAGCGTCACGTCATTCCTCCCCGGCGAGAGCCGCGTCCGCGCCGCACGGCGCGGCGCCGGTGCCGCCGCGGCGCAGTCATAACACAGCGGGGGAGCGCTGGCAACGCCCCCCCGCCTCCCGCCGCGTCGCCGCTCAGCGCGGCCGCGCGCTCAGCTCCTGGATGGAGCGCGGCGACTTGAAGTCGACCTTGCCCAGGTTGTCCAGCATGAACTGGGCCTGGTCCCGGATCTCGCTCTGCGGGTAGCGTTCGAGCGTCTGCAGCAGGTAGTGCCGGCACCGGTTCATGTCGCCGGTTGTGTCGAGGTACAGGTTGGCCTTCATGAACAGCGCCATCGGCGCTTCCTTGCTGTCCGGGTAGTCCTCGAGCAGCGTGTCGTAGATCTCCAACTGGCGCTCGAAGTTCGCGGCGAGCATGCCCAGCTTCAGCAGCTCTTCGGCGGTGCGGCCGTTGCCCGGCCGGAATTCGCCGAAGTACTCGACGGGTTCTTCCTTCAGGCAGGCAGCCAGGAACTCCTCCTTGGCCGACTGCTGGAGGCCGGGCATCAGCTGATCGACGATGCGGTCCTTCACCTCGGCGAGTGACAGGGTCCGCGCTGATTGCCGCTCCAGGATCTCGACGATGTGCCAATGGCCGCCGATCTTCACGGGCGGGTGCAGGCCGAAGCTCCAGTCGAAGACGACCTCGCTGAACTCCTTGCCGTAGGGCAGCGCGCTGATGAAACCGCCGCGGTTGAACCAGCCGAGCACGCCCTCCTGCTGGATCGACAGGGAATTGCGCGACAGATCCGCCACGACGTAAGGGAACGCCGACATCTTGCCGCCGGAGTTCAGGCGGGCCCAGGCGGCGTCGGCCTCCTCCTTCGTGTTGCACTGGATGTGGCGGGCCTGCACCGAAGGCATGACCTGGTAGTGGATCGCCTTGTTGAGTTCGTACTCCTGCGCGATCTGCTCCGGCGTCGGAGCCAGATCCTTCCAGAGCACCATCTCCTTGTAGGCGTCGATCAAGGTCGTGCGCCGCTGGGAGATCAGCTGCTGCGAGACGTCCGGAACCGCCGTCACGTCGGCTTCGATCGCTGCCTGCGCCAACAGCAACTCGCCGATCATCAGGCGCAGCAGCTGCCGCTGCGAGGCCGGGTCGGAGTATTGCGGCTTGAGGTCGTCGGGCATCTCCTTCAGCCTGAGTTCGAGATCGCGCTGCGTGATCTCGACGCCTCCCACGCGGGCGACGACCGGCGTCGGGTCTTTCTGCCCGTTGCCGAACAGATCGCCCTTCGGAAAACCGCCCGGGGTCGAGTTGCCATGGCAAGACGCCAGCGCCAGCGCGGTCGACACCAGCAGGGCGGCGCAGGCGAAGCGGCGCACGGTCGAGGGGATGGTCATGATCGCGTGCTCCTGTTCAGGTTCGGGGTCATCGTTCAGAGCAGGTCGTCGTCGCCTTGCGCCGCGAGCCTGTCGGTCATCTCCTTGACCCGCTGGGCCGCGTCGGTGCGGCAGATCAGCAGGGCGTCGTGGGTGTCCACGACGATCAGGTCCTCGACGCCCAGCAGGACGACCGTCTTGCCGGGAGCGTGAACCGTGTGGCCGCGCCCGTCACCCATGACGCGGCGGGCCACGCCGCGGTTGTCGCCCCCCAGGTCGGGGGCGTGCTCCCGCCAACTGTCCCAGCTGCCGAGATCGCTCCAGGCGAACGCCGCCGGGATGACACAGAAGTCCCGCAGTTTTTCCATGATCGCGACGTCGACCGAGAGCGCCGGGCAACCGTCGTAGGCGGCGGCGAGCGCCGCCGCGAAGTCCGGCCCGCCCCACGCTGCCGCCGCGGCATCCATCCGTCCCGCGAGACCGGGGGCGTGGGCGGCGAGCGCCCGCTGAAAACCGGCGGCGTTCCAGACAAAAACACCGCTGTTCCACAGGTGGTTCCCCGAGGCGACGAACCCGGCCGCCGCCGCCGCGCCGGGCTTTTCCACGAAGCGCACGCCGCGCAGGACGCCGGCGGCGATCCCGGGCGCCGTCTCGATGTAACCGTAGCCCGTCGCGGGCCGCTGCGGCGGCACGCCGAGCGTCACGACCTCCGCCCCCGCGGCGGCCAGCTGGAACGCCCGGCGCAGCTGCGCGCGGAACGCCTGGTCGTCACCGATGAGATGGTCGGCGGGGAGCAGGGCCAGGGGCGCGCCCGGCGCCAGACGGCCGGCGACGGCGGCGCCGAGCGCGGCGCACGCCGCCGTGTTGCGGCCGCACGGTTCGGCCACGATCTGCGACGGGGTCAGTTCGGGAAGTTCGGCCGCGGTGGCGGCGGCCTGGGCCGCCTGGGTGATCACCAGGACACGGCCCGCGCCGACCAGGGGCTCGACGCGTTCGAAGGTCTCGCGCAGCAGGGTGCCCCGCCGGCCGAGCGGCAGCAGTTGCTTGGGGCGACCGAGACGACTGAGGGGCCAGAAGCGCGTGCCCCGGCCCCCCGCCATGATGACGCAGACGCCGTCGGTGCGATCGGGCAGAGACGGTTCCCGCATGCTCGTCCTTACCTGGCTGGGCCGGACGGCCGTCAGGATTCCGCCTTCACCACCCAGACCTTGATCGGGACCTCGACCTCGGCGTGGAGCCGCAGCTGGACCGTGTAGACCCCGAGCTGTTTGATCGGCTCCTCGAGCAGGATCTGCTTGTGGTCGACCTCGCGCCCCTGCCCGGCCAGCGCCTGGGCGATCTCGCGCTCCCCGACCGACCCGTAGAGGCGCTCCTCTTCGGAAGCCTGCACGGCGATCGTGCACGACACGTCGGCGAAACCGGCCGCCAGTTCCTGGGCGGCGCGGCGCGTCTTGGCGGAGCGCTGGTCGGTCCAGCGGGCGTCCTCGGCGAGCCGGCGGCGGTTGCTGTCGTCGGCGACGACGGCGATGCCGCGCGGGACCAGGAAGTTGCGCGCGTAACCGCGCGCCACGTTCACGGTCTCGCCGGCGTCGCCGAGGTTGTCGATCTTCTTGATCAGGATCACATCCATGGCTTTGTCTCTTTCTCGCTGCCGCTGTCGCCGTCGCCGGTGCGCCCGTCGCGCCGACGCGGCGCGCGGCCGTCGGCCGGGCTTAGCGGAAGTATTCCTTCACGAACGGAACCAGGGCGATCTGGCGCGAGCGCTTCACGGCCGCCGCCAGCATGCGCTGGTGCTTCGGGCAGGTCCCCGTGTTGCGCCGCGGCGAGATCTTGCCGCGCTCCGTGGTCATCTTGCGCATGAGGTCCACGTCCTTGTAATCGATGGCGACGTAGCCCTCCGTGCAGAAGAAGCACTTCTTCTTCTTCGGCGGACGCTTCTTCTTTTCCTTCACCGGTCGCTTGGCCATGCGTCACTCTCCTTGCTCGGGACCGGCCCCTGGCCGGCCGCGGTGGCGATCGTCTCAGTCGTCCGCCGATTCGGGCTCATGGCTCTCGACGGCGGCGAAGCGGGGGGAACGGGAGTTCGCCGCGGAGGCGATCCTGCGCTTCTCGGCCATGCTGGCTTCGTTGCGCTCCTTCCACTCCTCGTCCACGACGATCAGGTGACGCAGGATCTTGTGGTCCAGACGGAACTCCGTGTCCATCGGCGCGATGGCGTCGCCGCCGCAACGGAACCGCAGGTGCATGTAGTTCCCGCGGGTCTCGTGCTGGATCTGGTAGGCCAGCTGGCGCACGCCCCAATGGTTGTGCTCGGTGATGGCGCCCCCGTGCTTTTCGGCGAACGCCTGGACCTTCGCCACGCGCGCCTCGAGCTCGACTTCGGGCTCGTCGGCTTGCAACACGAAGATGATCTCATACTTCTTCAACGGTTGGACCTCCCCTCGGACTGACGGCCCGAAATCTAGCCGCCGGGGACCGGGATCCGGTCCGGGACGGTGCTCCGGGCAGGGTTGGATCGCGCGGACTGGCCGCGCCCTGTGCTGTGGCGTCCCGGACCCGGCGAACGGGCGGGAACACCGACGGTCGCCGAAACGACCGACCGCCCATGATAACCGCTCCCCTACCCCAATGCAAGCCCGCGAACCCGCGATCCGGGATCAGGGGCGGCCACCCCGTCGGTTGTGGCGGCCGGCGGCGGCCTCGGTGCCCAGCGCCAGCCAGCAGAGCAGGGCGTCGCAGGCGTCTTGCACGAGTTCCGCGGACGCGGAACGCTCCGAGACGGGAAATTCCGCCAGGACATAGTCCGCCCAGTCCGGCGGCGGGATGCCCGTTTCGCTGCCGTCGACGCCCAGCCGCAGCCGGGGGAAGCCCGTGCCGCCGAGGGTGTGGCCCAGGGACTCGAGGCCGCGGTGGCCGCCGTCGCTGCCGCCCGCTCGCAAGCGCAGCGAGCCCAGAGGGAGCGCGATGTCGTCGCAGACCGCCAGAGGCGGGGGGAATGCGGGCGGGGGGGCAGGCGGCATGGGGGACGCGGCCGGCGGTTCCGGGGCCGGGCAGCCCTCAGTGCGTAGTACCCACCCCTCGGCGCGGGCCAGGGCCGCCAGCGCCTCTCCGCTGCGGTTCATGTAGAGCTGCGGCTTGACCAGGACGACCTCGCGGTTCCCGATCACCCCCGACGCCGCCGCACAGCCGTGGCGCACGGGTCCGAAGCGCAGTCCCCCGCGGGCGGCCAGGGCGTCCACCACGCGGAAACCCAGGTTGTGCCGCGTCCAGATGTAACGCTCGCCGGGATTCCCAAGGCCCACCACCAACTGCACGCCGATCTCCCCTGTCTGCGAACGACCGGTCCTTCACGCGAACGGCATGGCCTTGACACGAACGGCGGGGCGGCCGCAGCCGCCCCGCCGTGATCCCGCGCCGGCGCCGCGGCCGGTCGCCGCTACTTCGCGTCGTCCTTCTTCTCGGGGCTGGCGACCTCACCCTCGACGACGGCCGCGGCGGCCTCGATGAAGGTGTGGGTGTTCAGCTTCAGGATGATCTCGTCGAGGTCGGTCATGATCCGGCCCTTTTCGAAGACCAGATTCCTCACGGTCATCTTCTCGCCGATTTTCAGTTCGGTATAATCGACGTCCAGGTGCGCGGGCACGTCGCGCGGCAGGCACTCGATCTCGACGGTGCGCCGCACCACGTCCACGATGGCGTCGCCCGTGCGCACCAGCTTGTTCATCTCGCCGTGGATGTTCAGGCCCACCTCGAGGGAGAGGGGCACGTCCAGCGGGATCTCCAGCAGGTCGCAGTGGTAGACCATGTCGGTCACCGGATGCTGCTGCAAGTCGCGCATCACGGCCACGAAGGACTCGCCGGTGCCCTCGACCTTCAGGGAGAACATGAGGTTCTGCCCGCTGTGCTTGTCGAGGATGCGCCCGAGCTGCACGGTGTCGATCTCCAGGCTGCTAGCCTGCTCGCGATGGTTGCCGTAGACTACGGCGGGGGTGCGTCCGGCGGCGCGGGTCCGGCGGTTCGCGTTCTTGCCGGTGGTCGTCCGGGGATAGACGGTCATGTCGATCAGAGCCATGGCAGCAGCCTCCACAAGGTGTCGCGTTGCATCCCCGGGGGACACGCCGGAACACCCGCACGCGCGGCTTTCGCCTGCGCGCCGCGGTCCGGCACGGGGTCAGCGGGCATTCCGCTTCAAAGACCGCCAAATAAAGCATTTTTCCGGCGGGTTGTCAAGGACCGGGCCGGGACCTCAGACAAACAGCTTGCTGACGGTCTTCTCCAGGTGGATCCGCTCGATGGCGTCGGCCAGCAGGCCGGAGAGGTCCAGAACCTTCACCTTGGGGCACTCGGCCCCCCGGGTGAAGGGCAGGGTGTTGCTCACCACGACCTCGGACACGCTGGAGGCGGCCAGGCGTTCGAGCGCCAGCCCCGAGAAGATCGGGTGCGTGGCGCAGGCCGTGACCGACGCGGCGCCGTTCTGCACGCAAACGTCGGCCGCCTGGGTGATGGTGCCCGCGGTGTCGATCATGTCGTCGAAGATGATGACGTCCATCCCGCGCACGTCGCCGATGAAGTTCATCACCACGGCTTCGTTGGGGCGCGGCCGCCGCTTGTCGATGACCGACAGCGGCGCCTCGAGGCGCTTGGCGAAGGAGCGCGCCATCTTGATGCTGCCGACGTCGGGGGCCACGACGGCCAGGTTCTCGCGGGAGCGGTCCTTGAAGTGCTCGAGCAGGACCGGCGCCGAGTAGAGGTGGTCCAGCGGGATGTCGAAGAAGCCCTGGATCTGCGGGGCGTGCAGGTCGATGGTCAGCACGCGGTCCGCCCCCGCGGTGGTGATCAGGTTGGCCATCAGCCGGGCCCCGATCGGCACGCGCGGCTGGTCCTTGCGGTCCTGGCGCGCGTAGCCGAAGTACGGCAGCACCGCGGTGACCCGCCGGCACGAAGCCCGCCGCACCGCGTCGATGAGCAGCAACAGTTCCATCATGTTCTCGGCCGGCGGCTGCGTGGGCTGGATGATGAACACGTCCGTGCCGCGGATGTTCTCCTTGATCTTGATGTTGATCTCCCCGTCGGAGAAGCGCGCGACCTCGACGCTGAGCAGGGACTTCTCGAGATGGGCCGCGATCTTCTCCCCCATCTCGCGGTGGGCGTTGCCGCTGATCAGCACGAGTTCGTTCATGGCCGGGGGTCCTTTCGGAGAGCGGAGTCGCGGGGCGGGCGGCCGGGACGCCGCGGCTGCGGCGCAAAGATAGGGCACGGGGCGGGAACGGTAAACAGGGAATCGGAGTCGCGGGGCGGGATGGCTGGGGCGGCAGGATTCGAACCTGCGAATGCAAGGACCAAAGCCTTGTGTCTTGCCACTTGACGACGCCCCAGCGAGTCGAACCTCTAGAAGCTCTCCTCGAGGGCGGAGTCCTCGTGGCGGCCGGAGAGGATGGGCACTTCGCCCCGCTCGGCGCGCTGGAGCTCCTGCTTGTAGGCGGCGATGATCAGGTTCTCCATCCACTCGCGGGTGGACATGTTGATGGGGTGCGCGATGTCCTGGAAGGTCCCGTCCTTGCGGCGGCGGTTCGGCATCGCGACGAACATGCCGGTCGCGCCCTCGATGATCTTCAGGCCGCGCACGACGAAGCTGTTGTCGAGGGTGATGCTCGCGAAGCCTCGCAGCTTCTCGTCATCCCTCAGGGTGATTCTGATCTCCGTAATTTCCAAGACAGCACCTCTCCGTGGTGGCTCGTCCGGCGCGGGCTCAAGCGCGGTCGGCGTCATCCCTGACGCGAACACCGCCAGGCCAGGGATCGACGGCCCAAGCGTTCCACCCGGGTTGCACGATCTCCTGCCGGGCCATCTCCCGCCGGCTTTCATCGCCGAAAACGGCGAAAACCGCCGAACCGCTGCCGCACATCAGGGCAACAGCTGCACTCTCTCGCAACGACTGCACGAGCCGCTGCAGGGCGGGTTGCGTGGGCAGGACGACATCTTCCAGGCGATTCGCCCCGAACCAGGAACCCATTGGAAAACGGGCGATTAAGGCCTCAACGGTACGGATGTTAACCTTGGGGCTGCGCAAAGTCAATCCCATATTCAAACCCGCATAGACGTCCGAAGTCCGCAAAGCGATGTCCGGCTTCACGATCAGGAACTTGCCCTTGGTGATGGCCGGCAGCGCCTGCAGGTCGGTGCCGCGGCCGCGCGCTACTTGGGTCCCCCCCCTGATGAAAAAGGGCACGTCGGAGCCGAGTTCGGCTCCCATTTCCTCCAGGCGTTCGGGCGGCAGGCCGGTCCCGTACAGGCGGTTGCAGGCGACCAGGACGGCCGCGGCGTCGCTGCTGCCCCCGCCGAGTCCCGCTTCCGTGGGGATGCGCTTGGTCAGCGTCAGACTGAGTTCGCCGCCGAGGTCGCAGGTCCTGCAGAACAGTTCGGCCGCCTGCCAGGCCAGGTTCAGCGGGGATTCGGGCGCGGCGGCGTAGGGCTCGACCGCCAGGGAGATCAGCGGCGGCCCGTCGGCGCCGCGTGCGCGCAACTCGACCCGCACCTCGTCGCAGAGCGACACGGTCTGCAGGATCGTCTCGATCTCGTGGTAGCCGTCGTCACGATGGCGCAGGACCTCGAGGTGGAGGTTGACCTTCGCCGGCGCCACCACCTCCACGACGCTGCAGGGGACGGTGACGGTGCGGTGGGGTTCGCGTTCAGACATCGGCGCCGACCTCCCAGACGGGTTCGCGGCCCGCCGCGACGTCGTCGCCGAGGGCGTGCCAAGGTGTCCGGTCCGCACCGGCGCGGCGGCCACCCAGCGCCGCGGCCAGCCGGGTCCACTTCAAGCCCCGCGCGGGTCGCCACAGTCGCGGCGCCCCGCTCGCACGAGCATGGTCGTCGAGGTCCCCCACCAGGGTCCGGGCGCTCGCGCCCCCCCGCCAACCGAGCGCCCGGGCGGCGCGCAGCAGGGGCATCGACTCGGGATCCCAGCCGAGGCAACGCGCCGTCAGCGTGTCGAGGGCGAGCGGGTCCCGCCCCGCCAGCAGCCGGTTGCGCATGACGGCGCGGCCGTCGGGCGCCGCGGCCACGGTGAGGTCCACCAGCATCCATGAGCCGTCGTCGGGCGCCCGGCGGGCCTGTTCCAGCAGCACCTGCGGCGAACGCACGGCGGCCGCGAGTTCATCCGCGCCGGCCCCGGCCGACGCCGCGAGGCAGGCGCAGGCTCCCAATCGGGGGTGCAGGGCGCCGGCGATCGCCAGCAGGGGCGGGCCGTCCGCCGGCGGACACGCCACCGCGAGTGCGGCGAGCGTCCAGTTCGGCACACCGCCGGTCGGGTGGGGGCCGACCGCGCGCGGGGCCGTGACGGATCGGCAGCCTGCCGTGACGTCCCGGCCGGCGAGTTCCAGCACGCGGGCGAGGTCGCGCGGCAGCGTCTCGGGCCGGGTCGCGACCAGGGCGACGAGTGTGTCCACGGCTTCTCCTCGCACCGTCAACGGTGCAGACCGATGATCAGGCAGACACTGGTGATCCATCCCAAAACCGCGATCTGGATGGCGGGATCGGTCAACAGGATCTCATGGGGACGTCCACCGCGGTCGTCCTTGAACACCAGCACCAGGTATCGGCCCAGTCCCGCCGCCACGAAGGGCGCGGTGAACAGCAGCTTGGAGGTGCCGAACTGGGCGACGGTTCCCGTCGCCAGCGTGTACAGGACGTAGGACGCCAGTGTCGCCACGAACGAGGCCACGACCAGCACGTCCAGCATCCGCCGGCCATAGTGGCGCAGCGAGGGTCGGGCCGCGTGGTTGGTCGACGCCTCCTGGACGTACTCGGCCCGACGCTTGGCGAAACCCAGGAACAGCGCCAGCAGGAAGGTGCACAGGATCAGCCACGACGAGAGCGGCACAGCGCCGCGCACCGGCCGCAGCACCTCGACGCTGGCCACCGCCCGCAGGACGAAGCCCACCGCGATGCCCACCACGTCCGCGATGACGATCTGCTTCAGGCCCAGGGAATACGCGAGGTTCAGCACCGCGAACGCCGTGGCGGTGAAACCGAAGCCGCGGCCCAGCAGCCAACTCACGCTCAGCGCGGCGATCCCCAGGCCGAGAGCCCACCGCTGCGCCGTCACGACCGGCAGCAGGCCGGCGGCGATCGGGCGGTGGCGTTTCAGGGGGTGGCGACGGTCCCGGGGCGCGTCGATGCAGTCGTTGAAGAGGTAGACGGCGCCCGAGAGCAGGCAGAACACCAGGAATCCCAGGACGGCGCGCCAGGCCGACGCCGGCTCGGCGGCGCTCTGTGAGAAGACCAAGCCGGCGAACAGCAGCAGGTTCTTGGTCCACTGCCGCGGGCGCAGGCTGGTGAGCAGCGCCTTCGCGATCCCGGCGCTCACGGGCGGGGGCCGGCGTGCCCGGCGTCCGGGAGCCCCTGCTCCAGCAATTCGCAGAGCAGGTGGCCCATCATGATGTGGATCTCCTGGATGCGCGGCGTGTCGACCGCGGGCGCGACCAGGGCGCTGTCGACCAGTCCGCGCAAGCGGCCCCCGTCGCGGCCGAGGAAACCGTGGACGCGCAGCCCGCCGGCCCGCGCGCACTCGGCCGCCCGGAGGCAGTTCGGGGAGTTCCCGGAGGTCGAGATCACGAGCAGCACGTCGCCGGGCCGGCCCAACCCCTCGACCTGGCGGGCGAAGACCTCGTCGAACCCGTAGTCGTTGGCCACGGCCGTCAGGGTGGAGGCGTTGACCGTCAGCGCCAGGGCCGCGCAGGCCCGCCGCTCGCGCGCGAAGCGCCCGACGAGTTCGGCCACGATGTGCTGGGCGTCGGCGGCGCTGCCGCCGTTCCCGCAGACCAGCAGGCGGCCGCCGCCGCTCCAGGCCCGGGCGACGTCCGCCGCCAGCGCGGCGATCGCGCGGAGGTGTTCGGGGCCGAGCCGCGCCACGGCGTCGCGGTGATCCTGCAGGGTCTGCGCGAAGAGCCGCTCCGCCTGGGCGTCGCGCCGCTCGCCGGTGTCGTTCATGTCGGGGCTCCGGGTTGGGGAGGCTCGTTCTGTGCGAGCCACGCAATATAACGCCCCAAGGCCTCCTGCCAAGACGGACGCGGGCCGACGCCGGCGGATTCCAGGTTCCGGCTGCGCAGGATCGAACACGCCGGCCGCCGCGCCGGGGTCGGGTACGCGTCCGTGGCGCAGGGCAGGATGCGCTCCGGATCGGCGCCGCTGCACCGGGCGATCTCGCGCGCGAACGCGTACCAGGTCGTCGCGCCCGCGTTGGTCGCGTGGAAGATGCCGCGGCCCCTGGCCAGCAGGAGCAAGCGCAGGACGCGGGCCAGGTCCGGGGCGTAGGTGGGGCAGCCGGTCTGATCGTTCACGACCGTCAGCGTCGGACGCGCCGCCAACAGCCGGCGTACCGTCAGCACGAAGTTCTTGGGCCCGGGGCCGAAGAGCCAGCTCGTGCGGATGATCCGCCAGTCGCCGCCGGCCGTCTGGACCTCCTCCTCCCCCAAGCCCTTGGTCCGCCCGTAGACGCCGAGCGGCCGGCGTTCGGCGTCCTCGAAATAGCCGGCGGGCTCCTCGCCGTCAAAGACGTAGTCCGTGCTGATGTAGGTGAACGGGATGTTGAGGGACGTGCAGCAGCGGGCCAGCATGCGGGTGGCGTCGGCGTTCACGGCCTGGGCGCGCTCGGGGTCGCCCTCGGCCCGGTCGACGTCCGTGTAGGCCGCGGCGTGGACGACGTGCTGCGGGGTGTGCCGGATCATCAACTCCAGGGCCGTGCCCCGGAGGGTGAGATCCCCGTCCGGAAGATCGACGCCGATGCAGTAGCCGGCGCCGTCGTACTCGTCCAGGATGGCGCGGCCCAGCATCCCCGCGGCCCCGGTCACCATGATCTTCATGCGGGGTCCCCCTCGTCGTCGCCCCGTGCCGGAACCGTCGCCCGCACGGCATCGGCGGCCGTCCCGGGGGGGAAGCCGCGGCCGATCAGGAAGCGCTGGCCCTTGGCCAGGGCGCGCGCGTCGATGCCGCCGGGCTGATGCCGCCACCAGGCGCGGGCGGCCGCCCGCGCCAGTTCCAGTTCGTCACCGGGCGGCAACTGCTCGGCGGCGATGCGGTCGGCGAGCGCCGACGGCACCCCCGACCTGGCCAAGCGGTTGGCGAGCAGGCGCCGCCCGACGGGCTTGGCGCGGAGCGTGTCGCGGCACCAGGCCTCGGCGAAGCGCCGGTCCGAATGGATGCCCGTGTCCGCGAAGCGGTCCAGCACCTCGTCGACGGGCCCCGACGGGAAGCCGGCTGCGAGCAGGCGGACCCTCAGGTCCGCCCGCGTGCGCAGCCGGCGAGCGAGTTCGCGGAAGAGGCGGCGGGCGATCTGCTTGCGGATCGCCGCCTCGTGGAGCGCGGCGAGCAGCGCCGGCGGCAGCACTTCACCGCAGGCGGGCAGATCCGGCGGCAGCGACGCCACCGCCAGTTCCAGCACCGTGCCGTCGCTCAGGGCGAGCCGCGCTTCGCTTTCGCCGCGGTCCAGGGACAGCAGGCGGATCCCGGCGTCGGCGCCGTCCATGGCTCAGTCCGTCGCGGCGGCGCGACGCCCGCGCACGGGTTTCGGCGCCTCGTCGGCGCCGCCGTCGGCTGCGGCCTTGGCCGCCGGCGCGGCCTCCGCGACCGGCGCCGGCTTGACGCCGTAGTGGACGAGCACCTTCTGCTCGATGCGGGCGTAGAGTTCCGGGTTGGCGCGCAGGAAGTCGCGCACGTTCTCCTTGCCCTGCCCGAGCCGCTCGTCGCCGTAGCTGTACCAGGCGCCCGACTTCTGGATGATCTCGGCGGTGGTGCCCAGCTCGATCAGGTCGCCTTCCTTGGAGATGCCCTCGCCGTAGAGGATGTCGAACTCCGCCTTCTTGAACGGCGGCGCGACCTTGTTCTTGACCACCTTCACGCGCACGTGGTTGCCGACCACATCCTCGCCCTGGGTGATGGCGCCGATGCGGCGGATGTCGAGCCGCACCGAGCTGTAGAACTTCAGCGCGTTGCCGCCGGACGTGGTCTCGGGGTTGCCGAACATCACGCCGATCTTCATGCGGATCTGGTTGGTGAAGATGACCAGCGTGTGGGTCTTGCTGATCGCGCCGGTGAGCTTGCGCAGCGCCTGACTCATCAGGCGGGCCTGCAGGCCGACGTGCTGGTCGCCCATCTCGCCCTCGATCTCGGCGCGCGGCACCAGGGCGGCCACCGAGTCGATCACCACGACGTCGACGGCGCCCGAGCGCACGAGCATCTCGGTGATCTCCAGGGCCTGCTCGCCGGTGTCGGGCTGTGAGACCAGCAGGTTGTCGATGTCCACGCCGATCAGCCGGGCGTAGACCGGGTCCAGGGCGTGCTCCGCGTCCACGAAGGCCGCCACGCCGCCCTTGCGCTGGGCGTTGGCGATCGTGGTCAACGCGACGGTCGTCTTGCCGCTGCCCTCGGGGCCGAAGATCTCGACCACGCGCCCCTTGGGCAGGCCGCCCACGCCGAGCGCGATGTCCAGCGCGAGGCTGCCGGTGGAGATCGGCTCGATGCCCTCGACCACCTGGTTCTCCCCGAGCAGCATGATCGATCCCTTGCCGAACTGCTTCTCGATCTGGGCCCGCGTCAGCTCCAGGGCCTTGGCCTTCTCCTGCTGCCTGTCCATTGCCATTGCGAATCACTCCTTGGGTGTGGGACTGCGTCCGGGAGATCGTGCGGGCGGCGAGCCAGGCCGCGCCGGGGCGGTCGGTATTCGCGACCTTACTACGGCGCCGCGGCCCCCGCCAGCGGGAAAACCGCGCGCGTTTCGTGCCGGGCGCCCCCGGGCGCGAGCGTGCTCTGCACCAGGCGGATCCCGGTGACGCCGATCCCGGAAACGCGCGGCGCCGTTTCGCGCCGCAGGGCGTCGAGTTCTCGCGGCGCCGGGTCGGCGCGGAACCGCGCGAGGGTCAGATGAGCCCGGAACTCCCCCGCCGCCGCGCCGAGTCCCGGGCACTCCCGGACCACCGCACCGCCGATGCGCGCCGCCAGCGCCTCGATCGCGCCGTCGCTCTCCATCTGCAAGAAGAGAACCCGGGGCCGACGCCAACCGGGGAAGGCATCGAGACCTCCGGCTCGCATCTCGAACGCGGGAAGCTCCCCGGCAGCCTCTTCCAGGGCGGCCAGCAGGTCGTCGAGACGATCCGGAGGCCACTCGCCGAGGAAGCGCAGCGTGATGTGGAGTTGCTCCGTCGGCACCCAGCCGAGGTCCCAGCGCGCCCGCCAGGCGTCCAGGCAGGGCGACACCTCCGCGCGGAAGCGCTCCCCGGGATCGACGGCCACGAACAACCTCACGACCAGCCGTCCCAGTCCGCGGCCGCGAACGGATCGCCGCCGTCGGCGAGGTGGCGCCGCAGGGCGTCCAGCGCCACGGCCACGGCGAGTTCGCGGTTGCGGCCGCGGTGGGCGAAGAGGCGCGCGCGCCCGGCGAACGTCCCCGCCGCCGAGGCGAGGCCGAACCAGATGGTGCCCACCGGTTTCGCCGCCGACCCACCGCCGGGCCCGGCGACGCCGGTCACCGCCAGGGCGGTGTCGGCCCGGCAGCGGATCCGGCAGTTCGCGGCCATGACGCGGGCGCACTCCCCGCTCACCGCCCCGTGCTCCCGCAGCAGGTCCGTCGGCACGCCCAGCAGAACCTGCTTGTTGTCGTCCGCGTAGGCGACGATCCCGCCGCGGTACGCGCGCGAGGCGCCCGGCACGTCGGTGAAGGCGGCGCCGAGCATGCCGCCGGTGCAGGACTCCGCGGTGGCCACCGTCGCGCCGGCGTGGTCCAGCGCCGCCAGGACCACGGCCGGCAGGTCGACGAACTCGCGCGCCCAGACGCGGTCGCCCAACACCTCGTCGAGCCGCGAAGCCAGACCGCGGGGCAGCGCGGGCTCGCCGGCCGGCGCCACCGCCTGCACGTCGACGCCCCAGCGGGTGAGCCACCACGACCAGGCGCAGTCCGGATACTCCTGCAGCATCGGCGCGGTCAGGCGGGCCACGCCGGGTTCGCTCAGCCTCGTCGTGCGCCGCAGCAGGACGGGGCGGGCAGGGCCGAGGCGTTCCCCATCTGCCAGCCAGGATTCGACCAGCGGCCACAGGGCCCGCATCTCCGTCGGCACGCCGGGCAACAGGACCAGGGTGCGCTCGCGCAGATCCCCCACCATCGCCGGTGCGGTTCCTTCCGGGTTGTGGAGCGCGGACAGCCCCCGCGGCAGCAAGCCCTGCTTGATCATATTGGGGCCGTAAGGGCGGCCCAGCATCTCGCAGCGCGCGCGCAGGGCGGCGGCGACCGCGCCGTCCTCGACCAGCGGGACGCCCGCCCAGGCCGCCACCGCGGCGGCCGTCAGGTCGTCGGGAGTCGGTCCGAGACCACCGGTCAGCACCACGAGGCAACCCGGAGGCGCGGCCTCCAGAGCCGAGGCGATCGCGCCGTCGCGGTCCGGCACGACGGCCACCCCGCCGACGGTGACGCCCCGACGCGCGAGGCGCGGCTGGATCTCGTGGGAATTGGCGTCGAGGGTGCGGCCGTTGAGCAGTTCGTCCCCGACCGCGATCAAGCGGGCCTCCGTCAACCGTGACATGTTCACCAACCTGTCAAGGCCAGCGTGGCGCGCAGCAGCAGGTGAGCGTACACCCCCGCCAGCAGGTCGTCGCACATGATGCCCCAGCCGCCGGGCAGAGCTTCCAGCCTGCGGATCGGGAACGGTTTGGCGATGTCGAAGACGCGAAACCAGGCGAACCCGGCCAGCCAGCCGGCCCAACCCGTGGTGATGCCGAGGTAAGTGACCAGCATGCCGGCCACCTCGTCGCAGACCACCCGGTGCGGGTCCTTGCCGTGGCGCCGCTCCATCCAGCCGGCCGCCGGCACGCCGAGGGCCACGACCAGCACGAGCAGCCCGAGTTGGGCGGCCACCGGGACCGGCGACGCCAAGCCCCACAACACGGTCACCCCCAGGCTGGCGACCGTGGCGGGTGCGAAGGGAGCCAACCCCGTGCCGAGGAAGGTGGCGAACGCGGCGATCAACCAACGCCTCACGGCGGTGTCCTTTCAGCGAAGCCCGGTCCAGCACCCACGGCGGGCGCGTGCAGGATAAGTCAGGCGCGGCGGGGGGTCAACGCGAGGAGTCGGGAAGCGCGGGATCCGCGTGTGTGGATCAGCGCAGGCGGGCCAGCAGCAGGGCCAGCAGGCCGGGCAAGCCCTCACCATTCGTGGCGACCGTGGGGACCGACGGCCAGCCCACCGGGTTGAGCAGGGCTTCGAGATCGGCGAGCGGCATGGCATCGGAATCGTCGCGGTGATTGTACTGCAGCAGCAGCGCGACGCGGCGGTCGGGTCGCCCGAGGTCCGCGAGTTCGGCGCCGAGTTCGTCCAGCAGGATGAGGTTGGCGTCCTGGCGCCATGACCGGCTGTCAGCCGTGAACACCACGGCGTCGGCGCCGCGCAGGATCAGGCGGCGCTCCTCGCTGCAGGACAGGCGGCCCGGCGTGGTCAACAGGTGCAGCGGCGGCCGCTGGGAGTCGGCCGGCACGGTCAGGTATTCGAAGACGTCGCCGGTCGTCACGGCGGACGACAACGCGACGGCGGGCGCCGGGCAGCCGAGTTGTCCGGCCCAGGCCGCGAGCGTCGCCGTCTTGCCGCCGCGTCCGGGACCGCACAGGACGGCGCGGCGCACCTCCGGCCTGCTTTCGACGACGTCGCGATCAGCTCCGGACATCATGCTCGCCTCGACGGGGACCACGGTTCGGCGCCGTCGAACAGCAGCAGGACGGCCTCGCGCATGCTCTCCAGCAGGCTGCCCACCGTCCGGTGCGCCAGTCCCGGCCAGAGGTCCTCGTTGCCGAAGACCATGAGCACCAGGCCGCGGGCCACGTGGGCGGCATGGACGCGGTGTTCCCCGTCGAGCAGGAAGGCCGAGGCGTCGGGCGCGGCGTCGGCGCCCAGCACGCC
>JANOEP010000005.1:0-7320 GCA_031441465.1 bacterium | reverse complement strand
GGCGTGTGCGAGAAGACGTGCCAGTTGCTGGGGCCCGCGCCGTCGGCCAGCGGCGAGCCCTCGATCTGGTAGGCCGAGGTGGCCGCGCCCCACAGGAAACCGGGAGGGAACTCCTTGCCTGACGTCATGGCGCGTTCCCGGGGACGTCGCCGAGGATCGCCTCGACGCGGTGGGTCCGGCCGTCGCGAGCGACCGGCACGCGGACGCCGCCGCCGGCGCAGGCCAGCGGCTCGCCGTCGAGGGTGGCGGCGACCACGCCGCGGGCGCGGCCGTCCGGGTTGAGCACGTCGATGTCGTAGGTCGTCACGCCGTCCTGGGCTCGCCAACGGATCCCGTAGCGCGGCCAGGCGTCGGGGACGCACGGGTGCAGTTCGAACGCGTCGCCGCCCGCGAGCCGGAAGCCCAGGATCGACTCCAGCGCGGTGCGGTGCATCCAGCCCGAGGAACCGGTGTACCAGGTCCAGCCGCCGCGGCCGACGTGCGGCGCGGCGCCGTAGACGTCCGCGGCGACGACGTAGGGCTCGACCTGGTAGACGGCGACCTGCGACGGGGACGCGGACAGGTTGATCGGGTTGATCGCTTCCAGCAAGGCCAGGGCGCGGTCGTTGCGGCCGGCTTCGGCCACGGCGCGCACGAACCACAGGGCGGCGTGCGTGTACTGGCCGCCGTTCTCCCGCACGCCGGCGACGTAGCCCTTGATGTAGCCGGGGTCGTGGGGCGTGTCGACGAAGGGCGGGGCGAGCAGGCGGATCAGGCCGTGCTCCTCGTCCACGAGATGACGCTCCACCGCGTCGAGCGCGGCGGCGGCGCGGTCCGGGTGCGCGGCGCCGGAGAGCACCGACCAGGCCTGGGCCAGCGCGTCGATGCGGCACTCGCTGTCGCCGGCGGTGCCGAGCGGCGCGCCGTCGTCGTAGTAGCCGCGGCGGTACCAGGCGCCGTCCCAGCCGTCGCGCTCGACGGCCTCGCGCAGGCGCGCGGCGTGCTCGCGGTAGCGGCGCGCGCGTTGATCGTCGCGGCGCTCGTCGCAGAACGGCACGAAGGCCTGAACGACTGCGCAGAGGAAGAACGCCATCCACACGCTTTCGCCGCGGCCCTCGCGGCCGACGCGGTTCATGCCGTCGTTCCAGTCTCCGCAACCGAACAGCGGCAGTCCGTGCGCGCCGACGGACAGGGAGCGGTCCAGAGCGCGGCAGCAATGCCCGTAGAGGTCGGCGCTTTCGCCGGACGGCACGGCTTTCACGAAGCGTTCGTCCTCGCCGCCGTCCAGCGCCGGGGCGTCGAGGAACGGCGCGACCTCGGCCATCACGCCGCGGTCCCCGGTGGCGCGCACGTAGTCGGCGGCCAGCAGCGGCAGCCACAGCAGGTCGTCGGCGAAGCGCGTGCGCAGGCCGCGGTCGTCGGGCATGTGCCACCAGTGCAGCACGTCGCCCTCGCGGAACTGGTGGCCGGCGTGCAGCAGGATCTGTTCGCGCAGCGCCGAGGGCAGCAGCGGCGCCAGCGACGAGGCGTCCTGCAGCTGGTCGCGGAAGCCGAAGGCGCCGCCGGACTGGTACAGCGCCGTGCGCCCCCAGATCCGGCACGACAGCGTCTGGTAGGGCAGCCAGCCGTTGACCATCAAGTCCAGGGCGGGCGCGGGGGTCGTGACCCGCACCGCGGACAGCAGTTCGCGCCAGAAGCCGCTCACCGCGTCGAACTCGCGGCGCCAGGCGCCGTCGGACGCCATCGCGGCGGCCAGGTCGTGCGCCGCGGTCTCGTTCGCGGCGTCACCCAGCAGCAGCACGACGTCGGCGCCCTCGCCCGGCTTCAGCTCGAGCGTCGCCTGGTGCGAGAAGCAGGCGTCGAGACCGGCGCCGACCAGGCCCGGCAGGTCGCCGCGGCGCAGGGCCTCCGGGTCGGCGGGGTCGCCGCCGGCGCCCAGGAAAGCGGCGCGGTCGCCGCAGCTGCGCAGGCGCGCGCCGCCGCCGTCCGCGTGAACGGCGCCAAAGGCCGTGCGGTCCGCATGCGGTCCGGCCTGGCGGTTGCGCGCGAACAGGACGCCGTCGCCGTCGCCGCGCGCGGTCACCACGTGCCGGCCGTCGGAGGCGGGCCGGTCGCCCAGGACCAGACGGCTGTGGGAGAAGACGGACAGGCGCCGCAGCGACGGCCCGCGGTTGACAACGTTCACGCGCAAGAAGCGCACCGGCTCGTCGCGCGCCACGAACAGCAGCGTGTCGAGGGCCAGGCCGCGGCTTTCATGGAGGCAGCGGCTGTAGCCGAAGCCGTGGCGCATCTCGTAGTCGCCTTCGCCGGGCCGGGGGCCCGGCAGGCAGGACCAGAAGACGCCGTCGTCCTCGTCGCGGATGAACAACGTTTCGTCGTGGGGATCGCCGACCGGATCGTTGGCCCAGGGCGTGAGCCGGCGCTCGCGGCTGTTGACGCTCCAGACCGTGCCGGCGCCGGTCTCGCTGACCAGGAAGCCGAACCTCTGGTTCGCCACCACGTTGACCCAGGGTTGTGGCGGCAAGGCCAGACGGCCGTCGCGACCGCGGGTGAGCCGGATCACGTACTCGTGACCTTCCGGCGCGAAGCCGCCGCAGCCGTTCCAATACCTCAGCGAGGTGGCCGCGTCCGGCAGCGGGGGCGCCGGGGCGTGGGTCGTCACGGCGCGGGGCCAGGCCACAGGGGCGGCGGGTTCGGCCGGGGTCCCGGCGAGGTCGGGCAGTCGGTCGCGGACCACCAGGCGGGCGCGGGCCGTGATGAGGTCGAGGTCGTCGTCGGTGAGGTCGCCGGGGGACAGCGTCCGGACGCCGGCTTCGTCGTCGAGGGTGGGGGTCGCGTCGCTCAACTCGATCAGCGTCGCGTCCAGCCCGAGCGACCGCCAGTAGCGCACCGCCGTCCTCAGCTTCGCCCGCAGGGCCGGGTCCTCGCCGGACCGCGCGTCCAGCACCACCTGGATCGCCTCGCCCCCTAGGCCGAGACGGGCGATGTCGCCGGGGCGGGCGGTGGCGCGCGCGAGCGATTCCGGCGCGGCCCGCAGCCGAGGGTCCCCACACAGCATCGCGCCGGCGAGGTCCTGCAGGTAGGCGGCGTCCGCGGTCGCGAGACCGGCCGACCGCAGCTCGCTCCGCGCCAACTCCCGGGCGCCGGCGAAGGCAGCCGTCGCTCTGCGCCTGCCGGCCCGGTCGCAGACCAGGGCCAGGGCCGCGTCGCGGTCGGGGGCGGATCCCAGCAGGTAACTGCAGGTGGCGCTCTCGTCGGGGTCGAGGGTGAGGGTCCGCCGCAACACGATCACCGGGTCCAGCACATTGCCCGTCGTGCCGGATAGCGCCCCGGATGCCGTCAACGCCGCCGGGCGCAACAGGTTGCCGCCGCGGCCGAGGAAGCGGTGGCGGTCCGTCTCATATTCGGGGATGTCGTCGCCCAGGTCGGCCTGGACCAGCCAGGGCGGGGTCTCGTCCGCGGCGCGGGGCCGGCGACGGACCAGCAGGGCCCGCGTCGGCGCGTCGAACTCCGTCTGCAGGAATAGGTTGGAAAAGACGGGGTGCGAGGCGTGGTCTGCCGCCGGCGCCAGGACGACCTCGGCGGCGGAGGTCAGGTCCAGCCAACGGCGCTGCCCGGACCGATTCGTCAGGGTGATGCGGCGGATCTCGCAGCCGTCGGGATCGATGCAGACCTCCAGGCGGGCGGCGATCCCGGCCTGTTCGTGCTCGATCGTGAAGACGCCCGGCTCCCAGACGGCTCGCCGGACCGCACCCGACTCCCCAGAACCAGGACCTCCCAGAACCCAGTAGCGAAAATTCTCACGATCCCTAATATAATAGAGTAATCCATCGCCATTGGTGACGCGGTCACCTCGCCAAAGGGTAAGGTTTAGTCCATTTCTGGCCGTGAAACCGGTCCCGTGTGTCGTGATCAGGGTGGTCGTGCCGGCGGCCGCGAGCAGGGCGGTGGGCAGGGATGGCCGGCATGGATCCGGAATTCGGGGCAACCGACCGTCATCCATCTGCGGCATCTCCCGGTGCGGGGTACGGCGAGGCGGATCAGGTTGTGGTCCCCTCGGATTCTCGGCAACGATTAGGTGATTTCAGCCCATTTGTCAATTGGGGGGTTGACACGTTGGTGAATTTATGAAACCGTTTACATGGCGCTCACGGAATCCACACACGGGGGCGCGGATCGGAATCGCGCACGCGACAGGGACGGCGTGCGGTCGCCAAGCAGGAGGCGCGGTCGGGAGTAGATAGATGGCCACGATCCGAGATGTCGCCAAGACAGCCGGGGTATCGATCGCCACCGTGTCGCGGGTCTTCAACGGCAACACCGCCGTCAACGAAGACACCGCGCTGCAGGTCTGGGCGGCGGCTTCGGCCCTCGATTACTGGCCCAACGGTGCCGCCCGCAGCCTGACCACCAGCCGCTCCAACACACTCGGCGTCCTGCTCCCCGACCTCTTCGGGGACTTCTTCTCCGAAGTCATCCGCGGCATCGACCAGCTCGCCAAGCGCGAGAAGTACCAAACCCTGATCTCCGGATCCCACGCCAGCGTCGAGGACGTGTTGACGGCCACGCGCGCCATGCGCGGCCGCATCGACGGCCTGGTCATGATGGCCCCCGACAGCATCACCGTCGAGTCGGTCACCAGGATCCGCCGCCGCCTGCCGGTGGTGCTGATCAGCCCCCCCTTCGCGGTCGACGGTTGCAGCTCGGTGTCCATCGCCAGCTTCTCGGGCGCCCGCGCCGTCGTGGCGCACCTGATCGGCCTCGGCCACCGCGAAATCGCGATGGTCGCCGGACCGGCGGGCAACGTCGACGCCGAGGAGCGCCTGCGCGGCTACCGTCGCGGCCTGAAGGAAGCCGGGATCCAGCCGCGCGACGAACTCGTCGTCCAGGGTGATTTCCGGGAGTCCTCCGGCTACGCCGCCGCGGCGGCGCTGCTGGACCGGCGGCCGCGGCCGACCGCCGTCTTCGCGGCCAACGACTGCATGGCCATCGGCCTGATGAGCGCCCTGGGCAACGCGGGGCTGTCGGTGCCGCACGACGTGGCGGTCGTCGGCTTCGACAACATCACGATGGCCCAGTACATGCGGCCGCCCCTGACCACCGTCCACGTCGACGCCTACGCCCTCGGCCAGAAGGCCGTGCGGCTGATGCTCGACACGTTGTCCGACCCCGAAAGCGAAAAAGTCACCGTCCAGACCATCGACGTCATCCTGAAGGTGCGCAGCTCCTGCGGGGCCCGCCCCGCGGTGGCGGCGAACACCTTGAACGTTCCGGAATCGAAACAGCTGTGATGAGTCCCCATCGGCATGCCAACGTCGCAGACATCCAGGAGGTCCCTACCGTGAAACGCATGACCATGTTGTTGCTGGTGGCCGCGGCGTGCTTGTTCGCCGCCGCCGCCGTCCAGGCGCAGGCCGTCCGCGAGGACGCCATCTGGGCCCGGACCACGTCCGCCACGATCACGCTCGACGGCGTGCTGAACGAGGCCGCCTGGGCCGCCGCCGAGTCGAAGACCGTCGAGTTCGGCACCGACGCCGGCGTCCCCGGCAGCGGCTGGAAGATGGAAGCGGGCTGGCCGCCCGTCGACGTCACCGTCGCGAACATGAAGTTCCTCGTCAAAGGCAACCAGCTCTACGTCGGCTTCGAGGTGCAGGACCAGTCCGTGGGCGGCTCGGTGGAGTTCAATCGCTTCGACGGCTTCATCATGGGCCTCAAGGACCACGCCGTCCTCGGCACCTACAAGCCCGTCGCCGAGTACGTGTACGCCTTCTGGAACCTCGGCGGCGCCCCCGACCCGCAGCCGACCACGCAGCAGCCGCGGTTCTACGGCCGCTGGGGCAGCTTCGACCCCGCCGTGCCCCGCACGCCGGAGCAGATCGCGGCCTGGGACGCCGTCACCGTCGTCCACGGCGTCAAGAACAGCGACACGGTCAACGACACGGGCTACACCGTGGAGATGCGCTTCGACCTGGCCGTCATGGGCTACGACGTGACGCAGCCCGGCGGCGACATCGTCGAGTGGAACGTGTCGGTCTACGACTGCGACTGGTTCTGGCCGATCGACCCGCTGCGCTTCAGCGCCGCCCGCGTCTGGTGGCAGGGACCGTGGGGCAACACCGCTTGGTACAACGAGGTCCGCATCCACGCGAGCCCCGCGGTGACCACGGCGTCCGGCCCCGCGCCCGTCATCGAGCCCGAGTTCGTCATCAGCGAGATCAACGCCACGCCGACGATCGACGGCGTCCTGAACGAGGCCGCCTGGACCGATCCCGGCATCTTCTCGGTCGACATCCGCCACGGCGACGACGCGCTGCGCGCCAGCTACCCCGGCGTCGCGGCCGCCCGCGCCGGCGAGTACCAGCCGCCGGTGAACGGCGGCACGGCCTTCGTGCTCGACCCGGCCGACGTCACGGTCAAGATGTACGTCAAGGGCGACATGCTCTACTTGGGTCTCGAATCCCGGGACATGGTGGTCCAGTATCATCCCAATTTCAGCCGCTGGGACGGGCTGCTGCTCACGATCAACGACCGCGACAACCGCGGCGGCGACAACAACCTCATCGGGCGGCGCCTGGCGTTCCAGGTCGGCGCCGACGGCGCCGCGGTGCCCCAGGACTACCTGGCCAGCATGGTGGCCGCGACGACCGCCCAGGTCGCCGTGTCCCTGATGGCCGGCACGTCGGTCGACACGCTCGGCCTCGAGCCCGACACCGGCTACACGGCCGAAATGGCGATCGACCTCACGGCGCTGGGCTACCCCAGCGGCCTGGGCGACCGCGCGTTCTTCCCGGGCCTCACCGTGCTCGACGGCGACTCGTTCCTGCCCGCCACCGACAGCTACGGCACGCGCACCTGGTGGTATCGCGAGTACGAGGGCACCTGCTGCGCCGCCTGGGCGCACCTCGCCCCGAACGCCACGGGCGTGAACGACGGCGGCCAGGACGGGGACTTCGCGTCGGCGCGTCAGGCGCTCAACGCCTCGTCGCGGCCGATGATCATGTACTCCCTGCCCCAGCGCAGCCAGGTGACGTTCGAGGTCTTCGACGTCATGGGTCGGACGATCGAGCGCCGCCCGCTCGGCGTCCAGGGCGGCGGCGAATTCACGACCCCGCTGTTCGAGGGCGGCGACCACGCCGCGGGCGTGTACCTGTACCGCCTGCAGATGGTGGACCCGGAGAGCGGCGCCGTGCAGGAGACGCTGCGCGGCAAGACGATCTACCTGAAGTGAGCCGAGGCGGGGGGGGGGGGGGGGCCCCCCCCCCCCCCCCCCCCCCCCCACCCGGCCGACCCGGGGGGGGGGGGACCCCCGGGGGGGCAACAACGGGGGGGGGGGGGGGGGGG
>JANOEP010000004.1:0-12228 GCA_031441465.1 bacterium | reverse complement strand
CACTCAAGACAGTCAGGTCAGTCGGCTGATCAAGAGCCCGACGGCAGCTGAGCCGCCGCCGGCTCCCGAAGCCTTGCGCAGCAACGCCGTCATCCTGTTGCGCGGCAGTGCGCGCACCAAACAGGAACTCGACGGCACAATAGCGGCCGATTCGTTGCCGCCCCCGCCCGCACCCGATGTCGCCAGGCCGGGCCCCAAGACCACCACTGCCACCCCTCCCATGCCGAGTGTGCCGCGATGAGCCTGTCCTTCGCCTTTGCGCGCAAACCGTCGATGTGGCGCCGCGCCGGCTCATCGCTCGCCCTCGTCGGCGCCCTGTCGTTCGCGTTGCAGCCGACGATTCTGCTTGCGCAGTCCGTCGATCCCGACGGCACTGCCAAGGTCCAGACGAAAGCCAAGAACCCCGCCGAGCCCGAGTTCCACCAGGCCGTTGAAGAGGTGCTCGACTCGCTCGCGCCCGTCTTCGATCGCCGGCCGGAATACCGGACCGCACGCATCCTCGAGCGCATGATCGAGCCCGAGCGCGTGATCATGTTCCGGGTGCCGTGGCAGGACGATCACGGGGGCACGCACATCAATCGCGGCTATCGCGTCGAGATGAACAGCGCGCTCGGCCCGTACAAGGGCGGCCTGCGCTTCCACCCCAGCGTCAACCTGGGCATCCTGAAGTTCCTCGCCTTTGAGCAGGTCTTCAAGAACGCGCTCACCACGCTGCCCATGGGCGGCGGCAAGGGCGGCTCGGACTTCGATCCCAAGGGCAAGAGCGACAACGAGGTCATGCACTTCACGCAGAGCTTCATGACCGAGCTGCAGCGCCACATCGGCCCCGACACCGACGTGCCCGCCGGCGACATCGGCGTGGGCGGCCGCGAGATCGGCTTCATGTTCGGCCAGTACAAGCGCATCCGCAACGAGTTCACCGGCGTGCTCACGGGCAAGGCCCTGAAGTGGGGCGGCTCGCTGATCCGTCCGGAAGCCACGGGCTACGGCGCCGTGTACTTCGCGCAGGAGATGCTCGCGACCCGCAAGCAGGAACTCAAGGGCAAGGGCTGCCTGGTGTCCGGCTCCGGCAACGTGGCCCAGTACACCGCCGAGAAGATCCTCGACTTCGGCGGCAAGCCGCTGACCTTCTCCGACTCCGCGGGCTACATCTACGACGAGCAGGGCATCGACCGCGAGAAGCTGGCGTTCGTCATGAACCTGAAGAACGTCAAGCGCGGGCGCATCAAGGAGTACTGCGACAAGTACCCGAAGGCTGTCTACACGGCCATCGATCCCGGCGCCGCGTTCAACCCGCTGTGGGACCACAAGGCCGACTGCGCCTTCCCCAGCGCCACCCAGAACGAGGTCAACGCCAAGGATGCGGCGAACCTGCTGCGCAACGGCGTCTACGTGGTCTCCGAGGGCGCGAACATGCCCACGGTCCCCGCGGGCGTCGAGCAGTTCATCGATGCGAAGATCCTCTACGGCCCGGGCAAGGCCGCCAACGCCGGCGGCGTGGCGACCTCGGGACTCGAGATGTCGCAGAACAGCATGCGCCTGTCGTGGAGCCGCGAAGAGGTCGACGCCAAGCTGCACGGCATCATGAAGGCCATCCACAAGAACTGTGTGGAGACCGCCGAAGCTTTCGGCACGCCGGGCAACTACGTCAACGGCGCCAACATCGCCGGCTTCCTCAAGGTCGCCGACGCCATGATGGACCAGGGCGTGGTCTGATCCGACGATCCTGATCCTTCCGACCCGGCGGGTCGGGGGACGCGCCCCGGGCACCTCGTGTGCCCGGGGCGCTCGACGTCAGGGGCCCTGCGGCATCCTGGCGCCGGGGCCTTCCTGACGCCCCCGACCCGCCGGGTCGGAAGGATCAGGATCGTGGCCAGCCCACGTGCAGCAGGCGGGGGGTATCCCATACTCGCTCCCGTGCCGTATGTTGTCGTGGTCTCGTCTCTCAATCGCGCATGATTGGAGGAATCCGTGATGCGTACGAGTCGGGTGTCGGTCGCGGCCGTGTTCCTGGTCGCGCTGGCGGGCGCCGTCGCCGCGGCGGACTACTGGCCGCTGACGCCGGGGGCGACCTTCACCTACCAGTGGTCCGAAGGGCCCCTGAACGTCGAGATCCTGCAGAACTCCAACCCGGCTTGGATTTCCAGGCGCTACACGAGCGCCCAATGCTCCGGATCCGGCGTCTATCGGCTCAACGACGACGGGGACGTCCTGTGGGGAGGGTCCGGCTGGGTGTGCAAGTTCTGGGTCGATCCCGACTACTTCGCGTTCACGCCGCCGGTGCTGTTCCTGGACCTGCCGCTCACCGTCGGCAAGCAATGGCAGAGCCAGACGACGGTCGACGACGGCTATGGCACCTTCGGTGCCACCATCTTGAGTTCGGTGTCGGGTACCGAAACGGTGACCACGCCCGCTGGTACCTTCGACACCGTGGTGGTGCAGATGATCGTGATCGACGGCCCCTGGTTCCTGCGCCAGTGGACCTACAAGCTGCACCGGCAACTGGGTCCGGTGATCGACGAGGGCGGCGAGTTGATCGACTGGACAGGCGTCGTGGCTAACGAGAGCGCGACCTGGGGCGAGGTCAAGGCGCTCTACGGCCGCTGAGCCCCCCTCGCTGTCAGCTGCACCAGTTCCGGCTGCGAGCCCGTCCCCGCCATGCCCATGCCGCTGTTCGACTCGGATCCGCACATCCTGCCGGGACAGGGGTGTCCTGGAGGCCCTGGAGCCAGGATGGCGGAAGGGCCGGAAGGCCAAACGAGTCGGGCACAGGATGTGCCCGACGAGCGCCCCCTGTCCCGGCAGGATGTGCGGATCCGAGTCGCATCACGGCATGCGCACGACGATCCCGCAGCCGGAACCGCTCCCTTTGACAGACCAAGCCGGTTGTGGTACGTTGTCGTGGTTCGGCGATCTCGTGGGGGCGACATGGCTTCGACGGGGTCGGGGGACCGTTGGCTGCATGCCGAGATTCCAGTCATCTCGTAAAACGCTGGGAACAAAACAAATGACACAGAGCACTTCGCTCTCGCTGCGTAAATAACACGCAGCGCGTTCCCCGGAGAGAGGGACGCCAGTCCCTCCGGCGGAGCGCCGTCATCTGGCGTCTGGTCCTGAACCGGGTCTCCTGGGGACGGACGAGATCTTTACGGAGACTGGTTCCACGCTCGGCCTGTCGCTGAGCCAGGCGCGGAACGAGATCGATCAGCGGCTAAGCATGTAGACGCCGGCGGGGGACCGGCTTCGGACGCGGGTTCGATTCCCGCCGCCTCCACCACCTCCGCTCGCGACCCCGCAGCTTCCGGGCTGCGGGGTTCGTTTTTCACAGGATTGCACCACAGCCGCGCCCGCGTTACATTCCCGCCCGGATGCGAGGATGTCGTCCCCGCGCTCCGCCCCGCGACCCCGAGTAAGGAGACCGTCATGCCCCTGGTACCGATGAGAGTGCTGCTGGACCACGCCGCCGAGCACGGCTACGGCGTCGGCGCCTTCAACGTGAACAACATGGAGCAGATCCAGTCGATCATGCAGGCGGCCGCGGAGACCAACTCCCCGGTCATCGTGCAGGCTTCGCGCGGCGCGCGTTCCTATTCGCAGGACAATTACCTGCGCCACCTGATGCTGGCCGCGGCCGAGCTGCACCCGCACCTCCCCATCGCCATGCACCAGGACCACGGCAACAGCCCGGCCACCTGTTTCTCCGCCATCGAACAGGGCTTCACCTCGGTGATGATGGACGGCTCGCTGATGGAGGACGGCAAGACGCCGGCCAGCTACGAGCACAACGTGAAGGTCACGCGCGAGGTCGTGGCCAAGGCCCACGCCCTGGGCGTCACGGTCGAGGCCGAGATCGGCTGCCTCGGCGGCATCGAGGACGGGCACGGCGCCGGGCTGACCGGCGACGCCGCCCTGGCCCACCTGACGGATCCGGTGGAGGCCGAGCGCTTCGCCGCCGAGACCGGCTGCGACGCGCTGGCCGTGGCCATCGGCACCAGCCACGGCGCCTACAAGTTCAAGCAGAAGCCCACCGGCGACGTGCTGAAGATGGACCTAATCGAGGACATCCACCGCCGCTTGCCGAACACCCACCTGGTGATGCACGGCAGCAGTTCGGTGCCCCAGGAGCTGATCGAGATCATCAACCGCTACGGCGGCCGCATGCCCGAATCCTACGGCGTCCCCCTGGAAGCCATCCAGCGCGGCATCCGCCACGGCGTGCGCAAGATCAACGTCGACACGGACAACCGCCTGGCCATCACCGGCGCCATCCGCAAGGTGTTCTTCGAGCACCCGGAGAAGTTCGACCCCCGCGACTACCTCAAGCCGTCGCGCGACGCGATGGCCGCGGTGGTCAAGGACCGCATGATCGCCTTCGGGCAGGCCGGCTGGGGCGACAAGGTGCCCGCGACGACCCTCGAGCAGATGAAGGCGCGCTACCGCTAGGGAGAGGCCCGAGATGCACGGATCGCTGGTCGGCCGCCTGCGCGGCGAGTTGGACGCGCTGCGGGAGCAGGGCCTCTTCAAGGAGGAGCGCGTTCTGCAGGGACCGCAGGGCGCCGAGATCCTGGTCGGCGGCCGCCGCGTGCTCAACTTCTGCGCCAACAACTACCTCGGTTTGGCCTCGGACCCCCGCGTGGTCGAGGCCTCGCGCCGCGCGCTGGACCGCTGGGCCTACGGCTTGAGTTCGGTGCGCTTCATCTGCGGCACGACCGAACTGCACCACGAGCTGGAGCGGGAACTGGCCGCCTTCCTCGGCCTGGAGGACTGCCTGCTCTACGCCGCCTGCTTCGACGCCAACGGCGGCGTCTTCGAACCGCTGCTGGACGCCGACGCCGCCCTGATCACCGACCAGCTCAACCACGCCTCGATCATCGACGGCGTGCGCCTGTGCAAGGCCCGCCGCTCGATCTACCGCCACGCCGACATGGACGACCTCGCCCGCCGTCTCGAGGAGGCGGCCGACGCGCGGCTGCGCATGATCGTCACCGACGGCGTCTTCTCGATGGACGGCGACTACGCCCGCCTACCGGAAATCTGCGACCTGGCCGAGAAGCACGACGCGCTGGTCCTGGTCGACGAGAGCCACGCGACCGGTTTCACCGGCCCGACGGGACGCGGCACCCACGAGAAGCTCGGCGTCATGGGGCGCGTCGACCTGATCACCACCACCCTGGGCAAGGCCCTGGGCGGCGGGCTGGGCGGCTGCACCGCCGGCCCCGCGGAGATCGTCGCCTGGCTGCGGCAGAAGTCGCGCCCCTACCTGTTCAGCAATTCGCTGCCGCCGGTCGTCTGTGGGGCCACGCTCGAAGTGCTGCGCATCCTGCGCGAGGATCCCGCCCCCCTGCGGACCCTGGACGCGAACCAGCGCCGCCTGCGCGCCGGTCTGCGCGAGCTGGGATTCGACGTCGATCCGGGTGAGCACCCCATCGTCCCGGTCCATTTCCGCCGTCACGAGAACGACGCGCTGATGGCCCAGGGCGTCGCGCGCGACCTGCTGGACGAGGGCATCTACTGCATCGGCTTCAGCTTCCCCGTGGTGCCGAAGGGTCAGGCGCGGATCCGGTTGCAGGCGTCGGCCGCCCACGCGCCCGACCACGTCGAGCGTTGTCTCGAGGCCTTCCGCAAGGTCGGTCGGCGGCACGGCGCGATCTGAACCGCCAGTTCGTTCCGGGCGCGGCCCGGCGCCGGGTGAGGCGCCCGACGGACCGCCGCCGTTGGTGAATAATTCGCAAATCCGCTTGCCAATGTCCGGATTCCGCCTATATTCCGCGCGGCGTCGCCCGCCCCGGCCGGGGCGGGCGTTGTTCTTGAGGGCAGGACGCCCCCCGTGCCGCGATGCGGACCGGCGCCTCCCACCACTTCAACGAGACGGCCCCCTTGACGGGGCCCCGGCGGTCGCCATGAGCAGAGACATCACGAAGCTGCGCAACATCGGCATCAGCGCCCACATCGATTCGGGCAAGACGACGCTGACCGAGCGCATCCTCTACTACACCGGGCGCATCCACACCGTGCACGAGGTGCGCGGCAAGGACGGCGTCGGGGCCACCATGGACTCGATGGATCTGGAACGCGAGCGCGGCATCACCATCGCCTCGGCGGCCACCTACTGCGAATGGGACGGCCACCCGATCAACATCATCGACACGCCGGGCCACGTCGACTTCACCATCGAGGTGGAGCGGGCGCTGCGCGTCCTGGACGGCGCGGTGCTGGTGCTCTGCGCGGTGGCGGGCGTCCAGTCGCAGTCGATGACCGTGGACCGCCAGATGCGCCGCTACAAGGTGCCGCGCCTGGCCTTCGTCAACAAGTGCGACCGCTCGGGCGCCAACCCGGCGCGCGTCACCGAACAGCTGCGCGAAAAGCTGCGCCACAACGCGGCGATGATGCAGATCCCGCTGGGCCTCGAGCACGAGCACGAGGGCGTGGTCGACCTGGTGCGCATGCAGGCCTGCCGCTTCACCGGCGAACTGGGCGACGACCTGGTGTGGGAGGCGATCCCCGCGGCGCTGCAGATCGAGGCCGAAGCCCGGCGCGAGGAACTCCTGGACGCGGCCAGCATGTTCAGCGACGAGCTGACCGAGGCCATCTTCGCCGGCGCGGTGACCGAGGAACTGATCCACGAGGCGGTGCGTCGCGGCACGGTGGCGCGGGAACTGACGCCCGTCTTCATGGGCAGCGCCTACAAGAACAAGGGCGTGCAGCTGCTGCTCGACGCCGTGGTGCGCTACCTGCCCGACCCCACCGAGGTCCAGAACGAAGCCCTGCGGCTCGATGCCGAAGGCGAGCCGGAGACCTTCCGGCTGTCCAACAGCGACGACGACCACGTCGTGGCCCTCGCCTTCAAGCTCGAGGACGGCGCCTACGGCCAGCTGACCTACATCCGCCTCTACCAGGGCACCCTGGGCAAGGGCGACACGATCCACAACACCCGGACCGGCAAGCGGGTGAAGGTGGGCCGTCTGGTGCGGCTGCACGCCAGCCAGATGGAGGACATCCTCAAGGCCTTCGCCGGGGACATCGTCGCCCTGTTCGGCGTCGAGTGCGCGTCGGGCGATACCTTCACCGGCGGCGAGTCCGTCTCGGTCTCGAACTTCCACGTGCCCGAGCCGGTGATCACCTTGGCGATCGTGCCGACGGACAACAAGTCCCAGGGCAACCTGGCCAAGGCGCTCGCCCGCTTCACCAAGGAAGACCCGACCTTCAGGACGCGGACGGACGACGAGACCGGCGACACGCTCATCATGGGCATGGGCGAGCTGCACCTCGAGGTGTACCTCGAGCGCATCCGGCGCGAGTACAAGGCGGAGGTGACCGCCGGCCAGCCGAAGGTCTCCTTCCGCGAGGCGATCACCCAGCGGGTCAACTTCGACTACACGCACCGCAAGCAGACCGGCGGCTCGGGCCAGTACGGCCGCATCTGCGGCTACTTCGAGCCGAACGAGTCGGGCGAGTACCACTTCGAGAACAAGGTGATCGGCGGCACGGTGCCCACCGAGTACATCCCGGCCGTCGAAAAGGGCTTCCGCTCGATGCTCGATAAGGGCGCCTACATCGGCTATCCTGTCCAGGGCCTGACCGTGGTGCTCGAGGACGGCAACTCGCACGCCGTCGACTCGTCGGACCAGGCCTTCCAGGCGGCGGCGCGCGGCGCCTTCCGCACCCATTACAAGGAGGGCCGGCCCGTGGCCCTCGAGCCGCTGATGCTGGTGTCGGTGGAGGGGCCGACCGAGTACCAGGGCGAGATCCTCGGCACGATCATGCAGCGCCGGGGCATCATCATGGGTTCGACCGAGGACGGCGGGTTCGTGCGCGTCGACGCCCACGTGCCGCTGTCCGAGATGTTCGGCTACGCGACCGTGATCCGTTCGAGCACGCAGGGGAAGGCCGAGTACTCGATGGAATTCGCCCGTTATTCGCCGGCGTCCGCCGACGTGGCCGAACGCCTGGCCAAGGCCCACGCCGAGAAGGTCGCGGCGGGTAACAAGTAGGAGAGGAACGACGATGCCCACCAAGGACATTCGCTTCCGCAGCCCGCTGCGGGTCTTCGAGAAGGCCACCGACGGCGGCCTCGGCCGCGGCCACCTGGGCGTGGTGCTGTCCCGACGCGGCGTCGGCAAGACCGCGCTGCTGGTCGGCATGGCGGTCGATGCGCTGCTGCAGGGCCGCAAGGTGCTGCACATCTCCACCGAGGAGTCGATCGAGAAGCTGCGCGCCTTCTACTTCGAGATCTTCCAGCTCATCTGCGAGAACCAGAATCTGGAGAACCGGCTCGAGCTGCGGCTGGACCTCGAGCGCAACCGCCACATCCTGGTCTATAACCGCGACTCCTTCTCCCTGGACAAGCTGCGCGGGACGGCCGAATTCCTGCGCGACGCCGCCCACTTCGCGCCCGACATGGTGATCATGGACGGCACCCCGCGCTTCGAGCACTGCGAAGACTGGGAGATCGACGGCGTGGTGGCGCTGGCCCGCGACTGGAACACCGAGATCTGGACTTCGGCGCTCACCCACCGCGAAGGACAGGCCAGCGATGCGCGGGGCGTCCCCACCGAGGTGGCCCGTTTCGACGACCGCCTGAGCCTAATCGTCGCGCTGGAGTCCGACGCCGAGCACGTGCGGGTGCGGATCCTGAAGTCGCACGACCGCCCCGAGGCGCCGGAGATCAACATGGAACTGGACCCCCGGACCCTGCTGCTGCGTTGGCGTTGACCGGCGCGGCGCGGCGCCCGGGCCGACCGGGAGGCCGGCATGACTGACGTCGCGGACAACCTGCTGCGCGTCCGGGACCGCTTGGCGGCCGCCTGCGCCCTGTCGGGCCGGGCGGCCGCATCCGTCCGGCTGGTCGCGGTCAGCAAGCGGGTTCCGCTGGAACTGGTGGCGGCAGCCGTGGCCTGCGGTCAGCGGGACTTGGGGGAAAATCGGATCCAGGACGCCCTGCCCCGCCAGGGCGACCTCGCGGGACGGCTCGCCCCCGCCGTCGCCGCGGACCTGCGGTGGCACTTCATCGGCCCCCTGCAGGCCAACAAGGTCCGCAAGGCCGTCGGACGTTTCGCGCTGATCCACGCCGTGGACTCGTTGCCGCTCGCCCGGCGGATCGCCGCGACGGCCCTGGAACTGGGCCTGCGCCAACCGGTGCTGCTGGAAGTGAACGTCGCCCGCGAGCCGGGCAAGTTCGGGCTGGACCCGGACGAGGCCGTCGCGGCGGTGGTCGCCGCCGCCGACCTGCCGGGCCTGGACCTGCGGGGGCTGATGGCGATGGCCCGCCAGGACGCGCAGGGAGCGGAACTGCACGCGACCTTCGCCCTGCTGCGCCGGCTCGCCGAGGCCTCCCGCGCCGCTTCGGGTCTGGCGTTGCCGGAACTGAGCATGGGGATGTCCGACGACTTCGAGGCTGCGGTGGCCGAAGGGGCGACGCTGGTGCGTCTGGGCAGCGCGGTGTTCGGGGAGAGGACGCCGGGCGGTTGAACCTGAACCGCCGGAAGGAGGCAGAACGGTGCTGCTGCGATTGCTGCTCGCCTGCTGCGAGGTCTACAGCTGGCTGATCATCGCCCGCGTGGTCATCAGCTGGCTCAGGCCCGACCCGCGTCACGAGATCCTGGTGATGGTCTGCCGGGTCACCGACCCCCTGCTCGACCTGCTGCGCCCGCTGAACCCGATTCGCGGCCTGGACCTCTCGCCCGTGCTGGCCCTGCTGTTGGTGCGGCTGGTCGGCGCCCTGCTGAAGAAGTTCCTGACCGGATAGCCGGCCGAGGTCCGCCGTCGGGCGCCCCGCCGGGGCGACGGGCCTTTCCCCTTCCCCCAGACCGTTCCGCGTGCTACTTTTCCTCGTTTCCAGACGGTGGGCGGCGCTCGGGCGCGGCCCCGCGGCCCGCAGGACGGAATTGCCCGGAGGACGGACTTGAACGAGACGTGGACGCAGATCCAGGAAGCCGTCGCCTTCCTGCGGGGTCGCTGCCCGCTGGAGCCCGAGGTGGGCCTGATCCTGGGCACCGGCCTCGGGGCCCTGGCCGACAAGATCGACGCCGACTGCACGCTCGACTACGCGGAAATTCCGCACTTCGCCAGCTCGACGGTGCAGAGCCACCACGGCCGCTTCGTCTTCGGCACCCTCGGCGGCCGCCGCGTGGTGGCCATGCAGGGCCGCGTCCACTACTACGAGGGCTACACCATGCGCCAGATCACCCTGCCCGTGCGGGTGATGCGCGCGCTCGGCGCCGGGACCCTGGTGATGTCCAACGCGGTCGGCGGCATGGACCCGCACCTGCGCCCCGGGGACATGACGGTCATCACCGACCACATCAACCTGATGGGCGACAACCCGCTGCTCGGCCCCAACGACGAACGTCTCGGCGTCCGCTTCCCCGACATGAGCGAGCCCTACGACCGCGCGCTGGTGGAACTCGCCGAGTCGACGGCCCTGGAACTCGGCCTGCCGCTGCACCGGGCCGTCTACGTGGCGGTCGCCGGCCCGAACCTCGAGACCGCAGCCGAGTACCGCTTCCTGCGCGCGATCGGCGCCGACACCGTCGGGATGTCGATGGTGCCGGAATGCCTGGTCGCGGTGCACGGAGGCATGAGGGTGCTCGGCCTGTCGGCGGTGACCGACGCCTGCTTCCCCGACGCGCTGCACCCCGCCGACGTCGACGGCATCATCCGCATCGCCGCGCAGATCGAGCCGAAGCTCTGCCGCCTGGTGACCGAACTGCTGCGACGGCTCCCGCCCGCGGGCGGGGCCGCCTAGGACGGACGTCATGGCAACCACGACGCCGCGCTACGCGCCGCTGGCCCGCAAGATCCACGACGCCGAGTCCGAGCGCCTGGTCGGCGTGTTCTGGCGCGAGCACGACGTGTTCCGCCGCAGCATCGCCGAGCGGGAAGGCCGCCCCGACTGGGTGTTCTACGAGGGTCCGCCCACGGCCAACGGCCTGCCGGGCGTGCACCACGTGGCCGCGCGCCTGACCAAGGACATCGCCTGCCGCTACAAGACCATGACCGGACACCGCGTGCTGCGCAAGGCGGGCTGGGACACCCACGGCCTGCCGGTCGAGCGTTCGGTGGAGAAGCAGCTGGGGATCCAGGGCCGCGAGGCCATCGAGGCCTACGGCCTGGAGGCGTTCAACGCGAAGTGCCGCGAGAGCGTGTGGGCCTGCAAGGCGGAGTGGGACGAGTTCACCGAGCGGCTGGGCTACTGGGTGGACCTCGACGACCCCTACATCACCTACCAGGACCGCTACATCGAGTCGGTCTGGTGGATCCTGTCCCGTTTCGCGGCCGAGGGTCTGCTCTACCGCGGGCACAAGGTCGTGCCCTACTGCCCGAGCTGCGGCACGCCCCTGTCCAGCCACGAGACCGCCAGCGGCTACCGCACGGTGGAGGACCCGAGCATCTTCGTGAAGCTCAAGGCCGCCGACGCCGACGAGCACTTCCTGACCTGGACGACCACGCCCTGGACCCTGCCCTCGAACGTGGCGCTGGCCGTCGGCGCGGACCACGACTACGTGCGGGTGCGCCACGGCGACGACGTGCTGATCCTGGCCGAGGCGCGCCTCGGCGTGCTGGACGCGGACGTCGCGACCGAGGTGCTCGACCGCTGCAAGGGCCGCGACCTGCTCGGCCGCCGCTACGAGCAGCTGTTCCCGCTGCTGGCGGTGCCCGACGGCAAGGAAGCGTTCAAGATCGTGGCCGCCGACTTCGTTACGCTCGACAGCGGCTCGGCGTTTGGGAACGCGGGGGATGGGCCGAGAGACTCGCGCGCGCGTGCGAGGGGACACGCTTGCAAGGACCCCTTCGCAACCCCTACGAGCCGTGGCACTGGTGGCTTGGACCTTGAAGCGTCGGGCCACCAGACCGCCGATTGTGGTCACGGCGGCGGCACTGGTTTCCTCGTTGTTCGGCTGCAAGAACACGTCGTCACCCATACGCCCCAATGCGGCCGTCGAGATCTCCGCCGCCGAGATCCTGCGCGCCTATCCTGAGCTGTCCGCGCTTCCGGATCTGTCGTCGTTGCCCAACAATGGGCAAGGCCCGCCGATGGAGCCAGAACCAGACGCCGATCTCAGTCCACTCTTGTTCCCGTATAGCTCCGTGGCCGTGTTGGCTCCCAACGGCAAATCCAGGGTAAGAGGCACGGTCATTTTTGCCGATGCCGTAGAGGGAATGCGTGTTTCCATCGACATTCAGGGCCTGTTGGCAGGCGCGTACTACCTCCATGCTGACGAGTTTGCT
>JANOEP010000003.1:0-29664 GCA_031441465.1 bacterium | reverse complement strand
CCAACGGCCCGACCGTGATCGGGTGGTCCATGTCCAGCAGAGAGTAGCCGGTCTTGAGATCCTTGGGCCCGATGAATTTCCAGGCGTCCTCGTCCGGCAGGATGTGCAGCGACTCGGACGTGTGGCTGATGATGAAGCCGTCGTAGTTGATCATCACCGGCAGGCGCACGTCCTTGTGCTCGGCGATGCGCCAGCACATCAGGGCGTGGTCGTACGCCTCCTGGGTGTTCTCACACCACAGCTGGATCCAGCCGGCGTCGCGGCCGCCCATGGCGTCGGAGTGGTCGTTGTGGATGTTGATGTTGCCGGACAGCGCGCGGTTGACCACCGGCATGCAGATCGGCAGCCGCAGCGACGCGGCGATGTAGATGACTTCCCACATCAGGGCGAAGCCGGCCGAACTGGTGGCGGTGAAGGTGCGGGCGCCGGTGGCGGCCGAGCCGATCGCCGCGCTCATGGCCGAGTGCTCGCTCTCGACCAGGATCATCTCGGTGTCGACGACCCCGTCGGCGACGAAGTCGGCGAACTTGTGCATCATCTCGGTCTGGGGCGTGATCGGGAACGCGGGGGCCACGTGGGGACGAGCCTGCTTGAAGGCGGTCGCCACGGCCTCGTTCCCGGTCAGCCCGACGTAGATCTGCTTCATGGGACACTCCTTTCCGTGGCTACTTCTCGTCGCGGACCATGACGATGGCCGCTTTCCCCTTGGCGGCGGGCGGACAGTGCTGCGCACAGATCCCGCAACCCTTGCAGTGCTCGAAGACGAAGCCCGTCATGACGGTCTTCTCGCCGGTATTGTCGATGGCCACGGCCGTATCCGGGCAGTAGATCCAGCAGAACATGCAATGGATGCAGTTCTCGGGGACCCACTGCGGCACGTTCGAGCGCCAATCGCCCGTCTTGAAGGCGGCGGCGTTGCCGGCCTCGGTGATGATGCCGCCCTCGTTCAGGTCGGAAGTCGGGATGAGGCTCATTCAGACACCAACTCCTTGTAGGCCCTCTCCACGGCGGTGACGTTCCCGTCGATGACGGCCTGGCTGAACTTCTTCTTGAAGCGCACAACCAGTGAGGAGATGAGGTTCTCCAGGGTGATCACGTCGGCCACCGCGGCCAGCGCGCCGATCATCGGCATGTTGGGGATCGGGCGCCCGAAGCTCTCCTGGGCGATGAGCGAAGCGTCCACGGTGTGGACCTTGCCGCCCTTGATGCCCAACCGCTTGCGGATGTTGGCGGGGGTCTCGACGGTGTTGATCAGGAAGACCGTGTTCTCGCTGGCGCCGTCGGGCACGCCGGCGGCCGCGGAGTCCAGCAGCGTGGGGTCGAGCACGATCACGTAGTCGGGCTCGGCGATGCTGCAGTGCAGTCGGATCGGGGCGTCGGAGATGCGGGTGAACCCGCGCACGGGGGCGCCTCGCCGTTCGGGGCCGTACTCGGGGAAGCCCTGGCTGTGCTTGCCCTGGTCGAGGACCGCCTCGGCCAGGAAAATCGCCGCCGTCTTGGCCCCCTGTCCGCCGCGGCCGTGCCAGCGGATCTCAGTGGTCGCTGCTGCCATGATCCATCACACTCCTTGCACCGAATCTGGCCGCGGGGGCCGGCCGGGTCCCCGCTGTATCGTTCCGGAAACAAAGGTAGTGCCTGCCGGATGGGGGTCAAATGAAATGCGTATTCATCGCAAGGCGTGCATGATCCACCAGCCGGCGGGGGGCGCTCGTCGGTCACATCCTGTGACCGGCTCGCTCGACTTTCGGGTCCCGGCGCCCTCCTGACGCCGGGACCCTGCAGACGCCCCCGCCGTCTGGTGGATCATGCACGCCTCGCGATGAACAGGCCCTGAGGCAGCTTGGACACAATTACGCAGGCACAACCGGTCCGATCTGGTATTCTGGCGCACGGTTTTCCTGTCCGCCTTTCCCGTTGCGGAGGTTTTGTCTTGTCCGACAGCGTGTTGCATCGACGGTACCGGCTTGGCGGCGTGACGACCGAGTATCTGGGCCACGACGGCGCGCTCGACGGGCTCGCGCGGCGGCTGGGCGGGAAGCCCGCCGTGGCGATCGTCGACCGGATGCCGGCCCGGCTGCATGAGGCGCGGTTGGCGACGGTGCTGCGGGACGGCGGCGGGTCTCCCCTGCCCCGACTGGTGGTGCCCGGGGGCGAGGTTGCCAAATCGGTGGCGAACCTGGAGCGGGTCTGGGCATGGCTCGCCGCACGCAGGCTGCCGCGCGACGGCGTGGTCGTGGGGGTGGGCGGCGGCGGCGCGGTGCTGGATCTCGCCGGTTTCGCGGCGGCGACCTGGCAGCGCGGCGTGGAATTCGTGGCCGTACCCACGACGTTGCTGGCGGCGGTGGACGCCGCCCTCGGCGGCAAGACCGCCGTCGATCTCGGGGCGCTGAAGAATCCCGTCGGCGCGTTCCATCCCGCCACCAGCGTGCTGATCGAACCGGGCCTGCTGGGCACGCTGACTCGGCGCGACTGGCGCTGCGGGCTGGCCGAGACGGTCAAGGCCGCGGTGATCGGCTCCGCTCCCCTGTTCCGCGACCTCGAGGCACGCGCCCCCGACCTCGCGGACCTGCTGGCCCGGGGGCGTGCGGATCGTGCCGTGCCCGGCGTGCTGGGACTGCCCTGGGCCGCTTGGATCGACGGCGCGGTGCGGGTGAAGGGGAGGCTGGTCGCGCGCGACTTCCGCGAGGCCGGACCGCGGCGGGCGCTGAACCTCGGGCACACGCTCGGCCACGCGCTGGAACTGCAGCTGGGCCTGGCTCACGGCGAAGCCGTAGCGCTGGGACTGGCCGCGGCCGCGCGCCTGGCCGCGTCGCGCGGGGTCTGCTCCCGCCGCGACGCCGACCGCATCGTCGCGCTGCTGACGGCCTGCGGGCTGGCCGTGGCGTCGGCCGCCCCGCCGCGGCGCGCGACCGCCACCCTGGTCGCCGGCGACAAGAAGGTGCGCGGCGGCGAGATGCGCTGGGTGCTGCCGCTGCGGATCGGCGCGGTGGACATCGACGCGCGCGTCGACCTCGACGACATGCTGGCGGCGCTGGCGGGTTGAGGACGCCGGCAACCGGGCGCGCGAAGGGCCACCCCGCGGGGTGGCCCTTCCTGATTCCCGGGTCGCGCGACCCGCTACTTCGCCAGCACGAGCTTGGCCGAGCGCTGCTCGCCGCCCGCAGCTACGCGCAGCAGGTAGACGCCCGCGGCGACGTGGCCCCCGTCGGCGCCGCGGCCGTCCCAGACCGCTTCGTGCCGGCCGGCGGTCAGGTCCGCGTCCGCGAGGGTGCGCACGGTGCGGCCGCGCATGTCGTAGATCCTCACCTCGACCCGCCCGGCGCGCGGCACGTCGAAGCGGATCTTGGTGCGGGGATTGAAGGGATTGGGCGTCACGGCCGCGATGGCCAACGCGCGCGGCGCGTCGCCGGCGGCCGTCGCGCCCGCCGTCACCGTCGCCGAATACCCGCCAACGTGACCGTCCTGGTCCACCGCCACCACCTGGAAGCAGCCGTCCGACTGCGCCGAGGCGAACGTGTGGCCGGGATGCGCGACGACACCGGCCACGTGGGCGGCTCCGGGTTGCGTCCCCGCGTCCGGCAGTCGGTAGACGACGTAATGGTCGACGTCGGGTTCGGCGTTGGGCGCCCAGGCGAGCGACGCGCTCGCGCCGGCCAGCTCCGTCAAGCTGAGCTGGGTGACCGCCGCCGGGGCGACCGGCGTGCTGCCGGGGCCGCCGTAGGCGCCGATGTCGGCCCGCGAACCGTCGGGGTCGAGGCGGGCGGGATCGGGATCGCCCCGGTCCAGGCAGGGAGAATGCAGGGCCAACGCGTAGTCCCCGACCGCCGGGGAGCAGAAACCCGGATCGGCCAGGATGTCGTGGGCGCCGCCCGTCAGGCCCACGTAGTGGCCGCCCACGTTGTTCCACAGGACGTTGTGGTCGGCCGCGAAGGCGGCGGCGCTGCCCGCCACGCCGCCGTGCGCGTTGCCGGCGACGACGCAGTTGCTCAGGACCACCGAACCGACGCCGGTCAGGAACACGGCGCCGTAGCCGGCGCCCGTGCTGCCGAGCAGCAGCGTGTTCTCGAGGCGGATCGTGGGCGCCGCGTTCATGGCGAGTGTCGCGCCGAGCACGCCGGCGGCGTTGCCCGTGAAGACCGCGTTGCGCACGTCGCAGACGGCCCCGTCGAGGTTCAGGGCGCCGCCGCGATCGATCCGCGCCACATTGGCGTCGTACCGGCCGCCCTCGACGACGAGGCTGCCTCCCAGGCATTGGAAAGCGCCACCCCGGGCGTCGGCGCGGTTGCCGGTGGCGACGACGTTCCGCGCGGTCACCGTCGAGCCGCTCGCCGACAGGGCCGCCCCGGCGGCGCAGCGGCGGTTGCCCGTGAAGATCTCGCCGATCAGGTCCAGCCGGCTGTCGAGGGCGTAGACGCCCGCGCCCTCCTGCCCGGCGACGCTGTCCATGCAGGCGTTGTGCAGGTAGAGGTTGCCGGTCAGGACCGCGCCGTCGGCGTTGATCAGGGCCACGGCGCCGCCCAGCTTGGCCCGGTTGCCCTGGAACACGCAGTTCTCGATGCGGGGGGCGCCGTTGATGACGATGATGGCGCCGCCGACCCCGTCGCCGTTGAAGGGGTTGGCTGTGTTGTTCGTGAACACGCAGTCCCGGATGGTGGGCGAGGAACCGTTGATGTAGATCGCCCCGCCGTGGCGACCGAAGACGGGAACGCTGCTGATCCCGCCGACGCAGTCGTAGAACTCGAAGCCGACGACGCCGGCGTGGCCGTCGAGGCCGCCGACGAAGCCCATCGCGCTGTCGATCGCCTGCAGGCGCGTCGCGCCCGGCAGCGGGTCACGCGCGGTGAAGGTCGGGTTCCAGCCGCCGATGATCGTCGTCGGCGTGGTGACGGACACGCGCTCGCTGTAGTCGCCGGCCGTGACGAGCACGGTGTCGCGCCCGGTGCAGGCGACGAGGGCGGCGGCCAGGCTGATGGCGGCCGTGGCCTTCGTCTCGTAGGGCGCGACATTGCCGCCGGTCGGCGAGACGTAGCGCGTGCGGTGGCCGAGCAGCCGCATCCGATCCGGGGAGGTGCCGAAGCCCTGCCGCGTGTTGCCCAGCGGGACGACGCAGAACTTGAGCAGCGTCGTGGAGTGGTTCGGCAGGGTCCACAGATAGTGGCCGGTGTTGGGCACGTCGTCCGCGATCTTGGTGTCGAGGTAGCCGTCGAGGGAGGCCCAGATGTCCACCGTGGCGGCGGCGGCGCCGCTCGTGGTCCAGGCGATGTCGACCGTCTCGCCCGCCAGGTACTCGCGGTCGTCCAGGGGACCGAGCACCGTGACGCTCGTGGGCGGCACCATCAGATCGATCTGGGTCGTCGAGGTGCCGATCAGCGACACGCCGTACTTGATGGTGAAGTACCCGGCCTCGCCGAAACTGGAGCCCCAGGAATTCTTGCAGATCCAGCCGCCGGTGCCGCCGCAGGCGCGGTCGTCCCAGCCGACGATCAGGATCAGGTGGTTCGTGTACGGCCCGACGTTGTCGGTGTAGCAGCCGGTGCCGTAGCTCGGGAAGGGCTCGTCGGCATTGAAGGCCGAGCAGACCGGGCCGTCGAGCAGGGCGGTCTTGATCTGCGTCACGTTGTTCGAGACGTAGTGCCAGCTCGTCACGAAGCCGAAGGGCAGGTGGGAGGTCTGGGTGCAGGAGCTGACGGTGCCCTCGGTATAGGGGATGTCCTCCTCGTGGACGGCCCCGTAGGTCATCGCCACGTTGTAGACGGCCGAAGCCCACCCGCCGTCGCAGTCGGCTCCGTACGGGTTGCAGAGGATCATCTGCTGTTCCGACAGGTTCAGGTCCTGCCCGTAGAAGATCTTCAGGTGCGATTCGATCTGCCCGATGGCGGCGAAGGCCCAGCACGAGCCGCAGCCGCCCTGGTTCTTGACCGACGTCACGCCGTCCTGGCTCACCCAGCTGAAGTTCGACGGCAGGTCGACCTTGTCCGTGGGGTAGATCTTCAGGTGATCGAGGTACTCGCGCTGGTAGTCCGGCGGCAGTTCGAAACCGTACAGGTTGGCGCGCCGCTGCGGCGTCAGGCTGTCGGTGAACGCCGTCGTCGGCTCCCAGGTGGGATTGGATTGGGCGAACGCCGTCCCGGCGACGGCGACGGTCAGCAGGCAGGCCAGGACGAACAGTCGGGTCGTCGCGGGCACAGAAGCGCAAAAAAGATTACACGGACGCATCGGCTGCCTTTCGTCCGAAACCGGTGGGTGCTGCGGGATGTCGGGTCGGCGACGTTCCCACGCCGCTTCTCTATCATACCACGATGGGAGGCTCCAGGGCAAACCGGTTCTGCGTCGAGATCCGTCTTGATTCATTAACTCGTTTTCCACCATGTCAATACAAGCCGACAGGATCCACGTCCCACGTGACGTCGACCGCGGTTTCGGCTGCCAGGCGTCGCCCGCGGTCGGCGAGCCAGGCTCGCTGGGCGTTGGTCATGGTCCCCTTGACCAGCAACTGCCAGCGGACGCGGTTCTGCAGCCGGGCGAACACTGCGGGCGCCGGGCCGAGCACCTCCAGCGCGGGCGGCTGCAGGTGGGTGCGCATCAGTTCGCCGAAGCGGTGGGCCGCGTCCTCGACGTCGCGGGGGCGGCGGGCCGCGAGGCCCACGCGCAGCATGCGCCGCGCCGGCGGGTAACCCGCCGCCTCGCGCTGCGGCAGCTCCGCGGCGGCGAAGGCCGCGAAATCGTGGCGCGAGGCGGCCAGGATCACCGGGTGCTCCGGCTGCCAGGTCTGGAACAGCACGGCGCCGGGGCTCTCGCGGCCCGTGCGGCCGGCGACCTGGGTCAGCAGCTGGAAGACCCGCTCGTGCGCGCGGAAATCGGGCAGCGTCAGTCCGTCGTCGGCCGCCAGGACACCGACCAGGTCGACGCCGGCGAAGTGGTGCCCCTTGGCCACCATCTGCGTGCCGACCAGGATGTCGGCGCCGCGCGCGGCGAATTCCGACAGGATCCGCCGGTGGCTGCCGCGGGTGCGGGTGGTGTCGTGATCCAGCCGCAGGACGCGGGCGTCGGGGAAGTGCGCCGCCAGCGCCAGCTCGAGCCGCTCGGTGCCGGATCCCCCGGGCAGGAACGACGGGCCGCCGCAATCCGGGCAGGTGTCCGGTTCCCGGCGCGCGAAGCCGCAGTAGTGGCACAGCAGCTGGCGCGGGCGCAGGTGGACCGTCAGCGCGATGTCGCAGTGCGGGCAGGCGACCGGGACGCCGCAGGACGCGCACTGCAGGACACGGGCGAAACCGCGGCGGTTGTAGTAGAGGATCGCCTGGCGGCCGCCGGCCAGGCACGCCTCGAGCCGGGTCAGCAGCGCGTCCGAGAAGCCGTCGGACGCTGGCCCGCCGCGCATGTCGACGATCTCGACGACGGGCATCTCCCCGACCGGGCGGTCGGCGAGCAGGATCTCCTGGTAGCGGCCCTCGCACGCGTTGCGCACCGATTCGAGGTCCGGCGTCGCGGAACCGAGCACCACGCAGGCCCCGGCCTCGCGCGCCCGCACCAGGGCCGCGTGGCGCGCGTGGTAGCGCGGCTTCTCCTCCTGCTTGTAGCTGGCGTCATGCTCCTCGTCGACGATCACCACACCGAGGTCGCGCAGCGGCGTGAACAGGGCCGAGCGCGGCCCGAGCACGACGCCCAACTCCCCCGCCGCCGCGGCTTCGTGCACGCGGCAGCGCTCGCCCGCGGACAGCCCGCTGTGCACCGTGGCGACGCGATCGCCGAACCGCGCCGCCACGCGCGCCTCGGTCTGCGGGGTCAGCGCGATCTCCGGCAGGAGAAAAAGGGCGCTGCGTCCGCGGGCCAGGACCTCGGCGATGATGCGCAGGTAGACCTCGGTCTTGCCGCTGCCGGTCACGCCGCGCAGCAGCAGCGCGCCGAAGCTGCGCGTCTCCAGCCGGCCGACCGCCCAGACCACGGCGCGCTCCTGGTCGGGCGTCAGTCGCACGTCGAGAGCGTCGGCGATGGGGTAGGCCGCCGCGGCGCGGCGCGGCCGGGCCTTCGTGCCGGGAGCCGGCGGGTGGAACAGCGGCACGAGTTCCCCGGCCGGCAGCGCGTAGTAGCCGGCCATCCAGTCCAGCAGAAGTCGGCGGTCGCCCTCGACCCGGTACGCCGCGGGGAAGCGGCCGCGCAGCGGGCGCAGGCGGTGACCGTCGACTTCCGCGACGTCCGCGGCCGCCTCGCGCACGCCGACGACCAGGCCCGTCACGGTCCGCCGTCCCAGCGGCGCCGAGACCAGGTCGCCGGGCCGCACCGGCGGCGCCGGCCAACCGTCCGGAACGCGGTAGGTGAAGGTCTGGTCCAGAGGCACCGGCAGGGCGACCTCGGCCAGCGTCGCGACGGCGGCCATGCCTTGGTTCCTCCGGGGATGTGGGACGTCGGCGGGGGATCGTGCGGGGGAAGTCTACACGCTGCGGCGGCGCGCGTCCACGACGGCGGCGATCGCCGGGGCCAGGATCGTTCAGCCGTGGCGGACGCCGAGGAAGGTCTGCACCGTGTCGACCAGGCGCTGGGGGCTGAACGGCTTGGTGATGTAGCCGTCGGCGCCGCAGTCCCGGCCGCGGGTGCGGTCCTCGCGCGAGTTGCGCGCGGTCAGCAGGACGACCGGGATGTCCTTGGTGCGCAGGTCGGCTTTGAGCCGCCGGCACGTCTCGAAGCCGTCGAGCCGGGGCATCATCACGTCGAGGATGACGAGATCGGGCTGCTGTTCGGCGGCCAGACTCAGGGCGGCGTCGCCGTCGGCGGCCTGCAGGACCGCATAGCCCTCGGCGTCGAGGCTGAAGTCCAGGATGCTCAGGATGTAGGGCTCGTCGTCGACGATCAGGATCTTGCGCACGTTGGTGCCTCCGTCCCTCGGGTGTCGTGTGCTGCGCGCGTGCCGTTCAGTGTGTGTGCCCGTCGCCGGAAGCAGCCCCGACGAGTTCTCCGTCCTCGTACTCGACGTCGTTCACGGGAGTCGCCGCGGGCCGGCTCGCCGGCGCCGGCAGGGCCAGGTTGCGCGAGAGCTGCACCTCGTCGATGCGCTCGGCGTGACGCTGCGCCTCTTCCAGGAAATTCTCCAGGCAGCGCGGGCAGAACTGGCTGCCGACGCGCTGCTGCATCTCGGCCAGGGCCTGCTCCAGTCCCACGGCCCGCCGGTAGGGGCGGCCCTGCAGCATCGCCGTGAGGCTGTCGGCCAGCATGAGCAGCCGGGCGCCCAGGGGGATGTCCTCGCCGGCCAGACCCTGCGGGTAGCCCGAGCCGTCGAAGTGCTCGTGGTGGTGCAGGACGATGTCGTGCACCTCCCCGGGGGCGTCCAGCGACGAGATCAGCTGCAGGCTCAGGTGGACGTGCTGCTGGAGGATTTCCCACTCCTCCGGCTCGAGCGGCGGCCCCTTGTGGATGATGTCGTCGGGGATGCCGGTCAGCCCGAGGTCGTAGGTCTGCAGCGCGAAGGCCAGGCTCATCAGCTCCGGCTCGGAGAGGCCCATGCGCCGGGCAGACTCGATGCAGATGTCGTGGCAGATCTCCGCGAGTTCGTCGTGCCGGGCGCGGCGGATGGCCACGCTCTTGCGCAGGGCCTGCGCGAGATCGCCGAACTCCCGGTTGCTGCTCTGGTGGACCACGACACGTTCCAACACGTGGCCCAGCCGCGCCGCGATCGCCTGCAGCAGCAGGCGGTCGCAGACGCCGAACGCGCGCCCGTCGATGCGGTTGGCGACGTTCACCACGCCCACCACGCGCCCGGCCCGCATCACCGGCGCGCTCAACAGGGTCCCGGTATCCGGCCGGGGGTCGGCCCGTTCCGCCGGAGTCCTCGCCCCCGCGGCCTCGGCGTTGCCCAGCGCCGGCTCCCCGGTCGCCCAGACGCGCCCGGCCACGCCCTCGCCGCGAGCGAGCCGCATGTCCTGCACCACGCGGTCTTCGAGGCCCATGGCCGCCTCGACGACCAGGTGCTCCCCGCCCGGGTCCGGCAGCAGCAGCGCGACCACGCGCGCCCGCAGCAGCTCGCCGACCCAGTGGATCAGCCGCTCGGCGAACTCGGGCACGTCGTTGAAGACCGTGTGGTGGCCGTTGTCCTGGCCCCGGCGGACGATCTCGTCGCGGCGCGGCAGCAGGGCGTTGAAGCGCACTCCCTGGGGCTGCACGCGCTCGCCCCAGATGCGGCCGCCGTGGCGCGTGACGATGTCGCGGCAGATGGCCAGCCCGATGCCCTGGCCGCCGTGCTCGCGCGTGCTGGAGCCGTCCACCTGGTAGAAGCGGTCGAAGATGTACGTCATCTTGTTGTCGGGGACGCCGATGCCGTTGTCCTCGACCACGATGCGCACCGAAGAGACGCCGTCGACCACCGACAGGTGCACCTTGCCCCCGCTCGGGGTGAACTTGAAGGCGTTGTCCAGCAGGTGGCGGATCAACTGGCGCACGAGGTCGGCATCGACCCCGAGCAGGACTTCCTCGCGGTCCACGTGCATGGAGAACGCGATGCGCTTGGACTCGGCCTGGGCGCGGGCGGAGCCCTCGATGCCGCGCACCAGCGCCACGAGGTCGGTCTGGTGGCGGTTGAAAGTAATCTGCTCGCGCTCCATGCGCTCGAGGTCCAGGAGGTTGTTGACGATGCCGGTGAGCTTCTCGCTCTCGGACTGGATGACCCGCAGGAACTCGCCCTGGGCCGCATCTTCCATGCGCTCGCGCCCGTGCACCAGGGCCTCGCTGTAGGCCTTGATCGAAGTCAGGGGGGTGCGGAGTTCGTGGCTGACGTTGGCGACGAAGTTGTTCTTCAGCTCGTTGTGGTAGCGCAGACGGTCCGAGGAGCGCGTCAGTTCCTGGTTCTGGCGGTGCAGACGCGAGTAGAGTTCGGCCGAGGCGATGGCCGTGGCCGCCTGCTGGGCGAACAGCTCCAGCATCTGGATGGTCTGCAGCCCGGGCACCTTGTGATCGACCGGATCGTCGACGCTCAGGTAGCCGCGAATCTCCCCTTCGGGCGAATTCAGGGGGATGATCAACGCATCGCGCTCGTCCCACTCGCCCTCGGCGCGCTTCTCCTGCGCCTGCGTGTACGCGTCGGCCAGGGCCTGTTCCGCCCCCTCGATCGTGTGACGGATGAGGTAGGAATTGGAGACCAGGAACTGCGGCAGGGCCATCTTGCGGAACCCGGTCAGCGTCATCGGGCTGTTGCGCAGGTACTCGATGCCCTCCTCGTCGATGCCGGAGAAGGCCTTCGCCTCGAAGACCTTGTCCGAGACGTTGTAGATGCGCAACAGGACCATGCGGAAGCCCAGCGACTCCCGCACCGACTGCGTGATCTCGTTGAGCAGGTGCTCGGAATCGCGGAAAGCGTGGATGCGCGCCGAGATGGCCAGCAGGCTCTCCAGGCCGCGCACGCGCTCCTGGCGATCGAGGAGGTCGCGCGAGCGCTGGCGCATCCTCAGGATCTGCCAGACCAACCCCGCGGCCAGGGCCAGGATCGCCACGGCGTAGGGCACCGGCCCGCCGGGAGCCGCCGCCACGCCGGCGGGAATCGCGCCGAGAGTCGCCGAAAACATCGTCATGTCATGTCCTTCCCAGCGGGGGTGCGCCGCGCAGCCAGGGCGTCGGCGGCCTGGGAGACCAGCCGACTCATCACGAAAGGTTTCTCGAGGAACAGGTCCGCCCCGGCGGTCAGCATCTCCGCCCTGGCGGTGCGGTCGTGCCGCGCCGAGAGAGCGACGATCGCCGTGCGGTCGTGCCCGGGGTTGCGCCGGATCAGGCGCGTCGCGTCGATGCCGTCGAGCTTGGGCATCATGATGTCCATCACGATCACGTCGGGGCGGAAGGTCGCCACCTGGTTCAGCCCCTCGATGCCGTTGCGGGCCACGACCGCCTGCCAGCCCTCCTGCGCGAAAGCGCGCGACAGGAGCCCCGCGAGGTGGGGCTCGTCCTCCACGATCAGCACGCGCACGTCGCTCATGGCTGCTCCGGGCGACGCGCCGACGGGGCGACGCCTTCTTCGCGACCGTCGGTCGGCGGCGAAGTCTGTGACGCGGCCGCGTCGACCGGATAGCGCCGCTCGTGAATGATCTGGCTGCCTGGCAGCGATTTGCCGTACTTCTTGAGCTCGGCCGCGACGGCGTTGAGCCGACCCACGTGGCCGATGTTTCCCTGCTGCTCGACGACGACCGCGACGGTCAGCGACACCGGCGGGAACCGCTGCAGGCTGCCGGTGCGGCCGGGCAGTTCGATGTAGCCGCGACGACGGTCTTCGGGGTCGTACTGCGCGAGGACGTGCTCGTCGAACGCCGCGACGATGCGTTCGGCGAGGCCGTCGGCATCCTGCGGGAGTGTCACAGCGACGAAGTCGTCACCGCCGACGTGCCCCAGGAAGGCGTCGTCGCACGCCAGGACCTCGTTCGCGAGCAGGTCGGCCAGCATCGTCAGGACCGCGTCGCCCTTCACGTAGCCGTAGTGGTCGTTGTAGGCCTTGAAGTGGTCGAGATCGAAGTAGAGGAAGCCGAAGGACAGACCCGCCTCGAGCCGCCGGTTCAGCTCCCGCGCGATGGCGCGGTTGCCGGGCAGTCCCGTCAACGGATTGGCGTCGCGCTGGCTGCGGCTCAACTGCAGCAGATTGCGCACGCGCAGCACCAGTTCGTCGGGAACGAAAGGTTTGCTCAGGTAGTCGTTGGCCCCCTGCGCGAGGCCGCGCACTTTGTGCGGCGTCTCGCCCTTGGCCGTCAGCATGATCACGGGCAGGTGGCTGGTCCGGAACCGGTTGCGCAACTCGCGCAGCACGTCGAACCCGTCCAGACCCGGCATCATGACGTCCAGCAGGACCAGGTCGGGCAAGCCTCGTTGCAGGCTGGCCAGGGCCTGCCGGCCGTCCTCGGCGAGCACGACCTGGAAGCCGCCCTGTTCGAGCACGTGCTTCAGGATCGTCCGCAGGTGTTGGTCGTCGTCGACGACCAGGATCGTCTCGGTTTCTAGCATCGGCACCATCCGTGCAAATCGCGTTCGGATTGCTCTTTACAGGTAGAACCGACGAGCCAGACGCAAAGGTCGTGCCATCATGGGGACGTTCGCACCACGGGCGGGAACGACGGGGCGGGCGGAGGCAGATCAGCGCCAGGACGCGAGCGGGGCGCGCGCAAATCCATCCAAATCAAGGGGATCCGAAAAACCGGCCTCCAGGCGGGCGTGGCCGGCGCAGGCGATCATGGCCGCGTTGTCGGTGCAGTAGACACGCTCGGGGGGGCGGAATGCAAAGCCGCCGGCCGACGCCTCCCCGGCGGCCCGTTCGCGCAGCAGCGCGTTGGCCGCCACGCCGCCGGCCAGGTAGACCCCCTGCACGCGGTGCTCGCGCGCGGCCTGGAACAGGCGCTGGACGAGCACGTCGACGATCGCCTCGCGCAGGGCTCGGCAGATATCGGCCACGGTCTGGTCGTCCAGCGGCCGGGGCAGCGAGTCGACCAGCACCCGGACGGCCGTCTTGAGGCCGCTGAAGCTGAACACCAGGCGCGGGTCGCGGCTCAACGGCCGCGGCAACGCGAAGCGCCCGGACCGGCCGCGCTCGGCGAGACGGTCGATGACCGGGCCGCCGGGATACGGCAGGCCCAGCAGCTGGGCCGTCTTGTCGAAGCACTCCCCGGCCGCGTCGTCCAGCGTCCAGCCGAGCCGCCGGTACCGGCCCACCTCCGACATCAGCACGACCTCGGTGTGGCCTCCCGAGACCACCAGCACGGCCGCGGGCAGCGCCAGCGGGCCGGACAGCAGGTTGGCCAGGATGTGGCCTTCGATGTGGTGGACCCCGATCAACGGCTTGCGGGCCGACCAGCAGAGGGCCTTCGCGGTGGACAGCCCCACCAGCAGGGCGCCGATCAGACCGGGCCCGGCCGTGACCGCCACGCCGTCGAGATCGTCCAGTGCGAGGCGCTGCCGCTCCAGCAGCACCTCGACCAGGGGCAGCAGGTTGACCAGGTGCGCACGCGAGGCCAGCTCCGGGACCACGCCGCCGAAGTGACCGTGCAGATCGACCTGGCTCGAGACGAGGTTCTCCAGCACGCCCTGATCCGAATCGTAGAGCGCGACGCTGGTGTCGTCGCAGGAGGTCTCGATGCCCAGGACCTTCATGCTCCCTCTCCCGACGGGTCTTCCGGCTCGGCCAGTGGTTCCAGTTCGACTAGGACTTCCAGTTCGGCCAGGGCGGCGGGCAGCCGGTCGGCGACTTCGCGGGCCAGCACGGCGCGGCGCGAGCCGCCTTCGGCCGCCAACTCGCCGGCGCGGCCGTGCAGCCAGCAACCGAGCAACGCGGCGTCGAGCGGCGCGCAGCCCTGGGCCAGCAGGCCGCCGATCAGGCCGGTCAGCACGTCGCCGGTGCCGCCATGGGCCAGCGCGTCGTTACCGGTGGGGTTGAACCAGAGCAGGCCGTCGGGAGCCGCCACCAGCGTCGGGGAACCCTTGGCGACCAGCACCACGCCCCAGCGCGCGGCGAGTTCGGGCACGAGTTCCAGCCGCCGCGCGGCCAGCTCGGCGGGATCGAGGCCGGCCAGCCGGGCCAGCTCGCCGCCGTGCGGCGTGATCACCGCCGGACCGGCGCCGCCGCGGGGCGGCACGCCCAGCCGCGCGAACGCGGAAAGGGCGTCGGCGTCGACCACGACCGGCAACGACGACGCGGCCAACAGGTCCACGACGAAGCGGTCGGTGTCCGGGTCGTCGCCGAGGCCCGGGCCCACGGCCAGAGCCCGCTGGCGATGCAGCAGCGCGACCAGTTCTTCGCCGATCACGGGCAACAGCCCGCCGCGCGGGCCGGTCGGCAGGGCGCGGACGGGCGCTTCGGGGACGAAGGCCGTGGCCGCGGCCGCGTGCGCCTGCGGCAGAGCGAGCGTGACCAGGCCGGCTCCGGAGCGCAGCGCGCCCAGCGCCGCGAGCAGCGCCGCGCCGCCGTAGCGGGCGGAGCCCGCGAGCACCAGCACGGTCCCGGCCTCGTACTTGTGCGTGGCGCTGGGTCGCGGCGGCAGCAGTTCGGCGTAGTCCCGGGGCAGCAGCCAGTGACGGGGCTCCGTGTGCCGGGCGCAGGCTTCGTCGTCGAACCCGATGTCCACGACCGACAGCGCGCCGACGTGGTCGCGCCCCGGCGGCAGCAGCAAGCCCAGCTTGGGCAGGCCGACAGTGATGGTGGCGTCGGCGCGCACGGCGACCGGATCGACGGCGCCGTCGTCCCCGCCCACGCCCGAGGGCAGGTCCAGACTCGCGAGCGGCGCCCCGCCGTCGTTCAGCGCCGCGAACAGCGCGGCATAGCCGGGGCGCAGGGGCAGCACGACGCCGGTGCCGAAGACCGCGTCGACCACCAGGTCCGACTCCGCGCACAGGTCGCCGGCCCGGTCGGCCCACAGATCGGGCGGGACGACGTCGACGACCACGCCCGGCGGCAGGCGGTCGAGGTTCGCGCGCGCGTCGCCCGACAGGTCGGCCGCGGCGGCCAACAGCAGCACCCGCACCTCGAAACCCAGATTCTCCAGCAGCCGCGCCACGACCAGCCCGTCGCCGCCGTTGTTCCCCTTGCCGCAGACCACGCCGACCTGGGCCGGCGGCGCGAGCGCGGGGAATTCCCGCAGCAGTTGCCAGGTCATCTCGCGGCCGGCGCGCTCCATGAGTTCGTGGCCGGGCACGCCGCCCCGGATCGTCTCGCGGTCGATGGCCGCCATGCCGGCGCTCGTGGCCACGCGCATCTCAGGCCTCCCGGGTCCGCCGCTCGAGCTGCTCGAGCACGCCGAGCAGCTGCAGCAGGTCGTCGATCACGAAGTGGGCGCCCGAGTCCGTGGTCCGCGGGCGGTCCGGCGAACCGTAGGTGTCCCCGTAACGGGCGTAGACCGTGTGCAGGCCGGCGACCAGACCGCCGACGATGTCGCGCTCCGGCCAGTCCCCGACCATGACCGCCTGGCCGGGAGCGACCCCGAGCCGCTCGAGCGCCATGCGGAAGGGCACCGGGTCGGGCTTGCGCGCGCCGGTGTCGTCGTGGGTCAGCACGGCGTCGAACACGTGCTGCAGGCCGAGGTAGCAGAGGCGCAGCCAGGCCTCGAAGCGCGGCGCGTCGCTGACCACGGCCAACTTGTAGCCGTCCTTGACCAGCTGGTAGACGACGCGCTGGACGTGCGGGTACGGCACGAGCGAAGCCTCGCGGGCGCGGCGGTAGGCCACGACCGCCGGGGCCAGCACGTGGTCGTCCACGCGACCCGTCGCCTCGGTCAGGAAGCGGTTGAACACGCGCTGGTGCTCGATGCCGACCTCGTCGTAGATGGCGAAGATGCGGTCGTAGACCAGCTGCTGGTCCATCACCAGGCCGGCGTCGATCATCGCGTCGGCCGCCGCCCGGATGGCGCCCCGCTTGGCCTTCATGAAATCGGTGAGCGTGTTGTCCAGGTCGAAGACCACCGCCCTGATCGCTCGTCCTTCGCGCAGTTCCGACATGTCGCCCCTTTCGCTCCGCAGCCGTTGGCTGCATATTAACCGCTCGGGGATCCCGCGCCAAGGCGGGCCTGCCAGCGCGCTCCCCACGACGGAAGGACCGCCTTGCATCCCGACGACCCCACACCGCCGCCCGACGCTCCCCCTCCGGAACGGCCGCTTCCCGCCGCCGACGGCTGGACCGGCTGGTCCACGACCCGGCTGGTCGTGCTGGTGTTCTCCCTGATGGCGGCCAACCTCGCCGCGCAGGTCCTCGCCTTCCAGATGACCGACAACCTCTTCGCGGCCGCCGGCGCCGGCGCCGCGTTGACGATCCTGTTCGCCGCCGCCGCCGCCCAGGCGCGCGGCGGCGCGCCGCACGCCGCGTTCGACCTGTCGCGGATGCCGGCGGCCGAGCAACTGCTGTGCGCGGCCGCGGCCCTGGGCTCGCTGCTGCCCACCTCGCTGCTGGCCGGCCTGTCCTCGCGGCTGCACCCGCCGGGTCCCGAGTGGATCGCGATGTACAACGTCCATCTGCCCGGCAGCGCCGCCGGCATCGTCCTGGCGGCGGCGGCGGTGGTGGTGGCCGCGCCCCTGGCCGAGGAGATGGTCTTCCGCGGCCTCATCTACCGGCTCGGGCGGCGCGCGTGGGGCCCGTGGCCGGCGGCCGTCGTCTCGGCGCTCGCCTTCGGCCTCGTCCACGGCGAACCCTGGTACCTGTTCGGGCTGGTGGCGCTGGGACTGCTGCTGGCGGCGGTCTACGAGCTGACCGGTTCGCTCTGGTCCGCGGTGATCGTCCACGCGGTCCACAACGCCGTGGCGCTGACCCTGCTGGTGATCCAGGGCGGTCTGGTCGAGGAGGAGCCGCCGGCCACGCTCCTGGACTGGGGCGGGGCGACGGTCTCGTTCGCCGCCGTCACGGGGATCGTCCTGCTGCTGCGGCGCCGGGCCGCCGCGAGGCGGCGCTAGTGTCCTGAGTCGGAAATACGTTGCCTTTTCGCCGGCCCTCCCGCCGCCCGGCAAGGCGCGACGACGAGAGCGTAGCCCTCCTACGCCGAGGAGGAGTAACGCGGCCGGGCGGCGGGAGGGCCGGCGAAAAGGCAACGTATTTCCGACTCAGGACACTAGGTCTTCTGCGGCTTCTGCCGCGCGGCCGGGAACAGCACGTTGTTGAGGATCAGGCGGTAGCCGGGCGATGTCCGGTACAGGTCCAGGTCCGTCGGCGGGTCCCCCACGGCGTGCTGGTAGTCCTCGGGGTCGTGACCGCCCAGGAACGTGAAGGTCCCCATCCCCAGCTTGCCGTGCAGGTAGCGCACCTCGTCGGTCCCCTCGACCTCGGCCAGTACCAGGACGTGGCGCTTGAGGAAGCGGCGATGGAAGCCCGTCGTCTGCCCCATGAAGCCGTTGACGACGTTGACGTGGCACTGCGTGAGCATCGTCGGCACCGGATCCTGCTTCGCCGCGAAGGAGAACAGCGTGAAGTAGTCGGCCTCGGGCCCCCGCAAGCCGGCGTAGTCGCTCGTGTCGAGGTCGGAGAACTCGTAGACCAGCGGGTTGGTGACCAGCGTGAAGCCCGTGAAGGCGAAGGTGCGGCCGTCGTCGCGGCGGCTCTCGCGGTCGGGAGCCAGGGGTGTGCCGTCGATCTCCGGCGGCACGATGTCGGTGCCCAGGTAGGCGAGCGCGAGGTCGACGGTGTCGGTGGCCGAACACATCGCGAACAGGAAGCCGCCCCCCTCGACGTAGTCCCGGATGCGCAGCGCCACCGCCTGCTTGAGCTTCCAGACCGATCCGAAGCCGAGCCGCTCGGCGGTCTGTTCGGTCAGCGTCTGCTGCTCCAGGTACCACGGTTCGAGCCGGTAGGCGGCGAAGAACTTGCCGAACTGGCCGGTGAAGTCCTCGTGGTGCAAGTGGAGCCAGTCGTATTCGGCGAGCCGCCCGGCGAGGACCTCCGCGTCGAAGACGGTGTCGTAGGGGATCTCGGCGTAGTCCATGGCCAGGGTCACGGCGTCGTCCCAGGGCTGGAAATTCGGCGGCACGTAGACCGCGATGCGCGGCGGCTTCTCCAGCAGCACTTCCTCCATGTTCCCCGTCTGCATCTGCGCGCGGATCGACGCCACCCGGGCGTCGTCGATCTCCTGGCAGTCCACGCCGCGCAGGCGCGCCGCCAGGCGGACCCCGCCCACATCGCGCATCAGGAAGCTGCCGCCGCGGTAGTTGAGCAGCCAGTTCACGCGGGCGCCGTCCTGCAGCACCGAGAAGGCCAAGCCGTAGGCCTTCAGGTGGTTGGATTGTTCCAGATCCATGGGCACCAGCAGCCACTGGGCGCGGGCGGTCGTGGCCGCCGTGGAGAGCAGCATCGCGAGCAGCGAGGCGCGCAGGAGCGCCCCCGGGAGCCGGTGCGCGGGCGTCGGTCGGTTCACGGCGATCTCCTGAGCTTGAGGCGTGCGTCCTCGGCTTCCATGGCGTCGGGGTACTGCAGCAGCAGGCGCTCCCAGACGGTGCGACCTTCCGGCGCGCGCTGCGCCGCGACCAGGGCCTCGCCCTCGCGCAGCAACGCCCGCGGCGCGAGCGGTCCCGACGGATGTTCCGTCGCCACGAGCCGGCACTGCGCCGCCGCCCCGTCCGCGTCGCCGGCGCGCAGCAGCGCCGCGGCCAATTCCAGACGGGCGCGGTCCAGCAGGCGGTCCTCGGCCGCGTCGCCGGCGGCGCCGTGCACGAAGGCCTGCAGCGCGACGCGGTGGGCCTCGTCGTCGCGGACCAGGGCCGCCAGGACCGCCGGCGCGTAGGCCTCGAGTCGGGACGGGCCGCCCGTGGGTTGCATGAGTTCCTCGGCGATGAGCAACCCGAGGTCGAGCGCGTCGTTCGCCACGTCGCTGGCGGAGCCGTCCAGGGCGACCGAGGCGAGCCGGTCGCGGGCCGTCTCCCAGCCGCCCTGCGCGAAATCGAGCAGGGCCAGCAGGTAGTGCGCGCGACCGGCGGCGTCGCGGAACTGCGGGCTGCGGCCCAGACGCGTCAGCACCGTCCTGGCTCGCGCCGTGTCGCGCGCGGCGAAGTAGGCTTCGCCCAGCGCGAGACGAGCCAGCGCCACGCCTTCCAGCGGCAGGTCCAGATCGACCAGCAGGCGCTCCAGCGAGGCGGCCGCCTCCAGGGGCCGGCCCTGCACGTCGCGCGTGTACGTGGCCAGCCGGATGCGCGCGGAATAGAGCCGGCTCGAGCCCGGGCTGCGTGCGCGCACCAGTTCCAGGACGGCGTCCAGCCGGCGGGCCACGGCGTCCTGGTCCGGGCCCGGAGCGTCGAAGGTCAGCACGTCCTCGCAGACGCCGGCCAGCAGGTCGAGCACCTTCAGCTGCTGCCCGCGGGGCACCGCCGCCGAACCGGCCAGCGCTTCGAGGGTCGCGATCAACCACGACGATGCGGCGCGCCGCACCGCGGGCTCCGGTTCCAGAGACAGTTCCCTCGCCAGGATGCCGGCCGCGTTCAGCAGGATCTGCGCGCCGTCCGGATCGTCGACCAGATCGGCGGTCGCCGCCGCGGCCGCGTCCACGAGTCCGAGCCGCAGCAGCAGGTCGGCGCGCAGCAGGCGGGCGGCGGGCACGTCCCGGTCCAGCTTCGCCAGGGCCGCGACGGCGCGTTCCCGCTGCGCCCGGCCGGGCAACAGGCCGAGCAATTCGTCGCGGACCAGCGGCAGGTTCAGCGGGTTGGCCGTCAACTCTCCCGTCGCCTCGGCCATGCCCGCCTCGATGCGGTCCAGTTCGACCAGGCAGGCGGCTGTCTGCCGCTGGAAGATCCGCGGGTCGCCCAAGGCGACGCGCAGCGAGTCGCAGAGGGCGAGCGCTTCGGCGGGCTGCCCGTGGGCGCGCCACATGCCCACCGCGTCGGCGACGCTCGTGGCGCGGTTGGGGCTGGCGGCGAACAGGACCGCCAGGGCGGCCCGCGCCTCGGCCGATCGGCCCAGCTCCATCTCGGCATCGGCCAGGGCGCGCAACAGGCGCAGCTGGCCAGGCCGTTCGCTCAGCCCTTCGCGGCAAAGCTCGGCCGCCCGGGCGGCGTCGCCCGCACCGACGGCCAGGGCGACCCAGCGCGTCAGCGTCTCGGAGCGCGGTGCGCCGAGCTTCTCGGCTTCTTCCAGCATCGTCGCGGCGCGGCCGAAGTTCTCCAGCCGGATCAGGTGGTCGACTTCGAGCAGGCGCGAACGCCAAGGCTGGGTCTCGGGCGACGGGGGCCGGCTGCGCAGCAGGCGCTCCACCGTCGGCGGCTCTTGGGCGCCGACCGCCGGCGACCGGCCGGGGGCGGCGACCGCGGCCAAGAACACGAGGCACACGACGGCACGCACGCGGCCGAGACAACGCGGGGTCACGGCCGGACCTCCGCGGCGGCGCCGTCCGGTCCGCGCTGCGCGTCGAGGCCCGGCAGCGTTTCGAAGTAGCGGCGGACCAGGTCGCGGTACTCCGCCGGCACCCGGTCGAGCTGCTCCGCGCGCAGACGCCAAGGCGCGAGCGGCGACTCCGCCGGGTCGGCGCCGTCGCCGCCCTGCTGGCGGGCCATCACCTCTTCGGCGGCGCGGCTCTCCCGGCGACGGCTGAAGTCGCGCTTGCGCACGGAATTCCTGGCGTCGAGCATGCGGCCGAGGATCCGCTCCTGGCGCTGCAGCGTCTGTTCGTCGATCTCGCCGGCGGCCAGCGAGTTGGCAACGCCTTCGAGTTCGCGCGCCAGCTCGCGCAGGTCGCCCAGGATCCGCTCGCCCTCGGGCGCTTCGCGCTGCGCCTCGGCGGCCTCGCCCATGCCGCGGGCCACGCCCTGCTGACCCGACTGCAGGCGCTGCATCTGCGCCCGCATCTGCTGGCTCATCCCCCGCTCCCCCATCTGGCGGCGGAGCTGCTCGGTCAGGCCGTTGAGACCGGCCTGCTCGCGCGCCATCTGCTCCAGACTCCGGCTCAACGACGGCATCGGCATCGACATCGCGCCGCTGCCGCCGCCGCCCGCCATCTGGGCGCTGGTCAGCAGGTTCATCACCAGCTGGTTGATCTGCCCGAGGCTGTTGCGCGCGCCGTCGCGCGCCGGCTGCCCCCAGCCGGCGTCGAGCGAAGCGACGACCGGCTGCATGCCTTCGACCAGCTTGTCCAGCTGCTGCAGCGTGCGGAAGGGGATCGCGCCGGAAGTCCCGAGGGCCGCCTCGAGCCTGCCGCGCAGGGCCGCGGTCGCGCGCAGCAGGCGCTTCTGGTCGCGGGCCAGCTGGGGCGCGCGCACGTCGCGCAGATCCGCGGGGATCGAGGCCGCCAGCGTTTCCTGGCGCCGCGAAATCTCCAGCAGGTCGAAGGCCAGACGCCGCATCGACTCGCCCGCGAAGTTCTGCATGGCCATCTGCATGGCCTGCTGCCCCTGCAGCAGCACGTTGTAGAGCGACGCGAGCCGCCGCATCGCCTCCTGCTGCGACGGCGATCCCGGCGGCGGCGCGTCGGGCGATTTCAGGGAACCCGCGGCCTCCCGCAAGGCTTCTTCGAGGTCGCCCTGCTCGAGTTCCTTCAGCGCGGCCTCGAGCGCTTCCCGCATGGCCTCGGTGGACGGCGACTCTCCCGCCGGCGGCTGCTCCGCGGTCGAGGGGTCGGCGGACGCGTCGTCCCGGGGCGCCTTCGCGTCCAGCTCCGCGAGCGCCTCTTCCAACTGCCGTTCCAGTTCGCGGACCGCCTCGGACAGGGCCTCCTGACGCGCCGCCGCCTCGGCGTCGCGCTCGGCGTCCATCAGCTGCGACTGCTCGCGCATCATCTGTTCGAGCTGGGCGGTCAACGCCGTCATCTCCTGTTCGCGCTTCATCTGCTCGAGCAGCGCGGCAGCGCGCTCCAGCCGGTCGAGGAATTCCTGCTGGCGCCGGGCGACGTCCGCCACCGACTCCTGGACCTCGCGCTCCTCCAGCTGCGACATCGCGTCCTGCAGCTGGTCGCGCAGGCGATCGAGGTTCTCGTCGCGGATCTCGTCCATCAACTCGGCCACCTGGTCCAGCCGCTCGACCAGCTCGACCGAGGCGAGGTTGCTCGCGGCCAGCCGGTCCAGATCCTGGCGCAGGCGGTCGGTCAGGTCCTCGAGCCCCGACTGCAGGGCCTTCTGGCGCGCCAGCGCCTCGTCGATCTCCTGCCGGCGCGCGAAGTCGGGCAGCGGGTCCTTCTTGAGTTCGCGCTCGAGCCGCGCGAGTTCGTCCCGCAGGTCGCCGCCCTGGCGCTGGAGTTCGGCCAGGTCCTCGAGACGTTGCTGCTCTCCCTGCTGATGATCGGCCAGCAGTTCGGCCGCCGAGGGCAGCGTGAAGCGCAGGACGCGCGATCGGCCGCGGCCCGGTGGGCCCGGCCGCCGGTTGTCGGCCGCTTCGAGCAGGAGCGCCAGCGTCTGGCCGGGTACGAATTCCAGCTGCGACACATCGAGGTCCAGTGCGCAGGCGAGGCGCTCAGGCGTCGCGACGCCGGCGGGGGTCGCGGTCAAGGCGGCCGCGCCGCCCTGCACCTCGACCCGGACCGGCGCGTCCCGTGCGGCCAGGACCGGCAGGCGGGCCCAAGCCGTGTCCAGCGGCGCCGCAGGATCTTCGCGGCGCAGCAACAGGTCCAGCCCCGCGAGCCCGTAGTCGTCCTCGGCTCGGGCGACGAGGCTCATGCGCCCGTCGCCCGGCAGGTCGGCGCCGCCGCCGGCACGCGCCAGTTCGGCGACGGGTACGCGGTCCGGGCGCACCGCGATCTCGTGGGGCGCGTCGGACAGGCCGACCAGTCCGGAGACGTCCCGCAGGCGCAGGCGCCAGCTGAGCGGTCCCGCCACGGTCAACCCGCCGTGGAACTCGTCGCCCGCGGCGCTCCAGGGCAGCGAGTCCCCCTCCGCCGTCACCATCGCCGCCTGCGCGACGTCGTGGTTCGCGCGACCGCGCCACTCCAGACGACTGCCGACCGGGACTTCGAGGCGCGACGGCGCCAGCGGGTGCTCCTGCGCCGGCAAGCCCGTGTACGCCGGTGGGGTGACCGACAGCGACAATGCCAGGGGCAGCGGCGGGTGCAGCACGCGCAGACGACCCTCGGCGGTCGTGAACGCACCACGCCGGAAGCGGTAGATCAGATCGTCGCGCACACCGGCCAGCCTCGCCGCAAAACGCCGGCCGGGGCCCGGCGCCGCCGTCGGCACGGGATCGGCGCCCACCGCGCGCCAGGCGCCGTGCTCGCTGCGCACCTCGCAGGCGACGGGCAGCGTCGAACTTCCGAAATCGACGGCGGCCAGACGCGCGTCGGCGCCGCTGACGATGCGCACCTCGGCCGCCTCCAGGAAGAGACCGGACGGAGGCGCCGGGCCGAAGTCGAGATCCGGCCGCGCGAGCCGCAGCACGCCGCGCTCCAGCACCGGACCGGCCAGGGCGCCACCCAGCGCCAGCGCGGCGACGACCAGCAACCAGCGCACGACGGCGGCGCGCAGCGGCGGCAGGCCCGACGCGCGGGCCGGATCCAGTCCAGCGAGGTCGCGCCCCGCGGCGGCGATCACGCGGCCGGCCAGCTCCGTCGCGACCGGCGACGCCCGCCAGCGATCGGGCCGGCGCGCGGCTTCCTCGGCCGCCACCAGGCGGTTGCCGCAGCCGGCGGTGCGATCGACCCGGTCGCAGAAGCGTGCGAGACCGCCCAAGTCCGCCAGGGGCGCGGCCACCAGGTCCGCGATCAGCCACGCGCAGCCCAGCCACCACACGACGGCGGCCGCGGCCCTCGCGGCCGTCGGCGCGACCGCGGGCCAACCCAGCAGCAGCGCGCACCAGGCGGTCAGCAGCGCGATCCCGGCCGCCGCCTGGGCCGCCCCCCGCGCCAGCACGCGACGGCGCGCCCGCTGCAGCAGGCGCCGCGCGTCGTCGCGGAAGCGGAGGGTGGGTTCGCGCTCGGTCACGGATCGCCTTTCAGGGCCGGGTCAGGGCGTAGGTCAGGATGTTGACGGCCATGCGGGCCGCCGCTTCGCGCGCCTCCGGCGGATCGCCGTGGACCTGCGGGTCCTCCAGGCCGTCGCCGATGTCGCTCGACCAGGAGTAGAACACGACCAGCCGACCTTCGCGCTCGATGCCGAAGCCCTGCGCGGGCGCCCCGTCGTGCTCGTGGATCTTGGGCAGTCCCGGCAGGTCGTAGAAGCAGTGGTAGATCGGGTGTTCGGAGCCCAGCGGACGCAGGGGCGTCTCGGGAAAGACGCGGGCCATCAGCGCCCGGAACGCGGCGTCGAGACCGTAGTTGTCGTTGGCGTAGAGGAAGCCGCCCGCGTCCAGGTAACGCCGCAGCTCGCCCACTTCGCGGTCGGTGAGGTCGATCCCGCCGTGGCCCACGAGGTAGAGCAGCGGGTAACGGTACAGGTCCTCGCTGTCCATCGACACGGTCGCGGGCGACTCGGCGATGTCGGCGCCGGTGCGCGCCGCGAATGCGCTCAGCCAGTTCGGCAGGGAGCTGGGATCGCAGTACCAGTCCCCCCCCCCGTACTGCAGGCGGGCGACGGTGACGGGCGAGGCGACGGCCGGCGCCGCCGGAACCCACGCCGTCAGGACCGGCGCGGCGATCACGGCGAACCATGCTCCCAAGCTCGACAGGCGGCTCACGTCGCCCTCCGTTCCGGTGCTTCGTGTTTCAAAGGCGGGGCGCCGGCGGCGCGTCCGCGCGCGGCAGGGTCACTTCGGCGAGAACCCCGGCGGTATCCGGACGGTTGCCCAGGGTGATGGAACCCTGCATCAGCGTCAGGAGGTTGCGGCAGATCGAGAGGCCCAGTCCGGTGCCGCGGCTCTTGGTGGAAAAATAAAGGTCGAACAGCCGATCGGCCACCTCGGGCGACAGACCCGGCCCGTTGTCGGCCCACAGCAGCGTGACGGTGTCCGGCGTCACGCGCCAGTCGACGGTCACGGTCAGGGGCGCGTGCCCGGCCGCGGCCTGCAGGCTGTTCTCCAGCAGGTTCCCGACGACCTTGGCCAGCGAATCGGCATGGCCCAGCACCAGGGGCACCTCGTCGCGGTCCAGACCGGCCACCTCCGGACCCCCGCCGCCGGGGGTTCGGTAACGGGCGACGACGCCGCGCACGACCGCCGGGAAGGACACCGGCGCGCCGGGCGGCGGGTCGGGCCGGCCGAGCAGGCTGAACTCCGTGGCGATGGTCCGCAGCAGTTCGACCTGCTCGAGCACCTGGCGGACGGTCGCTTCCAGCAATTCGTCCAGGTTCTCGGCCCGGTCGCGCCAGGCCTGCTGCAGGAACTGGACCGAGAGTTGGATCGGGGTCAGCGGGTTCTTGATCTCGTGAGCGACCTGGCGCGCCAGCTGGGCGTTCATGGCCAACCGCTGGTTCTCCAGGAACTCCGTGACGTCCTCGAACACCAGCATGCGGTCGCGCCGGCCGCCGGGCAGGTCCAGCGGCGCGAGCCGACCGCGCAGTGTCCGCGAACGGCCGAGTGCGGTCAGTTCCGCCTCGCCGGGTTCCTCGGGGATGCGCTCCCGGAATCCCGCCAGCAGGCGCACGGCGCGGTCGTCGGCGCCGTGAAGGCCGGCTTCCGGTTCGTCGCCGGCGTAGAAGGCTTCGATGATGGACCGCGCGGCGGGGTTCACCGTGACGACCCGGTCGTCGGCGTCGAACACCGCGACGCCGACAGGGACGCGTTCGAGCAGCCGGGCGAGGAAGCGTTCACGTTCGGCCAGCGCCCGCTGCGCGGTGCGCAGGTCGTCGCGCATGGCACCGAAGCTGGCGCTCAACCGGCCGATCTCGTCGCGGCCGGGCTCGGGAAGCGGCGCGGCGAAGTCGCCGGCCGCGAGCCGGCGCGTCGCGTTCACCAGCACCCGCACCGGATCGAAGATCTTCCACGTCAGCACCAGCGCGAGCAGGGCGGCGGTCACGAAGATCAGCGTGGCGAGACCGGCCAGGAACAGGACCGTGCGTTCCCGCTGCCCGGCGAAGTCGCGCGCCCGCGCCGAGAAGGTCACCGCGAGGGCGGCGGGCAGCTGCCCCAGCCGCAACGATCCCGTCGCGTCGTCGATGGCCAGCGCCGGCAGGCTCAGGATGCCGGTCCAGGCGTGCGGGCGGCCGGGCGTGGGCTGGACGTGGATGTTGCCGGGCTGGCGGCGCAGGCGGTCGAGCGTGGCCGCGGCGAGCACCAGCGGCGTCCGCCCGGCGAAGACCTGCTCGGGGTGGCTGGCCAACAGGGCTTCGCCGCCGGCGTAGAGCGTCGCCTCGCCCTGGATCACGTCGCCGAGCCCCGACATCAGGTCGGTGTCGACGCGCTGGCGGTAGAAGAACCAACCGTCGCGGCGGCGGGCCACCGGTCCGGCCAGCGACGCGTCGTCGCCGCTCGCGCTGTCCTCGGGCGCCGCCGAGAGGTCCACCGGGATGAGCGTGCCCAGGTAGACGCCCAGGTCGTCGCGCATCAGCACGAGCGACGACGAGCGCGCCTGGTCCAGCAGCAACGCGGCCTCGTCGTGGTCAAGATCGCTGAGCGTCTCGTCCAGCAGCAGGTCGCCGTCGGCGGTGAAGATCATGCCCTGGCGCGTGGAGAACGGGCCCAGCGGCCGCTGGCCGGAGAGTCGGCTGGCCAGCAGGTCGGCGATGTAGTCGCTCGCCGCCAGGGCGCGGGCCTGCTCGGCCAGCAAGCCCTGCAACTGTTCCTCGGCCGCTTCCATGCCGCCGCGCGCCACGTCCCGCGCCCCTTCGGCGAGCCACTCGCGACTCAGACGGTCGATGAAGGTGCCGGCCAGCAGCAGCGGCAGCAGGCCCAGCACCAGCGACACCGCGAGGAAGCGTTCCTGGAAGCCCAGCCCTCCCGACACGCGGCGGCGCAGGAGCACGTTCGCTGCCAGGGCGACGAGCCCGAGTCCGCCCGCCAGCAGCAGGTCCAGCAGGGCCAGTCGCGACAGGTCGAGCAGGCGGTCGCCGAAACTCGGGATGCGCACGCCGAGCAGGAAGCCCTCGCCGCCGTCGCCGGCGCGCCAGAGGCAGCGGTAGAGCCGCCCGTCCACGCGGACGCGCCCCCAGCCGCCGACCGCCCGCAGGCGGGCGATCGCCGCCTCGGAACCGCTGTCGGGCGCCGGCGCGCCGCCCGTGTCGCGCCAGCCGCGGGCGTCGCCGCGCATCAGCAGCAGCGGCTGGTCGACCTCGAGCCGAGGCGTGTAGCCGCTCGTGACGGCGTCGACGTCCGCGCCGGACAGCCGGTCCAGGAGCGTCGCGCAGCGTAGGGATTGCGCGGGCAACTCGAGGCTGATCCACCCCTCGCCGCCGGGGCCGGCCACCTCGCCGCGCAGCACGTGCTCGTCTCCGGCCGCGTAGCGTCGGCTCTCGGTCTGCAGATACAGGGGCGCCGAGCGGCCCGGCCCCAGGTTCAGCGGCCGCCCGTTCTCCCACGCCGTCCGGCCGCCGATCTCGTAACCCTGATCGCGGAAGAATCCCGAGGCGAAGCGGCTGAGCGAGGCGCCCTCGTCGTCCAGGAGTTCGAGCAGGCAGGGCAGCCGCAGCTCGTCGATGCGCGCCTCGCGCCACAAGGTGTACGCCGACCAGTGACGCCAGAGCGCGGCGGCGTCGGGCGCGTGCGCGTCGGGCACGTCGCGCAGCTCCGCGGCCGACACCGAGATCTCGGCCAGCAGGTCCTCCATGAGGAACCGCACCCAGTCCTGCTGGGGCTGCACGATCTCGTCGGCCTTGGCCTGCAGCCACACCGTCTCGCCCGCCGCGTAGCCGCGGGCCAGCGAGACGTAGTTCCAGGCCACGGCCACGAGCACGGGCAGCAGCCAGGCCAGGCGGCGCACCGGGTCGTCGGCCGCCGGACGCCAGCGGCCGCGCCACCAGGCCAACGCCGTCAGGGCGGCGGCGGCCGGCGGCACGGCCCAGGACCAAGCCGAGACCGCGGTCGAGGCCGCCATCCCGGCCGTCCTGTCGAATCCGACGGCAGCCAGGAGCGCGGCGGTCAGCGCGGCGCCCGACAGGTAGGCGGGACCCGCGCCGCGGCGGCCGCGCAGGCCCTCCACCGCACCGATCAGCCAGGCGGCCAAACCCAACGAGGGCAGCAGCAGCGCCAGGTGCAGGACCCAGAACGAAAGGTGACCGAGCGGGACCTTCGGGCCGATGAGCCGGGCGTTGGCTCCTTCCGCCAGGTGGGAGGCGAGTTCCGCGAGCAGCCAGAGCATCGCGACGGCCGCCGCGCCGGTGAACCCTGCCGCCACCCGGTCGCGCAGGAGCGCGCCCGCGTCCCGGACCGCCAGGCGCCGCCGGAAGGCCGACGCCGCCACCGCGAGCACGGCGGCCAACAGCGCGCAGGTGAGCAGCGCATCCAGGGCCGTCGCGAACAGCCCGCCCCCCCAGCGCGAAGCGAAGTAGGTCGGATCGCCGAGGCTGCCCAGGGCGCCGGGACCGTGATCGGCCGCCGCGCCGGGGAACGCCTGCCTCATCCACGCGACCAGCCCCGCGAGCAGCCACAAGCCGCGCCCCAGGGCCAGGCCGACGACGAGTCCCGCGGAGCCGGCCAGGCTGCGGCCCAGCCCGACGACCGCCGCACACCACAGCAGCAGGATGGCGGTCATCACGCGGGCGGCGGCGCCGGAGCGGTCCGCGAGCCGGGGCGGCACCGCGTAGTCGAGCCGCAGGAAGGTCAGCGCCATGTCGCCGGGCGCGCTGTCCAGGGCGATGTCCGCCACGCGCCACAGGCCGCGGCGGGCGTTGCCCTGCCAGCCCGCTTGAGCCGGCGCGGCGGCTTCCACCAGGCGGGCCGAGACGGTCCCGTCCGGCATACCGGTGCCGTCGGCCGCGATCAGGCGGATCTGCCACTCCACCAGATCATCACCGGCGGCGGTCGCCCCCCGCCAGTACCAGCCGTCGCGCCCTTCGCGCACCGACGGCCCGACACCGGCCCCGGCCAGGGGGAACGGCTCCAGGTCGCCGCTCCAGTCCAGCCGCTCTCCATCGCGCCAGATCGCCAGCGCCAGCGGGAAGCGGTCGCCGCCGGGCACACGGTCGCGCCACAGCCGCCGCAACGCCGCGAGGTCGGGACCGCCGTCGGTGCGGACGATCCCGGCGCCGGCCGCGATCAGGCTGTCGGCCGCCACCGCGAGCCTCGGCACGACGGTCTGGACCCGGCGCAGTTCAGTGTCGAGGCCCGCCTGTCGGTCGCGCTCCCAGCTGGCGTCCCGGCCGACGCCGAGCGGCGCGGCGAGCCAGAGTCCGCCCAGCAGGAGGCTCGCCGCCGCCCCGAGGCGCAGCGCGCGGCGGCGCGGGGCGCCGGCGCGCAGGGCGGCCGCGGCC
>JANOEP010000002.1:0-15181 GCA_031441465.1 bacterium | reverse complement strand
AACTCGCCCGGCGGGCCGACGGGGGCGCCTCCCTGGTGCCGGCCGGAGATCTCATCCGGCAGGCCGCGCGGCGCTCGGCGTTCCGGGCGGATCCTTTCCTGGTCGAGGTGGCGCAGCTCGTCGGTCACGAACGCGTGTGGCCGCTCGGCTCCCTCGCCCAGCACAACGGGGGTCTGCCGGCCGGACTGCGCTCCCTCGGCGGGTACCACCCGGCGAAGCCGGCCGCCGCCGAGGCCGCGCGGGTGCGGATGCTGGACCCTGCGCGTCCCGCAGGACGCGTCGCCGCCTGGCTCGGCGGGCGCTACCTGATGCTCGACGGGCTCCTGCCGCCGCAGGCCGTGCCGGCGCTGGCGGATCTGGGCGCCGACATCGAGACGCGGCCCGTGATGTCCGGAGAGTCCACGCTCTACCGCAACCTCAGCGCGTTGCCGCGCGCCCGCCTGGTGGGCGAATGGGCGCCGGTCTCCGGCGACCTGGCCGGATTCCTGGACCGCCTGCAGGCCGGCCGCGAGCCCGTCGCGCGCCGCGTGCTGCTGGACCGCGCGCCGTCCCCCGCGCCGGTCGCGTCCGCCCAACCGCTGCCGGCGGTCGACTACGTGCGCGACGATCTCAACGAAGTGGTGCTGCGAGCCTCGCCGCCCACGCCGTCCGTGCTCGTCCTGGCCGACCTGTGGTTACCCGGTTGGACCGTGACCGTCGACGGGGCGCCGGCACCGCTGCTCGTCGCGGATCACATGTTGAGGGCGGTCGCCCTGCCGGCCGGCGAGCACGAGGTCCGTTTCGTCTATCGGGACCCGGCGCTGCGCCTCGGGATCGTGGCGACGGTCTGCGGCCTGGTCCTGGTCCTGGGGCTGGCGTTCGCCGGTTCGGTGCCCGCGTGGCGGCGCCGCTTCGCGGGCCGGACCGGGGATGCGGCATGACGGGCAGGAAGGTGGCGTCGTGAAAAGCGTGGTCGTCATCCCGACCTACAACGAGGCCGACAACATCGGCCGCATCGTGCCGGCGGTCCTGGCCCGCGATCCCGGCATCTCGGTCCTGGTCGTCGACGACAACTCGCCGGACGGGACCGCCGCCGTGGTCAAGGCGCTGCCCGATTTCGGCGGCCGCGTCCGGATGCTCGAGCGGCCGGGCAAGGCGGGGCTGGGCGCCGCCTACATCGCCGGCTTCCAGTGGATCCTGGCCAACACCGACGCCGAAGTCGTCTTCGAGATGGATGCCGACTTCAGCCATGATCCCGCCGCCATCGACACGTTCCTGCAGGAGATCCGGGATCACGACGTCGTGCTCGGCAGCCGCTACCTCTATGGCATCACGGTGGTCAACTGGCCGCTGCGGCGGGTGATCCTGAGCGTCGGCGCGAACCTCTACGCGCGGCGGGTCACGGGCATGCCCATCAAGGATTCCACCGGCGGCTTCAAGTGCTTCCGGCGCGAGGTGCTCGCGGCCCTGCCGCTGTCGCGCATCAAGAGCGACGGCTACTCCTTCCAGATCGAGATGAACTACCATTGCTGGCGGCGGCGGTACCGCATCAAGGAGATCCCGATCATGTTCGTCGACCGCCAGGTCGGCGTCTCGAAGATGTCCAAGCGGATCGTCTGGGAAGCGATGTGGATGGTCTGGGCGCTGCGGTTGCGGCGGGAACCGCGCGGTACCGGAGGCGCGGCTTGAAGCTCTCGGTCGTCATCGTCCACTTCAACACCAGCGGCGACCTCGGCCGCTGCCTGGACGCGCTGGCGCGCTGCCCGCCGGCCTGCGACCACACGGTGACGGTCGTGGACAACGCCTCGACCGAGCCGGGTCTCGCCGCGATCCGCGAGGCGCACCCCGGCGTGCGCTGGCTCATGAACGCCCGCAACGAGGGCTACGCCCGCGGCTGCAACCAGGGCCTGCGGGCCGTGGACGCCGAATTCACCCTGTTGCTGAACCCCGACGTGGTGGCCCAGCCGGGCGCCGTCGACGCGCTGCTGCGGGCCGCCGCGGCGCACCCCCGGGCCGGCCTGCTGGGACCGCAGCTGCTGAACGAGGACGGCACGATCCAGGAATCCTGCCGTCGCTTCTACACGCTCGGCACCCTGCTGATGCGGCGCACGATCCTGGGCCGCCTCTCACCGGGCTCCCGCGCCGTGGCCCGCCACCTGATGCGCGACTTCGACCACCTGACGACGCGGCCCGTGGACTGGGTCATCGGCGGCTGCGTGCTGGTGCGCCGCGAGGCCGTGGCCCGCGTCGGCGCCATGGACGAGCGCTTCTTCCTCTACTTCGAGGACGTCGACTGGTGCTACCGGATGGGCCAGGCCGGGTACGACGTGCTCTACGCCCCGGAGTCCCGCTTCGTCCACCGGCATCGCCGCGACAGCGCGGGCGGCCCGCTGCGCCGCGGCTTCTGGCTGCACCTGACCAGCCTGATCTCGTTCTACGAGAAGTGGGGGCTGCTGGTCTACCTGCTCAAGCGCTGGCGCGATCCCCTGGGCACCTTCGCGTTCTGGTTGACCGACCTGGCGGCGCTCAACCTGTCGCTGTTGGCCGCTTACGCCCTGCGCGGCGCGCTCAACCCCTTCTTCGAGGAGCCGCTGCTGCCGCTCGCCTGGTACCGGCCCCTGTTCGTGTTCGCCAACCTGCTGACGAGCCTCGGCTTCCTGCTGCTGGGACGCTACCGGCGCGGCGCCCGCGGGCACTCACTGCGCGCGGGGGACCGGATGCAGCAGGTCGCCGCCGTCACCCTGTTGCTGTGGGCGAGCACCTACATGAGCCACCAGCACATCTACAGCCGCGTGGTGCTGTTGCTGTTCTGGCCGCTCCTGCTCGGGACGCTCCTGTTGAGCGAGTCGGCGTTCCTGGCGTTGCGCCGCCGCATGGAACGCGGTTACCTGTCGCTGGAGCGCACGCTGCTGGTGGGAGCCGCCGCCGAGGTGACGGGCTGGCTGGACGGCGGTCCGGACCCGCGCAGCTGCGGGTTGGACGCCGTGGGTTACCTGTCCGCCGACGGGGCGTTGGGCGGCGCCGCGCCGAGCGGCCCGGACGTACCCCGCCTCGGCTCGCCCGCGGACCTCGTCGACGTCGTCGAGCGCTACCGCATCGCCCAGGTCGTGTTCTGGCAGTGGCCGACGGGCGAAGCTTCCGAGTTGCGGGCCTTGGCTCTGCTGCGGCGCCGGCGGGTCCGGTTGCGCTGGCGCGTGGACGCGACGGCGTTGCTGCAGGCCGGCGCCCACGCCGAGGATTTCGGCGGCGTCTCGAGCGCCGTGCTCGATCCCGGACCGGCGCGCCCGGCCTTGGACGTCGCCAAGCGCCTCGCCGCCGCTGCCCTGGGCCTGCTCCTGCTGGCGGTGAGCGCCCCGCTCGCCGGGCTGGCGCGCCTGCGTCGGGGAGGGACGGTCCGGAATTTCCAGGCGGCGCCGGCCGGTGAGGAATCGCTGGCGCGGACCTGGCGCCTGGTCTGCGGCCGCGACGGCCGCCCCCGCGGTCTGCTCCGGCAACCGGCTCTGGCCCGGGCCTTGGTCGGCGGGCACCTGGCACTCTCGGGAGCCCCGCTCGTCCCAGCCGGTCCCGGCGGGGCGCCGCCACCGCCGGGAACCGCCGGCGATCCCTGGCGCCTCGAACCGCCCGTCGCCGGTCTGAGCGGCGTTTGGGCGGGCGCCGGGACGGCCCGTCTCCGTCGCGCATTGTACGATCCGGCCGGCATTTCCCGGCTCGAACGTGGGACCACTGAACAGGAGAACTCGTGAAGAGCAATCATCTGTCCGCGCGCGCGCTCGCCCCGGCGCTGTTCTTGACGGCGCTGTTCGTCGCCGTCGCCGCCGCGCCCGGCGCGAGCGCTCAGGCGGTCCGTCTCGAAACCGTCCTGAGCGCCCAGGATTGCGTCGCCCTGTTGGCGGCCGACGGTCGGCTGTTCGGCGGTCTCGCCGAGGGGGGCGTGCTGGTGATGAACGCCGACGGCGGCATCACCGGGCGCTGGGGGGCGGTCGACGGCCTCGCCGGCGACCGCGTCGTCGACCTGGCCTGGAGCGGCACCCATCTCTGGGTGGCCTGCCCGGGCGCGGGTCTGACCCGGGTCGACCCCGATCCGGTGGCGCCCGTGTTCCGTCGCGTGACCAATCTCGGCTCCGACCTCGCGATCACGGCCGTCGCCGCGAACGCGGAGCGCGTCTACTACGGTTTGCAGGCGGGCGGCGTGGGCGTGATCAGCGGCGGCTTGCCCGGCGGCGTGATGACCACCGCGAACACGCCCGGTCTGGTGAGCGACATCGTCCTGGACCTGCTGCTCGACGGCGGCGACCTGTGGATCGCGACCGCGGGCGGCATCTCGCTGCAGCGCAACAACGCGGTCAGCGACGCGAGCGCCGGGATCGGCACGCAAGCCGTGTTCGCGCTGCGGCGCGTTCCGGGACTGGGCCTCCTGGCGGGCGCCGGTAACGGCGTCTGGTCGTGGAGCGAGGAAACGGACGTGTGGAGCCGGTTGGGCGACCTCACGCTGCTGGTGACGGACCTCGCCCACGTCGGCGCCGAACCTTGGGCTCTGGTCGAAGCGGCCGGTACCGCCGGACGCCTGCGGCGATGGGACGGCGCGGCCTGGCAGGCCGTCGACGCGCCCGAAGCCGCCGTGCACGCGCTCGAGGGCACCGACCGGCTCTGGTGCGCCGGCCTGCGGCGTCCCGAGCCTGCGAACCTCAAGGCGGCCCGCTCCTTCGTCGCCAGCCGCATCGGCGACGGTTGGAACCTGATCGAGTCGGACGAGCTGCTGTTCACCTCCGTCGACGGCGTCGCCTTCGACGCCGCGGGCGTCCCCTGGTTCGGCTCGCGGCAGGGCGGCGGCATCGCGCGGCGCGACGGCTTCGCGTGGACGCAGATCACCAACCTGGCCGCCGCGGCCGCGGACTCGGTCGGCCTGTTCAATTTCGACGGCGGCGTGCTCGCCTTCACGGCCCGGGCCGACGGCGAGATCTGGTTCACGCAGTTCCAATCCGGCGTCATCCGCTACCGGCCGGACATCCCCGACATGGACCACCTGACGCCCGACACGTCGCCGATGTCGTCGCGCCGCATCGCGCGGATCGTGCACCACCCCGACGGCCCCGTGCTGCTGCTCAGCGATCGTGACGGCGTCGACGTGCTGGTCGATCCCGATCACTGGCGGGACCCGTCGTCCTGGATCCGCCTGCCGACCGACAACACCGGTCTGGGCGGCGGCGTCGTCTTCGACGCCGTCGTCGACGGCCGCGACCGGATCTGGTTCGCGGTGACCGGCGTGGGTCTGGTGCTCTGGGACGTCAACGGCGCCGCCGGCGCCGGCGCGACGCTGACCTGGACCGATGCCGGCGACGACATCTGGACGCCCCCGGCCACGGTGGAAGGCGCCGGCTTCGAATTCGACAGCGTGCGCGCGGTCGACGTCGCCCCGGACGGAACGATCTGGGTCGGCGGCGGCAGCGGGCTGGCGCAGCTTTCCTACCGGACGTACGACGACGACACGCTGGACATGACGCTGGTGCGCTCGCTGCGGGCGAAGGTGGACGGTGCGACGCCCGGTCTGCTCCAGGGCACGTTGCTGGACGTGGAGATCGACGGCAACGGCGACGTGTGGGTCGGCCACGACGCCGGGCTCGAACGCGTGCGGATCCGCAACGGCGAGGTGCTGGTCGACCCCTTCACCAACGCCGCCGAATTCGCGAGCTACGGACTGGCCGCCTACTACACGGCGGACATCGTGTCCGGCACCCCGCAGGGACCGGTGCGCGAGTTGACGACCGACGCCACCGGGATGCGCCTGCTCGCCGGCGCCGCGGGCGGCGCCGTGCTGGTGACCATCGAACGCAACAGCACCGCGGGCGAGGGGCCGCTCGCGCCGCTCTTCCTGTACCCGAACCCGCTGCGGGTCGACGAGCACGCCGGGCTGCGCCTCGGCGGCGTCGTCGCCGAGACCGTCACGACGCCCCTCGCGATCAGCGGCGGCGCCCAGGTGGAGGTCTACACCCTCGACGGCCAGCTGGTGTACCGCGACCGCCACGTCGCGTCCGACGCGGCGTTCTGGAACGGGGCCAACCTCACCGGCGACGCCGCGGCTTCCGGTACGTACCTCGTGCGCGTGGAACTGGCGGGACAGGTGCGCGTGATGCCGCTGGCCCTGGTCCGCTGAGGGTGGGCATGTCGCATCCCGCAGCGGTCCACGTCCTCGGGCGCGGCGATCGGCCGGATCCGGACTGGCGGCGCCTGCACGCGCTCTGCGGCGGCGGCTTCGCCGGTGCGGGCGTCTGGACCGCGGCGCTCTGCGCCCACATGCCGCGCCGCACGGGCGTCTGGGCGACCGTCGCCGCGGCGGGGGAGACCATCGGCGGGCTCGCCTGGATCGAGACCGCGCGCGGCCCTTTCCGCACGCTGGAAGCCCACCACGCCGGCCTGCCCTGCGATCTGCTGGTGCGGCCGGATCTCGACCCGGTCCGGCGCCGCGGCACCCTCGCAATCCTGCTGGACGCCTGGATCGCCGCCGCGCGCGCACCGCTGACCCTGGCCGCGACGCTGCACGCCGAGGGCCCGGCCGCGGACGACGTGGCCGCACCGCTCGCCGGGGCCGGGTTCCGGCGCACGGCGGTGCCCGTGGCCTACTTCCCGCTGGCGCAGGGCCTCGACCACGTGGAGGCGCACCTGCTGAAAAAGAATCGCCGCAACGAGCGCAACCGCTCGCTGCGGCGCGGCTGCACGACGGAGGTCACGTCCGATCCTGCCGTGATCGACGAGTTCCTGCCGATCTACGCCGCGGCGATCCGGCGCTGGGGGTCGCGTCCGATCCCCGGCGGTCTGCTGCGCGGCCTGCTCGCCGACGGCGGCGGCCAGGCGTACTGCACGACGGTCCGCCGCGACGGCGCGCTGCTGGGCGCCCACCTCTGCCTGCAGGCCGGCGGGACGGTGACCGCCTGGGTCGGGGCCACCGTCGACGGTCTGGACGACGTGTTCCCGGCGACGTTGCTGGTCTGGGCCGATCTCGAGGAAGCCTGCCGGCGCGGGGCGGCGCGCCTGGATCTCGGCGGCCACGGCGGCCAGCAGGGCGTGGCGCAGTTCAAGGAACTGCTCGGCGCCCTGACGCTGGAGCGCGCGATGTGGCGGCGGACGTCGCGCCTCGGCGCCGCGGCGCTGTCGTTGCGGCGGGGAGGGAGTTCATGAAACTCCTGCGCGAAGGCGCGGCGGTGCTCGGGCTGCGACTCGGCCAGGCCGCGGCCGGCGCGGGCGCCGGGCTGGTGGTCGCGCGCGTGCTCGGGCCGGACGGGCAAGGCCGCTACGCGCTGGGGATCACGCTGCTGATGTTCGTAGCCGCCGCCGTCAACGGCGGCGTGGGTCTGGCCGCGGTCCCGACCATCCGACGCCGCCCGGCCGCTGCGCGGTCCCTGTTGCGGACCCAGGCGCTCTGGACCGTCGGCGTGACGCTCGTGGCCGCCGCCCTGGGGGCGCTCGCCTGGCGGACCGACGCGGGGGCGGCGCTCGCCGCCCGTCTGGGTTGGAGCGCGGCGACCGCCGCGGCGATGGCCGGCGCGCTCGCGGCCCTGCTGCTCTCGGACATCCTCACCTACGACCTGCTGGCCCTGGGACGTCTGCGGACGGGCACCGCCGTGAACCTGGGCCGGGGCCTGTTGCAGCTGGCGCTGCTGGGTGTCGCCCTCGCGAGCGGCGTGTTCGGACTCGCGACCGCCCTGGTCGTCTTCGCCGTCAGCCAGATCGCCGGCGTCGCGGTGTTCGGTTGGCTGACCGCGCGCAGCGCGGGTCGCGCCGCCGTCGGCGCGCCGGTTCGGGAAACCGGTGGTTTGGCCGGGCTGCTGCGGGCGGGCTGGCAGGGCCAGTTGTCGGCGGTCGTCTCGCTGCTGCACATGCGTCTGGCCCTGGCCCTGGTCGCGGCCTGGCACGGCGCGCAAGCGGTGGGCGTCTACTCGGTGGCGGTGATGATCGGCGAAGTGCTGTGGCTGCTGCCGAGCGCCTTGCAGCCCCTGCTGGTCTGGTCGTCCGCGACGGATGACCGGGAGGCGGGCGTGGCCACCTCGGCGCGCGCCGTGCGGGTCGCGCTCGCGGCCACGGCCGCGGCCGCCTGCCTGGCGGCGGTCGCCGCGCCGCTGCTGCTGGCGGCGGTCTTCGGCGCCCAATACCGCTCGGCGGTACCGGCCCTGTGGGCGTTGCTGCCCGGCATCGTGGCCTGCGCGCCGGGCGCCGTGCTGGCCGGCGATTTCATCGGGCGTGGGCGGTCCGCCTGGAACACCCAGGCCAGCCTGGTCACCCTGGCGGTCAACGTGGGAGCGGGGCTGCTGCTGATCCCGCGCCATGGTCCGCTGGGGGCGGCGATCGCCACGTCACTGGCCTACACCGTCGGCAGCACGGTCATGCTGGCCCGCTTCCGCAAGGTCGGCTCCCTGTCCTGGCGGCAGCTGATCCTGCCCGTCCGGGGAGATTTTTCCGCCCACACCTGATTTCGACCAGCGACCCCCCTCATTCTTCGATCAACTCCTTATAAATCAATATGATGACGATTTTGGAAAATATCGTTCTTACCCCCTTGACACTGATTTGGTGAAGGACTAAGGTGCTGAGGCGTTCATTGGTGATGAGTGGTTTGAAGTGGTGACAGAAGGAACGCCCCCCCAGCGACAGGATTCCGCGCCGCCATGACCGACCAGACCCACGACGGCAGCCGCAGGAGGTCCCCGTTCACGGGCGCCCAGGAGCGCGTCGTGGATGGCAAGGGCCGCTTCAACCTGCCCGCGAAGTTCCGGTGCGGCGGCGTCATGGTCGAGGACGAGAAGTACGTGGTGACGGTCGCCTCGGCGAAGAGCCTCGCCCTGTTCCCGCGCGAGGAGTGGGACGCGTCGTTCCTGATGGCCCAGCAGCAGGGCCAGGACGAGCAGTGGCGCGATCAGATACGTCGCCTCAGCGGCCAGAGCACGGACATCGTGCCGGACCAGCAGGGCCGCGTCACCGTCCCCATCGACATCCTCCAGAGGGTCGGCATCTCGGAGCGCATCGTGCTGGTGGGGATGGGGCACTACCTGGAACTGTGGGACAAGCAGGCCTACGACGAGACCAACCAGGCGCAGGAGGCGCCGTCGAAGGAATTCATGAACACGTTTTTCTTCGTCCGGCGCTGAGCCGGAGCAGAAGGGTCGCCGACGGATCGGCGGCCGCGAGGTCGGAGGGAGCCTGGGCTCGCCACGGAGGGCGGGCCGACGAAGGGAAGGGAAGCCCATGCCGGGAGAGTCGACCCGACGGCCGCCGCAACTGTACGTTCTTGAGGGTGGCCTCGGCTTCGAGATTCGCGAACGCGACGGTGACGTTCGGGTCACTCTCTCCGGTGTACTGGATCGCCCCATGCTCCAGCGGCTCGTCGCCGCGGTCCGGCCGCGCCTCCAGCGCCGGGACTGCCAGATCGTCCTGGACGGGCGCGGGCTCGCCCACCTCGACTTCCGGGCGGTGCGCGATCTCGTCGCCTGGCACCGCCATCTGCGCGACTACGGCCACACCCTGCTGCTCGCGGGCTGGCATCCCTACCACCGGGCGATCCTGATCCTCGGCGACCAGTACGGCGAGGCGGCGGCGTTGCGCGTCGCGCCGTCCGCCGCGGCCGGCGGGACCGGTGCTTCGTGAACGCCCCGGCCCACATCCCCGTGCTGCGCGAGACGTCGGTGAGGCTGCTGGGTGCGGGCCCGGGGCGGCGGATCATCGACGGCACCTTCGGCCAGGGCGGGCACGCCCGCGCGTTGTTGGCGACGGGGGCCGAGGTGCTGGGCCTCGACCTGGATCCCGACGCCGGCGTCGTCGGGCGCAACCTGGCGGCCGCCGAGTCGCGCTTCCATTTCCAGCACCGTTCGTTCCGCGATCTGGCCGGCGCCCTGGCGGCCGCGGGCTGGGAGCGGGCGGACGGGCTGCTGCTCGACCTGGGCGTCAGCTCCCTGCAGATCGACGAGCCGTCCAAAGGCTTCACCTACCGCGTCGACGCCCCCCTGGACCTGCGCTTCGACCCGGCCGGCGGGCCGTCGGCGGCGGACCTGTTGGCTCGACTGGACGAGACCGCGCTGGCGACGCTGCTGTGGACCTTCGGGGAAGAGCGCCGCTCGCGGCGCATCGCCGCCGCCATGACCATCGCGCGCCGCGAGGCGCCGCTGGCCACGACCGGCGCGGTGCGTGAAGTCGTCGCCGGGGCCGTGGGCCGCGGTCCCGTGCTCACCCCGACGCTCAGCCGCGTCTTCCAGGCCCTGCGCATCGCGGTGAACGATGAGCTGGGCGCCCTGCAGGACGCCCTGGAGCAGGCGCCGGCGCGGTTGGCCGCGGGCGGGCGCCTGGTCGTGATCTCCTACCACTCGCTGGAAGACCGCGCCGTGAAGCAGTGGCTCGCGCGCGAGAGCCGCGACTGCCTGTGCCCGCCGCGGACGCCCGCCTGCGTCTGCGGCCACCGGCGTTCGATGACGCTCCTGACCCGCCGCCCGGAGGTGCCGCCGGCGTCCGAGGTCGGGACCAACCCGCGGGCGCGCAGCGCGAAGCTGCGGGCCGCGGAAAGGCTGTGACCATGCACATGACGATCCGGGTACCCGGCCAGGCCTGCCGCCGCCAGCCCTCGTTGCGCCGCCGGGCGGGACCGATGGCCTGCCGCCGCGAGATGCGCGGCCGCACGCCGCTGGTCACCGCCGCGTTCTGCGTGGGGGCCTTGGCCGTGCTGTCCTCGCTGATCACGCTGTCCAACGGGATCGTGACCGGCCGTCGGGCCCTGCAATCGCTCCTGGCCGACAAGGCCTACCTCGAGACGCAGCTCGGATTGCTCGAGCAGCAATGGAACGCCGAGACGTCACGGACCTGCATCCTCGACCGCGCGCAGCGGGAACTCGGGCTGCAGCGTTCCGACGCCCCGGGCTTGATCGTGGTCATGGCCGGCCAGGAAAGCGCCGGCGAGCAGCCCCTGTGGCAGCGGGTCGTGGCGTCGGTCGGCAGCGGCGAGAGAGTCGCGGCGGCCGCCGCCGCCGATCGCTCGCGATGATGCGGCGGGGAACGAACCGCACGCGACTGCGGCTCCTGCAGCGGCTGTCGGTCATCCCCTTCCTGATCCTGGCGCTGCGCCTGGTCCAGGTGCAGGTCTACCAGCACGATCACTACCTCGCCCTGGCCAAGAAGCAGTGGCAGGACCAACAGGTTCTGCCGGCGGCGCGGGGCAACATCTACGACCGCAACGACCGTTCCCTCGCGTTGTCGATCATCACCTGGCGCCTGGGCGTCTCCGGCAAGAACCTGCAGGACCAGGATCCCGACGCCATGGCGGCGACGATGTCGCCCCTGGTCGGGCAGGACGCCGGCGTGCTCGCCGGCCGCCTGCGGCGGGCCAAGGCGAACCGCGAGTACGTCCTGATCGACCGCAAAGCCGTCCTGCACGGCGACACCCTGAACGCGCTGCGGCGCCTGACCGGGATCGAGCTGGAGCCGCTGCACACCCGCTCGTACCCCATGGGCGGCGCCGGCGCCTCGCTGCTGGGATTCTGCAACCCGGACAGCGGCGGCAAGAACCTCACGGCCGGTCTCGAATGCTCGTACGACGGGCAGCTGGCGGGGCAGGCGGGCAAGGGCCTGCTCTACAAGATGGGGCCGGGCGCGAACACGGACGGGCTGCAGGTGACCGTGCCGCCCCGCGACGGGCACGACGTGAAGCTGACCATCGACGCCGACCTCCAGCTGATCGCCGAACAGGAACTCGCCGCGGCCGTGGACAGTTGCCGCGCGTCCGGCGGCACCGTGCTGATCGTCGACCCGCGCACCGGCGACATCCTCGCCGCCGCCGACACGCCCGTGCTCGGCGCGCGCAGCGACGCGAAGGGGCCCGAAGCTTGGGACAACTTTGTCTTCACGGGGGCGTACGAGCCGGGGTCGATCTTCAAGATCTTCACCACAGCCGCGCTGCTCGACCGTTCCGCGCTCGACACCGTCACCGTCTACGACTGCGACAACATCCAGTTCGACCGCTACAAGATCCACAACTCCGAGGGTCACGACTTCGGGCGCATCTCGTTCCTGAACGCGTTCGTCCACTCCAGCAACGTCTATTTCGCGCGCACCGTGCTCGGGCTGGAGCGCGAGGAGTTCTACGAGGACCTCACCAAAATGGGCTTCGGCGTCCTCGACGACGTGCTCTACCCCGGCCGCACGCGCGGCGCGTTGCAGGAGCCGAAGAAATGGTCGCGGCGCACGCAGTCGACCATCGCGATCGGCCAGGAACTGCTGGCCACGCCGATCCAGCTGGCGATGGCGGCCGCCGCGGTGGCCAACGGCGGGATGCTGCTCGCGCCGCGGCTCATCGCCGAGATCCGCAACAAGGACGGCACGGTCGTCGAGCGCGGCGAGCCCGAAGTCCTGCGCCGCGTCATGTCGGCCGAGGTGGCGGCCCTGCTGCGCGACTCGATGGCCGAGGTCGTGCGCCGCGGCACCGGGCGGGCCGCCGGGCTGGAGTGGATCGAGTGCGGCGGCAAGACCGGCACGGCCCAGAAGGCCCTGCCGAAACTGGGCTATCAGCCGGGCAAGTACATGTCGACGTTCCTGGGGATGGTGCCCGCCAGGGAGCCGCGCCTGGTGATCCTGACGATGCTGGACGAACCCGACTACGCGCACCACTACGCCTCGCAGAGCGCGGCCCCGCTTTTCGGGCGGATCGTCCAGGAGATCGGACGCGGCACGGACTGGCTGGTGGGCGCGGAATCGGCGGCGCACGTCCGGCTGCCCCGCCGCGACCGCAGCGGGGCGACGCCCGTGCCGGACCTGCTCTACCTGTCGGCCGCCGCGGCGCGGGAGGCCGTCGCCGGGGCCGGCCTGCACCTCGCGGGCGCCGTGGGGGAGGGCATGGTCGTGGCCCAGGTGCCCGGCGCGGGCACGAAGTGCCTGCCCGGGGAGACCGTCACCGTGACCGTGGCCCCGGCCCGCGCTCCGGCCGGCGCCGATGCCCGGCTTTGCCCCGACCTGCTCGGCTGGTCCAACCGCGACGTGCGGCGCGAGGCCGCGCGCCTCGGCGTGCCGTTGCGCTGCGAGGGGACCGGCTACGTGGGTGAACAGACCCCGCTGCCGGGTTTGCCGATCGGGACCGAAGGGATCGCGGTGAAGATGGTGGAGCGATGGTGACGCTGGCGCAACTCCTGGCGGGCTTCCCGCAACTCGCGACCGACGCGCCGCTGCCGTCGGCGCCGATCGGCGTGTCCGGCGTCGCGGTCGACTCGCGCCGCTGCGCACCGGGCGTGCTGTTCGTCGCCGTGCGCGGCGCGGCGGCCGACGGGCACACCCACCTCGCCGCCGCCGCCGCCGCCGGTTGCGCGGCCGTGCTCGTCGAAGAGGACGCCCCGCTCCGCACAGACATGCTGGCGTCGGCGGGCGTGCCGGTCCTGCGCGTGCGGGGGACGCGGCCCTGGCCCGCGCGGCTGGCGCGCGAGGTCGCCGGGCGGCCCGACGCGGCGCTGTGCGTGGTCGGGGTCACCGGCACCAACGGCAAGACGACCACGGCCTGGCTGCTGCGGCGGCTGCTCGAGCGCTGCGCGGGCCCCTGCGGCCTGCTGGGCACCATCCGCTACGAGACCGGGGCGCGCAGCGTCGCGGCGCCGTTGACCACGCCCGACGGCCCCACCCTCTACGGTCTGCTGGCCGAGATGCGCGGGCACGGCCGGCGGGCCGTGGCGCTGGAAGTGTCGTCCCACGCCCTGGACCAGGGCCGCACGGCCGACCTCGCGCTGGACGCCGCGGTCATGACGAACCTCTCGCGGGACCATCTGGACTACCACGCCGACCTCGACGACTACCTGCGGGCCAAGGCGCGCATCCTGGACCTGCTGCGGGGCGACCGGCGCGGCAAGCCCGACGGTGTCGCGGTGCTGAACGCCGACGAACCGGCTTTCGACGACCTGGCCACCGCGGGGCTGCGCGTCGTTCGTTACGCCACGGGCCGTCGTCCGGGCGCGGCGGCCGATCTCGCGGTGCGCGCCGCCGACCTGCGCCGCGGCGGGACCCGCCTGCAGTTGGACTGGCGCGGCGCGCGGCTCGAACTGGAGAGCCGCCTGGTGGGCCGTTTCAACGTCGAGAACCTGACCGCCGCCCTGGCCGCGGGCCTCGCGCTGGATTACCCGTCGTCGGACTGCCTCGCCGCCCTGTCCGCGGCCGAACAGGTGCCCGGGCGCATGGAAAGTTTCGCGCTGCTTTCGGGGGCCACGGCGGTCGTCGACTACGCGCACACGCCCGACGCCCTGGCCGCGGTCCTGCAGTCCTGCCGCGAACTCTCGCCGCGCCGGCTCGTCGCGGTCTTCGGCTGCGGCGGCGACCGCGACCGCGGCAAGCGGCCCCTGATGGGCGCCGTCGCGGCGCGGCTGGCCGACGCGACGTGGATCACCTCGGACAACCCGCGCAGCGAGGAGCCCGGCGAGATCTGCAACCAGATCGCCGACGGGTTCCGGGCCGAGACCTCCCCGCGCTCGACCGCCTGCCGCCTGGAACCGGACCGCGCCGCGGCGATCCGCGGGGCGTTGGCCGCCGCGGTCGACGGCGACACGATCGTGATCGCCGGCAAGGGCCACGAGGACTACCAGCTGGTGGGCGACCGTCGCCTCGACCTGGACGACCGCCGGCTGGTGCGGGACTGGATCGCGGAGGTGGCCCGTGACGCCTGATCGCGGCTACGACCTGCGTCGCGCGGGAACGGACCTGGCGGCCGCGAACCTGTGGGACGGCGCGGGCGTCGCGCGCGGCGGCGCCTGGGTGTTCGCGACCGACCCGTCGGCGCTGCCCGACACCAGCTTCCACGGCGCGTCGCTCGACTCGCGCGTTGCGCAGGCGGGCCGGCTCTTCGTGGGCTTGGCCGGCGAGCGGACGGACGGCCGTCGCCACGTCCCGGACGCCCTGCGTTCCGGCGTCACGGCGGCGCTGACCCGTCGCTGGGACGGCACGCCGCCCGACCCGCTGTTCGACGGTCCGGCGCCCGCCGGCGCGACGGTGCTGCTCAGCCGCGACCCCGAGGCCGCGCTGGCCGTGCTCGCCGGCCGCTGGCGCACGCTCTGTCCGGCGCGTCTCGCCGCCGTCACCGGCACCAACGGCAAGACCACCACCAAGGACCTGCTGGCGGCGCTGGCCGGCGCCGTCGCCCGCGTCCACGCGACCGCCGGCAATCTGAACAACGATCTCGGCCTGCCGCTGACCCTGCTCGGCT
>JANOEP010000001.1:0-11911 GCA_031441465.1 bacterium | reverse complement strand
GGCGGTCGCCGGCTTCCCCCCCGCGTTGGCACCTGTTCCCTGCCGCAAACGGAGGATTTCTTACCCTTGGGGGGGGGGGACGCGCTCGGGCGGCTTCCTGCGGCCGCCGCGCTCGACTTGCGGGCTCCCTCGCCATCCGTGGCGAGGGAGCCCTCCAGACGCCCCCGCCCCGAAGGAGAAGATCTCTTGCATTTCATTATTCGACAGCATGATCGGCACTTTCCCATTGTAGACCACCATCCCTGTGGCGATCATCGAGCTGCTGTTGTATGTTTTATACAACAGCAGCCGTCGGGCTGCAAAGAACGGGGCATGGTCAACCAGCAATGACCGGGGGTGGCTCGATGTCTGGATTCGGAGAACTGACCCGTGCTCACCGTGTTCGGTTGCAGGAAACCCTGAGAGCGTTCTGCGCACGAACCGGTCTCGATCCAGCCTACATCAGCAAGGTGGAACGCGGGATGCTGTCGCCGCCGCAGGATCAAGCCAAGCTTGAGGCCTATGCCCGGTACCTGGCTCTGGAGCCAGGAACTGAAGCCTGGACGATATTCATGGATGCTGCAGCCATCGCATCCGGGCGGCTGCCCGCGGACATCATCGCCGACAAGCAACTCATGAACTCGATGCCGGCGTTCCTGAGGACCATTCGCGGGGAACAGATCACCGAAGAAAAACTGCGTGAATTGATCACCATGATCCGCGGAGGACGCGACGATTGAACTGGTATGAGCTTGTGCCTCTGCTCGAAACCGAATTCATCAGGACACAGGCCGAGCGATTCTGGAGCACCTACAACTCGGACCAGGTCATTCCTCTCCCGATCGAGGAGATCGTCGAATTTCAGCTCGGCATCAACATCGTGCCGTTGCCAGGACTCAGTGATGCATTCCAGATCGAGGGCTATATCTCAAGCGACCTCTCAGAAATCTCCGTTGATCTCGGCACCTCCGAGCGATGGCCGGAAAGATACCGATTCACGATCGCGCACGAGATGGGTCACCTCTTCCTGCACCACGACCTCTACCGGAACTCAGCCTTCAACAACACACAGGAGTGGCGCTCGTGGGTCGCCGCGATGCCGCAGGCCATCCATGCCAGGCTGGAAACTCAGGCCAGCATGTTCGCCCGCATGGTTCTCGCTCCACGTCGGTATCTGGTTCCTGCCTTCGAGGGGTGGATGGGAACCATCGAAGCCTCCGGCCTTGAATTGTCGAACTACGAAAATAGCCTGTGCCGAAAACTCGGCAAACAATTTGGGATCTCGCAACAGGCCATGAAATACTGTTTAATCAACGAAGGACTCATCGAACCGCCCCGCCGCTAACCACACGTCCCAGGACGGCCCGAAACGACGGAGCACCCGCCATGTCACACGAGCGCCGCCAACTCTCGAAACGCCCCCTGGCCTTCGGCGCGCTGCTGACGCTGCTGCTGGCCGTGGCGCTGTTCCTGCAGTGCCGGCAGAAAGTCGACGCCCACCTCTTCGACTTCCAGACGATGGGCACGCAAGCGACCGGCACGGTCTACGCCGGCGCCCTGGCCGGAGACCGCCGGCCGGCCGAGCTGGTGCAGGCCGTCTACGACTCGATCGAGACGGTCTTCAGCACCTGGCGGTCGGACAGCGAGATCGCGCGGCTCAACGCCGCGCCCGCCGGCACGGACGTCGTACTCTCGCCGTGGCTGAACGACTGCCTGCGGATGTCCGAGGTCCTGCGGCACGCGAGCGGCGGCGCTTTCGATCCGACCGCCGAACCGCTGATGCGGCTGTGGGGGTTCTACCGGTCGCAGGGCCGGCTGCCCTCGCCGGCGCAGATCGAAGCGGCGCGCGCGCTGCTGGGCCGTTACGAACACGACACCTCCCGCCGCACGGTGCGCAAACTGGACGCGGGCACGCAGTTCGACCTCAGCGGCATCGCCAAGGGCTACGCCGTGGACCGCGCCCTGGCGAACCTGGTGGCGCTGGGCGTCGACGACGCCATGCTCGACCTGGGCGGCAACCTGTTCTGCCTGGGCGTGCCCGAGGGGCGCAACGCCTGGCGCGTGGGGATCCGCGACCCCCTGGACCGCGACCAGCTGATCGCGACCGTCGATCTGACCAACCGCGCGGTGGCCACCAGCGGCGCCTACGAACGCTTCGTGGAGATCGACGGGCAGCGCTACGGCCACATCATGGACCCGTCCACCGGCCAGCCGGCCGAGGACCTGCTCAGCGCGACGGTCATCGCCCGCAGCGCGGCGCAGGCCGACGGACTCTCCACGACGCTGTTCGTGCTGGGACCTGCGCGGGCCGAGGCCCTGCTGCGCAACCACTACCGCGACGTCGAAGCGGTCCTGGTGCTGCCCGGATCCGGCAGCGCGGAGGCCCGGATCCTGGCGACGCCGGGTCTGCGGGAACATCTCGTGCTGCGGGCGGAGTACCGCGGGCGCTACTCGCTGGAATTCTGGGCATACTGAACGTCGGCCCGCCTGTTTGTTAATAATATAACTAGACCCCGATCAGCCGGTCGGCGGCACCGCGCCGTGTCGCTTTTCACAGCGAAGGCCGCACTCCATCGCCGCCTGCGGCGCCGAAATACGGCCGCGGCGAAAACGATCTTCTCTGGCCCTGCGCCGCTCCCTTGACTACTTTGAACCCTCACGCACAGCGACGCTTCGGGGTCCACGGCCCGCTGCGGCGGCCCCACCATTCCGACTCCCTGGCACGCGGCCGCGAAGGCCCGGCTCAGGGCAAGGAGGCGACACTTCACGCCATGTCGATCGCAGTGACCAGGCAGGACGATGTCGTGATCCGCTTCGCCGGCGATTCCGGCGACGGCATGCAGATCACCGGCAACCAGTTCACGGACACCACGGCCAAGGTCGGCAACGACCTCGCCACGTTCCCCGACTTCCCCGCCGAGATCCGCGCGCCGGCCGGCACGCGGGCGGGAGTCTCGGGGTTCCAGATCCACTTCAGCAGCGCCGACATCTACACCGCCGGCGACACGCCCGACGTGCTGGTGGCCATGAACGCCGCGGCGCTGATCGTGAACTACAAGGACGTCGCCCCCGGCGGCATCATCATTGCCAACACGGGCAACTTCACGGAGCGCGACCTGCAGAAGGCCAAGCTCACGACCAACCCGCTCGAGGACGGCACCCTCGACGGGTTCCGCGTCATCGCGATCGACATCAACGCCCGGGTCACCGAGGCGCTGAAGGGCTCGTCGCTGACCTCGAAGGACGTCCTGCGCTGCAAGAACTTCTACGTGCTGGGACTGATGTACTGGCTCTACAGCCGCCCCCTCGAGCCGACGCTCGAGTGGCTCGCCGCCAAGTTCGCCGGCAAGCCCGATTTGGCCGAGGCCAACCAGACCGCCCTGCGCGTGGGCTACAACTCCGGCGACATCCACGAGGTCTTCCAGGGCCGTTACGAGGTGGTCCCGGTCGAGAACGCGCTGCCCGGCACCTACCGCAACATCATGGGCAACCACGCCCTGGCCCTGGGCCTGGCCGCGGGCGCCGAGCTCGCGCAGCTGAAGCTGTTCCTGGGCTCCTATCCCATCACCCCGGCCACCGACATCCTGCAGCACCTCGCGGAGCTGAAGGAGTACGGCGTGATCACCTGCCAGGTGGAGGACGAGATCGCGGGCATCTGCACCGCCATCGGCGCCTCGTACGCCGGCCTGCTGGGTTGCACGACCACGTCGGGCCCCGGCCTGGCGCTCAAGACCGAGGCGATCGGCCTGGCCATCATGACCGAGCTGCCCCTGGTCATCGTCGACGTGCAGCGCGCCGGCCCCTCGACCGGCCTGCCGACCAAGGTGGAGCAGGCGGACCTGCTGCAGAGCCTGTTCGGCCGCAACAGCGACGCGCCCCTGCCGGTGCTGGCCTGCGCGACCGCGGCCGACGCCTTCGACTGCGCCGTGGAGGCCTGCCGCATCGCCGTGCAGTACATGACGCCGGTGATCCTGCTCAGCGACAACTACATCGCCAACGGCGCGGAGCCCTGGCGGCTGCCCGACCTGGACAAGCTGCCGCGGTTCCCGGCGACCCACGTCACCGACCCCGCCGGCTACGCTCCCTACGCGCGGGACGGGAAGCTGGCGCGCCCGTGGGCGATCCCCGGCACGCCCGGACTCGAGCACCGCATCGGCGGCCTCGAGAAGGAGAACATCACCGGCAACGTGAGCCACAACCCCGAGAACCACCAGCTCATGTCCGAGCTGCGGCGCGACAAGGTGCTCGGCGTGCGGGACACGATCCCGACGCCCGAAGTCACCGGGCCGCGCGAGGCCGACCTGCTGGTGGTGGGATGGGGCTCGACCTACGGCGCGATCCGCAGCGGAACCGAGCGTCTGCGGCGCGAGCAGAACGTCTCGGTCGCCCACCTGCACCTGCGGCACCTGTGGCCGCTGCCGTACGGGCTGGACGAGCTCTTCGCCCGCTACAAGCAGATCCTCGTGCCCGAGCTGAACATGGGGCAGCTGTCCCGCCTGCTCCAGGGCGAGTACCCCGACCGTCGCTTCCTGCACTTCGGCAAGGTCAAGGGCAAGCCCTTCACCGCGCGCGAGATTCGGGAACAGATCACCGCCGTGCTGGAGGGTAAGTCATGAGCGCCGTCCAACTGACACCCAAGGACCTCAAGTCGGACCAGGAAGTGCGCTGGTGCCCGGGCTGCGGCGACTACGCGATCCTGAACGCCACGCAGGCCGCGCTGGCCGAGATCGGCGTGCCCCGCGAGAAGATGGCGATCATCTCGGGCATCGGCTGCTCCAGCCGCTTCCCCTACTACATGGGCTGCTACGGGTTCCACGGGATCCACGGCCGCGCCGCCGCCATCGCCACGGGCACCAAGACGGCCAACCCCGACCTCTCGGTGTGGGTCGTCACCGGCGACGGCGACGCGATGTCGATCGGCGGCAACCACCTGATCCACGCCATGCGCCGCAACGTCGACATCAAGATCCTGATGTTCAACAACCAGATCTACGGCTTGACCAAGGGCCAGTACTCCCCCACCTCGCCGGCGGGCCTGAAGACCAAGACTTCGCCCTACGGCTCGGTGGACCTGCCCTTCAACCCGATCAACCTGGCGCTGGGCGCCGGGGCGACGTTCGTGGCCCGCACCGTGGACACGAACCCCAAGCACATCAAGAGCACCCTGCTGGCCGCCGCCGCCCACAAGGGCATCGCCTTCGTCGAGATCTGGCAGAACTGCGTGATCTTCAACGACGGCGTCTGGAAGGACTGGTCGACGAAGGAGGCCCGCGCCGAGCGGACGATCGACCTGCAGCCGGGGCAGCCCCTGATCTTCGGCAAGGAGAACGAGAAGGGCCTGCGCATCTCCGGCGGCGAGGTCGAGGTCGTCTCGGCGGCCGATGCCGACGTCTGGGACCCGACGACCACCAAGCCTCTGTCCTACATCATGGCCTACCTGGACGAGCGGGAGGATCTGCCGCACGCCCTGGGCATCTTCCGCCAGCTCGACAAGCCGACCTACGACGGTGCCGTGAAGGAGCAGGTCGACCGCCTGACCGCCAAGAAGGGCAAGGGCGACCTGAAGAAGCTGATCTACACGAAGGACGCCTGGCAGGTCGGCTGACCGCCGGGATTCCAACAGGTCAAGGGCCCGGCCGCGAGGTCGGGCCCTTCTCGTTGTGCGGCGGCGGGTCGCAGCTACTTCACCAGCTCGGGACGATGCAGGATCGCGATCACTACGAAGGCCGCGTTCATCCCCATCACGAACAGGAAGAAGACGACGATCCAGATCCAGGGATGGTGTTTCAGCCAGCGCTTCACGGTCAGGGCCCCCGGAACTGGACGTCGAGGTTGCGCAGCTCGCCGGTGAGCGAGTCGGTCACCGTGAGGGTCAGCGGGAAGGCTCCCGAGTAGAGCGCGCGGTCGAGGTACAGGAACAGCGGCGTCTGCCCGTCCTGCAAGGGGTCGAGGCGGACGATCGGCTGCGGCAGGATGAGTTCCAGGCCGGGCCGGTCGCCGGACGACAGGGAAATGCTGTAGGTGGCCGCCCGGTCGCCCTTGTTCTGCAGGTGCAGGGTGTAGAGGTTGCGGATGCGGTCGCCCTCGAGCAGGTAGGGCATCCCCGCCTGGCGCAGGGCGTTGGCCTGGAATCCCTCGCGGCTGCCGGCCGACAGCGTCGCCACCGTCAGGCCCAACAGGCCCAGGCAGGCGTAGACGATGGTGCGCGCGCGCAGCAGCGGCCGGCGCGGCTCGCCCATAAAGGCCCGCTGGGAATCGTAGCGCACCAGGCCCTGCGGCTTGCCGATGCGCCGCATCACGTCGTCGCAGGCGTCGATGCAGTTGGTGCAGCCGATGCACTCCATCTGCAGGCCGCCGCGGATGTCGATCCCGGTCGGGCAGACCTCCACACAGCGGTAGCAGTCGACGCAGTCGCCGCCCTCGTCCTTGCCCTTGTGCCGGGGCTCGCCGCGCTTCTCGTCGTAGCCGATGATGATCGTGTCCTGGTCGATGAGCGAGGACTGCAGCCGTCCGTACGGGCAGATGATCAGGCAGGTCTGCTCGCGGAACCAGGCGAAGTCGAAGTACAGCACCGCGGTCCAGAACATCGACCAGCCGAAGGCCGAGGGATGGAGCGCGGGCGAACTCGTGATCACGTACAGCAGCTGGCGCGGCGGGAAGAAGTAGCTCAGGAACACGTGGGCGATGACGTAGGAGATGCCCAGGAAGATCGCGTGTTTGAGCAGCTTGCGCCAGAAGCGGCCCGCCGTCGGCGGGCCCAGGTTGCGGCGGATGCGCTCGACCCGGGGCCCCTCGATCCACCGCTCGAACTTGCGGAACACGCCCTCCATGAAGACGGTCTGCGGGCAGGCGTAGCCGCACCAGATGCGGCCCCAGAGGGCCGTCGCCACGAACAGGCCGAACCCGATGCCCGTCAGCACGAAGAACATCAGGTAGAAGTCCTGATTCGTGAAGCTCAAGCCGAACAGGTAGGCATGGCGGCCGGGCAGGTCGAGGTGGACCGCCGGGTGGCCGCCGATCACGAGCCAGGGCAGCGCCGCGTAGACCAGCAGCAGCACCATGAACACGAGGTTCTTCAGGACCTGCCAGCGGCCGCTGACGTCCGCCGGGTGCAGGAAGTTGCGCGAGCCGTCCGCGTTGATCGAGTAGACCGTGTCCAGGTCCGGCCGGCGGCGCTCCTTCCTGCCCTTGCCTTCCTCAGCCATTGCCGGCCGTCCCGCCCGGTGCGGGCACCGCAGGCGTGGCCGGGGCCGGAGTCACCGGGGACGCCTCCGCCTCGGGCACGCCTTCGGGGGCCTTGCCCGGCACCTCGGTGCCCTTGAGCGTCAGGACGTAGGCCACGACCTGCTGCACGCGCGTCGGACCGAGCTGGCGGCCCCAGGCGGCCATGCCCTTGCTCGGCACGCCGTCGGTGACCGTCTTGTGGATGTCCAGCGGCCGGCCGCCGTGGATCCAGACGCCGTCGGTCAGGTTCGGGCCGACCAGACCCTGGCCGCGATCGGCGTGGCAGACCACGCAGTAGGTCGTGTAGAGCTGGCGGCCCGACTCGACCTGCGCCGGGATCGCGGCCATCAGCGACAGGCTCTCGTCGGTGAGACCGTTCTTGGCCATGCGCGCAAGCTGCACTTCGGAGGCTGCGATCATCTCCTTGTCGTAGCGGGCGCGCGGCAGGTCGACGATCGAGAAGGTGTGGAAGACCAGCCAGTAACCGATCGCGAAGACGATCGACCCGTACAGGATGAACAGCCACCAGTTGGGCAGCTTGTTGTCGTACTCCTCGATGCCGTCGTAAGCGTGACTGCGCAGTTCGTCGGGCTTGTGCTCGCTCATCGCTGCACGTCTCCTTCCTCGAGAGCGGCCGCCGCCTCGTCGGCCAGGGGGAGCGCCGCCATGCGCTCGATCTCGCGGTCGTGGCGCAGCCCGACCGTCACGTAGAGGATCACCAGCAGGAACGCCGCGGCGAAGATGCCCAGCCCGACCAGCGGCCAGACGAGCAGCGGGTTGTCGCGGAAGAACCACTCGCTCATCGGGATACCTCCCGCGCGGCCACAGCGACCGGAACCGCAGCCACGGGCTGCGGGCCGCGCCCGAGGCGCTGCAGGTAGGAGATCAGGGCGACCAGTTCGCTGTCGGACGCGACCGTGATGCCCTGGGTGGCCAGATCGGCGACGATCAGCCCGCCCTGCGCGCGCGCGGTCGCGGTCGCGCCGGCGATCTCGGCCTCGTCGTAGGGCACGCCCAGCTTGCGCAGGACCCGCAGCTTGCCGGCGGTGCCGCCCAGGTCGACCGGGTGCGTCTTCAGGTGTGCGTACGGGGGCATGTTGGAGCCCGGCGAGGTCGAACGCGGGTCGATCAGGTGCAGGTAGTGCCAGACGTTGGCGTACTTGCCGCCCTCGCGGTGCAGGTCGGGCCCGGTGCGCTTGGATCCCCACTGGAACGGCGTGTCGTAGATGAACTCGGTGGCCCGGCTGTACTCGCCGTAGCGCAGCGTCTCGTGGCGGAACGGGCGGATCATCTGGCTGTGGCAGACGTAGCAGCCTTCGCGCACGTAGATGTCGCGGCCCTCGACCTCCAGCGGGCTGTAGGGCATCTGCACGAAGACGTACTCGCCCTTGGCGGCCCAGACCGAGTCGGCGTGCGCGACCTGCGCCGGCACGTCCTTCTTGGCAACGACCAGGGGCACGATCTCCACCAGGCCGCCTACGAGGATCGCCACCAGGACGAGCACCGTGAAGGCCAGCGAGTGGCCCTCGATCAGGTCGTGCCAGCTCCGGCGGGACTTCTCCGCGCCGATCGACAGGGCGCCGGCGATCACCAGCACGCCGAAGCCGGCCAGGGCGATGGCGCTGCCGAGGGTGCCCGAGAAGAACAGCACCAGCGAGAGCACGATCACCGCCAGCGAATAGAGCACCGGCGCGCCGCGCATCAGCGCCCAGAAGCCCGGGCCGTCGTGCGCGTAACCCTGCACCTCGATCTCGACGGTGGTCCGGCGGCCGCTGCGGATCGTCGCCCAAAGGTTGCCGACCATCAGCAGGGCGCCGGCGAAGTAGGCCAGGCCGCCGATCAGGCGCATCTGGTACATGAACCGCGAGGCGATCAGGCCTTCGATGAAGTCCGGGTACTTCAGGAAGCCCTCGGCGTCCAGGGCGCGCCAGAACAGGCCCTGGCTGACGCCGGAGATCCACATCGCGACGACGTAGAGCAGGATGCCGAAGGTCGCGATCCAGAAGTGGACCTCGGCCAGGCGCACCGACTTGAGCTGCGTGCCCCACAGCCGCGGCACCATCCAGTAGAGCATGCCGAAGGCCATGAAGCCGTTCCAGCCCAGGGCGCCGCCGTGGACGTGGCCGATGATCCAGTCGGTGTAGTGGCCCAGGGCGCTGACGCTCTTGATCGAGAGCAGCGGCCCCTCGAAGGTGCTCATGCCGTAGAAGGTCACCGCGACGATGTAGAACTTGATGATCGGGTCGGTGCGCAGCTTGTCCCAGGCGCCGCGCAGGGTCAGCAGGCCGTTGAGCATGCCGCCCCAGCTCGGGGCCCACAGCATGACGCTGAAGATCATGCCCATCGTCTGCGCCCAGTCCGGCAGCGCCGTGTAGAGCAGGTGGTGCGGCCCGGCCCAGATGTAGAGAAAGATCAGGGACCAGAAGTGCACGATCGACAGCCGGTACGAGTAGACCGGCCGCCCGGCGGCCTTGGGCAGGAAGTAGTACATGATGCCCAGGATCGGGGTGGTCAGGAAGAAGGCCACGGCGTTGTGGCCGTACCACCACTGCACCAGGGCGTCCTGGACGCCGGTGAAGATCGAGTAGGAATGCGTCAGGCTGGTCGGCAGCTGCAGGTTGTTGACGATGTAGAGCACGGCGATGGTGATGATCGTCGAGATGTAGAACCAGATCGCCACGTACAGGTTGCGCTCGTTGCGCCGGGCCAGCGTCCAGAAGAAGTTCACGGCGAAGGCGACCCAGACCAGCACGACCAGCAGGTCCAGGGGCCAGATCAGCTCCGCGTATTCCTTGCCCTGGGTCAGGCCCAGCGGGAAGGTGACGGCCGCGCCGACGATGATCGCCTGCCAGCCCCAGAAGTGGACCCAGCTCAGCAGATCCGAGGCCATCCGCGTCTTCAGCAGCCGCTGGGTGCTGTAGTAGACACCCGCGAACATCATGTTGCCGACGAAGGCGAAGATGACCGCGTTGGTGTGCAGCGGCCGCAGCCGGCCGAAGGTCGTCCACGACAGACCGAGATTGGCCTGCCAGAACGACATCTGGGTCGCGACCAGGACGCCGACCAGCATGCCGACGGCGCCCCAGATGATGGTCGCGAGCGAGAATGCGCGGACGACGTCGTCGTCGTACACCACGCGCTTGGTGACGGGAGTCGTGGCTTGCATGAGTCGCGGAGCCTCCTCGCCTGGGGTGATCGAGCCCGCTCAGGGCTCCTGCGGTTTCACGTCCGGGACGGGATCGCCCTGCGGGTCGTCGGCCAAAGGCAGCAGCGACAGGCGGTCCCCGTGGTCGAAATCGCCCGCGCGCTGGCGGACGAAGAACAGCACCAGCCCGCCGACGACCAGCAACAGGCTGACGAAGACGGTGATCATCAGGACGTCCACAGGGACCTCCGCGCACCCAGACGCGCGGCGGTCACCGCGACCACCGTCACGGAACTGACGGGCATCAGCACCGCGGCCACCACCGGGGTGACCAATCCCGACAGGCAGAGACCGACCGCGACCAGGTTGTAGATGCCGGCGAACAGCAGGTTGCCGCGCTGGACGGCGCGCAGGCGACGGGCGGCGTCCAGCGAGCGGCGCACGGCGGCGACGCCGTCGCCCAGGTAATAGAAGTCGGCCTTGTGCGGCAGCACGACGCGGTCCACGGCCGGGGTGGCCGCCGTCCAGGCCGCGTCGAAGCTGGGGCTGTCGTTCAGACCGTCGCCGACCATCAGGGTGTCGCGATCGTCCAGGGCGCGCACGGCTGCGGCCTTCGCCTGCGGGGACAGCCCGCCGCGGACCCGGCCGGCGTCCAGGCCGAGGGCGGCGGCGGCCGCCTGGACGCGCGCGGGCGCGTCGCCGCTCAGCAGGTGGACTTCGTACCCGGCGGCCCGTAGCCGCGCCACTTCGGCGGCGGCGTCCGGCTTCATCTCCTCGACCAGCGTCAGCGCCGCCAGCGGCAGGCCGTCGCGGCTGAAGACGCTGCATCCGGCAAAGGCGTCGGGGGTCGCGGGCGCGGCGAACGAGGGGCGGCCGAAGCGCCAGACGACGCCGTCTCGTTCCCAGACCAGGCCCTCGCCGGGAATCTCGCGCACGTCGTCGGCCGCGGGATCGAGCCGGGCGGCGCCCTCCTGCGCCGAGGCGGCGTCGTTCAGCGACAGGGCCGCCGCGACGCAGCGGCTCACCGGGTGGCTGCTGCGGCCGGTCAGGTTCCACAGCACGCGACGTTCGGCCAAGGGCAGCGCCAGCGCCTCGCGGCGGGACGCGTCGGCCAGCGCCAGCAGACCGCGGGTCAGCGTGCCCGTCTTGTCGAAGAGGATCTTGCGCACGCGCAGCGCCTTTTCCAGGTAGCTGTTGCGGCGCAGCAGCACGCCGCGTCGTCGCAGCCCGACGTGCACCAGTTCGCGCGCCAGCGGCACGGCCAGGCCCAGCGCGCAGGGGCAGGTCACCACCAGCACCGAGACCGCCACCGCCACCGCCCGCTGCAGGCCCGCGCCGAGCCAGGTCACGAACCCCGTGGCGGCCAGCAGGAACACGACCCCGACGTACACCGTGGCGATGCGGTGCCAGGCGTCGCGGGGCGCGTCGGCGTCGGCTTCGCGTGCGGCGTCCAGGCGCAGCAGGTCGTGCAGCTGCGAGTCGGAGAAGTCCTCCACGGCGGCCAGCCGGAACCCCGTTTCGCCCGCGTTGAAGGCGCCGGCGGGCACGCGCTCGCCGGGCCGG